>DASVDZ010000041.1:0-5053 GCA_036380835.1 Candidatus Eiseniibacteriota bacterium | reverse complement strand
CGCCACTTCTCCGAGTCGACGTCGACGAAGTCGACGATCCGCGCCGCGGCGCGGGCCCGATCGCCATAGGGGGCCATCACGGCCGTGAAGGCGACGATCGCGTCGAACGGCTCGCGGCAGCGCTCCTTGAGCTTCCGCTCGAGCGCTCCGCTCTGGAACGCGGTCACGGCCAGGGAGCGTCCCGTCCAGAGCCCGCGGAGCCCGGCGAGCTGCGCGGCGCGGCGCGACCGGTAGACGGCGTCCACGGTCGAGCACCAGCGGCCGAGCGTCGCGACGTGCTCGAGATCCGATCGATCGTCCACGAAGCAGACCAGAGAGATCCGGTTGTTCCTGGCGAGGTGGCGAATCTGGTGGAAGGAGCGGACCTTGTCGCCGGTGTGCGGCGGATACGGGATCCGGTGGGCCAGATAGAGGATGTTCACGCCCGCTCGACGGGTTCGCTTCGGAACAGGCGATCCCGGACGCCCTTTAGACGCGGTACCGCCCAACCCTCCGCGAGCCACAGGAGGGCGGCGCTCCACCCTCGGTTGAACGTGATGAACGTGACGCAGCGGCGCTGCTCCTCCGTCCATCGGAGCTTGTACGTGTCCGACCCGGGCCCCGCGTGGTAGGCGCGGTTCCCCTCCTCGAAGAGCCGCTCGAGGAGGTGGTATTCGAGGTAGGCTCCCGGCGAGAAGGACGCGTGGGACTGGTCGAAGTCGGCGCGCAGCGCGTAGACGACGCCGTCCTGCGCCAGGTCGTATTCCGTCGCGATCGGGGTCCCGTTCACGCGGAGGATCCAGAGGCGGAGCCAGTCGTGGCGCCCGGCGGTCTCGGTGAGCGCCCGGAAGAACCGTTTCGACTCCTCGCGGCTCGTCACCGCCTTCCCTTCGGCCCGCTTCCAGCTTCGATCGGAGACGTCGAACAGCGCTTGGAGCGCCTCGCCGCGCGGGTCCGCGCGGTGGCATTCGATCTCGACTTCCCCGACGCGTTGCATCCGCTTCAGGATGCCCCGACGCGATTTTCGAAAGAGGTAGGAGCGCCCCTTCCAGAACTCGTCCCACGTCCCCGAGATCGGGACGACGGGGGCGAGCGATGCCTGCCGCTCGAGGCGCCGTGCCCCGGACGCGTCGATCCACTCCCGCACCAAGGAGAGGTTGGCGGAGGTCTCGAGCCAGGGGGTGAGCAAGAGCAGGTCCCATGAGGCTCGTTCGGCTTCGTGGAGGTGCCGGAGGATCGCGTCGAGGACCGCCGCGCGCCGGGCGGGCTCCACCACGAGATCGGCCTGGGGGGTCTCGCGGCAGCGGAGGAAGCCGATCGCCCGCGCCCGCCGCCAGCGGATGCGGAGCCTCTCCCGGCAGAGCGGCGCGATCCCGACGAGCCGGTCCCCCTCGCGGGCCGCGAGGACGAAGAGCTCGGCCCCCTCCGAGTCCTCGAGGCAACAGCGAAACCAATCGTAGGTGAGGAACGGGGAGCGGTCGGGCGTGCCCGCGGAGAGGGCGTCCCAATCGTCCCGCAGCGCCTCGAGGCGCCCGCGATCGCGGATCGTCTCGACCACGAAGGTCACGTCCGCCTCCGGCGCGGCGCGACCAATCGTTCGAAGAGCGCCTCGTACGCCTCGGCGCATCGCTCGATCCGGTGGTCCGGCGCGCGACGGCGATTCTCCGCGCCCATCCGCTTGGCCGAGGCCGGATCCGCGGCGAGACGCGCGATCGCCGCGGCGAGCGCCGGCACGTCGCCGGCCGGGACCATGTATCCGGTCTCCCCCTCCCTGAGGAAATCGACCTGACCCCCGTGGTCGGGGGTCACCACCGGGAGGCCCGCCGCCATGCCCTCGAGGTAGACCAGGCCGAACCCCTCGTGGAGGGTCGCCGAGACGTACGCGTCGGAGCACTCCAAGATCTGCCACTTCCGCTCCTCCTCGACGCGGCCCGTGAATCGCACCCGCTCGCCGAGTCCGAGCGCGGCGGCCCGCTGGCGGAGCGACTCCAGTTCCGGGCCCGCGCCGACGATCGCGAGGTGGAAGGCGGCGCACTCGGGGCGCGTGAAGGCCAGGAGGAGCTGGTCCAGCCCCTTCCGTTTGACGAGGCGGCCGACCGTCACGGCCAGGAACGCCGATTCGGGGAGCCCCAGCGCCGCGCGCGACGCGGGCCGGTAGGTCGGCTGGCGGATCCCCAGCGGGATGATCTCGATCGGTCCTCGGAAATCGTAATACCGGTAGGCGTTCTCCTTCGTGTTCTGCGACTGGGCGACGACCGCGTGGGACGCGCGCAGCACGGCGGTCACGGCCCAGCGCAAGGGAAAGAGACGATGCGGCGAGAGGCGCTTGGACGGGTCGTAGATGTCGCCGCCATGCAGGCTCAGCACGTGCGGGATCCGGGCGGTCCACGCCACGGGGACCGACCCGGGCCCGGTCGGCACCGCGAAGTGGGAGTTGATGAGGTCGTACCGGCGGCCCCGCATCAGGCGCGCCGCGGCGATCCACGCCGCGGGAGGATAGCTCAGCATGGAGACGAGCGAGGCCGCGCTGGGATCGCCGCGGCCGAGGATCGGGACCCGGGCGATCTCGACGCCGCCGCGAGTCTCGCGCGAAGGCAGGTCCCCGTAGGCCGACGTGACGACGGCCACGTGATGTCGCTTGGCGAGCTCCTCGGCGATCAGCGCGTGGACGACGCCGCCTCCTCCCCCGAGTGGCGGATATTCGTAATTGAACGTGAGGATGTTCAGGGACGGCGTCCCCGGGTCGTGTCCACGCGCGCAGTATAGGGCGGCGCGGCCCGCGGCGCCACGCCGCCGCTCGGCCGCGTTGTGCAGGTCGGACGTCCTTGTGATATTCTATGATGCTTATGCGCGTGCTCATAACTGGCGGCACCGGCTTCATCGGCTCCGGGCTCGCCCGGCGGCTGCTCGGCGCGGGCCACTCGGTGCGCCTCCTCTCCCTGATCCAGACCCCCGCGGAGCGCTCGAACGCCGACGACCTCGTCGCGCGGGGCGCCTCGCTGATCGAGGGGACCGTCGCCGATCGCTCGCTCCACGGCGCCGCGATCGACGGCGTCGACGTCGTCCACCACGTCGCCGCGACGATGCGCGAGGCGGACGTTCCCGACCGGGTATTCTGGGACACCAACGTGAGCGCCACGAAGGACCTGGTCGCCGCGTGCCGCCGCGGCGGAGCCCGGCGGTTCGTCTACTGCAGCACGATGGGGGTGACCGGCGACGTGAAGGGCCGCGTCGTGGACGAGACGGTGCCCTATCGGCCGCACGACATCTACCAGCGCACGAAGGCCGCCGCCGAGCAATGGATCGTCGAGGAGTGCCGCCGGGACGCCTTGGAGGCGACCGCCGTGCGGCCGGCCGACGTCTACGGCCCCGGCGACCGGCGCCTCCTCAAGCTCTTCCAGATGGTCGGGAGCGGGAAGTTCGTCTACCTGGGGAGCGGGCGCGGACGGCGCCACATGATCTACATCGACGACCTGCTCGACGGCATGATCGCGGCGCAGGAGCTGCCGGCGGCGGTCGGCGAGGTCTTCCTCCTCGCGGGGCCGTCCCCGATCCGCCTCGTCGATCTGGTCGCGACGATCGCCCGCGAGATGAACGTCCCCGAGCCCCGGCGCCACGTTCCCTATGGCCCTGTCTGGCTCGCGTCGGTCCTGGTCGAGGCGGCCTGCCGCCCGCTCAAGGTCCAGCCGCCCATCTATCCACGGCGCGTCAACTTCTTCGCGCACGACTACGCGTTCGACACCGCGAAGGCGGGCCGCGCGCTCGGGTTCCATCCGCGCGTGGACGTCGCCGAGGGAGTCCGCCGCACGATCGAGGCCTATCGGGCGGAGGGCCTCCTGGCGTGACCTCGCTTCCCTTCCCGCCGCGCCCAACCGACTGACGTGTGCGGGATCGCCGGGATCCTGGACGCGGGGGGCGCGCGGCCGGTCGAGGTGGAGCGGATGGCGGAGACGATCGCCCACCGCGGTCCGGACGAGGCCACGACGCACGTCGAGGCGGGGCTCGGTTTCGGCTTTCGCCGGCTCGCGATCATCGACCTCGTGACGGGGACGCAGCCGATCCCCAACGAGGACGAGTCGCTCTGGGTCATGCTGAACGGGGAGATCTACAACTACCGGGAGCTTCGGGACCGGCTCCTCGGAAAAGGCCACGTCTTCCGGACGACGGGCGATACCGAGGTCCTGGTCCACCTTTACGAGGAGTACGGGGCCGCGCTGGTCGATCATCTCCGCGGCATGTTCGCGTTCGCGATCTGGGACCGGCCGCGCCGGCGCCTGTTTCTCGCGCGGGACCACCTCGGCCAGAAGCCGCTCTACTGGGCCGAGCGGAACGGGCGGTTCTTCTTCGCGTCGGAGATCAAGGCGATCCTCGCCGTGGAACCGGCGTTCCGCGCGGTCGACCCGCAGGCCCTCGACGAGTACTTCACGCTCCGCATCATCGCCGATCCCCGTTCGATGTTCGCGGGGATCCACAAGCTCCCCCCCGCGCACGTGCTCGAAGCCGACGCGCGGGGCGTGCGGACGAGGCGCTACTGGTCGCTCGCCTACGAGCCGAAGCTCGACCTGGGCGAAGCGGAGGCGCTCGAGGCGCTGGACGCGGAGGTTCGCGAGTCGGTCCGGCTCCACCTGGTGAGCGACGTTCCGGTGGGCGCCTTCCTGAGCGGCGGGATCGACTCGGGCATCGTCACGGCGATGGTGAGCGCGCTCCACGACGGGCCGTTCAAGACCTTCTCCTACGGGCTGCCCTACGGCGTCTACGACGAGGCGCCGGCGGCCCGTTCCGTCTCGCGGCGGTACGGCACGGAGCACTTCGAGGGAACGCTGGGCGGCGACGTCATCGCCGGCCTCCCCCGCTTCGTCTACCACCTCGATGAGCCCTCGGATCCCCTGAGCGCGTGCCTCTTCCACCTCGCCGCGCTGACGCGGCGGGAGGTGAAGGTGGCGGTGGGAGGCGACGGAGGCGACGAGCTCTTCGGCGGCTACGATCGCTACTACGGCGCCCTCTACGCGCGTCACTACGCCCGCCTCCCCGAGGTCTTTCGCCGCCAGGTCGTGCGCCGCGTGCTCGACTGGGC
>DASVDZ010000040.1:0-3209 GCA_036380835.1 Candidatus Eiseniibacteriota bacterium | reverse complement strand
CCGCGCCATGGCCGGCGCGCGAGGCCGGGTCGAGCGGCTCCGATCGCCCGGTCAACGCCGGCGCGACAAAGGTCGAGAGGGCCGGCGTCTCGACGGACGGCGCCGAGCCGGGAGCGGGGGCGCGCAGATCGATCCGGCGCGCGGTGGGGCCACTCGTGGGGGAGGTCACCTCGCGGCGAGTATAGAGAGCGGAGCGCGGACCGGCAACCGGCGCCACAACGGGCTGGCGCGGGGCGACGCGCTCCCGTATTCTCCCGCCGTCTCGACACGGGCCGCCCGCGCGGCGCGTCAAGCCGCTTGACTTCCGTCCCACTTGGTGACAGGATTCACAAAGTTTTTTCGCGACACGCCTCGTCCCGTCACGCGTCCCGAACCTGAGAAGGCACTGCCGGCACCGGTGAGCGATCGTAGCTCGAAAGCTGTCGTTCCACTTCTCGTGCTCGCCTTGCTCGCGGTCGGCGCGTGGGCGTTCTTCGATGCCTTCAGCAACGTCGGCTACACGCCGCAGCAGCCCATCCCGTTCAGCCACAAGCTGCACGCGGGGACGCGCAAGATTCCCTGTCTCTACTGCCATTCGAACGCGGAGCGGTCCCGCCACGCCACCGTCCCCGCGATGAACGTCTGCATGAACTGCCACATCGTGGCGCGCGCCGAGCGTCCGGCCATCCAGCAGCTGACGAAACTCTATCAGGAGAACAAGCCCGTCGAGTGGGTTCGGGTCCACCGGCTTCCCGACTACGTCTACTTCAGCCACCGGTGGCACGTGGCCAAGGGATTCCCGTGCCAGAAGTGCCACGGCGAGGTCCAGACGATGGACGAGGTCGGGCAGGCCGCGAGCCTCAAGATGGGGTGGTGCATCCAGTGCCATCGCCAGAATCAGGCCTCCACGGAGTGCAACACATGCCACATGTAGAGCGCCCGAAGCACTGGACCACGATCGCCCAGTACGAGGGGGAAGCGGCCGTCGAGGAGTTGCGCGGGCGGGAGTTCCTCACTCCGTCGGAAGAGGCGACCGAGCAGCCGTCCCGTCGCGAGTTCCTGAAGCTGATGGGGGCGGGCGCGGCGTTCCTGGCCGCGGGCTGCGCCCGGAGGCCGGTCGAGAAGATCCTCCCCTACGTGAAGGCGCCGGAGGAGGTGACCCCGGGGAACGCGGTCTGGTACGCCTCGACGTGCGAGGAGTGCCCCGCGGCGTGCGGCCTCCTCGTGAAGACGCGCGAGGGGCGGCCGATCAAGCTGGAGGGGAATCCGGACCACCCGGTGAGCCGCGGCGGCCTCTGCGCGCGCGGCCAGGCGTCGCTCCTCAACCTCTACGACCCGGACCGTCTCCGCGGACCCGTCACGGTCGACCGCGCGACGGGGAAGACCACCGCCTCCACCTGGGGCGTGGTCGACAAGCGCGTCATCGTGCCGCTCAAGCAGGCGGCCGCCGGCGGCGGCAAGGTCGTCCTCCTCACCGGCACGCTGACCAGTCCCACGACCGAGGCTTTGATCCGGGAGTTCCTCGCGATCTTCCCGTCGTCCGAGCACGTCGTCTACGACGCCGTCTCGACCGACGCGACGGCCCGGGCGCAGGAGCTGTCGTACGGAGAACGACTCGTCCCCCGCTATCGTCTCGACCGGGCCGACGTGCTCGTCACGCTCGGCGCCGACCCGCTCGGCACGCTCCTCTCTCCGGTCGAGTTCGCGCGGGATTTCGCCTCGCGGCGCCGCCCGGAGGCGGGGTCGATGTCGCGCGTCATCGCGATCGAGCCGATCCTGACGCTGACCGGGACGAACGCGGACGAGCGCGTGATCACGAAGCCCGAGCATCTCTTCCCGATCGCGATGGCGATCGCGAACGAGCTCCTGGTGCGCGAGCCGCGCTCGCCCCTGGCCGGGGACGCGGCGGCGGTGGCGGCCGTCCGCCCCTACGGCGCCGACAAGGTGGAGGCCGATGCGGGGCTCGAGCCCGGCACCATCACGACGATCGCCGACGAGCTCTGGCAGGCGCACGGCAAGAGCCTGGTGCTCGCGGGGCCGCAGGCGGCGCCGGCGGCGCACGCCGTCGCGCTCCAGCTCGCCGCGAATCTCCTGAACAGCGCGCTCGGCAACGAGGGGATCACGGTCGACGGGGCGAACCCCTCCCTCCAGTCCGCGGGCTCGGAGGAGGCGATGCTCGGCCTCGTCGAGCGGATGCGGGCGGGCGAGGTGAAGGCGCTGATCGTCACCGGGACGAACCCCGCGTTCACGCTGCCCGCGGCCGTCGGGTTCGCCGAGGCGGCGAAGCGCGTGCCGTTGATCGTGAGCCTCGCCGATCGGGCCGACGAGACCGCCCGTCTGGCGGACGCGGTCGGTCCGGCGACGCACTACCTCGAGTCGTGGAACGATCACGAGCCGCGCGCGGGGGTGCTCTCGCTCACGCAGCCGGCGATCGCGCCGCTCTACGATTCGCGGTCGCTCCAGGATACCCTCCTTGCCTGGGCGCGCTACGTGGGGAAGGGACCGCTCGCCGAGACCGCCGGGAGCTACCACGAGTACCTGCGGGAGCGCTGGCGGACCGAGGTCTACCCGAAGTCGAACGCGGCGGCGCCCTTCGACCTCTTCTGGGAGGGGGCGCTCCGCACCGGCGTCCTGGCCTCGGCCGGCGAGGGGATCGCCGCGTCGCGCGCGTTCCGCTCGGCGTCCCTCGCCTCGCTTCCGGCGCCGGCCCCCGAGGGTCCGGAGGGCTCGCTCTCGCTCGTCCTCTATACGCCGGTCACGATGTACGACGGGCGGAGCGCGAACAACGCGTGGCTCCAGGAGCTGCCCGATCCCGTCGCGAAGGTCTGCTGGGAGAACTTCGCCGCGATGGCGCCGTCCCGCGCGAAGAAGCTCGGCGTGGGCCAGACGACCGACTCGCCCGGCATGCACGCGGACGTCGTCACGGTGGACGTCGGGCACGCGAAGATCGATCTGCCGGTCGTCGTGCAGCCGGGGCTCCACCCCGACGTCGTCGCGGTCGCGCTCGGGTACGGCCGCACCGCCGCGGGCCGGGTCGGCGACCGGCTCGGCCAGAGCGGGTACGCGATGGCCGAGGCCACCGGGGGCCGCGTGGGGTTGACCGGGATCCAGGCTCGCGTCTCGCGCGCGGGGCGTCGCACGCCGCTCGCGTGCGTCCAGGGACACCAGTACACCGAGGACCGCCCGATCATCTATGAAACGACGCTTGCCGAGTACCTCCGCGATCCGCG
>DASVDZ010000039.1:0-21878 GCA_036380835.1 Candidatus Eiseniibacteriota bacterium | reverse complement strand
CAGCGAATCGACCTCGCGCCGCAGCTCCTCGTCGCCGGCGCACGCGCGTTCGATGAAGGCCGTCCGGAGCGGCTCGGGAAGCGACCGCGCGCCGCCCGCGATGTTGCGGGCCCGCGCGCGGCGGTCACTGCCCGATGAGGGAGACGGATCGGACATGGGGTGCGCTCCGCTGGTTTCGCCGGGAGTCGGGACGCGAGCGCCCATCCTACCACTCATGAGGCGTGGCGGCGGATACCCCGAATGCGGTGGTGGGGACGGGGAGTGGCCGGGAATTCGTCCTCACGGAGGACGCTGACGGTCCCGTCTACTTCCAGGATGGCGCTCCGCACCGCCTCCACGGCGTCCACGCCGTGCTCCCTAAGCGCGCGGAGGAGGTCCTCCCGCGTGATTCCCTCGCGGTCCAGGTTCTCCTCCAGCATCCGGCCGTGCCGGACGAGGAGCGTCGGGGTTCCCTCGACGAGCGTCGCCGTCCGCTTGCTTCGACGCACGAGGCGCGCCACGACCGCGTTCGCGCCGAAGAGCGTGGCCGCGGCGATCAGCCCGCCGGCGACCGACGTATCGGGCCCGACCATGGCGTTCTGGACCGCGTTCGCGAGGAGGAGGAGCAGGAGGAGGTCGAACGGCGTGAGCTGCCCTACCTGGCGCTTCCCCGTGAGGCGGAGCCCCACGAGGAGCGTCAGGTAGATGACGGCGGTGCGGGCGACGATGTCGAGGAGCGGGTTCCGGAGCAGGAACCCGGCGCCGCCCATCGCCGCTTACTTCTCGACGATCGTGATCGGCTCGTCGACCCGGAGGCTCACCTTGGAGCCCGCCGGCACCTCGAGCTCGTGTCCCTTCGCCGCGAGGACGACGCCGGTGCCGAGCACCGCGCCGCCGACCGCGCCCAGGATCGTGCTCTTCGTGTCCTTGCCCGCGACCTTGCCGACGATGGCGCCGGCGAGCGCGCCGCCGCCGATCAGGAGCTTGTCACGGGTGCTGGTCGACTTGGCGATCATCCGGCCTTCGGAATTCGTCACCGTGGCATGGAGGACCTTCTCGCCGTCGATCGTCTCGAGCGACGTGAAGAGGAACTTGACGCCCGCGCGATCCTCTTCGCTCTTCGCGCGGCTCGCGCGCGTCAGCTCGGAGATCTCGCCGCGGATCATGGCGTCCTGGTTCGCGACCGTCCGGCCGTTCACGACGAGCGGCGCGGCCAGCTTGGCCTCGATCTTGTCGCCGACGTTCGACGTCCGCGTGTCGACCGGGGTCGCCATGACCACGTCGAACTGGGTGCCCGCGGGCAGCTCGAGCGACTTCGGCGTCGCCGCCGTCGCGTTCACGGCTCTCGACGTCGTCGTGGTCTTCGTGGTCGTGGTGGTCTTCGTCTTCGTGGTCGTCGAGGTCGGGGCCGGGGCGGCCGGCGTCTCCGCCGGGGGCGCCGTGGCCTGGGTCTGGTCCGCGGCCGGCGTCTCCGCCGTGGTCGCGGGGTTCTCTTCGGTTGTCGCGCTCGTGTCCGTCTCCGCCTTCTTCGAGCAGGCCGACAGGCCCACCGTCAGGACGAGGGCGAAGAGCGCCACGGCGACGTATTTGAGGTATCGCATGGGATCTCCCTCCGGTTGTCCCTACCGATCGATCAGTAGATGAAGTGGTACGTGAAGCCGCCGAGGATCTTCAACTGGTTCGCGTCGGAGACGAAGTTGTAGCGAAGCTCCCCGAACAGCGAGAAATTCGGCATCACGTCGTTCCGGATGCCGCCCAGGAGATTCAGGCCGAGCTTGGTGTCGCTGTTGTCCACCAGGGGCGTGCTCACCTTGAGCCAGTTGATGCCGAGGCCGCCGCCCGCGTACGGCACGACGCGGCTGTTCTGGAGCGGGAAATCGAGCGTCACGTCCGTGCCGAGCGCGAAGTCGCTGAGATCGCTGCCGCCGACGCCGACCTTCCAGTACTCGACCAGCGGCGTCAAGTGCACGTTGCGCACGAACTCGCCGCCGTCGATGTGCACGCCGAACGAGACCGTGCTGCTCGCCCCCTCGGGGTCGACGAGGCCGAGGCTCGCGCCGAGTCCCTTGAATCCAAGCGACGCCTCGCGTTGCTGATCGGCCGGCGGCGCCGCGAGCGCCGCGGGGCTCCACCCTCCGAGGGTTCCGAGCCCCATCACCGCCGCGACCATTCCCATCCGCAACCCGTTTCGAATCTTCATCGCTGCCCCTCCGTGGTATCGCTTCGGTCGTTGCCCTGCCGGCATTCGATGCCACCGACTCGCCCGTCGGTCAAGGTAGCGCATCAACCCCATGCAGGACAACTAGAACCGGAACTTGAGGCCGCCATGGAGGGCCGCGCCGTTCATGTCGATCTCGTCGCGCACGTTCCCGCCGAAGGTGGGATCGTAGAACGTGTCCTTCACGGTGCTGGCGTTGTAGACCCCCTCTCCGTAGACCGAGACGTTCGGCGCCACGGTGAACTGGGCCCCGCCGAAGAACTGGGCGCCGAAGCCGTCGTATTCGTCGCGGAAGTCGAAGCCCTGGCTGTCCGTGCCGTCGACGGTCAGCCACTCCCAGCCGATCCCGGCGCCCACGTAGGGCTGCACCGAGGAGCCGGTCGGGAAGCGGACGCGCAGGAAGCCCATGATCGGCACGAGGTCGGTCTTCACCGACGACGTCTCCACGACGCGCTGTCCGGTGTTGCCGGCCGGGTCGGTGTAGTTGCTGATCACCTGCGATCCGCCGGTCGAGCGGTGATACCAGGAGAGGCCGAGCCCGAGGTCGATCGGATCGTAGACCTCGCTCCCGACGGTGCCGTTGAAGTAGAAGCCGCTCCCCGGCTGCTCGGAGGGATCGAACGTGCCCACCCCGAGCGAGGCGAAGTAGTGCGGCGTGTAGTCGTACGTGCGATAGGCGTCCGGCCTGCGGTGCCGGATCGGCCGCTCGCTCGCGGCGGTGAAGAGGACGCTGCGGGACGATCCGCCGTCGTTCCACGACCCGTCGTCCGACGCGGGCGCGGTGAAGAGCGGCGCGCCCTGGTAGGCGAGGTCCGATCCCGCCACGGCGGGACGGGCGCCGGCGAGCGCGAAGCCGACGAGGACGGCGGTGGTCAGGAACGACGCCACCGGGCGAATGCCACGCCCGGCCGCCGGCCGTTCGGTTTGGAAGCGCCACAAGGCTTTCATGGTTCCCTCCGTTGATGAGGATGACGTGCGAACGCTTCCGTCCAATGCAGGCGATATGCCAGGGGATTCCGCGTTGGAAAACAACGACTTACGAGGAGGCGTCGAGGGAACGCGGCTGTCAGAATGGCGCCGCCGGAACACCCTGTGTCCGGGCGGCCACACCGGGGGATCGGGGCGAGGAGCCCGGGACGGCGCCCCTCGCCTAGGGGTTGGCGGCCCTCACGCGCCTCCGCTCGGGTGCATCGCGCCGGCGCCGAAGAGCGCCACGCCGATGAGCGCCGCCGCCCAGAGGGTCGCCGCGAGGACGATCACCCAGCCGATGGCGCAGACCAGGATCGCGCGTCCGGTGGTCGGATAGTCGAGCGCCTGGCGCACCGCGACGACCATGGTCGCGAGCATCCAGATCCACGCCACCCAGTTCGCGATCCAGCCGAGGAGCGGAAGGACGCCGAGGATGCGGATCATTCCGGGCCCCGCCGCGAAGCCGGTCGTACGGAGCAGCTCGCCCACGTCCGACACGGTCTCCTTGGTCGGGAGCATCTTCGTCCCGATCAGCCAGACGAGCGCCGCCCAGAGCACCCAGCCGAGGAGCGCCCCGATCGTCCCGGCGACGATGCCAGCGCCACCCGCCCTGACGCCCCCGATCCCAGCGCAGATCGCCGACAGGATCACGACCGACATCGCCTGCCAGTTGGCGCCCTTGTCCGCTTCCACTTCCTCGTAGGTCGCGACGTTCAGCCGCGCGGCCCCGACGACGCGTTCCACCCAGCTCGCCATGGGATCCCCCTTCCGTGGTTTGGTCCCTGCCGCGGCGACGACACGATGCGAGAGAACTACCCCGCCGTGGGGGCCCGCATCAAGGGCTGAAAGACGCTCCGGTCGGGATCCTCGGCCCGCGCGGCGCCCGCCCGCGCCTCCTCCCAGAAGACCTCCTGCGCCCGGAGCGGCTTCCGCCGCCCGTCGCGGCGCCCGAGCGTGCCGTCCGCCTTGAGCTCGCGCGCCTTCACGTTGTCCGCGAAGAGGACGTCGAGGATGCCCGAGAGCCGGGTCCGATGGCCTGGATCGACGATCGGGATCATCAGCTCGACGCGGCGGTCGAGGTTCCGGGGCATCCAGTCGGCGCTCCCGATGAAGAGCTCCGGATCGCCCCCGTTTCGGAACTCGAAGATGCGGCCGTGCTCGAGGAAGCGGTCGACGATCGTCACGACGCGGATCGTCTCCGAGAGCCCCGGCACTCCCGGGCGGAGGAGGCAGGAGCCGCGCACGTTGAGATCGATCCGCACGCCCGCGCGCGACGCCTCGTAGAGCGCGTCGACGATCTTCACGTCGACGAGGGCGTTCATCTTGGCGCGGATCTGCCCCGGCTCCTCGGGCGTCGACTTGTCGATCTCCCGGCGGATCAGGGAGAGGAAGCGCGAGCGGAGCCCGAGCGGCGCCATCGAGATGCGCCTCCACGCGAGCGGCTCGGAGACGCCCGTGACCACGTTGAAGAATCCGGTCAGGTCGGCGCAGAGATCCTCGTCCGCGCTCAGGAGACTCAGGTCGGAGTACTCGAGCACGGTCCGCTCGTTGTAGTTCCCCGTGCCGACGTGCGCGTAGCGCTCGATGCCGTTCGCGCCGCGGCGAACGATGAGGAGCGCCTTCGCGTGCGTCTTGAGCCCGGCCAAGCCGTAGAGCACCTGCGCCCCGGCGTCCTCGAGGCGCCGCGCCCACCCGACGTTCCGCTCCTCGTCGAACCGCGCCTGGAGCTCGACGAGCACGGTCACCTGCTTTCCGTTCTCCGCGGCGCGCTCGAGCGCGCGCACCACTTCCGACGTCGAGGAGGTGCGATAGAGGATCTGCTTGATGGCGAGGACCGCCGGATCCTCCGCGGCCAGGCGGAGCAGCCGGAGGACCGGCTCGAACGTCTCGTAGGGATGGAAGAGGAGCCGGTCCCGCTCCGCGATCGCGTCCCAGAGCGCCTCCCCGGGCGGAATGTCGGGCGTCGGCTGCGGCGGCCATGGCTTCGCGCGCGGCGCGGGAAGCGACGGGAGCCGCGCGAAGTCGATCAGGAACTTGAGGTCGAGCGGCGCCTGCGCGCGGTAGACCTCTTCCGGGTCGAGGCCGAGCGAGCGACGGAGCCGCTCGACCAGCGCGTCGCTCGCGTCGCGCTCGATCTCGAGGCGCACGGGATCTCCCTGCATCCGGCTTCGGAGCACCTGGCGCACGGCGTCGACCAGGTCTTCCGCCTCCTGATCGTCGGTCGCGAAATCGGCGTCGCGCGTCACGCGGAAGGCGACGGCCTCGAGGACCTCGTAGCCGGCGAAGAGGTCGCCCAGCCGGTCGCGCACGGCGTCCTCGAGGAGCACGAAGCGCGCGCCGCCCGCGCCGCCTCCGGCCGGGCCGCCGCCGCTCACCTGGAGCCAGCGAGGGCTCAGCCGCGGGAGCTGCACCACCGCGAGCCGCTCGGGGTCTCCGTCCCGGCCGAGGCGGACCGCGAAGTGGAGCGCCAGGTTGAGAAGCCGCGGGAACGGGAGCGCGTCGTCGATCGCGGCCGGGGTGAGGACCGGCAGGATCTCGCGCGCGAAGAGGCGATCGAGGAAGTCGCGTTCCCGCGGCTCGAGGTCGCCGCTCGGTACGAACGTCACGCCCGCCTCGCGGAGCCCCGGCGCCACGTCGCGCGTCCAGGCGGCGTTGGCCGCGTCGAAGAGGTCGCGCGCGCGCGCGACGATCGCCTCCATCTGCTCCGCCGGAGAGCGGCCCGCCGCCGTCCGATGCTCCACGCCCGCGCGCAGGAGCTCGCGCACGCCGGCCACCCGGATCATGAAGAACTCGTCGAGATTCGAGAGGGCGATGCCGAGGAAGCGCGCCCGCTCGAGCACCGCGTTCGAGGAATCGGTCGCCTCCTCGAGGACGCGCGCGTCGAACGCGAGCCACGTCAGGGCCCGGTCGAGATAGCGAGTGTCGGCGGCGATTTCCGGCATCTGTGGGTTCCCGCGCTCGGGGGCGATGGCCCCTCGGCGCCCGAAAGACGACACACAAATTGTTACGAACACGAGAGATACGAGAATAATGGGTCCGCCGTCGGGGAGCAAGGGGGGAGCTGCCGGGGGGACCAGGGGGCGGGGATTGTCTGATCCCTAAGAAGCATTGACCTGCGAGGCGTTTGGGCCGATTGTTAAGCATGCTTAATCCGGCGCGCAAAGGCGCCGCCGGCGAGCCGCCAGGGAGCGCGAATGGAAATTTGGAAGCGGTTTCACGAAAAAGAGCTGACGCACTCGATGGCGCACTACCTCCAGGCGGTCGCCTCGGCGACGCGCGATCACGGGGCCGCTTCGGTCAGCTCGGTCGCCGATCTGCTCGGCGTGTCGAAGGCCGGCGTCACGTCGATGCTCCGGTCGCTCAAGGCGCGCGGGCTCGTGGAGCACAAGCCCTACGGCGACGTGACGCTCACCGAGGAGGGGCGCCGCCTCGCCGCGCGCACGGAGCGGAGCCGGGACGTGCTGACGCAGTTCTTCGCCGACATCCTGGGGCTTTCCGCCGGGACCGCGGCGGAGGACGCCTGCATGATCGAGCACCTCGTGAGCCCGTCCTCGATGGTCCAGCTCCTCAGGCTCACCGCCTTCCTCCGCTCCGACGACCCCGCCGCCGCGCGCATGCGCGAGGCGTTCCGCGCGTATCAGGCGCGGTGCGACGCCGGGGACGTCGGCGATCCCTGTCCCGTCTGCACCGGCACGTGCGTCCGCCACGCGTTCGACGAGGCCGGGCTTCCCGGGGAGGCCGCGCCGTGAGCACCGTCCCGCTCTCGACCTTGGCGCCGGGCTCCCGCGCGATCGTCCGCGCGATCCACTCCGACTCGGGCTTTGCCCACCGCCTGATGGAGCTGGGGCTCATCCCCGGCACCGAGGTCGCGCTGGTGCGCCAGGCGCCGCTCGGCGATCCGCTCGAGATGGTCGTCCGCGGCTCCCACTTCTCGATCCGGCGAAGCGAGGCCGAACGGATTCATGTCGACGCGCTCTGACCGCATCGCCATCGTCGGCAGCCCCAACTGCGGGAAGTCCTCCCTCTTCAACCGCCTCACCGGTTTGAGCCAGAAGGTCGCCAACTATCCCGGCGTGACCGTGGAGAAGAAGGACGGCGTCTGCGTGCTCCCGTCGGGGCGGAAGATCCAGGTGGTCGACCTCCCGGGCACGTACAGCCTCGCGCCCCGCTCCCCCGACGAGGAGATCGTGCGTGACGTGCTCGAAGCGCGGCCGGGCGCCGCGGACTCGGCCGATCTCGTCGTCGCCGTCGTGGACGCGACCAATCTCGAACGGCAGCTCTACCTCGCCCTCCAGATCCTGGCGACCGGCCGCCCTTCGATCCTCGTGCTGAATCTCATGGACGCGGCGGAAGCGCAGGGGCTCTCGATCGACGTCGAGGGGCTCTCGCGAATCCTCGGCGTCCCGGTGCTCGCCCTCTCCGCCAAGACGGGGCGCGGCGTCCACCGGCTCCGCCTCGCCCTCGACGCCTCGACGGCGAACGGAAACGGCAACGGGAACGGCAACGGAAGCGTCGCGCTCCACGGCGGCGCGAACGGGAACGGCAACGGACACGGCGCGCCGGCGCGGAACGCGACGCCCGGCGACGCGCCCGTCGCGCGCGCGGTGCACGGGGACGGCCACGGCGCGCCGGCCCCGACCGAGGCGCTGGCCCTGGCGCTCGACCCGGCGCGCGGCTACCGCACCGTCGAGGAGATCGTCCGCCGCGTCGTCCGCGACCGCCCGCGCCCCGACGCCCTCCGCGCGCGGCTCGACCGCGTGCTCACCCATCGCGTCCTCGGCCCGGTCCTCTTCGTCGTCCTCATGGCCGCCGTCTTCCAGAGCATTTACGCCTGGGCGACGCCCGCCATGGATCTCCTGGACAAGGGCTTCCAGGGACTCGCCTCGCTGATCCGACTGGGCGTCCCGGACGGGCCGATCCGCTCCCTCCTCGTGGACGGCGTGATCGCCGGCGCGGGCACCGTGGCGTCGTTCCTCCCCCAGCTCGCGATCCTCTTCTTCTTCATCGCGCTCATGGAGGACACGGGGTACATGGCGCGCGCGGCGTTCCTGATGGACCGCGTGATGGGATCGGTGGGGCTCCCCGGGCGGGCGTTCCTGCCGCTCCTCTCCTCCTTCGCGTGCGCCATCCCGGGCATCATGGCGACGCGCACGATCGAGAACCGGAACGACCGCTTCGCCACGATCCTGATCGCGCCGTTCATGTCGTGCAGCGCGCGGCTCCCGGTCTACGCGCTCCTGATCGGCGCCTTCATCCCCGACCTCCACTTCGGCATCCTGAGCCTGCGCGGCCTCACGCTGCTCTCGCTCTACCTCTTCGGGATCCTGGCCGCGCTCGCCGTGGCCTGGGTGGCGAAGCGGACGGTGCTGCGCGGCCCGCGGCCTCTCTACGTGATGGAGATGCCGCCCTACCGCGTGCCGACGATCCGCTCGGTGGCCATCACGATCTGGACCCGATGCCTCCTCTTCCTCCAGAAGGCCGGGACGGTGATCGTCGCGGTCTCGATCGTCCTCTGGTTCCTCGCCTCCTATCCGACGGGGCACCCCGAGACGCGCGCGCTTAGGGCGCAGGCGGTCGCCGCCGCGGCGAGCGGCAACGCGGCGGAGGCTTCGCGGCTCCATGGCCTGGCGTCGGGCTCGGCGCTCCGGCATTCGTTCGCGGGGATGATGGGGCGGGCGATCGAGCCGGCGATCCGGCCGCTCGGCTTCGACTGGAAGATCGGGGTGGGGCTCATCTCCTCGATCGCGGCGCGCGAGGTGATGGTCTCGACGATGGCGACGATGTACAACCTGGGCGGTGATCGGGACGCCTCGACGTCGCTCCGCGCGACGCTGCCGCGCGTGGCGGACGCGACGACGGGTCGGCCCCTCTACAACACGCTCACGGCGGTCAGCCTGATGGTCTTCTTCGCGCTCGCCTTCCAGTGCATGTCCACCGTCGCGGTGGTGCGGCGCGAGACGGAGTCGTGGCGATGGCCGCTCTTCATGCTCTTCTTCATGAACGCCATGGCCTTCGTGGCCTCGCTCCTGGTCTTCCAGGGCGGGCGTCTCCTGGGATTGGGGTGAGCGCGATGGATCACGCGACGCAGTCGGCCGCTCTCTGGCAGAACGTGGTCGCCATCGCCGTGGCGCTCGGCGCCGCCGCGTGGCTCCTCCGCCAGGCGATCGGCAAGAAGAAGCGCCCCGAGGGCACCTGCGCGAACTGCTCCGCGCACGCGGCCCCGGCGGAGCGCCCCGTTCACTTGAGCACGGCGAAGCGCCCCGAGCGCACGTCCTCCCCGGTCTCGATTCTGAAGAAGTAGATTCCCGACGCGAGCGGCTTCCCCCGCTCATCCTGCCCGTCGATCGCCACGCGATGCTCGCCCGGGTCGAACCGCGCCCCGTCGAGGAGGCGCCTCACCCGCCGGCCCCGCACGTCGTAGATTCCGATCGTGACGGCGCCGGCGCGCTCCATCGTGAACGAGAGCGTGCCCGAGGGGTTGATCGGATTGGGCGCGACCTGGGGCCGCCCCGGAGGGCCGCCGCCGATCAGGTCGATCTCCACGGCGGCGCGGAGGCGCGCGCCGTCCAGGAGCGTTCCCTCGACCGTCGCCGTGACGACGCGCCGGCCGCGCACGTCGCCGAACAGCGCGCGCAGGTCCTCCTTCGCGAATGCCGCCCCGACGTCCGGTACGCCGTTTCGGTCGGCATCCCCCGCGACCCACACGCGCGCCGACGACGAGACGCGGCCGACGGTGCCGGTCCCCTCGGAGACGAGTTGAACGGGGGGAACGATGTCTTCGATGCGGAAGTCGCCGCCGACCGGCTCGATCCGAAGCGTCCACATCGGCTTCCCGCTCCGGAGCAGGAGCGTGCGGTCGTCGGCCGCCGGGAACGCGCGCGCCGCACGCGTCGGCGGCGTCCGGTTCTCGAGGATCGTCACCGCGTTTCCGGTGATGCCCGAGACCGCCACGTCGAGATCGCCGTCCTGGTCGAGGTCGCCGACCGCGACCGAGTGGGCGCCCCCCGCGACGGCGAAGTCGGTCTTCGGCGCGAAGCGCATCGCGCCGCGCCCCATCAGCACCGAGAGCGTCCCGGCCGTCTGGTTCGCGACGAGAATGTCGGGGATCCCGTCGCCGTCCAAGTCGGCGATCGCGCCGCCGTGGGCGTTCGCCCCGGTCGCGACGTCCTGCCGGTCGGTGAACGTCCCGTCCCCCACGCCCCTTAGTATTGAGATCGTCCCGGTGTCGAAGTTGACGACCAGGAGATCGAGGATCCCGTCGCCGTCCAGATCGCCCAGATTGAGCGTGTGGGGCGAGGAGGTCGTGAAGTCGGGCTTCGGCTCGAACGTGCCGTCGCCCCGGCCGATCAGGACCGACACGGTGCCGGAGCCGGGGTTCGCGACCACGACGTCCGCCCTGCCGTCCCCGTTCACGTCGCCGATCACGAGGCCGTGGGCATTGGCGCCGGTCGCGTACTCCTCGCCGCGCGTGAACGTACCGTCGCCGTTCCCCCGGAACGTCGCGAGCGTCCCGTTCGTCAAATCGGTCGCGACCGCGTCCAGGTTCCCATCCCGGTCGAAGTCCTCCACGCCGAGATACATCGGCGCGCCGAGAAGCGGGCATTCCTCGAGGGGCGCGAACGCCCCTTGGCCGAGGCCGCGGAGCGAGCCGATCGTGTGCCCGCCCATCTCGGACATGGCGAGGTCGAGGATGCCGTCGTGATTCAGGTCGCGGGCGATCACGGTGTGCGGATTCATCCCCGTCGGGAAGTTCCGCCGAACGTCGAACGTGAGATCGCCGAAGCCGTGATAGTAGGAGACCGAATTCGAGCCGAGGTTCGCGGTGACGAGGTCGAGGATCCCGTCGCCGTCCACGTCGGCCATCGTGACCGTGTGGGGCGTGAGGCCCGTGCCGACGGTTCGGAAGGGCGGCGCGAAGGGCGTCCGCCCGGGGAGCGTCGCCGGGTCGACGATCGTGAGCGTGAAGGAGCGCGCGGCGCGATTGACGCCGTCGCTCACGGAGACGGAGACGCCGGTGACTCCCGGCGGCGCGGCCGACGCGTCGGCGGTGAAGAGGCCGCGCGCGACGCCGGAGCCGGGGTCGAGCGTCTTCACGCTCGCGAAGCTCGGGCCCGAGTCGAGCGCGAAGGTCAGCGGTGATCCGTCCGCGTCGCGGGCGAGGAGATCCTGCGAGGCGGCGTGGCCCGCGACGACCGGCATGTCGTCGGGCTGCGCGAGGCCGATCGGACCGGTCGCCGCGGCGACGGTGATCGTCGTCGTCCCGGTCGCGGGATAGCCCGCGCGGTCGTCCGCGGTGACCGCGACAGAATATTCGCCCGCGGTCCCGTACCCGGGCACCCAGTCGAACCGCGCGGTCCCGTCCATCCGGTCGACGAACGTGGCGCCCGCGGGGAGCCCGGACGCCGTGAGGCTCGCGATCTCGCCGTCGGGATCGACCGACACCGCGTCGAACTCGAGCCGCTCCCCCTCCGTCGTCGCGACCGAGGCGGGCTCGGTCAACACCGGCGGCCGGTCGACGTTTCGGACCATGAGCGTCCAGCTCTTCTGGTCGGTGAGGGAGGCGTCGCGCACGCCGGCCGTGATCACGACCATGCCCGCGTCGGCATAGCCGGGGTTCAGGTGGACGTTCCCCCGCGCGGTGCCGAGGTCGGAGCTGAGCGTCGTCACCGTCGCGAAGGAAGGCCCCGAGACGAGGAAGAAGGACATGCGGTCGCCGTCCGGGTCGTCCGCCTCGATCGCCGTGTCGAGCGGGACCCCTTCGGTCGCCATCATGTCGGTCGGCTGGATCATCACCGGCGCCCGGTTCACGTCCGGAACGTGGATCGCGAACGTCTCGCTCGCCGTGGCGAAGGCGTCGGAGGCGGAGACCGTGGCGGAGGCGTCGCCCGCGTCCTCGTAGCCGGGGGCGAGGTGCACCCCGGTCGACGCGGAGCCGGGGCCCGGCGAGATCGTCACGAGGAGCGACGCGTACGAGGGCCCCGAGACGAGCGCGAACGCGGGCGCATCGCCGTCCGCGTCGGTCGCCGTGACCGGCACGTCGAGCGTCGTCCCTTCGGGGACGGTTACGTCGGCGATCGGCTCGAGCACCGGCGGATGGTTCGCGACGCCGCCGTAGGCGATGCCGTCCGCGTCCTGGAAGTCGGACCCCAGCTTGATGAGGTTGTCGAGATCGACGCCGGAGCAGGACGAGGAGAAGCCGGTCACGAAGCCGGGCGAGAGCGCGCTCGACACGGCGAACCCGATCGCCGGCGTGCCCGCCGCGACCGACGCGGTCACGGTGCAGAGCCTGTAGGCGCCGGGCGCGAGCGTGGCGCCGCCCCCGAATCCGACGGTGATCTCGGAACCGCCGCTCACGGTGCCGTAGTCGACCGGGAACTCGGCGCGCTGATTGACGGGCGCCCCCCACGCGACCGTCCCGTTCGTCGCCGCGAGGACGACCTGGTAGCCGCTCATCGTCAGATCGCCGTCGCCCGAGGCGCAGACCGCGGGCGACCCGTCGCGATTCCGGTCGGTCTGGATCCAGACGTCGATCGTCGTCGCCCCCGAGGGGGCGAGGAGATCGGCCGCGCTCCACGCCCCGTCGCCGTTCGCGTCGAGGTAGAGGTACTGCCCTTCGGCGGCGGGCGGCGCGAGCAGGAGGAGGGCCGCGACCGCGGCCAGCAGGGCGGCGAGAACGAAAACGGGCGCCGGCGACCGGCGCAGAGGGTGGAGCACGGCGCACCTCCGGCGTTGGTTTACGGCTCCCGTGATTGTGAAAAATATCACAAATAAGATGGAATTACAACTACTTAGACCACCTGCGGAATGGCAGGCCACGAGCCCTTCGGCCGGGCCCTCGATCCCAGAAGTCCTCACTGGCCGGGTCTCTTACGTCGCGGTGGCCGCGGCGGTCGCGGCCGCCGGGACCTCGATCAGGACCGGCTTGAGCCCGAAGACCTCCTCGAAGAGGCCGCTCTTCGCGTCGAGCGCCAGGCGCTCGAGGCCCAGGTCCTCCGCCCCGGCCACCTCGACCCGCAGCTCGTCCCCGGCGACCGAGATCGCTGGGCTCTGGATGCGCTGGACGTGCCCCTTGTCGAGGGCGTCCGCGACGCGGAGGATGGCCGAGAGGCGGTTCACCGCGAGGCGCGCGGGGCGCGGCAGGGACGCGTACGCGGGGTGGTCCGACTGCGGGCCGCCGCGGCGGTGGTAGCGGGCGACGTTCGCGACGATCTCGAGGTCCTGGCCCGAGAGCCCGAAGACCTCCGAGTTCACCAGGAGGTAGTACGTGTGGCGGTGGTGCCCGCGCACGGAGACGAACTCCCCGATGTCGTGCACGATGGAGGCCACCTCGAGGAGGAGCGCCTCCTTCTCCCCCATCTGGTGCTGCGCCTTGGTCGCCTGGAAGATGGCGCGCGCCAGGGCCGCCGTGTGGAGCCCGTGCTGCTCGTCGGCCTGGTACTTCCGCGCGAGGTTCACCGCGGCGGCGATCGTCTGGTCCGGGAAGAGCACCGTCGAGCCCTCGCGGATCGAACGGACCATGTGGAGAATGAGCCCGTCGCGCATGCTCGCGCTCGGCACGAGCAGCCGGTCCACCTGGTTCAGCCGGATCAGCTCCGCGTAGGCGAGGAACGCCGGCGCGAGCGACTCCGCCTCGTTCGGGGGAACGGAGTAGGCCGTCGCGATCTGGTCGGGCGTCATCGGGAAGATCTGGTCGGCGAGCTTCTTCAAGTCCTTCGCCTCGACCGCGCTCACGTCGGGGCCGCCCGCCGCGCGCGGCGCGGCGCTCGACGGCGCGGCGCCGCCAGGCGCTCCGGCGATCACCCGCGCCGCGAAGCGCGCCTCGGAGCCGACCGCGACCAGGTTCGCCACCTTCTGGAACGGGAGCGCGCGCCGCACCACGTTCATCATCTCGCGCACGTTGTGCTGGATGAGCCGCGTGCGGCCCCGGCGGTCCGAATCGCTCGCGCGGAGCGCCTCGCGCATCCGGACGGTGCCGAGGTCGTACGTGATCGACGCCGCGACCTGTCCGTTCCGGACGAGCGCCCATTCCGTCGCGCCGCCTCCCAGCTCGAACATGAGCGCGTCCCCGTCCCCATACTCCGGGTGCGCCTCGAGAATCCGCTGCACCGCGGCGAACGTGAGGAGGGTCTCCTGCGAGCCCTCGATGACCTCCAGCTCGATCCCCGTCGCCAGGAAGACGCGGTCCACGAACGTGTCGCGGTTCAAAGCGGCGCGCACCGCGCTGGTCGCGACCGCGCGCGTGTGCGTCACGCCGTAGGTGTCCATGGTGGCGCGGTACTGGCGGAGCACGTTCACGGCCTTCTGGATCGAGCCCGCCGAGAGGGTGCCGGTCTTGAAGACCTCGCGCCCCAAGGCGAGAGGGCGCTCCAGCTCCTCGAGCGTGCGCACCGAGCCGTCGGGCTTCAGCTCGACCAGGAGCATGCGGATGCCGCTCGCGCCGACGTCGATGACGGACAGGATCGGGATCTCAGCCAACGTCCACCACCGGTTTCAATCCGAACTCCTCGCGGAAGAGGTCGCCCTTGTTCCCGACCGACCATTCGTCGAGCGTCACGTCGCCGCGCGCCCGCACCTTGAGCCTGAGTTCCGAGCCGCGCGTCTTCGCGACGACCGACGCGACCATCTGGCGGTGGTCGTGATCCAGCGCGTCCGCGACGCGGAGGATGGCGGCCAGCATCCGGACGCGTCCCTGGCCGCGATCGTCGAGGTCGCGGTAGCCCTCGTGGCTCAGGTCGGGCGGCGCCTTCCGATGATACCGGGCCACGTTCGCCACGACGAGCCGCTCCTCGTCGGCGAGCCCCAGGATCGGCGTCTGGGCGATGATGTAGAAGGCGTGGCGGTGGTGCCCGGCGGTGCCGATGAAGTTCCCCACCTCGTGGAGCAGCCCCGCCAGCTCGAGGAGGAGCCGGTCGCGCTTCCCCAGGCCGTGCATCGGCCGGAGCTGATCGAAGAGGGAGACCGCCAGCGCGCTCACGCGCTGGGCGTGCTTGGGGTCGGTCTCGTACTTCCGAAGGACCGCCAGGGCCGCGTTCCGCGTCTGGCTCACCTCGAGCTGCTTCATCCCCTCGGCCCCCGCGGCGCGCGCGACGTCGACCAGCACGCCGTCCACCAGGCCGACGAAGGGGACCCAGATCTCCTTGGCCCTTACCCGCGTCCCGACGTATTCGAAGATGGCTCCCGCGGGGACGACGACGTCCGCGCGGTCGGGGCGGAGGGAATAGCGGGAGGCGCGTTCGGCGGGGGTCATCCGGGAGAGCGCGTGGAGCACGCGCCGAAGCCGCGGCAGGGTCACCCGGGCGGGGGGCCGCTCGGCCCCACGGAACGCGCCGCGCGCCGCGCCGTTCCCTCCGGCCAAGGCGGCGATCGTCTCGATGTTCCCTCCCGTCCCCACGAAGCGGCCCAACTTCCGCCGTTTGAAATAATCGAGGATCGGGAACCGGGAGGACCGGAGGGTCGCCTGGATCAGCCGCAGGACGCCGTCCGGAGACGCCGCGCCCGCGCGCTCGAGGAGGCGGACGCCACCCACGTCGTGGGACTCGACCACGAGGATCTCGCCGTGGCCGACCAATGCGATCTCGCTCGAGCCGCCCCCGACGTCGAGGATCATGGAGAGCCCGCGATCGAGCGAGAGGCGGCTCCGCACGCCGAGCGCGACCAGCCGGGCCTCCTCGGTGCCCTCGATCAGCTCCAGGTCGAGGCCGGTCTCGGCGTGGACCCGCTCCAGGAACGCCGCCCGATTCTTCGCCTCCCGCGTGGCGCTGGTCGCCACGGCCCGGTGCACCACGACGCCGTGCTGCTCCATCGTCCGGCGGAACGCCCGGAACGCGTCCAGGGCGGCGTCCATGGTGGCTGGATCGATCCGGTGGGCATGGAACACCGATTCCCCGAGCCGGACCGGCATCCGGACGCGGGCGAGAATCTTGTACTGGGTGGGGGTCTTGAATTCGGCGATCGCCAGGCGAATGGCGTTGCTGCCGACGTCCATCCCGGCGCACCGGATCGGGTAGGAACTCCTTGCGGGAGCAGGCATTGGCCCCATGGTGGCCCCCGGGAGGCTCGGCGTCAAGCGGGGCATGGCCGCGGGCGGGCTCCCACCCCCCCGGCCCGTGTGCTAGGCTCCCTCGAATGGAACGGACCCCCCGCCGCCACGGCGCCTTATGAGACCCACGTCACAAAGTCCGGGACAGAATCCGTCACCGGCCGTATTAGGGTCGGATTCCCTGAATCCCGCGACGGCGGAGGTGCATCGTGCGGAAACCGCGCTGGACCTGGAAGGGGTGCGGCGGCGCGATCCGAAGGCGCTCGAGGAGTTCTTCGAGGCGTTCTTCGATCGGGTGTTCCGGCTCGTCTACCGGCTTCTGGGCGATCGGACGCTGGCGGAGGACGCCGCCCAGGAGGTCTTCCTCAAGATCCATCGCGGCGCGCACCTCCTCGATCCGAAGCGCGATCCAGGGCCGTGGGTGACGGCGATCGCGACGAACGTCTGCCGGGACTTCTGGCGCTCCGGGGCCTACCGCATGTCGCACGTCGCGGTCCCGCTGGACGACACGCCGGGACTCAAGGAGTCGCTGCCGTCACGGGGTCTGAACCCCGAGGGAGAGGCCATCGCGTCGGAACGGACGCGAATCGTGCGGGAAGCGATCCTCATGCTGCGGGAGCCGCTGCGCGAGGTGCTCATCCTGCGCGAATACGAGGGGCTGGAGTACGAGGAGATCGCGGCGATGACCGGATTGAACGAGGCGGCGGTGCGGAAGCGCTATTCGCGGGCCCTCGGTGAGATGGGCAAATTCCTGAAGAAGGCGGGACTGTGAGCGAGCGAATGGAAGACGTTCGAAACGGCGACGAAGAGCGCGCCCGGCGCGCCCTCGCCGATCTCCCGGAACCCCGGGCCGACGCGGCGTTCCGCGCCCGACTCAAGGAAGACTTCGTCTCCGGCGCCATCGAGGTGCGCGGCACGCGCGAGGCGCGCGAGCGGGCCCGCCGGCCCGTGGTGCGCTTCCCCTCGGCCGGCCGAAGGGGCCCCGCGGGCATCTGGGCGGCGGTCGCCGTGGCCGCGGCCGCGTCGTTCGTCCTCCTGGCCGGGACGCTGAACCAGGGCCACCGATGGTGGGTGGCCGGAGCGCGAGGCGACGGCGTCGTGCTGGTGAACGGGCAGCCGATCACCATCGCCGACCGCACCGCCCTCGACCGCGCGATCGTCCCCGGCGCCGAGATCGAGATTCCCGCCGGGGCCGAGATCGATCTCTGCAGCGACGGCATCCTCGGAATGCAGCTTACCGACGGAGCCGACCTGACCGTACCGCCCACTCCCCACCGCTGGTTCGACCGCCGATCGGAACTCCACATCAGGAAGGGCGAGGTCCGGTTCACGACCGGCTCCCAGTTCCCCGGATCGCACCTCCAGATCCACACGCCCGACGCCGCGGTCGAGATCGTCGGGACGACGTTCGCGGTGATCGCACAGACGAACGGGACCTGCGTCTGCGTGCTGGAGGGCGTCGCCAAAGTGGGACGGCTCGTCAACGAGAAGGGCGCCGACATGGAGCCCATCCCCGGCGGACACCTCCGGTTCGTCTACCGGGACGCCCGGACGCCCTCCGCGCTCGACGACATGCGCCCCTGGGAGCGGGGCCTCCTCGCCCAGTTCCGCGAGTCCATGAAGCCGTGGCTCATGGCCGACTACAAGGGCGGCAAGGACGACGACTAGACTCCGGCCTCGCGGGAGTGAGATGATCGAGGCATGGAACTCTACATCGTCCGGCACGCGATCGCCGTCGACCACGGCGATCCGGCCTACCCGAATGACGACGACCGACCGCTCACGCCCGAAGGGATCCACAAGTTCCGTCTCGCCGCCCGCGGGCTGAGCGAGATCGGCGCCAAGCCCAAGCGGATCGTTTCGAGCCCGCTCGCGCGGGCGCTCCAGACCGCCGAGATCCTCCGCGACGTCGTGGTCCCCGACCAGGAGATCACCGTCTCGCCGGCGCTCCACCCGTCCACGCCCTTCCCCGACGTCGTGAAGGCGATCCGGAAGTTCGGGGACGACGCGATCGCGGTGGTCGGACACGAGCCCCACCTGAGCGGCCTCACGTCGTATCTCCTCCTCGGGGGAGGCCATCCCGCCGCGATCGAGTTCAAGAAGGGAGCCGTGGCGCGCATCGTCTTCGCCGACGGACCCGCCGCGGGCGCCGGCGTGCTGGAATGGCTGATCCAGCCCGCCGCGCTCCGACTCCTCGCCAAGGACTGACCCGACCCGCCGGCTAGCGCCACGGACGGCGCGACCCGGCTGAAGGAACCGCCTCCGTGCCCGCGATCGAGCGCGAAATCAAGTTCCGCCTGCCCGAGGGGTTCGACCCCGCGCGGATCCGCGAGGCCGTCCTGGCCGCCGGATTCCGCCTCGAGCCGGCGCCGCCGATCGCGCACGAGGACCGCTACCTCGACACCGACGACTGGACGCTCTACCGCGCGGGGATCGCGCTACGCGTCCGCGTGGACGGAACGCGCCTTCGCCTCGAGGCCAAGTCGATCCGCTCGACGAGCGCCGAGGCGCTGGTGCGCGCCGAATGGGCGCAGGACGCGCCGCCCGGCGAGCCGCCGTGGGAGGCGCTCGAGCCCGGGCCCGTCGCGGCGCTCCTCCAGCCCCTGGCCGGCCTCGGCGTCCCCGAAGCGCTCCGCGTCCGCGCGCGGATCCGGAACGAGCGCGAGTGCTTCCGATGGATGGAGGGGGACCTCGAGCTGGGCTCGCTCACCGTGGATCACGTGAGCGCGATGAACGGCGCCGAATCGCCCGCGCTCCGGTTCGAAGAGGTGGAGGTCGAGGAGCGGCCCGGCGCCGCACCCGACGCGCTCCTCGCCGTGCGCCGCGCGGTCGAGGAGAAGCTCGGCATCGAGGCGAACGTCGCCTCGAAGCTCCTGACCGCGCTCGCGGCCGCGGGGATCGCCGCGCCCGAGCCGGACGAGCGCCACTGCGCGATCCATCCCGCCGACCGGCTGATCGACGTCGCGCACAAGACCTTCGCGCGGCACTTCGCGCGGGTCCTCTGGAACGAGCCGGGGACGCGGCTCGGCGTCGACCCCGACTACGTCCACGACATGCGCGTCGCCTCGCGGCGCCTTCGGAGCGCGCTCGAGATCTTCGCCGACGCGATCCCCGCCGAGACGCGGGACTCCTTCGCCGGCGACCTCCGCTGGGTCGGCCGGGCGCTCGGCCGGGTGCGCGACCTCGACGTGGCGCTCGAGCACGTCGCCGCGCTCGAGGCCGAGGCGCCGGCCCTGGAGCGCGCCGCGTGGGCCGTCTTCGCGCGCTCGATCGAGATCGAGCGGGCGCGGCGGCGCGTCCGTCTCGTCGAGCGGCTCGACTCCGCGCGCTACGCCGCGTTCATCGCGGGAGCCCGCGCCTGGATCGGCGCGGGGCCGCCGCCCGCGCACACGGTGCCCGCCGGCGGCGTCGCCGCCTACGGCACCGCCTCGCGCCTCGCCGCCGAGCGGACGCGCGCCATGGAGGCGGCGTACGAGGAGGCGGAGCGCTCGCTCGAGGACGCCGATCTCCACGCGCTCCGGATCGCCGCCAAGAAGGCGCGCTACGCCTGCGAGTTCTTCGGGGATCTGGCGGGGCCCGGCTCGGCGAAGCGCGCGAAGCGGATCGCCTCGCTCCAGGACTTCCTGGGCGCGCACCAGGACCGGATCACGCTGCTCGGACGGTTCCGGAAGTACGCGAAGACGGTCCCCCACGTGGACCGCGAGCTGACGCTGGCCGCGGGGAGCGCGCTCGGGCACCTGGAGCGCGCCGCGCGCGTGAGGCGGAGCGACCTCCATCGCGCGTGGGAGCGGGCGGCGGTCGAGGAGTAGCACGGCGCCGGAGGGCCGGCGCGGCGGCCGAGGAGCCGCGCGGCGTCAGGCCGCGGGGCGGCCCGATCCCGCGAGGACGCCCTGGTCCGCGAGCCGGCCGATCGCTCCCTCGACGAGCGAGCGCGCCGCGCGGAGCGCCGCGGGGTTCGTGTCGATTCCCTGCAGCTCCAGGGTGAGGCCGGACGAGCCGTTCAGGTCGGCTACGGCGAGCGCGAGACTCCAGCCCTTCTCCGTCTTCTTCAACTCCTGCATCCAGTAGCTCACGCCGGAGCTGCCGAAGAAATCCCTCGCGCGATCGGGGTCGTCGGTCTTCAGGAGGAACGCCTCGTCGAAGAGCGAGTCCCCCGTCTTGACCGGCTCCGCCGCCATGAAGCGGAGCTTGTGGATGGCCTCCTTGGCCGCGCCGGCGTTCTCGTCGGTCCCCGCCTTCTTGTCCGCTTCCTTCTCGGCCGTCTCGAGCACCAGGTTCCAGAGACGCGGCGACGAGGCGAGGCGCGCGAGCGCGCCCTGCGTCATCACGTGGAACTGGAAGGGGCGCACGAGGCGGACCGACGCCTGGAGGCGGGTCCCCGCGGAATTCTTGCCCTGACGGTGGCTCGAGAGAGTGACCGGCAGGCCGCGAATGGTCCAGCGGACCGTCGGTCCGCCCACCCACTCGTTCTTCACGATCGCGCGCTTCTCCTCGCTGTACGCGCCGCCCGTTTCGTCGGCGAGGGCGCGCCACGTCTCCGCGAGCTTGGCGCGGAGCTTCCGCTGCTGCGTGATCGCCATCACCGCCATGAGAACGAACAGCACGGGCATGCCGAAGCGGAAGAGCGTGCCGATATCGGTCGGGATCGCGAAGGACATGGCTCGAATCCTCGAACGGGGAACGGGTGGCCGCGGGACTCCGATCCCACTCCATCGGCACGTTCGGGGGCGCTGTTGAGGGCGCCGCAATGTATTGCGACGTGGGCGGTTAGAACGCCGCGGAGAGCGCGACTCCGGGGGCGCCTTGAATCATGGCCGGCGTCGCGGCCGCGCGGACGCGGCGAATCTCGTCGTTCTTGTCACGCGCCGACTTCGCCGCGCCGACGATGTCGACGACGAGGGACGCGCCTCCAATGGCGAGGCATGCCACGCCCAGCGCGTCCGATCCGGCATTCGGGTTGTCCCAGCTGGAGCCCACCGCCACCGCGAGCCCGACGATCGCCGCGGAGCGGATGCCGATGCCGAGGAACGCGCGGCCCGGCTTGCCCGCGTAGAAGTGCCCCACCGACGGACCGATCGTGAGACCGGCGAGCGCCATCAGCGCGGCCCCGGTGTCGTCCGAATGGCCGTTCCTTGTCTCACGGTTGCTGGCCGCCGAGATTCCGACGGCGGCCGGGATGGCCGTGCTGAAGAGAGACATCGCGACGGCCTTGCCGGGAGATCGGAGACCCTCGACCACCTGGGTCCCGGCGGAGTCGCCGGCGGCCGGGGCCGCTCCGCGCGAGGCCGCCGGAGGGAGCAAGACGAGCCCCAACGAGAGGAGCGCCGCGGGAATTCTCATCGCGGATCCTCCCGCGCTCCGAGATGCCGGCAGAGCAGGACCTCGCGCGCGCACGCGTCGAGCGTCAGCTCCATGTCGATCCGGTCGAGCCCGGCCCCATAGCCGCCGGCGGTCTTGCTGGTGACGGCGAAGCCGAGGCGCATGTAGAAGCCGGCCGTCTTCTGCGACGTGTCCATGACGACGCGTTCCACCTCGGGCATCGCGGCGACCCAGCCGAGTCGCTCGAGCGTGAGGAGCCGCCCCAGCCCTCGCCCCTGGAAATCCGGCGCGATCATCCCCCAGACGAGGTTCGCGGTCTTCCCCTCGCGCGCGGTCATGACGCCGCCGCAGCCG
>DASVDZ010000038.1:0-41138 GCA_036380835.1 Candidatus Eiseniibacteriota bacterium | reverse complement strand
GCGCGGGCCGGCTCGTGAGCGGCGAGCCGCCGTCCGGCGCCGCGTCGTGCGTGCGGAGCGCGTCGAGCGCCTCCTCGATCCGCCCGGGATCGAGCGTCGGGCTGTCCGAACCGATGGCCGCCACCCGCGCCGCCCCTTCGGCGCGAAGCGTCGCGAACGCGCGCGCGAGGCGATCACCGAGATCCCCCGATCCCTGCTGCCGAATCCGCACTCCCGCTCGCCTGGCGTCGCCCGCGAGCGCGGCGTCCGCCTCGCCATCGAGGAAGAGGGTGAACGGGACCGGTACCGCGGCGGGGAAACGCGCCAGCGTGTCCTCGAGCGAGGCGCGCGCGACGCGCGCGGCCTCCTCCTGCGTGAGCGGCGGCGTGAGTCGCGTCTTCGCCCGGCCCGCGACGGGAGCTTTCGCGAAGAGCGCGACCGCCGCGTCCGGGGGCGACGCGGCGCCGGACGGCGGCTCGCCGCTCACGAGCCGGCCCGCGCGCGAGCGGTCCGGCGTGGACGCGGACGCTCGCCGGGGAGGCGCGGCAGCGGGCCGCCCGTCCGGCGCAGATGGAAGAGGAGCTGCTGGAGGTAGCCGCGGCCGGGGCCGAAGCGGGCCGCCCATCGCGCGAGATCCTCGTCGCGGGCCCGGCGGCTCCCCTTGAGCTCGAGCGTCGCGCGTCGGATCCAACGGTCGACCGGATAGGCGTCGAGACGCCCGACGCCGAAGAGGAGCGCGCAGTCGGCGATCTTGGGTCCGACTCCCGGCAGCGCCACGAGGCGGGCCCTCGCCTCCTCGATCGGAGCGTCCCGGAGCGCTTCCCAGTCCCACGGTCCCTCCGCGAGGCGGCGAGCCGTGGCGAGGAGAAAGGGCGCTCGGAACCCGAGCCCGAGGGCGCGAAGCTCCGACTCGCGGGAGCGCGCCAGCCGCTCGACGCCCGGAAACGTCCGGTGGGGCGAGCCTGAGATCTCGGAGCCGAAACGCGCGGCGAGCCCTTCGACGCAGGCGGTGATCTTCCGGATGTTCGCCGCGGCCGAGCAGATGAAGGAGGCGACCGTCTCCCACGGGTCCTGGTGCAGGAGGCGAAGCCCGAGGAGGCGCGTCAGCCCGGGGATCGCGCGGAGCTCCTCCGCGTGGGCGAGGTGGACCGCCGGGTCCTCCTCGAGACGAAAATAGCGCGCGAGGGCCCCCGGTCCGGGATCCGATCCTCGCACGTCGACCTCGAGCCACCGGCCGTCGAGGGAGACGCGGAGCGCGGCCGATCCGACGACGCCGAGCCAGGCGTCTCGGTCCGCGCGCCACCGGAAGGCCTGGCCGCAGGAGAAGGTGAGATCGAGGTCGAGCGGCCCCTGGATGGGGAGTCGGTGGCGCATCGATCAAGCGTCGCGGTCCACCGCCCGTCCGTCAAGCGACGTTCCGGGCCCGGTTTCCGTTGACCCTTTTCGAAGGAGCGTGGGACACTCGATCGCCATGCGCGCGCGCCTCCGTGTCGCCGCGGCGCTGCTCCTCGCGGCGCTCGGCCCCGTCCCGTCGCCCACGCCCGGTCGCGCCGCGACGGGGCACGCCGACGTGCGCCTCGTTCGGCTGCTCGACGAGGTGCCCGACTCCGACCGGACGCGTCTCGGCGCGGTCAAGGATATCCGGCTCCGGCTCGTGACGGGAAACGTCGTCGTGCTGAAGCAGCGCGGCGACTTCGCCACGATCTTCCCGATCGAGCGCGTCGCCTCGCAGCCCGAGTCGCTCCGCTATTTCTATTACCTCGAGCGGGCCGCCACGTTCTGGATCTTCCCGGGCACGAAGGAAAAGGGAATCCGCACCGTCGGGGACGGCGGCGCCATCGCGGTGAACTCCTGCCGTCTCCTCTGGCGAGCGGGAGGGCGGGGCGAATCCGACGCCGGTTGGTTCTACTTCCCCGACGCGCCCGAGAACGAAGGGCTCGCCTTCTCCGTGGTGAGCGGGAGCACCGTGGGCGTGACCGACCCTCGGAACACCAAGTACTGGGTCGAGCTGGGCGCGCCCGGGGTCTCGGGGTTCTAGCCGCGCGATGTGGGCCCGGATCCGAAGCATTCTCCTCGACAACCTCGGCCTCAAGCTCGCGTCCTTGTTCCTCGCGCTCCTCCTCTACGCCCACGTGGTGACCGACCAGCCTCGCGAGTCGGTCGTGCAGATCCCCGTTACGCTGCTCGGGCTCCCGGACTCGCTGGCGGTGACCGGGAAGCTCCCCGAGCGCGTCGGGGTCAAGGTCCGGGGCAAATGGAAGGACCTGATCCGGCTCTCGCTCGTGAGCCCCTACCTCCCGATCGACATGGGGGACGCCCGGCCGGGATCGTTCAAGACCACGATCACGGCGGAGGACGTGGCCGAGCGGGCCCTTCCGCCCGAGCTCTCCAAGGTGGTCGACGTCACCGAGATCTACGAGCCGAGGAGCATCGACGTCGAGGTGGAGGCCCGCGCCACGAAGCGCGTCCGCGTCGTGCCCAGGATCGTCGGGAATCCGCCGGCGGGGCTCCACCTCGCGGGCCCGCCCGAGGCCACCCCCGACTCCGTCCTCGTCCAGGGGGCGGCGTCGGTCGTCGCGGCGCTCGACAGCATCGCCACACTCCCGGTTGACATCACGGAGGAACGCGAGAGAATCCAGCGGCAGGTCGAGATCGACCCCGGCTCGGCGCCGCTCACGGTGGAGCCGCGCCGCTGCGTCGTCACGGCGCGATTCGAGAAGGACGCGCCCGGCACGTCGCCCCCGCGTCCCTAGGGGCGCCGCATCCACACCATGACTCCAAAGGAGAACGCGGAGAGATGAAGCGAACCACCGATCCGAGTCCGCCCAACGCCACGATGACGGAGCCGACGGGAGTGGGCGCTCTCGAGGCCGTCGACCGTCGCGCGCCGTTCCAGGGCCTCAACCTGGTTCCGACCCGGATCTTCTTCACGAAGGGCGTCGGCAGCCATCGCGACGAGCTCCGTTCGTTCGAGCTGGCGCTGAAGGACGCGGGGATCGAGAAGCTGAACCTGGTGCACGTGTCGAGCATCTACCCGCCGAACTGCAAGATCATCCCCAAGGACGAGGGGATCAAGCTGATCGCCCCGGGAAGCATCGCGTTCTGCGTCATGGCGAGGAACGCCTCGAACGAAATGCGTCGGCTCCTGGCGGCGTCGATCGGGTGCGCGCTCCCGGCCGACAAGACCAAGTACGGCTACCTGAGCGAGCACCACGCGTACGGCCAGAGCGACGAGGTGGCGGGAGACTTCGCCGAGGACATGGCGGCGTCGATGCTCGCGTCGACGCTCGGCGTGGAGTTCGACGAGAACGCGAACTGGGACGAGAAGGAGCAGGTCTTCAAGATCTCGGGCGAGATCGTGCGCACCTTCAACGTGACCCAGTCGGCCGTGATCTCCGCCAAGGGGTGGACGACCGTGGTGGCGTCGGCCGTGCTGGTCTTCTGATGTCCCCCGTCTCGGGCACCGCGGCGTTCGTGATCGAGCGCCGTCTCCCCGTCGGCGTGCCGGCCGCGATCGCGCGCGTGAAGGAGGCGCTCCAGCGCGAAGGCTTCGGCGTCCTGAGCGAGATCGACCTGAAGCTGAAGCTGAAGGAGAAGCTGGGCGTCGAGTTCGAGGAGTACACGATCCTGGGCGCCTGCCATCCCCCCTCGGCGCACCGGGCCGTCAGCATCGAGGAGTCGATCGGCGTCTTCCTGCCGTGCAACGTGCTCGTCCACGCCGCGCCGGGAGGATCCGTGATCAAGGCCGTCCGCCCCGCCGCCACGCTCTCGATCGTCGGGAACCCCGCGCTCACCGCGCTGGGGCGCGACGTCGAGGCCATGCTCGAGCGGGTCGTCGCCTCGGCGTAGCCGCCCCGCCTTCCCATTCGGAGAAAGAAACCATGAACCGGAAATCGATCGCCGCGCGCGTCGCCGCGCGCCTTCTCACCGCGACCTGTTTCGTCCTCTTCCTGTCCGGCTGCGCCGGGCGGAGCGCCACGTCGGAGCAGACGCAGTCCAGCGGCGTCGGGTCGGGCGGCGCCGCGTCGTCCGCCTCGCCCGCGACACCCGAGACCGCACCCACCAAGGAGACCTCGATGGCCGCTCCCGGCACGACGCCGGTCAAACCCGACGTGGAGCCGCAGCACATCCGCGTCCAGCACATCCTGATCGGATTCGTCGGCTCGGTGCCGGGGAAGCCGATCACCCGCTCGAGGGACGACGCGAAGACGCTCGCGTACCAGATCCTCGATCGCGCGCGGAAGGGGGAGGACTTCGACGCCCTCGTCCGGCAGTACACCGACGACTCGCCCCCGGGGATCTACGGGATGAGCAACCTCGGCGTCTCCCCCGGGCCCGGCGAGTTCCCGCGCGACCGCATGGTGCCCGCGTTCGGGAACGTCGGCTTCGCCATCAGCGTGGGGAACATCGGGATCGCGGACTACGATCAGCAGTCGAGCCCGTACGGCTGGCACATCATCAAGCGCTTGGAGTAGCGCCCGGACCCGGTTCCGTCTCCGCGCGCCCGAGCGCGCGGAGGATGAACGGCGCCAGATCGGTGAGACGCGCGGGGGCTCGGGGCTCCCGCGCCGCTTCTTCCGCCCCCACGCCCCACGCCGCGAAGAGCGCCGGATTCCCCGTGTGCGTCTTGACCCGCGCGTCCTCCACGTTGCCGTGATCGCTCGCGACGATCACCGTGGTCTCCCGCGGATCGACCGACGCGAGCACCGTCGTGAGCGCCGCGTTCAGGTCGCCGAAGCAGCGGAGCGCCGCGTCGCGATCCTGCGCGTGCCCGGCGCGGTCGGTCTCGAAGTACTCGAACAGCGAGAAGTCGGCCGCGGCGGCCTCGCGGGCGATGATCGCCCCGGCCGCCTCCGGCGAGCGGAGCGGGAGATCGAATCCGCGCTCGCGCATCCGCCAATGGGTCAGGTCGTGCACCACCGCGCGTCCCGCGGCGAGGTCTTCCCACGTCCGGAACGGCTCTCCCGACGCCATCGTGGCGAGCGTCGTGGCCGAGAGACGCCGCTTCGTGTCCGGCAGCTCGAAGAAGCGCGGGCCGAACGCGTTCAGGAAGGTCGCGCGGAGCCCCGATTCGGCGAGCCGTTTCAGGATCGAGTGCTCGGCGAGGATCCGGCGGAGCGTGGGCCCGGGGAAGCCGGAGACATGCCGGCCCATCGCGGCGGGCGCGTTGACTCCGGTCAGGATGGAGGTCTGGCCCGTCGCGCTCTGCGGAAGCCCGGGAACGCCGAGCGCGGCGTCGAGGCCCCCCGACAGGGGCGGCGGTCCGAAGGGGCCTTCCGGCGCCAGCGTGCGCGTCAGGCGCAGGGTGGGGAAGTCTCCGGTGGCGAGCGGATTCACGTCGGGGTCGTCCTCTCCGACGCCGACGCCGTCGATGAAGAAGAGGAGGACGCGCCGTCGCCCCGCCTCGCCGTTTCGTGAGCCGATCGTCATCGCTGCCACGGCGCGGGGGGGAAAAACGAAACGGGAGCCAAGCGACCAGCGCGCGGTCGGTGCAGGGCCGGCGACGCGGGATCAGGGACCTGCGCTGGGTGGCTCCCGAATTCGTTACCGGGGATGGACATACGCAATCGGCGTGCCACGCGGGGTCTCGTGGGGGGGCCTGCCGTACCATGTAATCTACTCGATGACATGGACTTATCGCACCGCGATTCGCAACGCCCGGGAGAGGGCTCCGGGCCCGCGCCGAACCCTGCTCGCTGCACGGCGCCGCCGTGCAATCGAGAGCGAGGCGCGGAACCCGTAGCGGGAAAAAGCCTTGACACTCCTTCGACTCGGTCTATATTCGCCAATCGCGCACCGTGGGCCGCATATGTTCTCTATTGGCCCAGGCTTAGGGCGCTCCGCGCCGCCGCGCGCGTGGGATCGAGCGGTTCCGCGGGCAGGTCGCAGGGGCTCCGGCTTCGAGACTCGCCAGGAGGGGCTGATGACGAAGGCAGATATCGTGGACGAAATCGCCGAACGGACCGGCCTCACGAAGAAGGACGTGGCGGACACGGTGGACGAGTTCCTGGAGGCGGTTTCCAGGGCGCTCGCCTCGGGCAAGCACATCGAGATCCGCGGATTCGGCACGTTCAAGGTCAAGGACCGCAAGTCGCGTCTGGCGCGCAATCCGCGCACCGGCGAATCGGTTCCGGTCCCGCCTCGCCGCGTCCCCGTCTTCAAGGTGTCGAAGGAGCTCAAGGACATCGTCGCCCAGGTCTAATCGCGCAGCGCGCCGGGCGCGCATCGAGCCGCTCCGCGCTCGCCCGGCCATCGCGCTCACGAGTCATGAAAACGGGACGCCGCCGTCGCGGCGTCCCGCTTCGCTTTGTGGCGATCGCGCCGCCGGTTACCCGCGGCGGTCGCGGATCAGGAGCAGCCGGACCAGCTGCAGCACCGCGGAGGCCGCGGCCGCGACGTACGTGAGGGCGGCCGCGTCGAGCACCTTCTTCGCGCCCGCCTGCTCCGCCGGCGCGACGAGTCCGAGGCGGTTCAGCTGGACGAGGGCGCGGCGGCTCGCGTCGAATTCGACCGGGAGCGTCACGAGCTGGAAGAGGACCGCGAACGAGAAGAGGAGGATCCCGACGTCGAGGAGGCTCACGCCGCCGAAGCGCAGGCCCGGCAGGAACAGGAGCCCCGCGATGATGAAGATCCACGAGAGGTTGGTCCCGAGATTCGCGACCGGGAAGATCGCCGTCCGGAACCGGAGCGGGACGTACCCCTCCGCGTGCTGGATGGCGTGCCCCACCTCGTGCGCGGCGACCGCCACCGCCGAGACCGAAGGCTCGGAGAAGTTCTGCGGCGAGAGGCGCACGCGCTTTCCGAGCGGGTCGTAATGGTCGGAGAGAAAGCCCTGACCTTCCTCGACTTCCACGTCCATGATGCCGTTCTGGCGGAGGATCGTCTGGGCGATCTCGCGACCCGTGCGTCCGTTCGCCGCGAGGATCTCGCTGTATTTGTTGTAGGTCGACTTGACCTTCACCTGCGCGTAGAAGGCCAGGATCATCGCCGGGATCAACAGCACCATCGTCGGATCCCAGAACATCGGGAAGAACATCGTCACCCTCCGGTTCGTGTGTCGTGCTTGGGCGCCGCGTACCGCTCCCCTATACTGCCGGGTCGGGAATCGGTTCCAGCACGCTCGTGATTGAGACTAGCACCGAGCCCCCCGCGATTCAACCAATCGAGGCTGATCCGACAATGACTTACGTCGATCTGAGGAGTGACACCGTGACCCGGCCGACGCCGGAGATGCGCCGCGCCATGGCCGAGGCCGAGGTGGGGGACGACGTCTTCCAGGACGACCCGACCGTTCGCCTCCTCGAGGAGGAGACCGCGGCGGTCCTGGGCAAGGAAGCGGCGCTCTTCGTTCCGACGGGATGCATGGGGAACGAGTGCGCGATCGCGGTCCAGACGCGGGAGGGTGACTCGATCCTGATCGAGCGCTGGAGCCACCCCGTCTACGTCGAGACGCGCGCGGTCACCGAGCTCCTGCGGCGGCGGTTCCATCTGGTGGACGGCGATCGCGGGCGGCTGAGCCCGGAGCAGGTGGCGTCGGCGCTCGAGCCCGGCACCGCGGCGGCGCTCCCCGCGATGGTCGAGGTCGAGTGCACGCACAACTGGTCCTCCGGATCGATCTACCCGCTGCCGCGGCTTCGCGCCGTGGCCGACGTCGCGCGCGCCCACGGGCGCCCGGTCCATCTGGACGGCGCACGGATCTGGAACGCGAGCGCGGCCACGGGGATCCCGGTCTCCGACTACGCCGCCTGCGCCGACACGGTCATGACCTGCTTCTCGAAGGGCCTCGGCGCGCCGCTCGGCTCGGCCGTCGCCGGGAGCGCCGAACGGATCCGCGAAGCGCGCGACGTGCGCCGCGTCTTCGGCGGCGCGATGCGCCAGGTCGGCATCGTCGCCGCGGGCGCCCTCCACGGGCTCCGCCACCATCGCGACCGGCTCGCGGACGACCACCGCCGCGCGCGGCGGCTCGCCGAGGCGATCGCCGGGACGCCCGGCCTCTCCGTCGACCCGAGCGCGATCGAGACGAACATCGTGATCGCGGACGTGGATGGAGACCCGGCGCGGGTCCACGCGTTCGTGGCCGCGCTCGCGGCCGACGGGATCCTCGTCCTGCCGTTCGGCGGCCCCGGTCGCTTCCGCGCGGTCACGCACTACGACGTGGACGACGCCGGGATCGAGCGCGCGATCGCTTCCGTCCGCCGCGCCGCCGCCGCGGCCCCGGCATGACGGCGGCCGCCGAGCCCGCTCCCGGCGTCCTCTACCTCGTCGGGACCCCGATCGGGAACGTCGAAGACCTTTCGCCGCGCGCGCAGCGGATCCTGGGCGCGGTCGATCTGATCGCGGCCGAGGACACGCGCCACACGAAGGGGCTCCTCGACCGGTTCGGCATCCGGCGCCCGATGGTCTCCTACCACGATCACAACAAGGACGCGCGCACGCCCGAGGTGATCGAGCGGTTGCGCGACGGCGCGTCGGTGGCGGTCGTGTCGGACGCGGGCTCGCCGGGCGTCTCCGATCCCGCGTTCACGCTCGTGCGCGCCGCCGTCCAGGCGGGCCTCGCCGTCGTGCCGATCCCGGGGCCGTCGAGCGTTCTCTGCGCGCTCGAGGTCTCGGGGCTTCCGACCGACCGTTTCGCGTTCGAGGGGTTCCTGCCGCGGAAGCCGGGAAAGCGCCGTGCGCGCATCGAGGAGTTGCGCGACGACCCCCGGACGCTCATCTTCTTCGAGTCGCCGCATCGTCTCCGCGTCACGCTCTCCGACCTGGAGAGCGCCCTGGGGCCGCGCCCCGCCTCGATCTCGCGGGAGTTGACCAAGCGGTTCGAGGAGACGCGGCGGGGCACGCTGCGCGAGCTTCGGGCGTGGGTCGAGGCGCATCCGCCGCGCGGGGAGTTCGTGCTCGTGGTCGGGGCGGCGCGGCAAGCCGGCGGCGGCGAAGACGAAGACCGAGACCAGGACCAAGACCAAGACGAGGGAGGCGAATCGGAGACGTGACCGACTCCTGGAAGAAAACCGGAAGGTCCTGGTTCACGCCGCTGGCGGCGGCGCTCGCGAAGCGCGGCGTCAAGCCCGACCACCTGACGGTCGCCGGGCTTGCCTTCTCCATCCTCGCGTCGCTCCTCCTCGCCCGCGGCGACTTCCTCACCGCCGCCCTCGTGCTTGGCCTGGCGGGGCTGTGCGACATGATGGACGGCGACGTGGCCCGCGCCACCGCCCGCGTGAGCGTCTTCGGCGCGTTCCTCGACTCGACGCTCGACCGGGTCGGCGAGGGAGCGCTCTTCGCCGGCCTCGCCTTTCACTACTTCACGCGGGCGGAGGGCGGCCTCCTCTGGTTCCGCGGCGACGTGGAGGGGAGCGCGCGCTGGGGCGATTCCGACGGGCACACCCTCGCGGTGCTCGCGCTCGCGACCCTGATCCTCTCGTTCCTGGTCTCCTACACGCGGGCGCGGGCCGAGGGGCTGGGGCTCGACTGCAAGGTGGGAATCATGGAGCGGCCGGAGCGGCTCCTAACCCTTGGCGCTGGCTCGCTTTTGGGACCGCGGTTCATGCCCGGCGTGCTCGGGATCCTCTTCCTCTTAACCCTCGTCACGGTTCTCCAGCGCGTGTATCATGTTCGGCGGTCTACGCAGACCCCGCCCGCGCCGCGGCCCGATCCCGGCCCGCGCGGACCCGAGCCGGACTCCCGGCGGGACCAGGGTGATTCCGTAAACGGAGGTACGACTTAGCATGGGCAAGATTCGCGTCGGCATCATCGGCGTCGGCAACTGCGCGTCCTCGTTCGTCCAAGGGGTCCACTACTACCGGAACGCCAAGGACACCGATTTCGTGCCGGGCTTGATGCACGTCAACCTCGGCGGGTACCACATCCGCGACATCGAGTTCAGCGCCGCGATCGACATCGACAAGAACAAGGTCGGCCGCGACCTCGCGGAGGCCATCTATACCTGGCCCAACAACACGTACAAGTTCTGCGACGTGCCGCGCCAGGGCGTGCCGGTCGCGCGCGGCATGACGCACGACGGGCTCGGACAGTACCTCTCGAAGATCATCCACAAGGCGCCCGGCGCCACGGCCGACATCGTCCGCCTCCTCAAGGACACGAAGACCGACGTCGTGATCAACTACCTCCCCGTGGGGAGCGAAGAGGCCACGAAGTGGTACGTGGAGCAGATCCTCGAGGCCGGCTGCGCCTTCGTGAACGCGATCCCGGTCTTCATCGCGCGCGAGAAGTACTGGCAGCGCCGCTTCGAGCAGCGGAAGCTCCCGGTGATCGGGGACGACATCAAGTCGCAGGTCGGCGCCACGATCGTCCATCGCGTCCTCACCCGTCTCTTCCGCGAGCGCGGCGTCCGCCTCGAGCGGACCAGCCAGCTCAACGTGGGCGGCAACACCGACTTCCTCAACATGCTCGAGCGGTCGCGCCTCGAATCGAAGAAGATCTCGAAGACCAACGCCGTCACCTCGATGCTCGATTACGACATGGGCGCGAAGAACGTCCACATCGGGCCAAGCGACTACGTGGAGTGGCTCGACGATCGGAAGTGGGCCTACATCCGTCTCGAGGGGCGCACGTTCGGCGACGTTCCGTTGAACGTCGAGCTGAAGATGGAGGTCTGGGACTCGCCGAACTCGGCGGGCGTCATCATCGACGCCGTCCGCTGCGCGAAGCTGGCGCTCGACAACGGCCTCTCGGGCGCCATGATCGCGCCGAGCGCCTACTTCAAGAAGTCGCCTCCGATCCAGTACCCGGACGACGTCGCGCGCGCGATGGTCGAGGAGTTCATCCAGAAGTACGGCCACAAGCAGGCGAAGCCGGCCAAGAAGAAGGAGACCGAGAAGCGGGCCCGGGCGCCCCGGAGCGGCATGAAGAAGGCCGCCCGCAGGAGCGCCTGACCCCGAGGTAGGGGTGCGCGGCCTCCTCCTCACCCTGGAGGGGATCGAAGGCTCGGGGAAGTCGACCCAGGCCGCGGCCCTGGCTCAGGAGCTGAACGCCGCCGGAGTTCCCGTCGTCGCGACGCGGGAGCCCGGCGGCGTTTCTTTGGGCGAAAAGATCCGGGAAATCCTCCTCTCGCCCGATTCTGGGGCTATTCACCCGACCGCCGAACTGCTACTCTTTATTGCGGCTCGAGCTCAGCACGTCGCCGAGAAGATCCGGCCGGCACTGGAATCGGGCCAAATCGTTATTTGCGACCGCTTTACGGACGCGACGCTGGCCTACCAAGGGGGCGGACGCTCGGTGCCGGAGGACCTCCTTCGCCGCCTGAACGAGGTCGCGACCGGCGGCATCCGGCCGGATCGAACCTATCTCCTGGACGTCGATCCGGAGACGGGATTCGATCGAGCCGGACGCCGGGTCGGTGGAGTCGGACCCGATCGGATCGAGCGCGAGAGCGCCGCCTTCTTCCAGGCGGTGCGGAAGCGCTATCTCGAGCTGGCCGCCTCCGAACCGGAGCGAATCTTGCTACTCCGGGGTACTGATCCGATAAGGGATTTGACGCGTCAAATAGTCGAGGACGCGTTTTCCTTGGTCCGTAGCCGGGCGCACATACAGTCGAGGGCAACCCCACCATGAATCGCAGGCAGATCTTCGCGGTCGTCGTCATCGTCATGGCGCTCGTCGCCGGCACCTGGGCCGTAGGGCGCGTCCAGGAGTCCCAGGACAACACCTACTCGGACATCGAGCGCTTCATCCAGGTGCTCACCAAGGTCCGGGACCACTACGTCGAGCCGGTCGCGAGCGACAAGCTCATGGACGCCGCGATCCGCGGCATGCTGCGGACCCTCGACCCCTACTCGCAGTACCTGGACAAGGACGAGGCGCAGCGCCTCGAGACGACCACCCACGGCGAATTCGGGGGCATCGGCATCTCGATCGGCATGCGCGACGGCTGGGTCACGGTGATCTCCCCGATCGAGGGCACGCCGGGCTGGCGCGCCGGGATCCAGGGCGGCGACCGCATCATCAAGATCGACGGCGCCTCCACCGAAGGCCTCTCCCTCGACGACGCGATGAAGCGGATGCGCGGCGAGAAGGGTACCAAAGTGGTCCTCACGATGTACCGCGAGGGGCGCGACAAGCCGCTCGACTTCACCATCACCCGCGACGTGATCCAGATCAAGAGCGTGCCGTACGCCGGCGTGCTCCAGAACGGGGTCGCCTACGTGCGCCTCTCGAACTTCTCCGAGCGGAGCCGCGAGGAGATCGACGCCGCGCTCCAGAAGATCGAGAAGGAGAACCCGAAGGGACTCATCCTGGACCTCCGCTACAACCCGGGCGGCCTCCTGTCGCAGGCCGTCGAGGTGGCCGAGGAGTTCGCGCCGCGCGGCAAGAAGATCGTCTACACCCGCGGGCGCGATCCGTCGCAGAACCGCGACTTCTACTCGTCGGCCGACAGCCCGCACCGCAAGTACCCGTTGGTCATCCTCGTGAACCAGTGGACCGCGAGCGCGTCGGAGATCGTCTCCGGCGCGGTCCAGGATCTCGACCTGGGCGTCGTGGCGGGCGAAACGACGTTCGGGAAGGGGCTCGTGCAGACCGTCATCCCGCTCACGCGCAGCGTCAAGGGGCCCAAGCTCAAGCTGACGACCGCGAAGTACTACACGCCGAGCGGCCGCTGCATCCAGAAGGACGAGCAGCTCAAGGACGGCGCGCTCGCGTCGACGGATGACGAGGGCGACGATTCCGACGGGGCGCCGCTCCCCGATTCGCTCAAGGCGAAGCGGCCGAAGCCGGAGTTCCACACCGAGATGGGCCGCACCGTCTACGGCGGCGGCGGGATCACGCCCGACGTCGAGCTGGACGACGTGAACTACCCGCGCCTCGTCCAGGACATGGAGTCGAAGCAGGTCTTCTTCACGTACGCGGTCAAGTACGCCGCGAAGCACAAGGACCCGCCGGCCAATTACGCCGTGTCGCAGGCGATGCGCGAGGACTTCCTGTCGCTCCTCAAGTCCGAGAAGTTCGACTACGACGCCGACTCGCTCCAGGCCGCCCAGCACTTCGTGGACACGGGGATCCGCCGGGAGCTGGCGCGTCGCTACGGCGGGGACGAGCTGGCCTACAAGGTCGCCATGGAAGACGACGACCAGGTGAAGGCCGCGGCCGCGCTCTTCGACAAGGCGCCGACCCTGCCCCAGCTCCTCACGCTGGCCAACCAGATCAACAAGGCCCGGGCCGAGACCAAGGGTCAGGAAGCGCGCGTCCGCTAGGAGAATGCAGGCCGGTCCGATCCGCATCGACGGGAACGTGCTGCTCTCGCCGCTCTGCGGCGTGACCGACTCGCCGTTCCGCACCCTCGCGCGCCGCCACGGCGCGGCGATGGTCTTCTGCGAGATGACCTCGTCGGACGGCCTCGTGCGCCGGAATCCGAAGACGTACGACCTCCTCGAATTCCGCCACCATGAGCGGCCGATCGGCGCCCAGCTCTGCGGCGCCGACCCCCAAGTGATGGCCGAGGCCGCCCGGATCTGCGAAGGGCTCGGCTTCGACTCGGTCGACCTGAACTATGGGTGCCCCGTCCGGAAGGTGATCGCGCGGGAAGCGGGAGCGGCCATGCTCACCGATCTGGACCGCCTCGAGCGCGTCACCTCGGCCGTCGTGAACGCGGTGCGCGTGCCGGTCACGGCGAAGATCCGGATCGGATGGGACCAGAACTCCACCAACGCGCCCGAAGTCGCGCGCGTGCTCGAGGGCGCGGGGGTCCGCTGGATCGCCGTGCACGCCCGGGCCCGCTCCGAGAAGTTCGGGGGCCAGGCCCACTGGGAGATCATCGCGAAGGTGAAGGAGGCGACGGCGCTCCCGGTCATCGGAAACGGCGACGTGAAGACGCCCGAGGACGCGAAGCGCATGGTGTCGGAGACCGGGTGCGACGGCGTCATGGTCGGCCGCGGGAGCTTCGGCAATCCCTGGCTCTTCGGCCGCGCGCAACGGCTCCTGAACGGCGAGGATCCCGGTCCCGAGCCGACGCCGCGCGAGCGGATCGAGACCGCGATCGCCCATCTCCACGACCTGGCCGCGAAGAAGGGAGACTACGCCTCGGTTCTCATGCGGAAGCACATCGCGTGGTACGTGCGCGGCCTCTACGACAACTCGACGCTCTGCCGCGAGGTGAACCACGCGGCGTCGCCGGCGGAGACGGAGGCGCTCCTCCGCGCCTACCTCGAGCGCCTCGAGCGCGATCCGCGCCCGGCAGCGGAGCCGACGATCGCCGAGGCGGAGGGCGACGCCGAGGCTGGAATCGAGGCCGGGGCGAATGGATCCTGCGCGGCTCCGTAGGCTCCTCCGGGACGTCCGCCGCGGCACGGTGACCCCCGCCGCGGCGATGGAATCGCTCGCCCGGCTCCCGTTCGAAGCGACCCCCTCGGCGACGGTGGACCACCACCGCGGCCTCCGCCAGCATCTCCCCGAGGTCATCCTCTGCCAGGGGAAGACCGTCGCCCAGTGCGTCGAGATCGCCGAAGCGATCGTCGCGCGGAGCGGGCGCTGTCTCGCGACCCGCGCCGAGGCGAAGCAGGCCCGGGCCCTCCTCGACGCGTTCCCGGGAGGCGCCGTTTGGAACGAGGCGGCGCGCGCGGTCAAGATCGAACGGCGGGCGCGACGTGGCGCGGGGAAGATGCGGCGGCGTGCGGGCCCGGCCCGAGCGCGCGGCGGCTCGGTCCTCGTCGTCAGCGCCGGAACGTCCGATCTTCCCGTCGCCGAAGAGGCCGTCGTGACGCTCGAATTCATGGGCGTGCCCGTGCGCCGGGTGTACGATGCGGGCGTCGCCGGGATCCATCGGGTCCTGAACCGCGTCGCCGATCTCCGGAACGCCTCGGCCGTCGTCGTGGTGGCCGGGATGGAGGGGGCGCTCGCGAGCGTGGTCGGGGGGCTGACCGACCGCCCGGTGATCGCGGTTCCCACCAGCGTCGGCTACGGCGCTTCCTTCGGCGGGCTCGCGGCGCTCCTCGGCATGCTCAACTCCTGCGCGGCGGGCGTCACGGTCGTGAACATCGACAACGGATTCGGCGCGGGCTACGCCGCCGGTGTCATCGCGCGGCAGTCGCGCCCCGGGAGGGCTCCGTGAACGTCGTCTACTTCGATCTCGTCGGCGGCGCCTCGGGGGACATGATCCTCGGGTCGCTGGTCGCCGCGGGCGCGCCGCTCTCGGAGATCGAACGGCGGCTCCGGGCGCTCCCGCTCGAGGGCTTCAGCCTCGCGGAGACGCGGGTCACGCGGCACGGCTTCGACGCGCTCCAGCTCCGGGTCGAGACGCAGGAGACCAAGTCGCACCGCCATTTCACGGAGATCCGCCGGTTCCTCGGCGCCGCCGGGCTTCCGGAGCGCGTCCTTCGGCGCGCGCTCGGCGCGTTCGAGCGGCTCGGCCGGGCCGAGGCCGAGGCGCACCAGGTGCCGATCGAGAGGGTCCACTTCCACGAGGTCGGCGCGATCGACGCGATCGTCGACATCGTCGGCACCGCCTGGGCGCTCGAGCTGCTCGACGTCGAGCGCTGCTACGCGTCGGTGGTCCCTCAGGGACGCGGCCTCGTGCGCGCCGCGCACGGGATCCTCCCGGTGCCGGCTCCCGCGACGCTCCGGCTGCTCGAGGGCGTCCCGGTCCGGATGCTCGAGATCGACGCGGAGCTGACCACGCCGACCGGCGCCGCGCTCCTCACCGCGCTCTGCGACACGATCGGCGAGCCGGTCGGGATCCGTCCGCGGCGGACCGGCGTCGCCACGGGCACCCTCGATCTGGCCGAGCGGCCCAACGTCGTGCGCGCGCTCCTCGGCGAGCCGCTCGACGCCGCTGGGCCGGGGATGATGGACGTGATCGAGACGACGATCGACGACATGAGCCCCCAGCTCTACGGCCATCTCACGGAGGCGCTCTTCGAGAGCGGCGCCGCGGAGGTCTTCCTCACGCCGGTCCAGATGAAGAAGGGGCGCCCCGGCACGCTCGTCACGGCGCTCGTCGATCCGCGCCGCACGGTGGCGGTGGCCGAACGGCTCTTCGCCGAGTCGACGACGATCGGCGTGCGCGTCCGCCGTGAGGGGCGGATCGAGCTCAAGCGCACGATCGGCGAGGTCCGGACGCCGCTCGGCACCGTGCGGGTCAAGACCGCGATCCTGCCGTCGGGCGAGGAGCGCCGCGTGCCCGAGTACGACGACCTGCGCCGCATCGCGCGCGAGAGCGGACGGCCCCTCGTCGAGGTCATGGACGCCGTGCGCGCCTACCTGAACGAGGGCGCCCGCGCCGAGACGTGATCCGCGTCGAGGGGGCGTCGCGCTCCGTGGCGGCGGTGGACGGCGCGGCGGGCGCGGCGGCGGGCCCGAAGGCCACGACGGCAGCTGGCGGCGGCCCCCGGCGCGCCCTCCTCCACCCCGTCCACCTCACGATCGAGCCCGGCTCCGCGCATCTGATCCTCGGCGCGAACGGCTCCGGCAAGACGACCCTGATCCGCATCCTCGCGGGAATCGTGCCGCCGACCGAAGGGCGCGTGCTCCTCGACGGCGAGGTCGTCGCCGCGCCCGGCCTCCGGGAGCGCGACCAGCGCCCCCTCTGGCCGCGCGTCGCGGCGCTCTTCGAGGAGCCCGACCCGCAGTTCCTCTCCGACACGGTCGAGGGGGAGATCGCGTTCGGCCTCGAATCGCTCGGCATGTCGGGCGACGAGATCCGCGCCCGGGCGCGGGAGGCGATCGAGGCGTATGGGCTGGGCGCGCTGGCGGCGCGCGAGCCCCGAACGCTCAGCGCGGGGGAGAAGGCGCGTACGCTCCTCGCGGCCGCCATGGCGGCGCGGCCCGCGACCCTCCTCCTCGATCAGACGCTGGCGCACCTGGACCCGGGGTCGCGGCGCGCGCTCGAGGCGCGGCTCGCCGCGGAGACGCGTGCGGGATCGCTCTCGCTCCTCAGGACGCATCAGGACGCCGACGCTCCCTATCCCGGCGAGCGCCTCCACGTCCTCGCGGGTGGCTCGCTGCGCGCGGCGGACGACCTCTCGGCCGACGACGTGCTCGAGGGGCGCGCCGTCCCGTTTCCGCTCGCGCTCCGCGTCTCGGCGGCGCTCGCCGCGCGGGGCGCGTGGGAGGGGCCGCTCGTCCAGGACGCGGCGTCGTTGGTGGCGCGCCTCGAGGGGGCGGCGGTGGCGGGCGCGGAGGCCCCCAGGGTCGCGGTCCGCGGAGGCAGCGCCGGTCCGCCGGTCATCACGCTCGCCGGTGTGGGTGTCACGCCTCGTGGCAAGGACGGCGGGCGGCCGGTGCTCGAGGGATTCGATCTCGCGCTCGGCGCCGGGGAAGTCGTGGCGCTGATCGGCGCGAGCGGCTCGGGGAAGACCACGGCGCTTCACGTCGCGGCCGGGCTCCGCGAGCCGACGAGGGGAAGGGCGTGGCGCGCCGCTCCGGCGCGCGACGGCGCGCCCGCCGCCGCCCTCGCGCTCGAGTACCCCGAGCGGCAGCTCTTCGGCCGCACCGTGCTCGAGGACGTGGCGGCCGCGCTCTGGATCGCCGGGGTCGCGCCCCTGGAGCGCGCGCGTCGGGGCGGCGCCGCGCTCCGCGAGATCGGGCTCGATCCCGAAGCGTTCGGGGGCCGGATCCCCGCGACGCTGAGCGAAGGGGAGAAGCGCCGCGCCGCGCTCGCGTCCTTCCTCATCGAACCGCCCCAGGCGCTCCTCCTGGACGAGCCGACGGCCGGGCTCGACCCCGAAGGGCGGCGGTCGCTTCGCTCCGCGATCGCCGCGCTCAGGGCGGCCGGCCGCGCCGTCCTCTTCGCGAGCCATGACCTCGACTTCGTCTCCTCGGTCGCCGACCGCGTGCTCGTCCTCGGGCGGGCCGGGGCCGGGGCCGGCCGCGTGCTCGGCCAGGGGGCGCCGGAGGCGGTCTGGCGGGACGCGGCGCTCCTGACGCGCGCCGGGCTCCCGGCCCCGGATCACGTGGCGATCGCCGCCGCGCTCCGCCGCCGCGGGCTCCTCGGCGGGCACGAGGGGACGGGCGGCGACTCGATCGTCGCGCTCCTCGATGGTTCGAGCGCGCCGTTGACAGGCGCGGCCCCGAACCGATAGTACTCGGGCATCGGGGGCCCGCGCGGCCGCGCCACGCGGCCGCCGCGCGGCCGGCCCGTCCAGGGAGGAATCCATGAAACGCGCGTTCTGGGCGGTCGCCCTGGCGGCGCTCCTCGTCTCCGCCTGCGCCCACCTCGACTACATCGGCCGCACGTATCCTCCGACCACCCGCGTCGATCTCTTCTTCTCGGAGTCGGACGTCAGGGCGGACTACGAGGTCATGGGCCGCGTCGTGGCCCACGCGAACGACATCGTCAGCGCGGAGAAGCTCCAGCAGAAGATCATCGAGAAGGCCCAGGCGAAGGGCGCCGACGCCGTCGTGATCGAGGGGCTCGAGCGCTACAAGTCGGGCGAGACGACGACCTACTCCGAGGACAGCAAGAAGAAGAGACACGGGACGTCGACGAGCGGCTCCGCCTCCACCAGCAGCACGATGGAGAAGCAGATCAACGCGACCTTCTTGAAGTACAAGGGGTAGCGGACCGGGCCGGCGCCACGAGGCGCAGGGTCCTCAATCCAGGTGCGCGTCGAGCAGCTTCCACTCGATCTTGCCGCCCGGCTTCACGTCGTAGCGCAGCACCGTGTGGGCCATGATGTGCCCGTCGTCGGCGGGCGCGTAGACGTAGCGCCCCGGCAGGAGCACGATCCCCTCGCGGTCGTAGAACCCCATCGTGCCGCCCACCACGCCCGGGAACGGGATCATCTTTGAATGCGCCGCGAGGTCCGACCTCAGCTGGTTCACGGGATCGGTGAGGCCGGCCGCCTCGAGCTCGCGCTTCTCGTCCTGCGAGAAGAGGACGCGCTGATAGACCGGCTCGATCGACCGCGCCTCGGCGCGGCGGGCGCGCTCCTCCGCGCGGCGCGCGTGGATACCGAGGTAGACGTTTCCCGCCACGCTCGCGATCAGAAGGACGGCGAGCGCTCGCGTGAGCTTCATGATGTCCTCCCTGGGTCCGCGCGTCTCGGCGCGGGGCGCGGCCGGCGTCTCAGTCCCGCCAGCGCGCGATGAAGAGATTGGTCTCGTGCGACGCCGGATCGGCGCGGTTCGAGGCCCAGACGATGAACCGGCCGTCGGGGCTGAAATGGGGGAAGCCGTCGAATCCGGACGACGTGGTGATCCGCTCGGGCTCACCGCCCCGCTTGTCGAGGAGCCAGAGGTCGAACTCACGCGCTCCGGCGGAGCCGGCGTTCGACGAGTAGATGATCCGGTTGCCGTCCGAGAGGTACGTGGGGCAGAAGTTGGCGGCGCCGTTGTGCGTCAGCTGGCGCGCGCCGGTGCCGTCGGCCTTCATCACGTAGACCTCGAGCTCGTGCGGGCGGATCAGCCCCTGCTTCAGGAGCCGCTCGTACTCCTTGAGCTCCTCGCCCTTCGGCCGGCTCGCGCGGTAGACGATCTCCCGGCAATCGGGGCTGTAGAACGCGCCGCCGTCGTATCCCGGCTCGTGCGTCAGCCGCTTCACGTCGCCCGCCTCGTCCATCGTGTAGAGGTCGAGGTCGCCGTCCCGCGTCGACGTGAAGACGATCTTCCCGCCGCGATGGCACCAGGTCGCCTCGGCGTCGTAGCCGGGCGAGTCGACGAGCTTCTTCGCGTTCGAGCCGTCGGGGTTCGCCTCCCAGATGTCGTACGAATCGTAGATCGCCCAGACGTAGCCCTGCGAGTAGTCGGGAGGCGGTGGGCAGGAGTCACTCGCGCCCTGGGTCGAGGCGTAGATGATGCGATCGGCCTCGGGGTAGTCGAAGTAGCCGCACGTCGTGCGCCCCTTGCCCGAGGAGATCATCTTCACGTCGCCGGTCGCGAGGTCGAGGATGTACTCCTGGTCGCACTTCCGCCCGCGCGGCGTCGCCTGGAAGATGATCTTCTTCCCGTCGGGGCTGAAGTAGCCCTCGGCGTTCTCGCCGCCGAACGTGAGCTGGCGGATGTCGGAGAAGTGGCGCTCGCCCTCGAACGTCTGCGTGAAGGGCTTGCCCGCTCCCACGACGAAGTCGGCGCCGGGGCGGTTCCGGTAGAAGGCGGAGCCCGCCGAGGAGTCGGCTCCCGCGGAGGCGCTGTCGGCGGGCGAGGCGGCGTGGGGATTCGGCGGCATCGCCGGCGCCGAGGGCGCCGCCGGCGCCGGCGCGGGGCCACCCGGTTGTGCCGCCGCGGGCGTTCCGGCCGGCGCCGCCGCCGGCATCGCCGCGGGCGCGGCCGGCCCCATCTTCGCCCGGTCGCCGAGCGTGGCGCGGAACGTGATCGTCTCGCCGTCCCGCACGACGGTCACCTCGACCGTCTGGCCGGGCTGGTGGTCCTGGAGCGCGTACGTCATGTCGTAGAGGTTCTCGATCCGCGTGCCCGCGATCGAGACGATGCGGTCCTTCCCGCGGATCCCCGCGCGCTCCGCCGGCCCGCCCGCGCGAACGTCGGAGAGGAGCACGCCCCCTTCCGCCGATTCCATCGCCGTGAAGTCCGGTACGGTTCCGAGGTAAGCGCCGTAGCCGCGGCTGTCGCCCGACATGGCCGGCGCGTTCGTCGAGCGGGCGTAGAGCGGCGCCTCTTCCCGTCGCGCCAGCTCCTCCACCAGCACCTCGGTGAACCGCGTGACGAGGGCGCCCCCCGCGGCGTTGATCGTCGGCGGCTTGTCATCGGGCGTGTGGTACGCGTCGTGCGTGCCGGTGAAGAGGTGGATCACCGGGATTCCCTTCGCGTAGAAGCTCGTCTGGTCCGACGGGCCGTAGCCGTCGCCGCGCGCCGCGACGTCGAGCTTGGTGTCCTTGGCGGCCTTCTCGAGGAGGTCCTTCCACTCGGGCGCCGACTCGAGGCCGAGCGCGATCAGGAGGTTGTCGCGGAGCCGGCCGACCATGTCGAGGTTCACCATCGCCTTCACGCTCGCGATCGGAAGGGGAAAGTGATCGACCAGCCACGCCGAGCCCGCGAGCCCGACCTCCTCGCCCGAGAAGAGGCAGACGAGCACCGTCCGGTGGTTGAAGGAGTGCTGGAGGTCCTTCGTCATCGCCTCGGCCGCGAGGAGCACGGCACAATCGCCCGACGCGTTGTCGTCGGCGCCGTTGTGGATCGCGTGATCGTTCGGCCGCATCGAGCGCTCGCCACCCCAGCCGAGATGGTCGTAGTGGGCGCCGACCACGACGACCTCCTTCGCGAGCTTCCCCCTCCCGGGAATGATCCCCGCCAGGTTGTCGGAGTTCACGTAGTTCGCCTTCAGGGCCACCCGCCCCTTGATCGTGACGCCGGGAACGACGACGGACCGGGGCGTCAGGTCGCGATCGACGTCCTTCTGGAACGTCGCGAGGTCGATTCCCGCCGCCTTGAGCCAGCGCTGCGCCACCGAGGTCTTCACCTGCGCGACCGGAAGGCCGGCCGGGCTCTCGGGGCCGTCGTTCTTGAGCGCCGGCACCTTGTCCATCGCCTCGTCCTGGATCGGGCCGGTCGCGAAGAGCACCGCCACCGCGCCCCGCTCGCGCGCCTGGAGCACCTTGTAGCGGAGCGCCGACCAGCGGCTCGGCCGCTTCCCGTCGAACGGGGAGTCGTCGTCCTTCTCCTGCGGTTCGTAGCGGAGCATGAGCGCGACCTTTCCCTTCAGGTCGATGCCGTCGAACTCGCGATAGCCGAGCGAGGGCGCGTCGATGCCGTAGCCGACGAACGCGAGCGGCGCGTCGAACGATCCGCTCGAGGAGAAGCCGAGCGGCACCCAGTCGGCCGAGTCGACGCCGGCGATCCCGTTTCCCGGCTCCATCGTGACCCCGACCTTGATCGGGAAGGTCTGCCGGTAGGACTTGCCGAACGCCGGCTGGAGCTTCATGGCGCGGAGCCGGTTCTCGATCCAGGTCGAGGCCTTCGCGATCCCGACGGTGCCGATACCGCGTCCTTCCATCGAGTCGGCGGCGAGCGCGAAGACGGCGTCGTGGAACGCCTGCGTCAGGCGCGCGTCGGGGTGCGGCAGCTCGACGCGCTCGGCCTTCGCGGCGGGCGGTGCGGTCGACGGAGCGTCGTCCGGGGCGGTCGGATCGTCTTCGGGTTGGGCGACGACGCCGGCCGCGAGCGCCAGGGCGGCGAGCAAGGGGAACGCGAGGCTCCATGGACGGCGTCGGATCATGTCCGCATCCTACCCGTCCCGGCGCCTGCCGGAAAGCCCCGCGAAGCGGGTTGCCCGCGCACGCCGATCGTGGTACGCTGATTTCACGTCGCGGTGCGCCGCGACCGACAGTACCCTTGAAACTAGTTCCGAGAGACTAGAAAGGGGACAGCACCGTAACGACACCCCTTTCCATCCCGGACAGGGGTTTTTTCGTGCCCGACGGAGGTCGCGTGGAGCAGGTCCGAGAGAAGACCGAACTAATTGACGGAGAAGGACTTAGGCGCGCCCTGTCGCGCATCGCGCACGAGATCATCGAGCGGAACGGGGGCGGGGCGAACCTGGTCCTGGTCGGGATCCGGCGGCGCGGATTCCCGCTCGCGCAGCGGATCGCCGCGAAGATCAAGGAGTTCGAGGGGATCGACCTCCCGGTCGGGGCGCTCGACATCACGCTCTATCGCGACGACCTCCAGACGATCGCGCACCAGCCCGTCGTGAACCGGACCGAGATCAACTTCGACATCGACGACAAGACGGTCGTGCTCGTCGACGACGTCCTCTATACCGGCCGCACGGTGCGCGCCGCGCTCGACGAGCTGATCGACTTCGGGCGGCCCCGGGCGATCCAGCTCGCGGTGATGGTCGACCGGGGGCACCGCGAGATCCCGATCCGGGCCGACTTCGTCGGCAAGAACGTTCCGACCTCGAAACGCGAGGTGATCATGGTCAAAGTCCAGGAGATCGACCGCGAGGACGGCGTGTCGATCGGGGAGCTCACCACATGATCGGCACGCGCAAGGACCTCCTCGGACTGGAAGACCTGCCCGCCGAGGAGATCATCTCGATCCTCGACACCGCGCGGTCGATGCGCGAGGTGCTCGACCGTCCCATTCCCAAGGTGCCGTCGCTCCGCGGGATGACCGTCGCGAACCTCTTCTTCGAGCCGAGCACGCGAACGCGGCTCTCCTTCGAGCTGGCGGAGAAGCGGCTCTCGGCCGACACGGTGAACTTCCAGACGAGCGGCTCGAGCGTCGCGAAGGGCGAGACGCTGAGGGACACGGCGCGGAACATCGAGGCGATGGGGATCCACCTCGTGGTGATCCGCCACCAGGCGTCGGGGGCGCCGCACTACCTGGCGCGGCACCTGAAGGCCGGCGTGATCAACGCCGGGGACGGCACGCACGAGCATCCGACCCAGGGGCTCCTCGACCTCTTCACGATGCGGGAGCGGAAGGGACGGATCGACGGGCTCAAGGTCGCGATCGTGGGCGACGTCACGCACAGCCGCGTGGCGCGGTCCAACATCTGGGGGCTTTCGAAGCTCGGCGCGACGATCACCATCGCGGGGCCGCCGACGATGATGCCGGTCGAGGTGGAACGCTTCGGGGTCACGGTGGCGAAGAGCGTGGACGAGGCGATCGAGGGGGCGGACGTGGTGAACATCCTCCGCATCCAGCTCGAGCGCCAGGGCGTCGGCCTCTACCCTTCGCTCCGCGAGTACGCCCGCGTCTACGGCGTGACCCGCGAGCGGCTCCGGCGCGCCAAGCCCGACGTCACGGTGATGCACCCGGGTCCGATGAACCGGGGCGTCGAGATCGCGCAGGACGTGGCCGACGGCGAGCACTCGGTGATCCTCGAACAGGTGACGAACGGCGTCGCCGTCCGGATGGCCGTCCTCTACCTCCTGGCCGGGCACAACGCGCCCGCCGAGGCTCCGGTGGAGGCGCCGCCCGCCCCGACCACCCCGACCGTGGAGGCCGTGAAGCGATGAACCGACCGATCTGTCTCCGTGGCGGCCGCGTGCTCGATCCCACGCGCGGCGTCGACCGCGCCCAGGATCTCTGGATCGACCAGGGGAAGATCGCCGGCCTCGGCGAGGACGCCCCCGCCGCGCTCAGGAAGCGGCCGGACGTGGAGGTGATCGACGTCCAGGGCGCCGTCGTCTGCCCGGGATTCGTGGACATCCACGTCCATCTCCGTGAACCCGGCCAGGAAGAGAAGGAGACGATCGAGACGGGAACGCTCGCCGCGGCGCGCGGGGGCTTCACGACGGTCGCCTGCATGCCCAACACCTCGCCGCCGCTCGACGACCGCCCGCGCGTCGAGTACGTCGTCCGCCGGGCGGCCGAGTCGGGGCACGCGCGCGTCCTCCCGATCGCCGCGGTGACGCGCGGCCAGATGGGGGAGGCGCTCACGGAGATGGACGACCTGGTCGGGGCCGGCGCGGTCGCCTTCTCCGACGACGGAAAGCCGGTCCACGACGCCGAGATCATGCGCCGGGCGCTCGAGCTGACCCGCGCCCTCGGCGTCCCGATCATCCAGCACGCCGAGGATCCGGCGCTCAAGGGCGCCGGCGTGATGCATGAGGGTTGGGTCTCGACCAAGATCGGCCTCCGGGGGATCCCCGACGCGGCCGAGTCGGTGATGGTGGCGCGCGACGCGCTCCTGGCCGAGCTGACGGGAGGGCGCGTCCACGTCGCGCACGTCAGCGCGGCCCGCTCGGTCGACATCATCCGGAAGGCCAAGGCGCGCGGTATCCGGATGACCGGCGAGACGACGCCGCATCACCTGATCCTCACCGACGAGGCGGTGATGGGCTACGGCACCAACACCAAGATGAATCCGCCGCTCCGCACCGCCCGGGATCGCGACGCGCTGATCGAGGCGGTGGTGGACGGGACGATCGATTGCCTCGCCACCGACCACGCGCCGCACACCGACATCGAGAAGGACAACGACTTCGACGCGGCCCCGTTCGGCATCGTCGGACTGGAGACGGCGCTCGGGATCTACCTGAAGGCCCTGGTCGAGCCGAAACACCTGTCGCTCGCCGACCTGATCCTCCGGATGACGCGCCGCCCGCTCGAGGTGCTGGGGCGTCCCGGCGGCACGCTCGAGACGGGCCAGGGGGCCGACGTCACCGTCTTCGATCCCACGGCGCGCTGGACCGTACGGGCCGCCGGATTCGCCTCGAAATCTCGGAACACGCCGTTCGAGGGATGGGACCTTCCCGGAGCGATCCGGCTCACCGTGGTCGCCGGCCGCGTCCGGCACCGCGCCGATCCGGTCGGGGCGAGCGTGCGATAGCCCGACCCGGCGACGCGTGGTACGATCAAGTGCTTATGCGCACCCCGCTCAGGGGGGCCGCGGGCCCTCGTCTCCTCGGAATCGTCCTCCTCGCACTCGTTGCCTCCGGATGCGCCTACTACAACACGTTCTACCTGGCGAAGCGCTACTACAAAGAGGGGCAGAAGGCCGAGGAGAAGAGCGTCTCCGAGTCGACGTCCCCCGAGGCGCTCGCGAAGTACGAGTCGACCATCCGCCAGTGCACCAAGGTCATCGCCGACTACCCGAAGAGCAAGTACGTGGACGACGCCCTCTACCTGATGGGGGCGGCCCTCTACGGCAAAGGGGACTACACCGGCTCGATCCGGAGGCTCGACGACCTCGTGTCCCGGTTCCCCAAGAGCCCCTATGTGCCCGACGCGCGCTTCGTGCAGGGCCTCGCCTACCTGAAGCGCAAGGACTACGATCTCGCCGACTCGGTCTTCCACGCCGTCGACGCCGCCTATCCGAACTTCCCGCGGAAATGGGAGCTCTACTTCAACGAGGGCGAGAACAAGGTGTTGCAGGACCAGATCCCCGCGGCGCTCTGGTGGTATCGTCGCGCGATCGGCGTCGCGAAGGAGCGGCGGCAACGCTCCGACGCGCTCCGCCGGGCGGGCGACGCACTCTTCACGGCGCAGAACATGGACAGCGCGCAGGTCGTCTACGGCGAGTGCCTCAAGGCCGAGGATCGTCCCGGCAAGCGGCTCGACGTCGCGCTCTCGCGGGGGGAGGCGCTGCGCGAGCTCAAGCGGTATCAGGAGGCGCTCGATTTCCTGAACCAGTGGCGGGCGCCGGCGCAGGCCGAGAACCGGGAGGGGGAGGTCTACATCCGGATCTACGATCTCATGGCCCTCCTCGGCCGGCCGAACGACGCGGTCGCGGGGTACCGGAAGCTGGTCGAGAACTACGCTCATACCAACGTCGCCTATGAAGCCCAGTTCCAGATCGGGTACTTGTACGAGACCGCTCTGAGCAACCTCGACCAGGCGGGAAAGGAGTACGACAAGCTGCGTCCGGAGGCGGAGTCGGAGTTCAAGAGCCAGGCGTCGAGGCGGTCGGCGAGCCTCGCCAGCCTGAAGCAGTACCAGCAGGCGCTCGAGGCCGACACGACCGGCGCCCGCGCCCGGTCGGCCTTCCGCGTCGCCGAGCTCTACTACTTCGAGCTCGGAAAGGCCGACTCGGCGATCTACCAGTATCGGCTCGTGGAGCGCGACTTCCCGAACAGCGTCTTCGCGCCGAAGTCGGCCTACGCGCGCCTTTGGATCGCCGCCTACGACCGGAACGACACGCTCGGGGCGATGTCGCTCGCGGACTCGATCGCGGAGCAGTACCGCGGCACCCGCTTCGCCGAGTCGGCGCTCTATCTCTGGAAGCGATGGAGCGGTCGGAGCGACGAGCGGACCGCGCTCCTCGACTCCCTCCTCGCCCATCCCGACACGTCGGCCGCCTCCAAGTACATCGAGGAGCCCGAGCCGCAGGCGCAGGCGGGGGCGGCCGCCGCCCCCCTGGCGCCCGCCGACAGCGGCTACACGATTCCGGCGGAAGAGCTGCGGCGGCTCCAGGACCAGGCGGCGAAGATGCGCCCGGCGCAGCAGAAGCGGCGCGCGGGCCATCAGCCGCCCCACGCCGGCGCCCGGACCCCCGGCTCCGGCGAACCGGACAGCACCGCGCTCGCGGACAGCCTCGCGGAGGCGGACACGACCGGGGTCTCTCCGCCCGCTCCGCCCGGAGGCGCCGCGGCTCCCGACAGCACCGAGGCGCCTCCCGGCGCGACCGGCCCGGGTGAGACGTCGCCGGCCGACACGACCAAGACGCTCATCATCGGGCCGAGCCGATGAACCTCGTCCCCTGCACCGTGCTCGAGAACCGGGAGCTCACGAAGGGCAACTTCCTCCTGACCCTCACCGTACCGCGCGCGTTCGCCACCCCCAGGCCCGGGCAATTCGTCCATCTCCGGCTCTCGGATACCGGCGAGCCGCTCCTCCGGCGCCCCTACAGCCTCGAGGGCTTCGTGAACCGGGGCCGCGTGCGCGCCGTCCGCATCTACTTCTCCGTCGTCGGGCGCGGCTCCGCCATTCTCGCGACCCACCCGAAGGGTCGGCGGCTCGATCTGATCGGCCCCCTCGGCGTCGGCTTCTCGCCCACGCGCCGCCGCACCGCGATCCTCGTGGCGGGAGGCCGCGGCGTGGCGCCGCTCCTCTTCCTGAGCCGCACGCTCCGCGACAAGAAGCGCCCCTACGTCTTCCTCTTCGGCGCCAAGTCGAAGAACGAGCTCTACGGCGTGCGCGAGATCAAGGGGGGGCGGCTCCACCTCGCGACCGACGACGGCTCGGTCGGTTACGAGGGGAGCGCCCTCGACCTTCTCGAGCGCGAGTGGGAGGGGGGCGGGCACACGCCCGCGACGGCCGAGATCTTCACCTGCGGGCCGCACGGCCTCCTGCACGGCATCGCCGACTTCGCGCGCGCGCGCGGGATCCGGTGCGAGGCCTCCCTCGAGGGCCCGATGGCGTGCGCGGTCGGCGCCTGTCGCGGCTGCCCGGTGCCGCTCCGCGAAGGCGTCGGGGACGGGCGCTATCCGGCGATGTGCGTCGAGGGACCGGTCATGGACGCGACGATCGTCGACTGGGAGCGGCTGCCGTGAAGCCCTCCCTCCGCGTCTCGATCGGGTCGCTCGAGCTTCGGAATCCGGTGCTCGTGGCCTCGGGGATCATCGGCTACGGCCAGGAGTACGAGTCGCTGGTCGACCTGGGCCGGATCGGCGGCATCGTGACGAAGACGGTGACGCGCCACGCGCGCGTCGGGAACCCGCCGCCGCGCGTCGTCGAGGTGCCGTCGGGGATGCTCAACTCGATCGGGATCGAGAACCCCGGGCTCGAGGGGTTCCTCGAGACCAAGGTGCCCATCCTGCGCGAGCTACCGTGCTCGGTGATCGTCTCGGTCGAGGGGGAGGACACGCGCGAGTTCTGCGAGCTGGTCGAGGGCGTCGCCGCGAGCGGCGTGGCGCACGCGATCGAGGTGAACATCTCCTGCCCCAACGTCGGGCCGCACGGGCTCAAGTACTCGACCGACGCCGGCATGGCGCGCGAGGTGATGGGCGCGATCCGCCCGCTCACGAACCTGCCCTTGATCGCCAAGCTGACGCCGAACGTCACGCGGATCGCCGAGATCGCCGCGGCGTGCGCCGACTGCGGCGCCGACGCCGTCTCGCTGGTCAACACCTTCGTCGGCATGGCGGTCGACTCGCGCACGCGGCGCCCGATCCTCGGGACGGTCCTCGGGGGGCTCTCGGGCCCCGCCATCAAGCCGCTCGCGCTCGCGAAGACCTGGGAGGTGGCGCAGGCGGTCGACATTCCCGTCGTCGGCATGGGGGGCATCGCGAAGCCCGCCGACGCGATCGAGTTCATGCTCCTGGGCGCGTGCGCGATCCAGGTCGGGACGGCGATGTTCGCCGACCCGGGACTTCCGGAGGCGTGCGTTTCGGGAATCGAGGAATACGTGAAGCGGATGGGCGCGTCCTCGGTGGACGCGCTGATCGGATCCTTGGAAGTGCCGGCGGGCAAGGGCGAGATCCGCGCCGGCCGGTCCGCGCGCCGCGCGGAGAGAGAACGAGGGGGGAGATGACTCGATTCGAAGGGACACCCGGCTCGATGCCGCGCGTTCGCGAGCGGCTCATCGTCGCGCTCGACCAGCCCGATCTCAAGACGGCGCTCGCGCACGTCGATCGGATCGGCGACGCGGCGATCTGGTACAAGGTGGGGCTCCAGCTGTTCTGCGCCGCCGGGCGGGACGCCGTTCTGGCTGTGGCCGACCGCGGGAAGAGCGTCTTCCTGGACCTCAAGCTGCACGACATTCCCGCCACGGTCGAGCGCGCGATCCGCGCCTTGGAGGGGCTCCCCGTCTCGCTCCTCACGGTGCACGCGTCGGGCGGCCCGGCGATGCTCGGGGCCGCCGCGGCCGCCTCGCGGTATCTCGCCGGCCGGCCCCGCGTCCTCGCGGTCACCATGCTGACGAGCCTCGAGGGAACGGAGATCCCGCCCCTCTGGAATCCGATGACCGACGTGGAGGAGAAGGTGCTGGCGCTCGCCGCGGCGGCGGAGGGGGCCGGGGTCGACGGCGTCATCGCCTCGCCGCGAGAGATCCAGGCGCTTCGGCTCGAGCACCCCGCCCCCTTCCTGATCGTGACGCCCGGGATCCGCGGGCCGAACGATGCGTCGCACGACCAGAAGCGGACCCTGAGCCTGCCCGAAGCGTTCGCCCGCGGGGCCGACTACGTCGTGGTCGGCCGCCCCATCCTCGAGTCGAAGGACCCGCAGGCCGTGGTCGCCGCGTACGAAACGGCCCTCCAAGACGCCGTCCTCCGGGAAAGGACCGAAGCATGAAGGTGCTCATCACGGGCTTGACCGGCTTCGCCGGGAGCCACCTCGCCGACTACATGCTGACGCGCCCCGGCGTGGAGATCACCGGGATGATCCGCTGGCGGAGCCGGACCGAGAACATCGAGCACTTCCGCGACAAGGTGCGCCTGCTCGAATGCGACCTGCGTGACGCCTTCTCGGTGCGCGACGTGATCGCCGAGGCCAAGCCCGACTGGATCTTCCACCTCGCCGCACAGAGCTTCGTGCCGACCTCCTGGACGGCCCCGACCGAGTCGCTGATCACCAACGTCATCGGCCAGCTCAACCTGTTCGAGGCCGTGAAGAAGCTCGGGATCAAGCCGCGCATCCAGCTCGCCTGCTCCAGCGAGGAGTACGGCCTGGTGCACGAGAACGAGCTGCCCATCCGCGAGACCAACCCGCTCCGCCCGCTCTCGCCCTACGCGGTGAGCAAGGTGGGACAGGACATGCTCGGCTACCAGTACTGGATGAGCTACAAGATCCCCGTGCTCCGCACGCGGGGATTCAACCACGAGGGCCCGCGGCGCGGCCCCGTCTTCGTCTGCTCCGACTTCGCGAAGCAGATCGCCGACATCGAGAAGGGGCGGCGCGAGCCGACGCTCCGCGTCGGGAACCTGGACGCGCGGCGCGACTTCACCGACGTGCGCGACATGGTCCGCGGCTACTGGCTCGCGTGCGAGAAGGGGGAGCCGGGCGAGGCCTACAACATCTGCTCCGGCCGCGCCTGGACGATCCGCGAGATGCTCGACATGCTCCTCGGCATGACGAAGGCGAAGATCAAGGTGGAGCCCGAGCCTTCGCGCATGCGGCCGTCGGACGTGCCGGTCCTGCTCGGCGACGCGTCGAAGTTCCGGAAGCAGACGGGCTGGGAGCCGACCATCCCCTTCGAGCAGACCCTGCGCGACCTGCTCGAGTACTGGAGAGAGCGCTAGGACCTTGCGCACCCTGGTCACCGGCGTCGCCGGCTTCGTCGGCCGCCACTTCACGCGCGCGCTCGTCACGGACGGCCTGGGCGACGTCCACGGGGCCGATCGCGGCCCCCTCGCCGCTGACGGGGACGACGAGCTCAAGGCCTCGCTCCGGAGCTACCGGTCGTTCGACGTTTGCGACCCGGCGTCGGTCCTCGCCCTGGTGCGCGAGCTCGAGCCCGACCGCGTCGTCCACCTGGCGGCGCAGGCCTCGGGGGCGGACTCGCTCGAGCATCCCGCCGAGACCTACGCCGTGAACGCGGTCGGCGCGCTTCACCTCCTCGAGGCGGTCAGGCGGCACCGCCCGGGCGCCGTGGTGCTGCTCGTCGGCTCCGGCGACGTCTACGGGGCCGGGCGGGCGGGCGAGCGGATCGGCGAAACGGAGGCGCTCCGCCCGAGGAATCCCTACGCGCTGAGCAAGGCGGCGCAGGACATGCTCGGCGAGGTCTACGCGGGCACGTACGGGCTCCGAATCCTGAGAACCCGGACCTTCTCGCACACCGGTCCCGGCCAGCGCCCCGCGTTCGCGCTCGCCGGCTTCGCCGACCAGCTCGCCCGGATCGGCGAAGGGTTGGCGCCGCCCGAAGTGCGGGTCGGCAATCTGGACGGCGTCCGGGAGTACGGCGACGTGCGCGACGTGGCGCGCGCCTACCTCGCGCTCCTCGAGTCCGGCGACCCGGGCGACGTGTATAATGTCTGCACCGGCGTGGGGTACCCCATGCGCGACCTCCTCGATCGACTCATCCGGATCTCGGGCGTGCGCGCGACCGTGGTTCCCGATCCCGCCCGCATGCGCGCCCGCGACACCGAGCATCTGGTCGGAGATCCGACGAAGATCGCGCGGCGCACCGGCTGGGAGCCGGTCATTCCCATCGAACGAACACTACTCGATCTCTTCCGCGACGCGCGGGAACGCGTCCGTCTCGGAATCGGGGACTAGGGAGGAAGTCATGCGGATCGTGGTGGTCGGCTCCGGCTACGTCGGCCTGGTGAGCGGCGCCGGCTTCGCCGATTTCGGTAACGAGGTGCTCTGCGTGGATCTCGATCGCGAGAAGATCGAGACGCTCTCGCGGGGCGAGATTCCCTTCTACGAACCGGGGCTCAAGGACCTGGTCGCCAGGAACGTGCGGCAGCGGCGGCTCCGGTTCGGCACGTCGCTCGACGAGGCGACCCGCTGGGGCGACGTCATCTTCATCTGCGTCGGCACGCCGTCGCGGAAGAACGGCGACGCGGACCTGGGCCAGGTTTTCGGCGCGGCGCGCACGATCGCGCGCTCCATGCCCGCCTACCGGCTGATCGTGCAGAAGAGCACCGTGCCGGTCGGGACCGCGGACAAGGTGCGCGAGGTCATCCGCCGGCACGCGGGTCCGCGCGCGCGCTTCGACGTGGCGTCCAATCCGGAATTCCTGCGCGAGGGGTCGGCGGTCGAGAACTTCATGCGGCCCGACCGGGTCGTGATCGGAGCCGACGCGCCCAAGGCGCTCTCGCTCCTCCGCGAGATCTACTCGCCGCTCTACCTGATCGAGACGCCGGTCGTGGCGGTCCGGGTCCGCACGGCGGAGCTGATCAAGTACGCCGCGAACGCCTTCCTGGCGATCAAGATTTCCTTCATCAACGAGGTGGCGAACCTTTCCGAGGCGGTGGGCGCCGACGTGCACGAGGTGGCGAAGGCGATGGGCCTCGACCGGCGCATCGGCCCCAAGTTCCTCCATCCGGGTCCCGGCTACGGCGGCTCGTGCCTTCCCAAGGACACGCTCGCCATGCGCCACTTCGCGCGGCGCGCGGGCGTCCCGCTCCGGGTCGTGAGCGCCGCGATCGAGACGAACGACGCGCAGCGGAAGGTAGGCGCGAAGAAGATCCTCGAATCGCTCCACGGCCGCGGGCCGCACACCGTGGCGATCCTGGGGCTCTCCTACAAGCCGGACACGGACGACCTCCGCGCGGCGCCGTCGCTCGATCTGATCCGGATCCTGCTCCGCCGCGGCGTGCGCGTGCGGGCCTTCGATCCCGCGGTGAAGCCGGGGGCCGCCGGCCTCCCGAAGAAGATGGTCTTCGCGGCCAGCGCGTACGACGCCGTCAAGGGCGCGGACGCGATGGCGGTCGTCACCGAATGGAACGAGTTCCGGCGCCTCGATCTGACGCGCATCCGCCGCGCGATGCGACGGCGGGCGATCGTCGACCTGAGGAACGTCTACGATCCCGCGTCCGTGCGGCGCCTCGGGTTCTCCTACACTTCCGTCGGGAGGCCGGAATGAAGCTGATCCACGGCGTGCACGTGAAGCCGCTCAAGGTGATCGCGGACGAGCGCGGGTACCTGATGGAGATGATGCGTTCGGACGACCCGTTCTTCCAACGCTTCGGACAGACGTACGTCTCGGTCGCCTACCCGGGAGTGGTCAAGGGCTGGCACTACCACAAGGTCCAGACCGACCACTTCGTGATCGTCAAGGGGATGATGAAGGTCGTCCTCTACGACGGCCGCGACGACTCGCCCACCAAGGGGCTCGTGAACGAGTTCTTCATGGGCGAGCGGAACCCCATCCTGATCACCATTCCGCCCGGCGTCTGGCACGGCATGAAGGGAATCGGCACCGAGCCCGCCATGCTGGTCAACACGCCGACCGAGCCCTACCGGTACGAGAGCCCCGACGAGTATCGCGTCGATCCGCACGACAACGACATCCCGTACGACTGGTCGCGGAAGGACGGCTGACGGTGGCGAAGGGGCTTGGCCTCGATCGAGCGCGATTCCTCGTCACGGGGGGCGCCGGATTCATCGGGTCGAACTTCGTCCGTCACGTGAAGCGCCGGTTCCCCGAGTCGCGCGTCACCGTCCTCGACAAGCTGACGTACGCGGGGAACCTCGCGAACCTCGAGGCGGTGAAGGACGACCCGGGCTATCGGTTCCTCCGCGGCGACATCTGCGATCCGGAGGCCGTGGCGGAGGCCATGGCGGGGGCCGACGTCGTCGTGAACTTCGCGGCCGAGACGCACGTCGACCGCTCGATCGACGACGCGAAGGACTTCGTGCTCACCGACACCTACGGCGTCTTCGTCCTGCTCGAGGAGGCGCGCCGCGGCAAGGTCCTCCGCTTCGTCCAGATCTCGACCGACGAGGTCTACGGCGAGATCCTGGGGGACGCCGCGTCGGAAGCGGCGCCGCTCCTCGCGCGGAACCCCTACGCCGCGTCCAAGATCGGCGGCGACCGGCTCGCGTACGCCTACGCGGTGACGCACGGCGTGCCCGCGGTGGTGACGCGGTGCAGCAACAACTACGGCCCGTACCAGTATCCCGAGAAGCTCATCCCGCTCTTCGTCACCAACGCGCTCGAGGGGAGGCCGCTTCCGGTCTACGGGAGCGGGAAGAACACGCGCGACTGGATCCACGTGGAGGACCACTGCCGCGCGCTCGTGGCGATCCTCGAAGCGGACGACGTGGAGGGGGAGACGTTCAACGTCGCGGGAGGGAACGAGCGCTCCGTGCTCGAGATCGCCGCGCTGATCCTCGAGCGGATCGGAAAGCCGAAGTCGCTCCTCGAGCACGTGACCGACCGCCCGGGGCACGACCGCCGGTACGCCATCGACGCGTCGCGCCTCAGGGTCAAGACCGGATTCGCCCCCTCGATCGACTTCGCGCACGGCATCGCCGAGACGATCGACTGGTATGTCGCGAACCGCCCGTGGTGGGAGGCGATCCGCTCCGGCGCGTTCCGCCACTACTACGAGCGGACCTACGGGTCCCGGTAGCCCGTAGGGGCCGCGCCCGTGCGCCGGCTCGTCCGCTCGACCGCGGTCTTGGGCCTCGGATCCGTCGCGACCGTCGTCGCCGCGATCGTCCGCGCCAAGATCCTCGCGCAGTGGCTCGGCCCCGAGGGGACCGGCGTCCTGGCGCAGCTCGCCTCGCTCACGGCCGTGCTCGTGCCGCTCGCGACGCTCGGGATCGGGAACGGGCTCGTCGCGCTGATCGCCGACGCGCGCGGGCGGAACGATCCCGCGCGGATCGTCGCGCTCGAGCGGACGGGACTCTCGATCGCCTGGGCCCTCGGCGGCGGCCTGGCGCTCCTCGCGATGGCGGCCTCGCCGTGGCTCGCGCGCGCGATCTACCGCGACCCCGCCTTCACGTGGGCCGTCCTCCTCGGGGCGGCGTCGGTGCCGCTCTCGGCCGTCGCGTCGCTCCGCGTGTCGATGCTCCAGGGCCACCAGGCGGTCCCCGCGATGGCGAGCCTCAACGTGGCGGTGGCCGTCGCCGGAATCGCGACGATCGTTCCGCTCGCGCATTTCTTCGGCGTGCGGGGCGCGGTGTCCCAGCTCGTCGTGATCGCGGCGTTCTACGTCTGGATGAGCGGGCGGCTGCTGGCGCCGCACACGCCGAAGGACGCGACCCGTCCCCCGAAGCGGATCGACCGATCGCTCCTACGGCCGCTCCTTCGTTTCGGCGTCTCCTCGCTCCTGGTCGGGCTCTCCTCGACGCTCACGCTCCTCGTCCTCCGGAGCCTCCTCGTCGACAAGTTGGGTCTCGCGCCGAACGGCATCTACCAGGTCTGCGTCGGCGTGTCGGGGCTCCTCATGCCGACCATCCTGAACTCGATCACCGCGAACGTATGGCCCGAGATCGCGGCGCTCCCGACCGACGCCGACGCGGCGCCGACGATGCGGAGCGCCGTGCGCCTCGCGTTCCTCCTCGTGACCGGCGCGAGCGCGGGCATCCTGGTCGGCGCGCCGATCTGGGTGCCCCTCTTCTATTCGGGCCGATTCCTCCCGGCCCTCGACCTCCTGCCGCTCCAGTTCCTCGGCGACTACTTCCGCGCGGCGGCTTGGATGTTCGGCATCTGGCTCGTGCCGCGGAACCGCCTCCGCCCGTGGGTGCTCTTCGACCTCGTCTACGGCGCCACGCTGCTCACCGTCTTCGTCCTCCTCGTCGATCGGATCGGGATCCGGAGCGTCGTGATCGGCTACGTCGCCGCGCACGTCACGCACGCGCTGCTCCACTACTTCCTCGCCCGGCGCATCGTCGGCTTCCGTCTCGGACCGGACAACCGGAGGCTCCTCCTCGCCTCCCTGGCCCTCCTGCTCGGGCTCGCGGCCTGGACGCCGCGGGATCTCGCCGGGTCGGCCGTCGGGGGGGCCGCCCTCGTGGCCTGGACGCTCATCGTGGTGCGGCCGCACGAGTGGCGCGCGGTGGCCGCGATCGTCCGGAGGCGGTTGGGATCGTCCGAGACGTAGGGGGGCGGGACGGATTCTGCGCGATCCGCTGCCCGGCGTCTGCGGAAGGACGGGCTTTCCGGCGTCCCCCCATCGTGGCATCATGGAACGCTTGACTCCTTTCGCCGCACATCGGCGCCGTCCCGGCGCCATCGTCCTCGCCGCCCTGGCCTTGGCGCTGGGTGTCTCCGCCCCCGCCGTGGCGCGCGCGCAGGCCGCGCCCACGACCGACCTCGCTCCCGCGGGAACCGCCCCCGACGCCGGGGTCGCGCGGGAAGCGCTGCCCGAGGCGAACCCGCCGATCGCCGGCCGCGTCGACCCGGCGACCTACCGGATCGGGCCCGGCGACGAGATCGCCCTCCGATTCTCCGAGCTCGCCGAACCGAGGGTCCTGCGCGTCGGCCCCGCGGGCGACCTGATCCTGCCCGACGTGGGCGCGGTCCCCGTGGCCGGGCTCACCCTCGCGGAGCTCGACGCGCGGGTGCGGGAGCTGATGAGGCCGTACGTGCGGGGGAAGGGACTCGGACTCTCGCTCTTCCGCCCCCGCCGGTTCCGCCTCTTCGTCCTGGGCGACGTCGCGAGGCCCGGGGCGGTGACCGTGCAGGCGCCCGTCCGCGCCTCCGAGGCGATCGCCACGGCCGGCGGCGTCGCGCCGGGCGGCGCGCGGCGGGGCATCGAGGTGCGCCGCGGGCCGGACACGCTCCGCGTCGATCTCGTGCGCGCGACGCGCGCGGGATCGCTGGAGCGCGACCCGCTGGTCTTCGAGACCGACGTTGTCTTCGTGCCGCCGGCGGGGAGACACGTCGACGCCCTGGGCTCCGTGGCGCACCCCGACCGGTTCGACTTCGTCCCGGGCGACCGGCTGAGCGACCTGGTCGCGGTGGCGGGCGGCCTCCTGCCCGACGCCGCGGCGGATCAGGCGACGCTCGAGCGATTCGACGACGCGGGCGCGACGACGCGGGAGGGGGCCGGGCTTCCAGCCGCGCTCGCCTCCCCGGGGGGCGACGCCGATCCTCCGCTCCGGGACGGCGATCGGCTCTTCGTGCCGGGCCGGGTCCGCTGGCACGAGGGTTCGACCGTCACGCTCGTGGGCGAGGTCGCGCGACCGGGCCCCTATCCGATCACGCCGGGACGCGACCGCGTTCGCGCGCTCCTCGAACAGGCCGGCGGATACGGCGAAGAAGCCGACACCCTCGCGGTGCGCGTCGAGCGCGACCGCGCGCTCGCCCCGCCCGACACGGCGTTCCTCCGCCTCGCGCGGGAGAGCGAGCAGCTCCTGAGCCAGAGCGATCGCGACTACGTCGTCCTGAGCGCGAAGGAGCGTCGGGCCGTCTCGGCGGACGTCGGGGCGCTCCTCGCGCGCGGAGACGAGCGGGGCGACGTCCTCCTCGCGAACGGCGATCGGATCGTCGTGCCGCGCCGGTTCCCGTTCGTCTCGGTGCAGGGAGAGGTCCGCCGGCCGGGGTACGTCCCGTTCGTCGCCGGGAATCGCGTCTCGGACTACGTGAGCACGGCGGGAGGGTTCACGTCGCGCGCCAACCGTGGCCGCGTGCGCGTCACCCTGGCGACCACCGGCCGCCTCGTGGGGGCGCGCGAGGCCGGCGAGCTTCGCGCCGGGGACGTCGTCTGGGTCCCGGCGAAGGAAGAGAAGAGCTTCCTCGCGTCCTTCCGGGATTTCCTCACCACCGCCGCGCAGGCGGCCACGATCTACCTCGTGATCCACCAGGCGACGAAGTAGCGGAGACGTCATGCCCCATCCATCGGAGCACCCGGTGCCGCCGGACGTCTGGGCGACCGGGGACGCCTACGAAGCCTTCATCGGGCGGTGGAGCCGGCGAGTCGCCCGGACGTTCCTGGCGTGGCTCGGCGTTCCCGCCGACGCCGCCTGGCTCGACGTGGGCTGTGGCACCGGCGCTCTCGCCGCGACGATCCTCGAGACCTCTCGGCCGCGTTCCGTGACCGGCGTCGATCCCTCGGACGGCTTCGTCGCGCACGCACACCGCGCGATCCCCGACGCGCGGGTCTCGTTCCACGTCGGCGACGCGCGCTCTCTCCCCGTCGCGGACGGCTCGTTCGACGCGGTCGTCTCGGGGCTCGCCCTCAACTTCGTGCCGGAGCCGGACCGGGCGGTCGCCGAGATGGCGCGGTCGTGCCGCCCCGGAGGCGTGGTCGCGGCGTACGTCTGGGACTACGCCGGCCGGATGGAGATGCTGCGGCGCTTCTGGGACGCCGCGGTCGCCCTCGACCCCTCCGCCGCGCCGCTCGACGAAGGTCCGCGGTTTCCGCTCTGCCGCGAGGGCGCTCTCGCCGACCTCTTCTCCCGGGCGCCGCTTCGAGACGTCGCGACGCGGGCGATCGACGTGACGACGCGATTCCGATCGTTCGACGACTACTGGGCTCCCTTCCTCGGGGGCCAGGGACCGGCGCCCACGTACGTCGCGTCGCTCGAGGCGGAAGCGCGCGAGGCGCTCCGGGAGCGGCTTCGGCGCTCGCTGCCCGCGAATCCGGACGGCTCGATCCGGCTCACGGCCCGCGCGTGGGCCGCGCGGGGCGTCAGGGCGTAGCCGGCGTCCCGCGGGGGGCGGCGTCGCCGAGGCGCCGCGCCCGCGCGGTGCCCCGGAGGAGCGCCGCCGCCAGCACGAAGGGGACGGCCGGGGCGAGGAGAAGACGCGCCGGCCGGAAGCGCCACTTGAGCGCGAGCGGGAGGAGCGCGAGCGCCGCGGCGATCAGGAAGACCGCCGCGAGCCCCTCTTCGCCGAGGAGCCACGCGGCGGCGCCCGCGGCGAGCGCGATCAGGTAGGCGAACGACGCGCGGAGCACGACGCGCCGGACGCGGAACGGCCCGACCCGCGCGACCTCGATCCGCTCGCGGAAGCGGCGGGGATGGCGCCGCTGGAGTAGCGGGTCCATCTCGTAGCGCCGCGCCCATCGAAGGGGATCGAGGAAGCGCGGATGCTCGGCCGGATGCGTCACGCGCACCACCGGGTCGAACGCGACCCGCGCTCCCGCCTCCTCGAGCGTGAAGCCGAAGTCCGAATCCTCCCGGAAATAGACGCCGCGCGCGGCGTCGAAGAAGTCTTCGCGGTAGCCGCCCACGCGTTCGAAGAGATCGCGCCGCACGAAGAAATTCGTGGGGAGATGCGTCGGCAGGTCGCCGTCGCGGCGCCGGACGGGCGCGCCCGCGGGCGTGGTCGTCGCGCCCTCGAACGCTCCGAGCGCGGGGTCGCGTCCGATTCGCCCCGCCGCCCGTTCCAGCCAGTCGGCCGCGGGCTCGCAATCGTCCTCGGTGAACGCGAGCCAGGTGCCTTGCGCCACCGCCGCGGCGCGGTTTCGCGCCGCCCCGGGGCCGCGCCGCTCGCCACCCTCGATCGCGCGCGCGCCGAGCGTCCGGAGCCGCTCCCGCACGGCGGGCGCCGGAGCCGCGCCGTCGAACGCGATCAGGATCTCGCGGCGGGTCGGGTCGAGGGTTTGCCTCGCGAGCGCGTCGAGGAGACCGAGGAGGGAAGCCGCCTCGCCCCGCGTGGGAACGACGACGGAGAAGTCGGGGGGCGGGCCGCTCAGAGGGACGACGGCGTGGCGCGCACGAGCGCCTCGCGCGGCTCGTTCCGGTACCACGCGACGGTGCGCCTTAGCCCCTCGTCGAGCGGCGTCGTCGCGCGCCATCCGAGGAGGCGCTCGGCGCGCGAGGTGTCGAGGCAGCGCCGCGGCTGCCCGTCCGGCTTCGTGGGATCCCAGCGGAGCGCGCCCTCGAACCCGGTCGCGCGGGCGATCGTCTCGGTCAGGTCCCGGATCGAGATCTCGAATCCCGCGCCGAGGTTGACCGGATCGCTGCCCGGGAGCCGTTCCAGCGCGGCGACGATCCCGCGCGCGGCGTCGTCCACGTAGAGGAACTCACGCGTCGCCTTTCCGGTCCCCCAGACCTCGATCTCCTTCGCGCCCGATTCGGTCGCCTCGAGGCACTTCCGGATGAGCGCCGGGATCACGTGGGACGTGTCCGGGTGGAAGTTGTCGCCGGGGCCGTAGAGGTTCACGACCAGGACGTTCGAGGCGTCGAAGCCGAACTCCTGCCGGTACGCCTGCGACTGGACGAGGAGCATCTTCTTCGCGAGCCCGTAGGGCGCGTTCGTCTCCTCGGGATAGCCCATCCAGAGGTCCTCCTCGCGGAACGGCACGGGCGTGTGCTTCGGATAGGAGCAGATCGTCCCCACCGAGAGGAAGCGGCGGACGCCGGCGCGGCGCGCCTGCTCCATCAGGAGCGCGCCCATCATGAGGTTCTGGTAGTAGTACGTGCCGGGGAACTTCCGGTTCGCGCCGATGCCGCCGACGGTGGCGGCCAGGTGGACGATCGCCTCCGGCTCGAGGTCGGCGATCATCCGCGCGACCTGGTCCTCCCGCGTGAGGTCGTATTCCGAGGAGCGAAACGTGACCGCGTTCGAGTAGCCGTGGCCCTGAAACGCCGCCATGACGTGGCGCCCGAGGAATCCGGCGCCGCCGGTGACGACGACGCGGGTCGAGGGAGACATCGGGGACATGCGGAGCCTCCGGGTGGATGGGCGCGGAACGCCCCGCGAGTCTGGCCCGGCCGGCGATCCAAGTCAAGGCGGCGGCTCCGGGAGGGCGGCCGCCCTTGACCGGGCCGCCCGCAGGGGCTACACCAGTGCCATGCGCGCGCCGCACGAAGGAGACCGCCTCGCCGCGACGGCCGCGCCGCCGGCCCGGACCGCGCTTCCGTGGTCCCTTCTGCTCGTGCTCGCGGTCGCCCTCCTCCTCCGCCTCGGATTCGACGCCGCCCGATCGCGGCCGCCGGTCTCGGATCAGGCCGACTACGACCGGATCGCGTGGACGCTGGCGACGCACGGCACCTACCAGGATGACGGAAGGCCCACCGCGTTCCGTCTTCCCGGGTACGTCGCGTTCATCGGCGCCATCTATCGAGTCGTCGGCCGCCATCCCGGCGCGGTCTACGCGGTCCAGGCCGCGCTCGACGTCGGCACGGCGCTCCTTCTCTTCGTGCTGCTTCGGCGGCGAAGCGCGCGCGCCGCGTGGATCGGAGCGGTCCTCTGGGCGCTCCTGCCGGCCGCCATCGCCTACTCGGGGCTCCTCCTGTCCGAAACCCTCTTCGCCTTCCTGCTCGTGGTCCTCGCCGCGAAGCTCGATCGCGGCGAATCTCGAAGCGCGCTCGATCGGTTCGCGACGGGGCTGCTGGTCGGCGCGCTGATCCTCGTCAAGACGCCCGCGCTCTTCCTACTCGCTGCCCTCCTGCTCGCCGCCGTGGCGGCGGGCGTGGGGCGCCGGTCGATCCCGCTCGTCGCGGGGGCGCTCCTCGTGACCGCTCCCTGGTTCGCGCGGAACGTGGTCGTCCTCGGGGTCCCTACCCTCACCACGAGCATCGGCTCG
>DASVDZ010000037.1:0-24833 GCA_036380835.1 Candidatus Eiseniibacteriota bacterium | reverse complement strand
CGATGTCGGACAGCTCCGCCCGTCCCTGGGCCGGCGCGAGGGACGCGAGCAAGGCGAGGACGGCGACGAATCGAATCGGCGGAGGCATGGGGCCGGCGCGTTCCTCCCGGGCGCGACGAGGAGACCCGGCGTCGCCGCGGGGCCTCCTCGCGTCTCCTGGTTCGTTGACGGCGCGCGGACCGGTCGCCCGCGCTCCGAGGGTGCTACTCGGTCGCGGTCACGGCCTTGCCGAGGTCCGCGGTGCCGACGATCTTCTGGAACTGGGCCGCGTTCACGATCTTGCCGAAGTCGGCGTTACCCACGATCTTCTGGTACTCCGTCGTGGTCACGATCTTGCCGAACTCGGGGGTCGTCGTCAGCTTCTGGAATTCGGGCGTCGTGACGATCTTGCCCAGATCCGCGTTGCCGATCAGCTTCCCGAACTCCGGCACGGTGATCAGCTTCTGGAACTCCGGGACCGTCGAGAGCTTGCCGAACTCCTGGCGCGTCGCGATCTTGTTCAACTCGGTCGCCGTCTTGCTGCGCTCCAGCGCGCTCGATGCGTTCGCGGTCTTCTGGGTCGTCCCGACCGCGGTCAGGTACTTCTGGAACTCGGGCGTCAGCGACAACTTCTGGAACTCGGGGGTCGTCACCACCTTGCCGAATTCGGGCGTCATCGCGAGCTTCTGGAACTCCGGCGCCAGCGACAGCTTCTGGAACTCGGTCGACTTCGCGACCTTGGAGAATTCGGAGCTGGTCACGACCTTGCGGAAGTCGGCGTCCGTCGCCATCCGATGGAACACGTCGCTCTGGAGGAACGCCTGGACGTCAGCGTCGTTCAACACCACGTCCTTGTCGGTGATCTGTTCGGCCTGGTAGCGCTTCGCGCCGCCGATCGTGCCCTCGAGACCGCTCTTCGGAGGGATCCAACCCTTGAGGGCCCCGAACCCGAGGCCGGCCGCCAGGATCACGCCCGCCACCACCACGATTCGCTTTCCGTTCATGTTGTGATCTCCTCCTTTCGACCGGCGTTTCCGGCACGCCACCATGGCCCTGTCGGCATCGCCTGTCTTCAATGACACCGTTTCCGCGGAAACGTTGGCGTGAATCTCGCGCCGCGACCTCCGGCCGCTAGGCGCCCGGGCCCGACGGGCCCGTGTGGATCTCACCCTCCGCGGTGCTTCCCCGAACGACCATCGTCACCCGAATCGGAGCGTCACCGGCACCCGACCCCTCGAAATCGATCTCGTAACGGCGCTCGCCGCTCTGCACGAGGCGAAGCCGGCCCTGACCGTACTCCATCGTGCCATCCCAGGCGCGATCCTGCCGGAACGCGACGGGCCGGAGCCGGCTCGGGTCGAACCGAAGCGTCAGCTCCACGTCCCGGTCGCCGCGCGTCGTGATCGCGGCCCGGACCTGGTCCCCCTGGCGGACCGTCTCGAACCGAACGTTCGCCCCGTTCAGCTCGAAGCGCTGGTCGTCCACGGCCGACCCCGCGACATGGGGCGCGGTCGGGACCATCGCGCCGCTCATACCGTCCGGCCCGCCGGGGGCTCTCAGGTCCATCCGTCCGGAGAGGAGCGCGAAGGCGACCACCCCGGCTACCGCTCCCACCGCGAACGGGTAGACCATTCCGAAGGCGGGGCGCTGCTTGAATCCAGCGCCGAACACGCCGAGCCAGCTCCACGCCGGCCTCGCCGGCCGCCGCGTCTCGATGGCGTGGAGGACGTTCTCCCGCAGATCCGCGGGCGGCTCCACCATCTCGGCCCGGTCCAGGAGGCGGGAGACCGCCTCGTCCTTCGGGCTCGGCACCGCGTCGTCTCGTTCGTTCATGATAGGGACACCCCTCGTCGTTCCAGGATTTCACCCAGGAGCCGCCGCGCCGTGAAGAGACGCGACTTGACCGTCTTCTCTTCGATCCCGAGCGCCTCGCCCATCTCCTCGTAGGAGAGCTGCGCGAAGTGGCGGAGCAGGATCACCTGCCGGTAGTCGGGCGCGAGCTCCGCGATTCCGCGCTCCACGATCGCCGAGAGCTCGCGATCCTCCGCCTCCCGGTCGGGTCCTCGATCCGTCGACGCCATTCCCTCGTCGAGGGGATCGCCGGGACGGCGGCGCTCCCGGAAGTTCAGCGCCTCGTTCACCATGATCCGGTAGATCCAGCTGAAGAACTTCCGCCCACGATCGAACGTCGCCAGATTCCGGTACGCCTTGATGAAGACCGTCTGGGTCAGGTCCTTCGCGTCCTCGCGGTCGTTCACCATCCGCAGGGCCACGTTGTAGAGCACCCGCTCGTACGCGCCCATCAGCGCTCCGTAGGCCCGGCCGTCTCCGTTCAGGGACCGTTGGAGCAGGTCGTCTTCTTCGTCTCTGTCCATAACTACAGGCGCTCGGGATGAAAGTTGGCGGGAATCCGCGGCCGCCGGCGGGCTACTCGATCCGGAGGACCCGGTCCAGTCCCGCGTAGGCGAAGACGTTCCGAATGCGCGGGGTCAGGTGGGCGAGGGTGAGGGTGTGCCCGGCGCCGTGGAGCCGCTTGTACGTCTCCAGGAGGACGCCGATTCCCGCGCTCGAGATGTACTCGAGCGCCGAGCAGTCGGCCGTCAGCGGCCCGTCGATCTCCCGGAGCGCGTTCGTGGCCTTCTCGGCCTGGGAGGCGTCGAGCCGGCCGACCAGCCGGATCCTTCCGGCGCCGATCGATTCGATGTCGAACATCAGGGCGCGATCCTCTTCAAGACGGTGATGGTGCTGACACGGTCCCGGTAGTCGTATTCGACGCGGTCGGCGATGCGCCGCACCAGATGGAGCCCCAGCCCGCCGGCCCGGCGCTCCTCGATCGGGCGATCCACGCCCGCGTCGCGCGCCCGCGTCACGTCGTAGGGTTCCACGTCGAAGTCGCGGACCATGATCCGAATGCCGTCGGCCGCGAGGTCGAGCCCGACCGCGATCGGATTCCGTCCCTCCCGGCTGTATTTCACCATGTTGGTGAAGAGCTCCTCCACCACCAGATCGACGTCGAACGCGAGGTCGGGATCGAGACGTTGGGCGGCCAGGAATTCCACGACGAACTCGTGGATCCCCTCGAGCGAGTCGATCGTGCGGGGGAATCGGCGCTCGGTCACCGGCACACCATAGTCGGATGGGGGTTCGTCCGCAAGCTGTAGGAGCGCCAGAGCCGGACCCGCGACGGGCCCGGAAACGCGACACGGGCGCGCGCCGAATCGCCGGACCCGGAGCACGCCCGTGCCGCGGCGCGGAGGCGCCGCGCCTCGTCCTCTTACTTCACGATCGCCATGCGGCCGAGCGTCGTCCCCTCCCGCGCGTCGATGCGATAGAAGTAGACGCCCGACGCGAGCGGCCGCCCGGCGGCGTCGCCGCCGTCGATGGCCACTTCGTGCGTCCCGGCGGGGAGATCCGGCCGGTCAAGCACCTCGCGCATCATCCGGCCGTGGACGTCGTAGATGCGCACGCGGACGAATCCGTCCCTGGTCGTGGTGAAATGGAGCGTCGCCCGCGGATTCAGAGGATTCGGGTAGAGTGAGGCGGCCAGCTTCCCTCCGCCCGCGTTCACCCCGAGGGCGACCGTCCCGTAGATCTGGCCGCCGGTCACGAGCCGGCCCGCGATCGCCACGGTGACGACGTTCTGGCCGCGCAGCAGGCTGAAGAGGCTCCGAAGATCGGACTTCATGAAGCAGACGGTCAGATCGGGGATCTGGTTGCCGTCGCGGTCGCCGAGCACGGCCTCCTTGCCGGAGATCGCGGAAATCTGCGACACGGCCCCCGTCCCCTGCGAGACCATCACCACCGTGGAGAGGTCGAGCTCGGTCAGGTCGAACGACGCGTTGATCGGCTCGATCTGGACGCACTCCGCGGCCTTCCCGGAGTTCAGGTTGATCTTCTTGTTCCCCTGCACGAAGACGCGCGTCGCCGCGACCCCGCGCACGTGGATCGTCGTCGCGCCGTCCCCCACCAGCCGGTTCCTGGCCTCGAACGTCACGACCCAGTCGCCGGAGTCGGCGAGCGTCGGCGTCCAGGTGAAGGATCCGAGCGAGCGGTCGGCGTTCGTCGTGAACGCGCCGTCGTTCCCAGCCGGGAGCGCGCTCCAGTCGGCGGTGAACGACTCGATCGGATCGCCGTCGGGATCGATCGCGCCCACGTTGACCGTCAGGGCCGCGCCCGCGTCGCCCGACCAGGTCGCCGGCGCGTTCACGACCGGATCCTGGTCCACGATGAACTCCGCGTCGTTGACGACCGGGAGCCCCGTCAGATCGGCGGTCAAGGTGATCCCGCTCGCCGAGGCCGCGGCCGTCGTGGTCGCTCCCGCGCGCCGGAGCGAGAAGCGCCCCGCGAGGGCCGAGCCGTCCGACGAGGTGGCGGTCGAGGTCATCGTCAGGGTCGAGCCGCTGCTGGTCGAGGTCGTGCCCGTCGCGAAGACGATCGGGCCCTTCTGGATCGCCCCGGGGGCCAGCGCGGCGCCCGGAGACCGCTCCGTCGGGGCCGTCGCGAGCCGTGGAGCGCTCAGGGTCGACGTGGCGGGAAAGACCGTGAGCGTGACGGGAAGCGACGTGCTCTCGTTCAGCGCGTTCGTGGCCACGAACGTGACCACCCAGTTCCCCTCGTCCCCCACCTGCGGCGTCCAGACGAAGCGGCCGGTGACCGCGGTCCCGAACGCGGCGACGAAGAGGGTCGTCTTGCCGGTGCCGGTGAGCCCGCCGGCCGTGGCGTTGAAGAAGAGGTCGTAGACGCCGGCGGTGCCGAGCGGCGGGATCCAGTCGAACGTCCCCGACGCGAAGCCGGCGTCCGCCGTGAACGTCGCCGTGCTCCCCAGCGGGAGCGACGAGAGGTCGGCCGTCAGCGCGGTGAGGGCGTCGCCGTCGGGATCCGAGGCCGCGACCGTGAAGGTGGCGTGCCCCTTCTCCTCCGCGGCGACCGAGGGAGGCGCGGTGACCTCCGGCGCGCGGTCGCTGTTCCCGATCGTGACCGCGGTGGTGGCGGAGCCCGAGAGGGCGTTCAGCGCCGTGAACGTGACCCCGTACGACCCGGCCTGGGCGAACCCGGGAGTCCACGAGAAGGTGCCGCTCGTGTTGTCGAGGGCCGCCGAGAAGGCGCCGCCGGCCGTGATCGCGGTGCCCGCGGCCGTGAGCGACGAGATCGCGTCGCCGTCGGGATCGGAAGCCGAGACGCCGAAGGAGAGGAGCGCCCCCTCGCTCCCCGCGGCCGACGCCGGCGCCGAGACCGTGGGCGCGTGGTCGACGGCGCGCGAGAACGCGACCGCGAAGAGGTCGTCCACGGCGAAGGTCTGCGGGGACGTGCCGCCCTCTTCGAAGCCGAGGCGCGCGACGTCCGAGGCGTCCTGGGCGAAGGGCACGTTCTGGAAGCCGGCGATCGCGACGCCGTCGATCGAGAGGCTGACGGTCTTCGCGAGCAGGTTGGCTGTCAGGACGAACTGGTCGTTGCGATTCTGCCGGTAGGTGACGGGCAGCGTGGTTCCCGGCCCGACCAGCGCGTTCCAGGTGAGCACGTTGTGCGGCTGATACTCGACGGAGGCGATCACGTTGCCGTTCGAGCCGCGGAGGACGCACGCGACGAACGTGATCGGGTTGTCGTCCTGCGCGACCGCGCGCCAGCCGACCGTGACCATCTCCGTTCCCTCGGGCGGCGTGGCCGGCCAGCCGTAGAGCGCGACGCCCCCGGCGGCGTTCCCCTGCTTCAACTGGGCCGCCATCGTGAGACCGTCGATCGACGCGTTCACGAGGACCGTGCCGGCCGTTTCGTTCAGCGTGAGGCGGTCTCCGGCGGGCGGCGCGGGCAGCGTGAGATTCGGTTCCGATCCGACGATGTCGGCGTCGAAGTTGGCGAAGAGCGTGACGGTCGAGGCGGTGTCTCCCGGAGCGGCCGACGCGGCGAGCGCCGGCGTCGCGGCAAGGAGAGCGGACAGGACGAGTAGGAACGGCGTGACGACACGCGACATGGCGGATGGACCCCCTCACGTGGTGGCTACGGCGCCTGGGATGACGAACTGAGGTGGGTGCCTGCTCGAAATGTGACCGTCCACCCCCGAGGACAGTCATACGGAATATACTCTAGGTGGCCTCGCTTTTCAAGTGCTGATTGCCGATCGCGTCCGAGGCGAGCGTCACGGCGTCGTCGAGCGGCAGCACCCGGCTGGCCGCGTCCCGCTCCACGCCGTCCCCGACGTCCTTCCGGGCCGGCGCGAGGTATCGCTCGAGGCGCTCCCGGTCGGGGACCGAGAGGGGCGAGTGGATCGCCTCGCGGAGGGCCGCGGCCGCCCCCGCGAGGCGGAGCGCCCGTTCCGGGGCGCCCGACGCGGCCGAGAGGCTCGAGCAGCCCTCCATGACGGAGGCGACCCCCTGGCGATCGCCCAGATCGTGGTAGATGCCGAGGCTCTCCCGAAGGAAGGCGCGCGCCGCCGGGAGGTTCCCCATCGCGACCGAGACCTCGCCCAACTCGCGAAGCGACGTCGCGGTCCCTCGTGAATCCCCCAGCTCGCGCTGGATTCCGAGCGCCCGCTCGTGATGGCCGAGCGCCTCCGGCAGCTTCCCCCGGTAGTAGGCGACGCCGCCGAGCCCGTTCAGGCTCGACGCCTCCGCCGCCCGGTTCCCGATCTCGCGATTGATCGAGAGGCCCTCCGCGTACAGCGCCTCAGCCCGCTCGTAGTCCCTCGCGACCTCCGACAGGACGCCGAGATTGTGCAGCGTCCCCGAGAGGCCCGGCTTGTGGCCCAGCTCCCGCCAGAGCGGCAGCACCTCCTCGTAGAGCGGGCGCGCCGTCTCGTAGTCGTCCTGGTCGCTCGCGATGTTGGCGAGCCCGAAGAGGCACCGCGCGATGCCGAGCGTGTCCCCGCCCATCCGCGCCGCGGCGAGCCCCTCTCCCATCAGCGCCGTGGCGGCCGGGTAGTCCTTCACCCCGAACGCGAGGACCCCGGCGCCGAACAGGGCCTGGATCCGCTCCTTGGGAGCCGAACCGGCCGCCGGGATGTCGAGTTGGGCCGCGAGGCGCTTCCGCCCCTCCGCCCAGTTGCCGCGCACCCACCAGAATCGCCAGAGCGAGCCCCCGAGGCAAAGCCCGCGCGCCGCGTCCCGCGTCTCTTCGAAGAGCGCCAGCGCTTGGCGCAGGTTGTCGTGCTCCCGCTCCAGGCGATCGAGCCAGACGCCCTGCTCGGGGCCGCTCAGCTCGGGCTCGGCCCGCACGGCGAGCGCGAGGTAGTACGCCGCGTGGCGCTCGCGGACCGCGGGGCGCTCCCCCGAGCCCTCGAGCTTCTCGCGGCCGTAGTCGCGGATCGTCTCGAGGAGGCGGTAGCGGATCTGTCCGTCGGGCTCTTCCTCGGTGACGACGAGCGACCGGTCGACGAGGCGGGCGACCATGTCGAGCACGTCGAGCGCGTCGAGCGTCTCGTCGGCGCAGACCCGCTCCACCGCCTCCAGGGTGAAGCCGCCGGCGAAGACGCTGAGGCGGTTCAAGAGCGACCGCTCCGGCGGCGCGAGGAGGTCGTAGGACCAGTCGACCGCCGCGCGGAGCGTCTGCTGCTTGGGGAGCGCGGTGCGGCTGCCGCCGGTCAGGAGCTTGAAGCGGTCCTCGAGCCTCGCGAGGATCTGATCGGGCGCGAGCACCTTGACGCGCGCGGCCGCCAGCTCGATCGCGAGCGGAATGCCGTCGACGCGACGGCAGATCAGGGCCACGACCGGCGCGTTGGCGTCGGTCAGCTGGAACGACGGCATGACCGCGGTCGCGCGGTCGACGAAGAGCTTCACCGACTCGTAGCGCCCGATCGCTTCGCGCGAGCGGCTCCCCGGCACGCCGACGTCGGGCACGCCGAGCATCGGGATCCGCCAGAGCACCTCCCCGGGCACGCCGAGCGGCTCCTGACTGGTCGCGACGATCCGGAGCTCGCGACAGGCCGGCAGGAGCGCGCCCGCGAGCGCCGCGCAGGCGGCCGCCACGTGTTCGCAGTTGTCGAGGACGAGCAGGATCCGCTTCGTCGCCAGCGCCTCCGCGAGCGTCGCCTGGAGCGGTTTCCCGACCTCCTCGCGAACGCCGAGGACGCCGGCGACCGTCTGCGGCACGAGGGCGGGATCGGAGAGCGGCGCCAGCTCCGCGATCCACGCGCCGTCGGGAACCTCCGACAGCGCGTCGGTCGCGACCTGGATGGCGAGGCGGGTCTTCCCACATCCCCCCGGGCCGGTGAGCGTGACGAGGCGCGTCTGCTGAAGCAGCCGCCCGATCTCGGCGCGCTCCCGCTTCCTCCCAATGAACGTGGTGAGCGACGCGGGGAGATTGTTCGGCCCCTGCTTGAGCCGCTCGCGCGGGAGCATGACCGTCCCGCTTCTGAGATCGGAGCCCTCGCGGAGGCTCGCGAGCGCGTCGGCCAGCTCGCGCGCGGACGCGTAGCGGTCGTCCCGGTCCTTGGCCATGGCGCGGCCGAGGATCGCGTCGAGGTCGATCGGCAGGTCGGGGCGCACCTTCGACGGAGGCGTCGCCTCCTGCGTCCAGGTGGCGTGCAGCACCGCGGTGGTGCTCGACCCCTCGAACGGGATCTTCCCCGTCGCCGCCTCGTAGAGCGTACAGCCGAGGGAGAAGATGTCGGTCCGCGGGTCGAGCGCCTCGCCGCGCGCCTGTTCCGGCGACATGTAGCCGAGCGTCCCCATCACCACGCCCGGAGAGGTGAGCGCGACCTCCATCGTCGCCCCGGCGTCCTCGGGGGCCGTCTCCTCCATCCGCTTCGCGAGGCCGAAGTCGAGCACCTTCGCCTGGCCCTTCGGCGTCACGAGGATGTTCGCCGGCTTGATGTCGCGGTGGATGAGGCCGATCGCGTGCGCGGCGCCCAGCGCCTCGGCGCACTGGATCGCGATCTCGACCAGCTCCGGAACGTCGATCGGGGCCCGCCTCGCCTTGGCGCGAAGGGTCTCCCCCTCCACCAGCTCCATCGCGATGAAGTCGAAGCCGTCCGATTCGTCGACCTCGTAGATCGTGACGATGTGGGGGTGGTTCAGGACGGAGGCGAAGCGCGCCTCCTGGAGGAACCGGTCGCGCGCGCCGGGATCGCGCGTCGCCTCGGGGGGGAGGACCTTGAGCGCCACGGGCCGTCCGAGCTTCAGGTCGGCCGCGCGGTAGACCTCCCCCATCCCGCCCTGGCCGAGCTTGGCCTCGATGCGGTAGTGCGATACGGTGCCGCCGATCTCGAGCGTGCTCATGGCCTCCCCGGGCGGCCGGCGCTCTCGGGCGGCGGCCACCCCTCCAGTCTACCAAACGACCGGCGGGCGCGCGGGCGTACCCGAGCGCCGCGTCGACCGGTATAATGCCGGCATGATCCGACTTCTGCCGGCCGCCGAGCTTCGGCGCGCGGTCGATCCCGAGTCCCTTCCGATGGAGACGACCGCCGACCTGCCGGAGCTCGAGGGCATCATCGGCCAGGAGCGCGCCGTCTCGGCGCTCCGCTTCGGCCTCGGGATCGCCGACGGCGGGTTCAACGTCTACGCGTCCGGCCCTCCGGGAATCGGCCGGATGACCGCCGTGCAATCGTTCGTCCGGGAGCTGGCCAAGAGCCGGTTGCCCGCGGCCGACTGCTGCTACGTGCATCACTTCCAGGATCCCGAGCGCCCCAAGGCCATCCGCCTGGCGGCGGGACAGGGCCGGCGGTTCCAGCGGGACATGCAGGGGCTGATCGACCATCTCCGCCAGGAGATCCCGAAGGCGTTCGAGAGCGAGGACTACGCCACGAAGCGCGACGCGGTCGTCGGCTCGCTCGCGGAGCGCCGGGCGGCCGTCTTCGAGAGCCTGCGCGCGAAGGCCGAAGCGGCCGGATTCTCGATCGAGTCGACTCCGGTCGGCATCGTGATCGTCCCTGTCAAGGACGGGAAGCCGCTCGACGAGGAGGCGTTCCAGGCGCTGCCGCCGGAGGCGCGCGAGGCGATGAAGCGCCGCCGCGAGGCGCTCGAGGAGGAGCTGAAGGCGGCGATGCGGGAGGTGCGCTCGATCTCGCGCGACGCGCAGGAGCGGCTTCGCGAGCTGAACCAGCGCGTCGCGCTCTACCTGGTCGGCGGCCTGATCGACGACCTGAGCGAGAAGTACCGGGGGACCCCGGAGGTGGTGGAGCACCTGCGCGCGGTCCAGGCGGACATCGTGGAGCGGATCGACACGTTCCGCGCCGGCGCCGCGGCTCCCGAGGAGGACGCCCCGTCGGGATCGCTGCCGCTCCTCCTCCGGCGCCAGCGCGATCTCCCGTACCGGCGCTACGAGGTCAACGTGATCGTCGACCAGACGGGCCAGGCGGGCGCCCCGGTCGTGGTGGAGACGAATCCCACCCACGCGAACCTGTTCGGGCGGATCGAGCGCGAGAGCGAGCTGGGCGCGGTCTTCACCGACTTCACGATGATCCGCGCCGGATCCCTGCACCGGGCGAATGGCGGGTTCCTCGTCCTCCCCGTCCTCGACGTGCTCCGCGAGCCCTTCGTCTGGGAAGGGCTCAAGCGGGCGCTCAAGGCGCGGCAGATCCAGATCGAGGAGATCGCCGAGCGCCTCGGCTTCCTCGCGACGAAGAGCCTTCGCCCGCAGCCGGTGCCGCTCGACGTGAAGGTCGTGCTGGTCGGCCAGCCGCACCTCTACCACCTCCTCGTGGCGCTGGACGAGGACTTCCCCGAGCTCTTCAAGGTCGCCGCCGATTTCGACACGCGGATGGCCCGGGGGGAGCCGGAGGTGAAGGAGTTCCTCCGCTTCCTGGGCGGCTTCTGCCGACGCGAGAAGATCTGCCACATCGACCGCGGGGGCGCCGCCAAGCTGATCGAATACGCGGCGCGCCTGGCCGGCGACGCCGAGCGGCTCTCCACGCGGCTCGGCCCGATCTCCGACCTCGTGCGCGAGGCCCACTACTGGGCGCGGGAGGACCGTTCGCTCTCGATCGGCGCCGCGCACGTGACGCGCGCCCTGGACGAACGGGTCTACCGGTCGGGCCTCCTGCGCGAGCGGATCCGCGAGATGATCGAGCGCGGCTTCATCCTGATCGACGTGGACGGGGAGTCGGTGGGTCAGGTCAACGGCCTCTCGGTCCTGAGCCTCGGCGACATCTCGTTCGGGAAGCCGAGCCGGATCACGGCGGCGGTGTCGGCGGGCCGGGACGGCGTGGTCGACATCGAGCGCGAGGCCAAGCTCGGCGGCCCGATCCACAGCAAGGGGGTGCTGATCCTGGGCGGCTACCTCCTCCAGCGATTCGCCCAGGATCGCCCGCTCACGCTCGCGGCGCGGCTCGTCTTCGAGCAGTCATACGAGGGCGTCGAGGGGGACAGCGCGTCGGGCGCGGAGTGCTTCACGCTCCTCTCGGCCCTCTCGGGCGCTCCGATCCGCCAGGGCGTCGCGGTGACCGGCTCCATGAACCAGCGGGGGGAGATCCAGGCGATCGGCGGCGTGAACGAGAAGATCGAGGGATACTTCGACGTCTGCGTCGCGCGCGGGCTCACCGGCCGGCAAGGGGTGCTCATCCCCCGGAGCAACACGCCCCACCTGATGCTGCGCGAGGACGTGGTCCGGGCCGCGGCCGACGGGCGCTTCCACGTCTGGACGATGGAGACCGTGGACGACGGAATCGAGCACCTGACCGGGCTCCCCGCGGGCTCCCGCGGGCCGGACGGCGCCTACCCGCCCGAGAGCGTGAACGGGCGCGTCGAGGCGACGCTCCGGCGCTTCGCCGAGTCGATGCGCGCGATGGGCGGCGGGGAGGGGCGGGCGGCGGCCTCGGGCGGGCCCGCCGCCGAGGGAGAGGCCGCCCGCTAGCGGCCGCTACTCGGCGCGAAGCGCCTCGATCGGATCGAGCGCCGCGGCGCGCATGGCGGGGGCCACGCCCGCGGCGAGGCCCACGGCGATCGCCATCCCGAGCGCCGCGAGCACGATCCCGGCCGGCGTCGCCGTCGAGAGCCCCGGAACCACCGCCGCCAGGAGCCGCGAGAGGAGGAGGCCGACCGCGAGGCCGATCCCGCCTCCCGCCGCCGACGTCGCGGCCGCCTCGAAGAGGTACCACGCGCGGATCTGCGACGCCTTCGCCCCGAGCGCCTTCGCGAGCCCGATCTCGGCCGTCCGCTCGCGCACGACGATCCAGAGGATCGTGAGGATCCCGATCGCGCCGACGAGCAGGCTGATCCCCGCGATCGCCGTGACCACCCCCGTCACGATGCCGAGGATCCGGTTCACGACCACCATCGCCTCGGCCTGGGTCGTGATCGTGAAGTCCTCCCTCCCCTGGTGGCGCTGGCGGAGGACGTCCTTGATCCGGGCGGCCAGCGGGTCGATGTCCTCCGGCGAGGAGGCGAGGACGTCGATCTCGTGGAGCTCGGTCAGATTGAAGAGACGGAGCGCGTTCGCCACCGGGATGAAGACCGCGTCGTCCATGTCGAAGCCGAGGAACTGCCCCTTCGACTCCATGACGCCCGTGACCCGGAAGCGCGATTCGCCGACGCGGATCGCAGCCCCGAGGGGGTTCTCGTCCCGGAAGAGCTCGACCCTCGCCTTCCGTCCGAGGAGCGCCACGGGCGAGCCGCGGTCCCAATCGGCGTTCGGGAAGGGCTCCCCCACCGCGACCGGCCAGCTCCACGCCACGTCCATCTCGCGGCTCGCGCCGTAGACGTAGACGCTCCGCGAGCGGCCGCGGTACTCCACGACCGCCGTGCCCATGGCGACCGGCACGACCGACGCGGCCCCGGGGAGCCGGGCGAGGGCGCGCGCGTCGTCGAGGGTCAGCTTCCGCTCGCTCCCTCCCATCATTCCGGGCACGCCCCCGGTCTCCACCTTGCCCGGATTCACGCCGATGATCGTGCTCCCGAACTGGGTGAGCTGGCCCTCGATGTAGCGCCGCATGCCCTCGCCGATCGAGGCGAGGAGGACGACCGCCGCCACGCCGACGCCGACGGCGAGCGCGGAGAGGGCGTAGCGGAGCCGGTGCGCGCGGACGCCCTCGAGCGTGAGCCCCGCCAGGTCGCCGACCGTCATTTCGACGCCCGGAGCGCCTCGGCGGCGTCGAGACGCGACGCGCGCCGGGCGGGCAGAAGGCCGAACACGCCGCCGGCGCCCAAGGCGAGGAGCAGCACCGCGCCGATCCACGGCGCGCTCGGGCGGAGCGGCAGCGCGGGCCAGAGACCCGCGGCGGCGAACGTGACCGCGGCGCCGACGAGGATCCCCGCCACCGCGCCGAGGAGGGAGAGGAGGAACGCCTCCGCCAGGAAGACCCCGAGGATCTGGGCGCGCTTCGCGCCGATCGCCTTGAAGAGGCCCACCTCCGCGGTCCGCTCGGAAACCGAGACCAACATGACGTTCATGATCCCGATGCCGGCCACGCCGAGCGAGATCGCCGCGATCCCCGCGAGGGCCACGGTGAGCGCGTTGATGATCGAGCGGAAGGTCTTCAGCATGGCGTCCTGCGTGATCAGCGTGAAGTCCTCTGCGCCGTCGTGGCGGCGGCGCAGGACCTCGCGCGTCTCCGCGACCGCCTGCCCGACCGATTCGGCGTCGCGCGCCTCGATCACGACCCGGAAGAGGGACGTCTGGTCGAAGAGCTTGAGCCCCGTCGCGACCGGAACGATCGCGAGGTCGTCGTAGTCGAAGCCGAGCGACTGCCCCTTGGGCGCGAGCACGCCGATCACGCGGAGGCGCCACGTGCCGATCCGAACCGGCTTGCCGAGCGGGCTTTCGTCGCGGAACACCTCCCGCTGGATCGTCCGGCCGATGACCACGACGCCCGCGCCGAGACGCGGGTCGCCGGGTGGGAGGAATTCCCCGCCCGAGAGGCGGAGGCTTCGGACCGAGGCGTACGCGGCGGTCGTCCCGATCACATAGACGTCCCGCGACCGGCCGCCGTACGCGAACGTCGCCGAGCCGAGCGACATCGGTGCCGTCTCCCGCACCGCCGGCGCCTGGCGCCGCACCGCCTCGGCGTCCTCGAGCGTGAGGTCCCGGGTCGTCCCGCCGATCGCCGAGCCGAAGCCGGACGTCTCGGTCCGGCCGGGCATCGCGACGACGAGGTTGGTTCCCATCCCGGCGAATTCGCGGACGACGTAGCGCTTGGCGGCGTCGCCGAGCGAGGTCAGGAGGAGCACGGCGGTCACGCCGATCGCGATGCCCGCCACGGTGAGCCCCGTCCGGAGCCGGTGGAGGCGCATCGACTCGAGCGCGAGCTGGACGGTGTCCCCCGGGGTCACGTCGCGTCCCTTGGGTGGACGTGCGGCGGCTCGGGGGCCCCTTCGGGCGCCGCGTCGGCGACGATCCGGCCGTCGTGCATGCGGAGGATCCGTTCGGCGTGCGAGGCCACGCCGGGGTCGTGGGTCACGAGGACGATCGTGAGGCCCTCCCGGTGAAGTCGCTCGAGCAGGGCGACGATCTCCCCGCCGGACTTCGAGTCGAGGTTCCCGGTCGGCTCGTCCGCGAGGAGGATGCTCGGCTCCATCACCATGGCGCGGGCGATCGCGACGCGCTGGCGCTCGCCTCCGGAGAGCTGGTCGGGCCGGTGGGAGATCCGGTGCGCGAGGCCCACCGACTCGAGCGCCCGCGCCACGCGGGTCCGCCGTTCCGCCGGCGGAACGCCCGCGAAGAGGAGCGGGAGTTCCACGTTCCGCGCGGCGGTCATGCGGGCGATGAGGTGGTAGGCCTGGAAGATGAACCCGATGCGACGCTGCCGCGTCTCGGCCAGGCGGTCGTCGGAGAGCGCCTGCACCGGCTCGCCGTCGAGGAGATAGGTCCCCGAGGTCGGCGTGTCGAGGCACCCGATCACGTTCAGGAGGGTCGACTTGCCCGAACCCGACGGCCCCATCACGGCCACGAACTCGGCGCGCTCGACGAGGAGGGAGACGTCGTCCAAGGCGCGCACTTGGGCGTCGCCCACCTGGTAGGAGCGAACCACGTGCTCGAGGCGGATCAGCATGGCTACGGCGAGCCGGTCGCGCGCGTCCCCGAGACGGAATCGACCGGCGGTCGCGCGACGACGCGCGCGCCGGCGGCCACCCCCGTGCGATCGAGGCTCGTGACGACGACGTCCCCCTCCTCGAGCCCCTTCGTGACCTCGCACCAATCCCAGTTCCGGATGCCGGTCTCCACGTCGCGGGAGACGGCGCGCCCCCTCTCGATCACGAGCACGCGCTTCCCCTCGATGAGGGAGAAGGTGGGGACGCGGAGGACGCCCGCGCGCTCGGCCAGGATGATCTCCACGTCGGCGGAGGTGCCGGGCTTGGGGCGCGGACGACCCGGGGCGGGGGTGAGGTCGACCTCCACGTCGAGGGTCCGGTTCTGGGCCAGGACGTCGTTCACCACGGGGGAGACGCGGCGCACGGTCCCCGGCCACGTGACGCCGGGGTAGGGATCGAGGGTCACGCGCGCGGGCAGCCCTTCGCGGATCCTCCCGATGTCGAGCTCGTCGATCGGGGCGGTCACGTAGAGGTGGTCCGGATCGATCAGCTCGAGCACCGCCTGGCCGGGGACGACCGACTCCCCCACCTCGGTCAGGCGAGCCGAGACGACGCCGTCGAAGGGAGCCACGACCCGCATGTGCGCGAGGTCGTCGCGCGCCAGCGCGACCGCGCTCTCGGCGGCGGCGAGCTTGGCCTCGGCCGACTTCCGGTCCGCCTCCGCTCCCTCGAGGCGCGACCGCGCGGCGTCCATCGTCTCGGCGGAGACGAGCCCGGTCCCGTGGAGCTGCGCGGTGCGGTCGAAGTCGGAACGGGCGAGGCGCTCGGCGGACCGCGCGCCCTCCACGGCCGCCGCCAGGGCGTCGCGATCGCGCTCCGCGGCCGTGAGCCGCGTGCGCTCGGTCGAGTCGTCGAGCGTCAGGAGGACGTCGCCTCGCTTCACCTCGGAGCCCTCGCGCCTGGGGATCGACGCGACGCGACCCGCGCGCTCGGCCCCGACGCGCGCGGTGTGGCGCGACTTCACGGTGCCGGCCTGGCTGTTCGTGACGGCGTCCTCGACCACGCCGCGTCCGGCGCGCACGGCCTGCACGGGAATCGGCCGCCCCGTCGCGAGGAACGCGCGCCCGAGCCAGACTGAGGCGGCGGCCGCGGCGAGCACGACGATCCAGCGAAGGCGGCGTCTCCCCGCGCCGCGCGGGCGCGGCGCCGTTTCCTCGGGTGCGCGTTCGGTCATGATCCGTTCCCCTCCGGGGAAGCTTCCGCTCCCCTTCGATGGAACCGCTTCCCCGGCGCGGCGGGCAAGGCCGCCTTTGGGACCAGGCCGGGCGGAGAAAACGAAACGCCCCGCCGGATGCGGCTTCGGCGGGGCGACGCTGCCGGAATCTGGTGAGGACGCGAGGCGGTTACTTCAGGTGCTTCGAGACGAGCTTCGTCATCTCGAACATGCTCACCTGCCTCTTGCCGCCGAAGACCGCGCGGAGCTTCTCGTCCGCGTTGATCATCGTGCGCTTCTTCGCATCCTGGAGCTTGTTCTTCTTGATGTACGCCCAGAGCTTCTTGGTCACCTCGGTGCGCGGCATCGCCTTCGAGCCGATCACCTCGGAGAGGGTCGCCGAGGGCGTCATCGGCTTCATGAACGCGGCGCTGGGTTTCCGCTTCGAAGCGGTCTTCTTCTTGGCCTTGCTGGCGCGTTTCTTTGCGGGCATGCACCTCTCCTTTCGTGAACGTCGTGCCGATCCATCCACGTCGGCGCCGAGGGGAAGTACTAGCATGCGCGCGTACCGGGGGCAAGCGGCGAGGGGCGATTTCCGGGGGGAAGGGCAAAAAAAATGGAGCGGAAGACGGGATTTGAACCCGCGACAACCACCTTGGCAAGGTGGGGCTCTACCGGGCTGAGCTACTTCCGCTCGCAGACTGGATTGTCGGTACGTCGCGGGGAATTCTAAACCGGCCGATCTCCCCCCGTCAAGGGAGCCCGGCCCCCGGCGCCGCTCCCCGGCTCCGGCTCGAGCGACTCGAGCCATTGGTTGAACCCCGTGCCCATGCGCCGCGAGGCGTTCGCCTGCCGATAGAGATGCAGGTACTTGCGGGCGGAGCCCTCCCAGGAAAAGTCGCGCCGCATGCCGTTCCTCCGGACCGAGGCGAGCGCCCGCGGATCCTCGTAGAGGCGGAGGGCGGCTTGGACCGCGTCGGTCAGGGCGCGCGGATCGTACTCGGAGAACGCGATCCCCGTGGGCTCGCCCTCGGCGGAGCCGATCGGGATCACCGTGTCCGCGAGGCCCCCGGTCGCCCGGACCACGGGGACGGTGCCGTAGCGCATGCTCATCATCTGGTTCAGGCCGCACGGCTCGTACCGGGAGGGCATCAGGAAGAAGTCCGCGCCACCCTCGATCCGATGGGCGAGCGGATCGTCGAACCCGAGCCGGTAGGCGACCCGCTCGGGCGCCCGGCGCGCCGCCTCCTCGAGGAGCGCCTCGTACCGTCCCTCGCCGCTCCCCAGGAAGACCCACCGCGCGGGGAGCGCGAGAAGCGCCGACGACGCCGCGGCGATCAGGTCGAGCCCCTTCTGGTCGACGAGGCGGGAGATCGTTCCGAAGAGCGGCCAGTCGGGCGCCCGAGGAAGGCCGAGTTCCTCGAGGAGCGCGGCCTTGCAGGCCGCCTTGAGATCGAGCGTCTCCGCGTCGAAGCGCGCCGCGAGGAACCGGTCGGTGCGCGGATTCCACGCCTTCACGTCGATCCCGTTCAGGATCCCGTGCAGATCGGCCCGCCGCGCGTTCAACACGCCCTGGAGGCCGAACCCGTACTCCTGCCCCGATTGGATCTCCTCGGCGTATCGCTCGCTGACCGTGACGAGCGTGTCGGCGAACTGGATGCCCGCCTTGAGGAAGTTCATCCGTCCCCAGAACTCGAACGGCGAGAGGGGATAGAAGTAGGCGTCGGGGAATCCGGCGACGCGCATCGTCTCGGGCGGGAAGACCCCCTGGTACCCGAGGTTGTGGATCGCGAGGAGCGACGCGGTCATCTGGAAGAACGGATCCTCCGCGTAGAGCGTCTTGAGATAGGCCGGAGCGAGCGCGGTCTGGTGGTCGTTCGCGTGGATCACGTCGGGCGCGTACGCGACGGCGCGCATCGCCTCGAGGCAGGCGCGCGAGAAGAAGACGAAGCGGTGCGCGTCGTCGGCGAAGGCCGCGCCGGTCGCGGGGTCGAGGTAGATTCCCCGTCGCCCGAAGTAGGTCTCGTTGGCGAGGAAGAAGTGGTGGAGGTGCGCCGGGCCCGCCGGGTCGCGGAGCCGATAGATGAGCGCGGGCTGCTCCTCGCCGCCCACCGGCACCTCGACCTGGCCGACCAGCTCGAGCGTCGCGCCCTCGGGGATCTCGAGGTCGGCGTAGCGCGGGAGGAAGACGGCCACGGAGCAGCCGAGGTCGGCGACCGCCCGGCTCAGGGAGCCCGTCACGTCGGCGAGTCCCCCCACCTTGACGAAGGGAACGCACTCGGCGCTCAGGAAGGCGACGCGGAACCGTTGGGCCATCGTTGCCCTTGGCCGCGTTCCCTAGGGGGCCGGCGCGGCCGCCGGCTCGATCGAGCGGAGGTAGAGCGCCGCCTCCTCGGGCGGTGTCGGGTTGATGTAGAAGCCGGTTCCCCACTCGAAGCCCGCCACCTTGGTGAGGCGCGGCATGATCTCCAGATGCCAGTGGTAGTAGTCGAGCCGCGGGTCGCGACAGGGGGCGCTGTGGATCAGGAAGTTGTAGTGCGGGCGGTTGAGCGCGAGCCTGAGTCGGCCAAGCGTCTCGCGCAGCGCTCCCGCGAGCGCGGGCAGCTCCGCGTCCGCCGTCTCCTCGAAGGCGGAATGGTGGCGCTTCGGCAGGATCCAGGTTTCGAACGGAAACCGCGGCGCGAAGGGCTCGATCGCGAGGAAGCCGGCGTTCTGGGTCACCACGCGCCGGCCGTCCTTGAGCTCCTGGTCCACGATGTCGCAGTAGACGCAGCGCTCCTTCAGCCGGTAGTGCTGGAGGCTCCCCTCCAGCTCCTCCTGCACGACCATGGGGATGATCGGCGTCGCGATCAACTGGGTGTGGCCGTGCTCGAGCGTGGCGCCCGCGGCCTCCCCGTGGTTCTTGAAGACCAGAATGTAGCGGAAACGGAGGTCGTTCTTCAGGTCGACGATCCGCTCGCGATAGGCGCGGAGGACCCGCACGATCTCGGCGATCGAGAGCTCCGAGAGCTCGCGCTCGTGGCGGGTCGTCTCGATGATGACCTCGTGCGCCCCGATCCCGTTCATCCGGTCGTAGATTCCTTCGCCGCGCCGGTCGAGGCCCCCCTCCACCTGGAGCGCCGGGAACTTGTTCGGCACGACGCGCGTCGACCACCCCTCCCCGTTGGGAGGGCGCCCGGGCGCCCGGTCGGCCAGCACTTCGGGCGGGGTGTAGCGCTCGTTTCCCGGACAGAACGGGCAGGGCGTCTTCTCGTCGCCGAGGCCGCTCGTTCCGTTGAAGTCGGAGGGCCGCCGGGCCCGCTCGGTGGCGATGATCACCCAGCGTCCGACGATCGGGTCTTTTCTCAGCTCGGGCATAGTCTCCCAGTCTAGGAGGCCGGGGGGGCCCGGTCAACCGGTGGGCCGGCCGCTACCGCGTCTTCACGCGGAACGCGCCCGGATACCCCGCCTCGGCCGCGCGCGCGCGGAGCGCCTGCGCCTCCGCCTCGCTCCCGAACCGCCCCAGGCGGACCTTGAACAGCTCCCCTTCGCGCTCGACGCTCGCCGTCACCCCGAGGCGGGCTTCCGCCTCCCGCGCGACGCGCCCGGCTTCGTCCGGGCGGTCGGAGGCGAAGATCTGGACCCGCCACGCCCCTACGGCTCCCGCCGGAGCGGGCACGGCCCCGGAGCCCGGCGAAGGCGCCTCCGGGGCCCTAGGCGGCATTGAATCCATCGGCGCGCCCGGCGAGCCCTTGAGCCCCGGGTTCGCCCCGGAGGCGGCTCCGGAGGCGGCCCCGGGGGAAGGGGGCTCGGCGGCCGGCGCCACGGGCTCCGGGATGGCGGCGAGCTCCTCGGGGGTGATCTGCTCCGTGGGATCGAGGCGGCCGGCCGGCGCCGCCCGGGCGGCCGCCTCGGCACCCGTGGCCGCGGAGGGCGCCGCGGGGGGCGGGGGCGTGGCAGGAGCGCCGGAAGGCGCCTCCGGCGGCCCCGCCCGGCGGCCGGTCGCCGCGCACCCGGTCGCGACGAGGGCGGCGGCGAGGAGGAGCGCCGCCCTAGAGCAGCGCATCGGCGTCGGGCTCCCGCTTGAGCCGCTCCACGATCGACCGCACCTCCTGGGCGCGGTCGCGCGGGATCACGAGCGTCACGTCGCCGGCGCGCACGACCACGAGGTCCTTCACGCCGACCGCCGCGATCAGGCCGCCGTCGGCGAAGGCCACGGTCCGGTCGGAATCGAGCAGGACGGCCCGCCCCCGAACCACGTTTCCCCTCGCGTCCGCGCCCGTCGACTCCCCGAGCGCCGCCCAGGAGCCGAGATCGTCCCACGCGAAGCCGGCCCGCGCGACGAGCGCCCGGCGGCTCTTCTCCATGACCGCGACGTCGATCGAGACGGAGGGGACCGCGCGGTAGTAGCGCTCGAGCGCGGCGTCGTCCTCCGCGGGACGCTCCGGAAGCTCCGGCAGGAGCGCCGCGATTTCGGGCGCGTGCTCGGCCACCTCCTCCAGCATGACCGCGGGCGGAAAGAGGAACATCCCGGCGTTCCAGAGATGGCGACCGTCGGCGACGTACCGCGCGGCGGTCGCGGCGTCCGGCTTCTCGCGGAACGCGGCGACGGCGTGAAACGGCGAACCGGGCGTGATCGCCTCGCCGATCTCGATGTAGCCGTAGCCCGTCTCGGGGCGGGTCGGCGGAATGCCGAACGTGACGATCGCGCGACGCGCGAGCGCGATCTCGCCCGCGCGGACCAGCTCCTCGCGGAAGCGCTCCGCCGTCTCGACCCGGTGATCCGAGGGGAGGACGGCGATCACCGCGTCCGCACCCGCGTTCCTCAGCCACCACGCCGCGAGCGCCACCGCGGGCGCGGTGTTCTTCCCCATCGGCTCGCCGAGCACGTGGTGGTGCGGGACCTTGCCCGCGGCCTCGCGCACCGCGCCGACCAGGTCGCGCGCCGTGAGGAGGAACGTGTCCGACGCGAGCGCCGCCCCCTCGAGCCGCGCGATCGTGTCGCTCAGCATGGGGCGGCCGGAGAGGAGCGGGAGGAGCTGCTTCGGGCGGTGGCGGCGCGAGAGCGGCCAGAACCGCTCGCCGCGCCCGCCCGCGAGGATCACCGGATGGAGGCGCATGGGCTACCGGTACCACACGGCGCCGGAGGCGGCAACCGCGGACATCCGCTAGTACGCGCCGCGTCCCGAGATCACCGCGGGGACCGTGAGGAGGAGGATCTCCAGATCGAGCCCGAGCGAGAGCCGGTCGACGTACTGGAGGTCGAGACGCATCCACTCGTCGAAGGAGAGATCGCTCCGGCCGCGGATCTGCCAGAGGCAGGTGAGCCCCGGCCGGACCGCGAGCCGCCGGAGCATCCACGGCTCGTAGCGCTCCACCTCTTCGGGGAACGGCGGGCGCGGGCCGACGAGGCTCATCCGTCCGGCGACGACGTGGAACAGCTGGGGAAGCTCGTCGAGCGAGGTCTTGCGCAGGAGCCGCCCGACCCGCGTGACGCGCGGATCGTTCTGGAGCTTGAACGCCGGCCCCTTCGCCTCGTTCAGGTGGAGCAGGAGCCCGCGTAGCTCCTCGGCGTCCCGCTGCATGGAACGGAGCTTGAGGAAGGTGAACTTGCGGCCTCCCCGCCCCACGCGGATCGCGCGGTGGAAGACCGGCCCGGGCGAATCGAGCTTGATGAGCAGCGCGGCGACGGCCATGAACGGGAGGGCGAAGGCGAGCGCCGCGAGGGCGATGGCGAGGTCGAGGAGGCGCTTCCCTCCCCGCCGGTAGAGGTCCATCGCGCCACTCTACCAAAAGAAGCGGGGCCACGGCGTCTCGCCGTGGCCCCGACTTCGGTGTTGCCGGTCCTATGCTTCCGCTTCTACTTCAGGACCGTGACGCGAACGACTTCCTCACCGTCGAACTGCGACCAGACCCTCACGAAGTAGACGCCCGACGCGACATGACCGCCATTCGCGTTCGTGCCGTCGATCGAGTAGTCGTGGTAGCCGGTCGCGAGGTTCCGCTCGTCCACGATCGTCTTCACCAGACGGCCCTGCAGGTCGAACATCTGGACCCGAACGGCGCCCGGCTTGGAGGTCGCGAACGTGAGCTTGGCCTGCGGGTTGAGCGGATTCGGCGAGATGTTCGCCGCCAGAGCCGCGCCCGTGGACTTGACGACAAGGATCAGGTCGGCGCTGAACGTGCCGCCCGTGGTGATGTTCCCCTGGATCTTCACCGGGACGTTGTTGTTGCCCGCCGGGAGCCCGCTGAAGAGCAGGCGGAGATCCGCCTTCCGGAAGGCCGCAGCGATCTCGGTGATGCCGTCTCCGTTCTTGTCGCCGTCGACGACGGTCTTCGTGGCGTCGACGAAGATTTCCGAAACGGAACCGGTGCCCGCGGAGACCATCTTGATGCTGGTCAGGTCGACGTCGCTGATCATGAACGACGCGTCCTTCGGCTGGACTTGGACCGTGGTGTACGGCTTGCCCGCGCCCAGACTCGTCTTCGTGTTACCGCCCACCGTGAAGGCCGTGGCGGGGAAGACGTCGCTGACAGGCACGGTGGTCGTGTCCGTGTCCGAGAAGTGATCGGGCGTGGACGTCTCCATAACCGTCAGGGTGACCAGGTATGCGCCGGGCGCCGTGTACGGATGGCTGACCGTCGAACCGGTTCCCGTGCCGCCGTCACCGAAGTCCCACGCGAACGACAGGGCATCGCCGTCCGGATCGGACGAAGCGGTACCGTTGAAGCTCACGCTGACGTTGACCACTCCCGTGTACGGGCCGCCGACATTCGCCACCGGCGGACGATTCACGTTGTTGACCGTGATCGCCGTCGTGGCGTTCGCCGAACCGCCGTTCCCGTCGTTCCCGACGAAGGTGACGCTGTAGGTACCCGCGTCAGCGAACGTCGGGGTCCAGCTGAACGTGCCCGTGTTGTCTCCGTTGTCCGTGAAGCTCGAGCCCGCGGGACGTCCCGGAGCCGAGAGCGTCACGTGGTCGCCGTCCGGATCCGTCGCCGAGACCCCGAACGTGAGCAGAACGCCCTCGTCCGTCATCGCGGTCGGCGGCGCCGTAACGACCGGCGGCCGGTTCGAGTTGTTGACCGTGATCGCCGTCGTCGCCGAACCCGAGAGGGCGTTCGTCGCCGTGAACGTCGCGCTGTAGGTGCCCGCCTGCGTGAAGCTGGGCGTCCAGGTCAGCGTTCCGCTCGTGTTGCCCGCGCCCGCCGCGAACGTCGCACCCGCCGTGATGGCCGAGCCCGAAGCCGTGAGGGACGTGATGGCGTCACCGTCCGCATCGCTCGCCGTGACGTTGACCGTCAGGAGAGCGTTCTCGTTCACCGTCGCCGTCGCCGGCGCGGAGACCGTCGGAGCGTGATCCACGTTGTTCACCGTGATGTTCGTCGTCGCCGAACCCGACAGGGCGTTCGAGGCCGTGAACGTCGCGGCATAGGTACCCGCCTGCGTGAACGTCGGCGTCCAGGTCAGCGTTCCCGAGGTGTGCGACGCGTTCGCCGCGAACGTCGCGCCCGCCGTGATGGCCGTGCCCGACGCCGTGAGCGAAGCGATGGCGTCACCGTCAGGATCCACCGCCGAGACGTTGACCGTGAGGAGCGCACCTTCGTTGACCGTGGCCGTGGCCGGAGCCGTGACCACCGGAGCATTGTCGGTGCTGATCGAGATCGCCGTCGTCGCTGAACCCGTGAGGGCGTTCGTCGCCGTGAACGTCACACTGTACGAGCCCGACTGACCGGAGGTCGGCGTCCAGCTCAGCGTGCCGCTGGTGTGCGTCCCGTTCGACGTGAACGTGGCGCCCGCCGTGATGGCCGTGCCCGTCGCCGTCAGCGAAGTGATGGTGTCTCCGTCAGGATCGGAAGCCGACACCGTGAAGGTGAGGAGGTTGTTCTCCGAGCCGGCCACCGACGAAGGAGCCGTGACCACCGGCGCCCGGTCGACGTTGTTCACCGTGATGTTCGTCGTCGCCGAACCCGACAGGGCGTTCGTCGCCGTGAACGTCGCGGCATAGGTGCCCGACTGCGCGAACGTCGGCGTCCAGCTCAACGTGCCCGACGTGTTGCCAGCGCCCGCCGCGAACGTCGCGCCCGCCGTGATGGCCGTGCCCGTCGCCGTCAACGAGGTGATGGCGTCTCCGTCAGGATCCGAAGCCGTCACGTTGACCGTCAGAAGCGCGTTCTCGTTCACCGTCGCCGATGCCGGCGCCGTGACCGTCGGAGCGCGATCCACGTTGTTCACCGTGATGTTCGTCGTCGCCGATCCACTCAGCGCGTTCGTCGCCGTGAACGTCGCGGCATACGTCCCCGCCTGCGTAAAGGTCGGCGTCCAGCTCAGCGTGCCGGACGTGTTGCCCGCACCCGCCGCGAACGTCGCGCCCGCCGTGATGGCCGTGCCCGTCGCCGTCAGCGAAGTGATCGCCTGCCCGTCCGGATCCGAAGCCGTCACGTTGACCGTCAGGAGCGAGCCTTCCGCCCCCGTGGCCGATGCCGGCGCCGTGACCGTCGGAGCGCGATCCACGTTATTGACCGTGATGTTCGTCGTCGCCGAACCCGACAGGGCGTTCGTCGCCGTGAACGTCGCGGCATACGTGCCCGACTGCGTAAAGGTCGGCGTCCAGCTCAACGTGCCCGACGTGTTGCCAGCGCCCGCCGCGAACGTCGCGCCCGCCGTGATGGCCGTGCCCGATGCCGTCAGCGTCGTGATCGCCTGCCCGTCCGGATCCGAAGCCGTCACGTTGACCGTCAGAAGCGCGTTCTCGTTCACCGTCGCC
>DASVDZ010000036.1:0-69674 GCA_036380835.1 Candidatus Eiseniibacteriota bacterium | reverse complement strand
CGGTCCTGGCCGCGGCCTCGTTCGACTACGAATTGATCCGGCACGGGGCGATCGCGCACGTCCCGCTCACGGACGACGCCTACCAGCAGGCCTACGAGTCCCTGCACGAGTACCTCGCGGCGGTGGTGGGCGCCGCGCCCGTCGACGTGATCGCGCTCGAGTGGTTCCCGGGGAGCGTCAGCTCCGACGCGGTCGACAAGTTCCCCGACGTCGTCTCCCAGCTCCAGAAGGACCTCCCCGGAAAGATCGTCGTCGTCGAGAGCGGATACTCGACCGCGTCGGGAGGCGAGGACGACCAGTCGCGCTTCTACACCCAGACCTTCAACAACCTGACCGACATGAGGACGAACCAGGGGGTCGAGTCGTCCTTCGCCGGGATCGTCTGGCGGACGGCGATGGATCGCCCCGGGAACGACCCGGCGCCTCCTTCGGCCAAGACGCCCAAGGATCTCGCGAACTGGAACTGGGCCGACCGGGCCGCCGAGGTGACGCGGATGTGGACCGAGCCCGGTTCGGACTCGAAGGAGATGAGCTGGTGGCTCGGCCACGTGGAGAGCCATTTCGGGCTCCTGTCGCCCGCCAAGAGCGACTCCAAGTCGCTGAAGGAGAAGGCGAGCTACCAGCTCCTCGCCCAGCTCAAGTCCTCGCTCGCCGTCGCGGCCGACGCGACCGGCGCGTCCGACATCGCGAAGGAGCTGACGGCGGGCGCGGCGGAGGGCGGCAAGGGAGTCGGCGGCGCGCTCAAGGACCGGCTCCAGTCGGCGCTCTTCGGCATGCTCGACGCCTGGGTCGCGAAGACCGCGGAGAACCTCGTCTCCGGAGGCGGATCGGATCAGGGCGGCGGAGGGCCGCCTCCGCCGCCGCCTCCGGCGAAGACCGCCGACCTCCAGATCGTCGGCCTCGGCGAGGTCACCGGGACGATCACCGAGCACCAGGCCGTGCCCCTCGCGGTCACGCTCTACAACGCGGGCACCGTCCCCGCCACGAACGTCGTCCTCTATCTGCGCGAGGGCGCTTCCAACGACCTCGCCAACTCGACCCCGTCGACCCTCTCGCCGGGCGGATCGACGACCGTCAACCTTCCCTGGACGCCGGCGCACCCGGGCAACTTCCACGACGTCACGCTCGACGCCTATTGCGACAACGAGGGCGACCCGTCGACGAACGTCGCGTCGCTCGGCGACATCGCGGTGGCGGCGGCCCCTTCGGGAGGCGGAGGAGGAGGCGGCGGGGCGGGAGGCGGGCGCGGTCTCGGGGGCCTCGTGTTGAGCCCGTCGGCCCTCGGCGGCGTCAAGGGCACCCTCTCCACGAAGACCGATCCGGGATTCGTGCAGATCCAGTCGATCCGCTCGATGAGCCCGGTTCCGATGTCGATGCCGATGTCGGCCGGAGGGAGCGGCGGCGGGATCGGAGGCGGATCGACCCCGATGTCGGCCCACGGGACGGGGGCCGGCGTGGGCGGCGGCATGACGCCCATGATGGCGCGCAGCGCGCCCGGAACGGGAGGCGGGAGCACGACGCCGATGATGGCCCCGGGATCGTCCGGCGGGACCGGCGGGACGGGCGGCGTGACGCCGCTCGCGCTCCGGAACACGTCGGGCCCCATCGCGCCGGTCTCCCTCGCCTTCACCGTCTCGAATCCGTTCGGATACAACTTCCTCGGCGTGAAGGCGACGCTTCGCGTCAACGGCGGCTTCATCGCCACCAAGGATCTGGGAGTCCTCTCCCCCAGCCAGCGGCGCACGGTGACGTTCGGCGACTGGACGCCGCCCCGGGCGGGAACGTACGCGATCGAGATCGTGCTGGTCGGCATGGGCGCGGGCGGGCACATGCTCACGTCCAAGGCGACCGACCAGCTGGTGATCGACGCCTCGGGGACGCCGTCGGCGCCGCCCTCCGCGCCCGCGACCCGTTCGCTCGTCGGAACGCCGGCGCCGCCGCCGCCGCCGCCGCCGAGACCGGGCGCCGCCCCGGGAGGCGCGGGAGCCATGCCGCTCCGCCTGACGACCCGCGCGCTCACGCCGATGATGCGCGGCATCGGGACCGGCGCGCCGATCGCGATCGCGCCGCGGTCGATCTTCGCGTCGACCGTCGCGGCCTCGGGCGCCCCCGATCTCCTCGGCCTCACGGCGAACGCGATCCTCGTCCAGCCGCTCCCGGTCGCGCTGGGCAAGCCGGCCGAGGTCTCGGTGCGGCTCTTCAACTCGGAGCGAGCCGCCGCCGCCGGCGTGAAGGTCGAGGCCTACGTCGACCAGGAGAAGCTCGGGGAGACGAAGGTCGACGTTCCGGTGGCGCGCGCGGTGCTCGCCCACGGATGGAAGCCGTGGAGCCCGAAGCCGGGGCGCCACAGCGTCCGCATCGTCGTGACCGCCGGCGCCCGGACCGCCTCGGCCGTCAAGCCCGTCGACGTCACGCCGCCGCACGGCATCGGAATGGGCGGCGTGGCGGCGCTCACCGGGCGAGGCATCGGCGCGTTCGGAACGCTCTCGCTCGAGCCGGCGGACATCCAGCTCACGCCTGCCCTGCCCACGGCCGGCGCGTCGGTCGTCCTCTCGGTCCGCGTCCGGAACACGGGCGCCTCGGACGCGTCGGCCGTGCGCGTCGAGGTCTACGCCGACGGCATCCGCCTCGGCGAGGCGACCGGCGACATCGCCGCCGGGAAGGACCACGTCTTCCCGCTCCCGCGCTGGACCGCGGCCGCGGGCGCCCACAAGATCCTCTGCCGCGCGATCCTCGGCGCGGCCCGGGCGGAGGCCACGCGCGACGTTTCGGTCGGCGCGACCGCCGCGATCGGAACGATCTCCGCGCGCACGCTGACCGCGACGCCCGGAATGGCGACGCTCCTCGTCGCGCGCCCCGATCTCCAGATCCTGCCGACCGACATCCACTTCTCGCCCCTCACGCCCAAGGCCGGAGACGCGCTCACGATCTCGATGACCGTGCGGAACGGCGGGTCGGGGGCCGCGAACGGCGGTAGCGTGCTCGGCATCCTCCAGGTGGACGGCGCGGAGGTGACGCGCCGGCAGTTCCCCGTGTCGATTCCCGCCGGCGGATCGACGACCTTGACGTGGAGCGTCACGACGCCGTCGGGCAAGCAGCTCGCCGTGACGGCGCACGCGACCATGAGCGGCGACTCGAACTCCGGCAACGACGAAGCGAGGGCCACGACCTCCGTGGGCGTCGTCCTCCTGCTCTCACCCAAACTGGTGATGCCGACGAAATGAAGAACCGAACGAGGTGGATCCGCGGCGCGGCGCTGGCCTTCGCCCTGCTCGCGGCGGGGGCGATCCCCGCCGGCGCGCAGGTCGCCCAACCACTGGGCTTCTTCTTCATCCCCGTGGCGACCCCGTCCGCGTACCCGGCGGATTGGGAGGCGACCCAGTCGCTGACCCAGATGACCGTCTTCAACCCGAACAACTTCCCCGTGACCGGCTTCTTCATGGCGACGATCGAGGTGGGGACCTTGGTCGTCGGACAGACCGACCTCAAGTTCCAGGGCTTCGGCCCCGGACCCACCTTCCTCGAAACGCCGCGACAGGTCTTCTGGAACACCCTCAAGCTGACGGGAAAGTTCGGCCAGGCGTTCCACCAGACCGGGAGGCTTCCTGACGGGACGTACACGGTGCGGATCCGTTTCGTCAACGGAACGACCCCAGGCGGGGCCCCCGTGCCGCCGGGCGACGCGGCGGCCACGTTCACCGTCTCCTTCCCGAAGCCGCCGTCGCTCCTCTCGCCCGTGGATCGGGCGATCGTCACGGTGCCGACTCCGGTCTTCCAGTGGCAGCCGACGTACGACGCGCTCGGCGTCCAGCCGACGTATCTCTTCCGCCTGGTCGACGTGCTCCCGGGGCAGACCGCCCTTCGCGCGATCGAGGCGAACCGCCCCGTCTATCAGACCTTCGTCTACTCATCCGCGACCTTGACCTATCCGGCCCAGGCGCCGGTACTCCTGCCGGGGCATCCGTACGCGTGGCGCGTCCAGGCGGTGACCTTGGTGCAGGGGCCGGTCGGAGCGGTGCAGCCGGACGTGCTCCAGCCCTTCGGACAGAACGAGGGGCGGAGCCAGGTCTACACGTTCACGGCCGCGATTCCGGGGCGCCACGCGATCGATCAGAACGCGATGCCCGACGCCTCGCGGGGGGCCACGATCGGCGGAGCGCCCGGCGTCGCCCCGCCCGGCGGGAGCCGCTATGACGAGGCGAACGAGGACGATTCGTTCGCCCCCACGACGCCGACGCTCGGGAACTTCGCCGACCGGCTCCTCCACGCGCTCGTGTCGACGTGGCGGCCGGATGGCAAGGGCGGGGCGCCGCTCGCGCGCGTCTCCACGTGGAAGGACCAGCCGACGGGCGACACGCCAGGGTCCGGCGGCACGACCCCGACGGGCGACACCCCGGCGACAGGCGACACGCCCGCGAGCCCGGGGAGCGACGCCTCTCCGACCCCCGCGGCCGCTCCGGGAACGCCCGTGGATCCCAATTCGCTCCCCCCCGCGACGCCCGAGGGCGGACTCGGGCCGCAGTGGCTCCGCCTCCACGGCACCGCCTCGCTCACGAGCGAGGCCTATAGCCACGACGGAACGGGCACGCCGGCCCGGCCCGATCGGAGCGCGCGGGTCGTCACCGGCATGAGCGTGGGCCTCTTGCAGGACAGGCTCCGGGTGCCGATCGACGCCCTCGTCTCGGGCGATCAGGTCTCGTTCCGCCAGAACATCAACCAGGTCGGGCTCATGCCGCGGTTCCAGTGGGCCGGCCTGATGGCCGGCAGCTTCTCGCCGCAGTATTCGAGCTTCACGCTCGCCGACGCCACGCTCCTCGGAGGCGGGTTCGAGCTCTCGCCGAAGAAGTGGCAGGTGGGATTCGTGGACGGGCGCGCGCGGAAGGCCATCGCGCCGAGCGCGACCGACCTGGTCCAGCCGCAGTTCGAGCGGAACGTCACCGCGGGACAGCTCGGGTACGGCGATCCGCAGGCGAACCACGTCGGGTTCGCGATCATGAAGGCGGAGGACAACACGACCTCGCTCGCGAAGAACGACTCGCTCCTCGTGTCGCCCGAGGGAAACACGGTCTACTCGCTGCGCGCGCAGGGCGTCCTGCCGAAGCGGCACCTGACGGCGCGCGTGGAGACCGCGCTCTCGCGCTACGATCGCGACCGGCGCGCCAAGGCCGGAGCGGTGGACGGCCAGGCGATGGCGCTCGAGCTGGCGCGGGAGACCGCGGTGACGCAGACCGGAGCGCGCTTCGAGTACCTGAACGGCGGGTTCATGTCGCTCGGGAACTCGTCGATCACGGGCGACCGGATCGGCGCCACGGTGACGGAGCGGGCCATGTTGCTGAGCGGCAAACTCATGCTCGACGGAAGCGCGGGGTGGCGGAACGACGCCGTGAGCGACGTCGTGGCGAGCCCGACGAATCGCCGGAACGTCTCGCTGAACGGCTCCTACCAGGCGTCCGAGCGCCTCGGAGCCGACGCCCAGATGGCCGTCTACACCACGAACACCGATCCGACCGACACGACCGGAGCGCTCAACAACACGACCCGGCTCTTCTCCGTGGGGCCGCACGTGAGCTGGCCGATCGGCCGCCTCAGGAACACGCTCACGGGATCGGCCGTGATCCAGACCTCGGACAACCAGACCGACGGGACGGTCCTCGCGTACGACACGAAGAGCCTCTCGCTCCTCGCCAACTGGAGCGGGGCGATCTCGAACTCCTGGTCGGTGAACTTCTCGGGGAACTACACGAAGACCGATTTCGAGATCGGCGTCACGGAGGTGAGCATCTTCGGGCCCGGCATCACCTGGAACACCCCGGACGCGCGCTTCCAGGGCACGGTGCAGCTCCAGGTCACGCGCTCGCGAACCGGCAACCAGGGGACCGACACCGAGGCCGCGCCCCGGCTCGACGTCCGCTGGGCGTTCGCGAAGCGGCAGGCGCTCGTTCTCAAGGGGAATTTCCGCCGGTACCAGTACGCCGACCCGACGACCGCGGAGTTCAACGAGCGGCTGGCGTCCGTGGAATACGTCACGAATCTGTAGCTCACGAACCCGTCGCGGCGAGCATCCGTTTGACCACCGCCGCGATCCGCCCCGCGGCCCTGCCGTCGCCGTAGGGGTTCACGGCGTTCGCCATGGCGGCGTAGCGGCGCGGATCGTCGAGAAGCTCCGACGCCGCCTCCACGATCGCCGCCCGGTGCGGCCCCACGAGGCGGACGACGCCCGCCGCGACCGCCTCGGGCCGCTCGGTCTCGTCCCTCAAGACCAGCACCGGCTTCCCCAGCGACGGGGCCTCTTCCTGGACGCCCCCCGAATCGGTCAGGATCAGGGTGGACGCCGCCATGAGGTCGGCGAACGCCTTGTATTCCAGCGGGTGGATCAGATGGATCCCCGGAACGTCCCCGAGCGCCGCGCGGACCGGGCCGTCCACGTTCGGGTTCCGGTGGACCGGATAGACGAGGTCGACGTCGGGATAGCGCGCGGCCAGGTCCCGGAGCGCCTCGACGATCTCCCGCATCGGCTGCCCGAAGTTCTCGCGGCGATGGGCCGTGACGAGCACGATGCGCGTCCCGCGGAGCGGAAGCGGCGGGATTCGCGAGGGCTGCGACTTCACCACCGAGAGGAGCGCGTCGATCACCGTGTTCCCGGTCACGGTGATCCGCGCGTCGGGAACCCCCTCGCGGAGGAGGTTGTTGCGCGCCCCCTCCGTCGGGGCGAAATGGTGCGCGGCGATCACCGTGGTGATCCGCCGGTTGACCTCCTCGGGGTAGGGATATGAATTGTCGTGGGTCCGAAGCCCCGCCTCGACGTGGGCGACGGGGACCCGCCGGTAGAACGCCGCGAGCGAGGCGGCCATGGTGGTCGTGGTGTCCCCCTGGACGAGGAGGAGGGCGGGCTCGACCTCCGCGAAGTAGGGATCGAGCCGGGTCAAGGCGCCGGTCGTGATCTCGGTCAGGGTCTGCCCCTCGCGCATCAGGTCGAGGTCGTGGTCGGGGCGGATCGAGAAGAGGGCGAGGACCTGATCCAGCATCTCCCGGTGCTGGGCGGTCACGCAGACGAGGGAACGGATCCCGGGTTCCCTGGCGAGCGCCTGGATCACCGGGGCCATCTTGATCGCCTCGGGCCGCGTCCCGAAGACGCTGAGCACGGTCCGGACCGAGGTCACGGACGATTCCGCGCCGCGAGCCGGCGCGGGGTCACGGCAGGACCCCGGTCAGCCAGTGCACCACGTTGAGCGCAAACTTCCGGTCGTCGTTGTCGTGGCGGTTGAGTCCGACCGGCACGCGGTCCGGCCCGGCGAGCTGTGCCGTCATCATGGCGGCCTCCCCGAGCACGACCACGCGCCCCTTCCCCGGGGTGAGCGCGACCGCCTGCGCCTTGCCGCCCGCCGGGGTGGTGCGCTGGAAGTCGGGCGGCCAGAGATCGAGCGCGTCGGCTCCCAGGAGAAGGAGCGACGTGCTCTCCCGCGGCCCCTGGAGCGACTCCCCCGTGAACGTGACCACGCGCTCCACGCGCTCCGACGGATCGCGTCCGCGGATGATCGGGTGGGACGTGGCGAGACCGGCGACGGGCGTGTATTCCACGCAAGTCGGGTCGCCGCCACGGTCGTAGTGGAGCGTGTCGCCCACGATCCCGCCGGTCAGGGTCACGTCGAACGCCCGGGCGAGCGGTTCCGCGGCGCTCCCGCACGGGTAGTGGTCGGCGATCAGGAGGAGGGAGCCGCCCCCCTTCACCCAGGCGGCCGCGGCGGCGCCCTCGGCCTCGTCGAACGCCGGGTTCGGGGCCTGGGGCGAGGAGGGGTCGGCCGCGCCCAGCGCGTTCACGACGACGAGGAGGCGGGCGCCCGCGAGCGCTTCCGGCGTGATCTTGCCCCGAAGCGGCTCCGGATCGTATCCGTCGGCGCGAAGGAGCGCGGCGAAGGGCGCGTACCCCGTCGTCATGGTATGGACGTTGTGGTGCCCCTCGTCGATCAGCACGCGCGGGTGTTCCGACGCGAAGGCGGGATGGGCGACCCGGACCGTGTCGGCGAAGGTGGTGTCCGGGATCTGCTGGGCGCGGGCGGGGACGGCCGGGGCCGCGACGAGGAGCGCCGCCAGGACGACGGAGCGCGCGGCGAGGGGCCGGATCGGGACGGGGGCGGTTCTCACGCCGCCCAGTGTACTACAGGGGAGCCGTCGTGTCGGCGGGGCGGACGCGCGGGAGGGAGAAGCTGAAGGTGGAGCCCTCGCCCACGGACGATTCGACCCAGATCTTCCCCCCGTGCTGCTCGACGATCCCCTTCGAGATCACGAGGCCGAGCCCCGTGCCGCCGGCCTTGCGCGTGGTCGAGGAGTCGAGCTGGGCGAAGCGCTGGAAGAGCCGGTTCATGTCGCGCGGCGAGATCCCGCGCCCGTAGTCCTTCACCGAGACGGTCACCGACGCGTCGTCGCCCGAGGCGAACACCTCGATCCGCCCCCGCTCCGGCGAGAACTTGATGGCGTTCCCGATGAGGTTCGTCGCGACCTGGCCGATGCGCATCGGATCGGCCTCCACGGCGCCCGCCGTCGGATCGACCTGGACGTCCAGCGCGATGCCCTTCATCGCGGCGAGGTTCCGGATGTTCTCGACCGCCTCGACGAGGACCCGCTCGACGGCCACGCTCTCGATGTTGAGCGAGAGCTTGGACGACTCGAGCTTGGAGAAGTCGAGGATGTCGTTGATGAGCGTGATCAGCCGCTCGGTGTTCGCCTGGCAGATGCCGAGGAGCTCCTTCTGCGGCGGCGGCAGCCTGTGGAAGCGCTCGTCGCCCAGCAGCTCCAGCGATCCCTTGATCGAGGTGAGCGGCGTGCGGACCTCGTGGCTCACCACCGCCACGAACTCCGACTTGAGCCGGTCCAGCTCCTTGGTGCGCTCGTAGAGGACCGCGTTCGCGATGGCGATCGTCGCCTGGCTCGCGAGCATCATCAACACCTCCTGGTCCTCGGAGGTGAACTCGACGCCTCCCTCGTGGTCGAGGGCGGTGATCGTGCCGATCACCGATTCGTTCGAGACAAGGGGGACGATCAGCGCGCTGTCCGCGCGGAGGTCGGCGAGCACGCCCTCCACGCCCACGGCGCCCTTGAGCTCGCCCACCACCACGGGCTCGGCGTTCTGGACGACCTGGCCGTGGTACCCGATCCCCATCTGGAACCGGAGCCGCCGGAACTGCTCCGCGGAAACGCCCGCGGCGGCCTCCGCGGCGTAGTCGTCCGACGCCTGGTCGTGGAGGAACACGAGGCACGCCCGGGCCCCCGTGATGCGCGCCGCCTGCGCCACCACGACCTCGCAGGTCGACTGGAGGCTCAGGCTCTGGCTCATCGCCTTGCCGGCTTCGTAGAGGGTCGCGAGCCGGTAGGTCGCCCGCTCCACCTTGCGGCGCAGAATCTCCTCGTGCTGCTGGAGCTCGACGTTGGCGCGCTCCAGCTGGTCGATGAGCCGACGATTCTCGATGATGAGCTGGCGGCTCTCGAGGCCGCGCTCGATGGCCTTGGCCGTCTCCCAGAGATCGAACGGCTTGGTGATGTAGTCGTAGGCCCCCTGGCGGAGGGCGTCGATGGCGGTCGTCGTGGAGGCGTAGCCGGTGATCAGGATGACCACCGTGTCCTTGTCGGCGGCCTTGGCGGCGCGCACGACCTCGAGCCCGTCCACCCCCGGCAGGTTGATGTCGGTGAGCACGAGATCGAACCGCCCGGTCGTGACCTTGGCGATCGCGTCGTCCCCGTCGTCGGAGGAGACGACCTCGTAGCCCTGCTGGGTCAGGAGATCCTGGAAGATCTGGACGACCTGGTCCTCGTCGTCCACGACCAGGATCCGGGCCTTCGCCACGGGGCTCGTGTCGGGCGTTCCCGGCGCCACCGAGTCTGCCTTCGCTTCCATTCGCGTCGCCGACTCCGTCTAGTGGATGGCCGCTTCGTCGAACGGCGCCACGGCGCCGGCGGGCACGGTGCCCTGCTTCGCCTGGAGCAGCGCGCGCTCGGCCCGCGTGTTCAAGGTGTTGGGATCGCTCGCGTCCGCCGGGAACGTGGCGATTCCGATGGCGACGGTGATCTTCTTCCGGCGCGTCGTCGCGTGCTTCTCGACGAGGCCGCGCAGCCGCTCCGCGGCGATCTGCGCCTCGGCCGTGCCCGTGTGCGGCAGGAGGATCCGGAACTCGCCCGCCCCGTATCGCGCCACGCAGTCGGTCTCCCGGGCCGCCCGCTTCAGGGCCCGGCCCATGTCCGAGAGGACCTGGGCGTTCACGCCCGCGACCGACCGCTCCCGGACTCCTGCGTGGTTCAGGTCGAGCACCACCACCGACAGCTTGTGCCCGTAACGCTTGGCCTTGCCCAGCTCGCTCTCGAGCGACCGGTCGAACGCGCGCTTGTTGAAGAGCGTCGTCGCCTCGTCGGTCGTGCCGAGCCGCTCGGACTCGCGCAGGAGCAGGAGGCGCGTCACCACCGCCGAGAGCGGCAGCATCATCAGGGAGAGGCGCTTCGCGCTCTCCTCGTCGAAGGCGCCGGGACGCGAGTGGCTCATGTTGACGACCGCGGCCACGTCTCCCTGCACCACGATCGGAACCGAGAGAAACGACCGGACCGAGGGCGCCTCCGAGCCTCCCTCGCGATGGAGGTCGTTCAGAAGGACCGGCTTTCGCGACTGCGCGACCCAAGAGGAGAAGCCGCACCCCCGGTCGAACCGGACGTGGCCGATCAGGTCGACCAGGCCGCCAACCGTGGCCGCCTCCTCGAGCGACGCGGTCTCGCGGTTGAACACGAAAAGGGTGGCGTTCTCGAACGCGATCGCCCGCCGGACCGCCTCGAGGGCCGCCGCGAAGATCGCGGACGGGTCGCCCGCCTTCTGCACGATCTCGGACAGCTCGGTGAGCACGTCGGCGTCGGACACGCTCCGCGCCGCGGCGGCGCTCTTCCCCTTGTCCAGGACCGACATCAGCTTCCGGTTGATCGAGATCGCGCTCCCGAAGACGTCGGACGAGCGCTTCTTGGCCGCCGAGAGCGCCAGGTCCTTCGTGAAGTGCTCGCACTCCGCCTTCTTCAAGATGCGGCGGCTCCCCAACACCTCGAGGAGCTTCTGCTCGGAGCGGATGAACCGCTCGGTCGCTTCCACCAGCCGCTTCGACCCGGCGCCGTTCCTTTGCTTCATGGCTCGATCCTCCTTGACGTGCTCAGGGGCGGGCTTCCGAGCCCGATTCGCGGACGGTGCCCGGCACGACGGCCGAGTCGACCTGGATGACGCGCCCCGCGCCCGATCCGTTCGGCGCGCCGACCGGCGCGAGGACGAGCGGGGGCCCCAACTCCTTGACGGTGACCGGGAACGTCTCGCCCCGCTTCCACTCGGGCGTGCCGTGGGCCATGAGGGTGAACCCGTGATAGTGCAAGAGCGCCCGGCCGCGGCCGAGAAGGCGCGCGACGGTCAACGGGGAGACTTCTCCGCTTCGAAGCGACGCGTAGAGCGCGGAGCCGAGCCCCGGCTCGAAACGCACGCGGATTTCCACGGCGCGGTTGACGACCTGCTTTGCGGCGGCGACTCCCATTTCAAGCCTCCTGCTTGGGTCCGCGGAATTCGGCGAAGAGCGCTTTCTCCCGCTCGGTTTCGCGGACTAAGTCCGAGACCAGATCCGCGAGGGACGCCTCCTGCGCCCCGCGGGCCGGCTCCACCGCGTCCCACGCGGACGCGTCGAGCGCCGTCGCGTCGAGGCCCGGCGCCCACGAGTAACCGGCGCGCCCCGCGAGGGAGTTGGCAATGTGGACGAGCGACGCGAGCGCGGGATTGCGCGTCGCGGCGTCCGGCCGGTGATGGCAGGCGATGGCCTCGACGATCTCGGCGGGCAGCGCCCACCGCTCGGCGAGCCATCCGCCCACCTCCGCGTGATCCGAGCCGAAGAGCCCGCGCTCGGCCTCCTCCACGGGGAGGCGCTGCGCGCGGCAGAGGGCCAGGACCGCGTCGAATCGTTCGGGATCGTTCTGGCGGAGCACCACCTTGCCGATGTCGTGGAGCAACCCCGCCGCGTACGCGTCGCCCGTGAGGCGGTAACGGCAGCGCTCGGCGAGCGCGCGCGCGGCGATGCCGCACGCCATCGAATGGCTCCAGAGCCCTTCCAGCGCCGAGCCCGCCTGACCCATCGCCTGGACCACCGACGAGGTGAGGACCAGGTCGCGGATCGTGCTCGGCCCCAGGACCAGCACCGCGAGGTCGACCGATCCGACCTTGCGCGGGAACCCGTAGAAATCGGAATTCGCGAGCTTGAGCGTGCGCGCGGTCAGCGCCGGATCGTTCGCCAGGATCCGGCCGATCTCCTCGGCCGTGGCGTCGGGGCGCGCGACCTCCTCGATCAACCGGGACGCGACGACGGGGAACGTCGGCAGCGCCACGGTCTCCTCGGCCACGCGGCGGAGCGAGCGCCGGCCGGCGGCGGCGCCGCGGGCGGGCCGCTTGGGACGGGTGGGGCTGACCGGGTTCATCCGAGGACCCGGGCGAGCCGTGCCTTGAGCGTCTTGACGGCGCGCGTGTGGATCTGCGAGACCCGGGACTCGGAGATGTGGAGCGCCTCGCCGATCTCCTTCAAGGTCATCTCTTCGTAGTAGTAGAGGGCGACCACGAGCCGCTGTTGCTCGGGGAGGTGGTCGATCGTCTCGAGGAGCACCTCGCGCGCCTCCTCCGTCTCGAGCACCTCGAGGGCGCCCGTCTGCGAGGGGTCGTCCACGATGTCCTCGAGCTGGATGTAGTCCTGCTCGTCTTCGCCCGACACCGCCTTCGACAGGGAGAGGAGCGCGGTGCCGTGCACCTCGTCGAGGAGACGCGAGAGCTCGACGGGGCTCAGGTTGAGCGCGTCGGCCACCTCCTCCTCGGTCGCCGCCCGTCCCAGCCTCTGCCCCAGCTCGCGCGCGGCCTCCTCCACCGAGCGCGCCTTCCGGCGGATCGAGCGCGACGCCCAATCGAGCGAGCGGAGCTCGTCCAGGATGGCGCCGCGGATGCGCCAGATCGCGTACGTCTCGAACTTGGTCCCCTTGCCGGCGTCGTACTTCTCGAGCGCGTCGAACAGCCCGATGATCGCCGCGGACGTCAGGTCGTCGCGCTCCACCGACTTCGGCAGATGCAGGGCGAGGCGGTCGACCACGTACTTGACGAGCGGCGCGTACTTGCTGAGCGCGGCCTCCTTCTGCCGCTCCTTCCGGTTCTTGGAGCGCGGCGTCCGGTTCGCGAGCGATTGAAGCACCGACGGAAAGCTCATGGTCTCTCTCCCGCGCTAGCGGTTGCCGCTCGCGCGCCGGGTCGCGCCCTTGAGCCGGCGGGACTCCTCGTAATAGCGGCGGAGTGCGGTACGGGTCAGAACGAGGCGGAAACCGAAGCCCACCGCCGCCACGATGCCGAACGCCGTCAGCGATCGGAGGAGGACGAGCGGCCAGGCGGCTTGCGCCACCACGGTGATCGCCCCGGCGAGCGCCGCGGCGATGCCCGCGGCCAGGAGCGTGAGGCGCGTCACGAGCGTCCCCACGTCAGACCTCCTCCGGCACTTCGTCGCGCGGGACCACGGTGAACGGTCCGGGCGCCGAGGGAGCCGGCTCCTTGGGGGCCATGCCCAGCACCCGCCGCGCGAGCTGATAGACGCAGCTCGCCGCCGGCGAGTAGGGATAGGTCGAGAGGAACGGTTCCTGGCGCAGGACCGACTTGGGCACCGATTCGTCGGCCAGGATCGCGCCCCAATATTCCACGTCGAGGTTCAGGAAGCGCTTCGCCACGGCGCGCACGCGCTTCGCGACGGCGGCCGCCTCCTCCTCGGAGTCGGCCTCGTTCACGACGAGCGCCGGGACGCACTTGATGCTGCGCCGGCAGAGCACCTTGATCATGGCGTAGGCGTCGGAGAAGGCGGTCGGCTCGGGGGTCGTCACGACCAGGATCGGATCGGCCACCTGCGCGAGCGCGACCGCGTTCCGCCCGATGCCGGAGGGGCAGTCGATGAGGATGATGTCCACCTCGCCCTCCAGCTCCGCGAGGGACCGGATCAGCACCTCGGTCCGGTACTCGTCGAGATTCGCCAGCTCCTCCACGCCGCTCGAGGCCGGGAGGATGCGGATCCCGTCGGGGCCGTCGAGGACGATGTCGGAGACCTTGCGGTTCCCGAGGATCACGTCCTGGAGGTCGAACTGGGGCGCGATGCCGAGCAGGAGGTCGACGTTCGCGAGCCCGAAATCGCCGTCCACCACCAGCACGCGGATCCCCTGGCGCGAGAGCGCGATCGCGAGGTTGGTCACGATGTTGGTCTTGCCGACGCCCCCCTTCCCGCTGGTCACGGCCACGATCCGGCGCCGGGGCCGGGAACCGGGGGGCGCGATCGCGGCCGGGCGGGTCGCCTGCCCGCGCGGCTTGCGCGGCGCGCGGCGCTTCTTCGCTCGGGGGGTCGCCTCGGCCTTGTTCTCGATCTCGCTCATCGCACGTTCCTCGGGAATCGGTCTGGTCGTCCTTGTCGCGTCTCGGGGCGGCGTGCCGCGGCCGCCTCGCTTCTTCGGTTTTGCAAGGCGTATGCCGCCCCGTTAAGTCCTTGCGCGTCGCTGATTCGGCGGATTCCCCGACCCGCGGCGCCGGTCAGAAGCCGGTGTTCCGGACGTCCGGGCGCGCAACTTCTGACCGTCTACGAGCGCTTCCGTCCTCGTGGATAGCGCGTCGCCTGCGCCGCCCGCATGAGCTCCGCGTCGATGCCGTCGAAGATCTCGGCGTCCTCCCGAGTGCGCGCGGTGCCGAGGTCGGCCAGGGCGCACCACTGCTCCCTCGTCGAGCCGAGGAGGAGACGGCGTCCCTCCACCTCCACGATGACGAGGGTGCGGCCGATGCCGACGCGCGTGCGCGTCAGCACCTGGACCTCGGGCGCGGGAGGACCGAACATCGGAGCCTCCTCGCTCGGCGGGCGGCGCCCGAAGGTGCGCGCGACGCCGTAGAGGATCACGGCGGCCGTGCCGACGGCGACCGCGTACAGGAAGAACGGGTTCATTCGGACGTCCTCCGTGACGGTCCGGGCTCGCGGACGAGCGAAACGACCCGGACGGCCGCGCGGCCCTCCAGGTCGATCAGCTCGCCGTAGGCGACGGTGACCGCGTTCGCGACGATCTCGACCGGCCCCTCCGCGGCGCGCGTGAGCGGAATCACGTTGCCGGGAGCCAGGGACGCGATCTCCTCCGGGGTCAGCTCCGTCTTCCCCGCCTCGACGACGACGCGAAATCGCTCGCGCGGCGCGGGGATGAACGGCGATTCGGCGCGGAGCGCCGCGATCTCTTCGGGTGTGAGCAACCGGGACATGGAGTGGCGTGCGGCTAGCGCGCGCCTCCTTTCGTCGAGGCGCCGACCACGGCGCGGACGAAAGCGAGATAGCGACGCATCTTCACCGGGTCGAGCGCGCGCGCTTCGCCGCCTTGCGCGTCGGCCTGGTGCTTCGACTTCCGGTGCGACCGGCTCTTCGTGCCGCGGGTCATGGTGCCCTCCTCGCCCCCGATTCCGGCGGACTTCCCGGTCCGCCACGGCGGCCCCGAGGGGCCGTCTGGGGGTGGCAAAAGGCAATGGCCGTGCCGGGTCCCGGAGGTCCCGAGAGGAAGGCTCTAAGTCATTTGTTTAATGAAAATTACAGTTTCGAGGCGATGTCCGGCGGTCTCGGAATCGATCGGCAGATGCGGCGAAAACTTGAGCGAAATGCGAAGAACCGTGCGGAATGAAACCGCCGCGATCCCGTCAGACGAGGAGCATGGCGTCGCCGTAGGAGTAGAAGCGATAGCCTTCGCGCACCGCCTCGGCGTAGGCCGCGAGGATCCGCTCCCTCCCGGCGAGCGCGCTCACCAGGAAGAGAAGCGACGAGCGCGGGAGGTGGAAGTTCGTGATCATCGCGTCGATGACGCGGAAGTCGAACGGCGGCACGACGAAGAGGGCGGTGTCGCGCCACGCGCCGTCGGCGGGCTCGCCGTCCCTGGCCCACGACTCGAGCGCGCGGACCGACGTGGTCCCCACGGCGATCACGCGCCCGCGTCGGGCCTTCGTGGAACCGATCGCGGCCGCCGTCTTGGGCGGCACGCGATAGGGCTCCGGATCGAGCACGTGCTTCGCGGGATCGTCGGTCGAGACCGGGCGGAAGGTGCCGGGCCCGACGTGCAACGTGACGGACGCGATCGCGGCCCCCCGGGAGCGGACGGCGGCGAGCGTCGCCTCGGTGAAGTGGAGCCCGGCGGTCGGCGCCGCCACGGACCCGCTCTCCCGGGCGAAGACCGTCTGGTAGCGCTCGCGGTCCTCGGGCTCGTCGTTCCGCGCGATGTAGGGCGGGAGCGGCACGTGTCCGACGCGCGCGAGCCAGGCCTCGAAGGACCCCGTGTCGCCCGCCGGCGCCGCCGTCCCGGCTCCCGGCCGGAACGCGATCCGCCGCACGCCCCGGGCTCCCGCCCCCGCGACCGTCGCCGTCCAGGAGGCGTCGACGAAGGAGAGCGGGACTCCGATCCGAAGCAGTCGCGCCGGGCGCGCCAGCGCCGACCAGATCCGCTCGGGAGGGACCGCGGGCTCCTCGCGGAGGAGGAGCACCTCGACCTCCCGCGGGGTCGCGCAGCCGGCCGCGCGCGGCGCGCGCGCGAAGATCCGCGCCGGGAGCACGCGCGTATCGTTCACGATGAGGAGATCGCCCGGCCGAATGAATTCGGGGAGGTCGCGGAAGAGGCGGTGCGCGATCGCGCCGGTCGCGCGGTCGAGGACCAGGAGCCGCGACAGGTCGCGCTCGGGAGCCGGATGCTGCGCGATCCGGTCGGGCGGAAGGTCGTAGTCGAAGTCGGAGGTCTTCAGGCCCAAGTCGCGGGTCGAGAGCGTCCCGCTCAGAAGAGCGTCTGCTGGGGAGGCTCCGGCTCGTCCTCCCGCCTTCCGCCCGCGCCCCCGTTGCCGCCGCGTCCGCCCTCGTCCGCCCGCGGCCGGTCGGGCGGCCTGAGGCCCAGGTGGGTGAACGCCAGGTCGGTCGCCTCGCGGCCCCGCGACGTGCGCTTGAGGAACCCTTCCTGGATCAGGTAGGGCTCGTAGACGTCCTCGAGCGTGTCGGGCTCCTCGCCGACGACGACCGCGATCGTCGAGAGGCCGACGGGACCGCCGGCGTACTTCACGACGATCGCCTCGAGCATCCGCCGGTCCATGTCGTCGAGCCCGCGCGCGTCCACCTCGAGGAGCGTGAGCCCCGCCGCGGCGACGTCGGCCGTGATCGAGCCCTGGGCGCGCGTCTGGGCGAAGTCGCGCACCCGGCGCAGGAGGCGGTTTCCGACGCGGGGCGTGCCGCGCGATCGCGCGGCGATCTCGCGCGCCCCTCCCTCGTCGATCGGAACGTCGAGGATCCGGGCCGAGCGGGTGATGATCCGGGCCAGCTCGGCCGCCGAGTAATAGTCGAGGCGCGCGCTCATCCCGAACCGGCCGCGGAGCGGCGCGGAGAGGAGGCCGGTGCGCGTCGTCGCTCCGACGAGCGTGAAGCGCTTCAGGTCGATCCGCACGCTCCGGGCGCTCGGACCGCGATCGATCATGATGTCGAGGCAGAAGTCCTCGATGGCTGGATAGAGGTATTCCTCCACCACGGGGTTCATCCGGTGGATCTCGTCGATGAAGAGGATGCCGTGCTCCTCGAGGTTGGTGAGGATGCCGGCCAAGTCGGCGGCGCGCTCCAGCACCGGGCCCGACGTCTGGATGAAGGGCACGCCCATCTCGGCGGCCAGGATCGAGGCGAGCGTCGTCTTTCCTAGCCCCGGCGGACCGTGGAAGAGCACGTGATCGAGCGCCTCGCCGCGCGCCCGGGCCGCCTCGACGGCGATCCGGAGCTGCTCGCGGAGCGTCTCCTGTCCGACGAAATCGCCGAGCGTGCGGGGCCTCAGGCTCCCGTCGAAGTCCCGGTCCCCGGCGAACGGCTCGGGGTCGGTGACCCGCTCCCGCTCCATCGCGTCGGCCGGCCCCGCGGGGTCTGGGAGGGACGTCGCGCGGCCGTCGGGGCCCGGCCGCGGGCCGGGGATCCGGCGCTTCACGCGGGGGTCGGGGCGAGGGTCGGGCGATGGCTGCTTCGGCATGGCGGCTCCGGGTTCGGGATGTCGCGGCGAGGGTAGGCTACCGCACCTTCTGTTGCAACGCCCGGCGCACGATCTTCTCCACGGTCGCCTCGGCCCCCAGCTCCTGCACGGCTTCCTGCACCGCCGCGAGGGCACCGTTTCTGGTGAACCCGAGCGCGGCCAGAGCCGCGGCCGCGTCGGCGGCGATTCCCGACGTGACGGCGCCGGGCATGCCCGCCCCCGCGGGCGGGACGCCGCCCGGGTGCAGCAGCTTCTCCCCCAGCTCCACGACGAGGCGCTGCGCGAGTTTCTTCCCGACCCCGGGAAGCGTCTGAAGGAACGGCGCGTCGCCCGCCTCGATCGCCTCGCGCACGCGCGACGCCGTGGCGCCGCTCAGGATGCCGACCGCGAGGCGGGGGCCGATCCCCGAGACCGAGATGAGCCGCTCGAAGACGTCCCGCTCCACGTGGTCGGCGAAGCCGTAGAGCTGGAGCGCGTCCTCGCGGACGTGCAGGTACGTGAGGAGCGAGACGTCCCGGCCCACCGCCGGGAGCGTCTCGAAGCAGGAGACGGAGATGAGGAGCCGGAGGCTGAACCCGCCGACGCGAACGACGGCGGAGGTCGGCATCTTGGCGGCCAGCGTGCCGGTCACGGCGTCGATCATCGGCTCCCTCCCGCGGCGGCCCGAAGGATCCCTCGATGGGCCGCCCGGTGCGCGTGGCAGACGGCGACCGCGAGCGCGTCGGCTTCGTCCTCCCGGAGCACGCCGACGCCGGGGAGCAGGCGCCGCACCATGAAGGCCACCTGCTCCTTCGCGGCCGCGCCCTGCCGCACGACGGCCTGCTTCACTTCGGGCGCGGTGTATTCGAAGACGGCGGCGCCGCTCTGGCGCGCCGCCAGGAGGATCACGCCGCGCACGTGGCCGATCTGGAGGGCCGAATGGGCGCTCTTCCGGACGAAGGCGGTCTCGACGGCCACCTCGTCGGGGCAGAGCTCGCTCAGGAGGCGCGACAGGCCGTCGTAGACGGCCAGCAGGCGGTCGGGGAAGGAGAGCGAGGGGCGGGGCGAGATCACGCCCGACCGTTCGTAGCGGAGCCGGCTCCCGTCGGGCTGGATGAGACCGTAGCCGGTGGCGCGGCTCCCCGGGTCGATGCCGAGGATGCGCGGCGCTCCGTCAGGGCTGGAGCTTGGAGAGGACGTCTTCCGAGATATCGAGATTGGACGAGACCCGTTGGACGTCGTCATGGTCCTCGAGCGCCTCCATGAGCTTCAAGGCCTGCTCGGCGTCCTTCTCGCTGAGCGAGATGACGCTCTGCGGCACCTTGGCGATCTCCGCCGAGGTGATCGTGATTCCCTTGTCCGCCAGCGCGCTCTTGACCGCCTCGAACTGCGCGAGCGGCGTCGTGATCTCGTAGTGGTCGGGATCGTCCGTGCCGACGTCCTCGGCTCCGGCGTCGAGCACCAGCTCGAGCAGCGTGTCCTCCTCGACGGCGCTCCGCGGCACGGCGATCTGCCCCTTGACGTGGAACATCCACTGCACCGCGCCGGCCTCGGCCATCCGGCCGCCGCTCTTGGTCAGGAGGTGGCGCAGCTCGCCCGTCGTCCGGTTCCGGTTGTCGGTCAGCGACTCCATGAGGATGGCGATCCCGCCCGGCCCGTAGCCTTCGTACGTGACCTCTTCGTAGTGCACGCCCTCCAACTCGCCGGTCCCCTTCTTGATCGCCCGGTCGATGTTGTCGGCCGGCATGTTCACCGACTTGGCGCCGAGCACCGCGGTGCGAAGCCTCGGGTTCGCGTTCTGGTCGCCGCCTCCGGCGCGGGCGGCGACGATGATCTCCTTGATGTACTTCGTGAAGACCTTGCCCCGCTTCGCGTCGATCGCGGCCTTCTTCCGCTTGATCGTCGCCCATTTCGAGTGACCGGACATGCTCGCCCCCATGGCGCCTCCGGGAGCCCGGAGGCGCCGAAACGTGTCTAGCGCAGCAGCACGAGCCGGCGCGTTTCCTCGCGCTCGGCCGCGTTCAGGCGATAGTAGTAGATTCCCGAAGCCACCGTGGCCCCGTTTTGATCCCGGCCGTCCCACCGGATCACGTACCGGCGCGCCGTCGGCTCGTCCGAGTCGAGCAACGTGCGGACGAGCCTCCCGCGCGCGTCGAAGATCCGGAGCGAGGCGTGCACGGTGGCGCCGGAGCCCCCCAGCGTGAACGGGATGTCCGTCGCCCGATGGGCCGGATTCGGCCGGCTCTGGAAGAGGACGACCTGCGGGGCCGACGGCGGGAGCGCCACGTCGGTCGTGGCGCCCGTCGTGAACCGGAACGGCTCGCGGGAATCGCGTGGATGTCCCAGGAGATCGAGCGCGGTCACCTTCCACTCGTACGTCTTGCTCGGCCCGAGGTACCCCGTCATCACCACGAACGTGTCGGGGGTCGTGCTCTGGAAGAGGATCTGGTCGGGCGCCGTCACGTTGTAGAGCACGACCTGATACGTCACCGCGTCCCCCGGCGTGAGGTCCTTCGATCGGTGCCACTTGAGCGTGACCGGCGTCGTCGAGACGGAGCTTTGGTTCGGCGGCACCAGGAGATCGAACGGCTTGGGGTAGATCGGGGGGCCGTAGGACGAGTTGTAGATGGCCTGGACGACGTTGATCCGGCCCCAGCCCCGGTCGTTGTCAGGTGTCGAGGCGCTGTCGGCGGTCTCCATCAGGGCCGACCGGACCTGCCCGACGCCCCACTCCGGGTGCGCCTCGCGCACGAGCGCGGCGGCGCCGGCCACGAGCGGCGTCGAGAGCGACGTTCCGTTCGCGAGGCCGATCGCGGTGTTGTTCGACGCGACGGCCCAGTAGGTGCTGACCCCCTGCGCCACCACCTCCGGCTTGATCCTCCCGTCCGCGGTCGGCCCGCGGCTCGAGAAGGTGGGGACGACGTTCGAGTTGTCGACCGCCCCCACGGAGAGAATGCTGTCGGCGTCGGCCGGCGCCCAGAGCGATCCCGGGGCGGGGCCGTTGTTGCTGTTCGCGTTGCAGACGACGATGCCGTGACGCTGGGCGAAGACCGCTCCGAGCGTCACGACGGTCGTGTACCCGTCGAGATCGGCGTACGTGTAGTCCCCAGGGGACGGCCCCTGCGGATCGAAGTCCAGGTAGGCGAGGGACGAGGAGATCACGTCGGCGCCGATCGAGTCGGCCCACTCCGCGGCGGCGACCCAGTTGTCCTCCTCCACCGGGGTCTCCGAGCGGACGTCCTCGGTCTTCGCGAGGAGGAACGTCGCGTTGTAGGCCGGGCCGATCAGGTTGTTGAGGTAGTAGCCGCCGGCCACCGCCCAGGTGCCGGTGCCGTGATCCCACGCCGCCGTCGCGTCGTTCACCTGGTTCGCCGTCTCGCCGTCCCCGAAGACGAAGTCCCATTCCGCGAGCCGTTTGAGCTGGATCGTCGCCGAGTGGCTCTTGTTGAACCCGGTGTCGAACATGGCGACGATCTCGTTCGCGCCGCTCCACCCGGAGTCGTGGGCGGCGGGAACGTTGATGCTCGCGAGCTGGGTGAGCGACGAACCGTACGAGGACGGCTTCGCGAGCTCGCTCGCGAGGCGACCCCCCGGCTCGATCCCGAGCGCGCCCGAGCCCTCGCGGCCCCCGTCGCCGGTTCCGGGAGGAACCGGGACCACCTCGCCGACCGTCCCCACGCGCCGCGACGGCCGGAGTGGCAGCACCGCGCGGACGAACGGGAGCGCGGCGATGCGCCGGGCCTCGGCCTCGCCCGCCGTCACGCTGACGGCGTCGAGCCAGCGGCTCACGTGGCGGATCGACGCGCCGGTCGCGCTCACGGCGTCCACGTAGACGCTCGGAACCGGCAGATCGGTCGCGTCGGCGACGAAGCGTCCGTCGGTCTCGCGGGCGCGCCGCGCCCGCGCGCGCGCGGTCAACCGCGCGCCGGCCGCGCGGAGATCGCGGTCGAATCGGGACGCGTCGGGAATCGCCTTGTCGGTGAAGAAGACCCAGAGGGTGGCCCGCGCCCCGCCCGCCACGCGATCGAGCGCGGCGCGGGAGAGGACCGGGGCCATCCGCCGGGCGGGCGGCGTGAAGCGCGACGCGCGCTCGTCCGCGGGACGGGCCGCCCGGGCCGGACCGACGCCGCCGTGCGCGAGGATGGTGAGCAGGACGATCGTTCGCAGGCGCATGATGGATTGCCGATTCCGGCGGGGAAGCCTACGCCGAAGCCATCGCCTCCTTGTCGGCCTTTGCCTGGGCGATGACCTTGTCGGCCAGCTCGCGGGGGATCTCCTCGTAATGGCTGAACCGGGTCTTGAACGACGCGCGTCCCTGCGTCAACGAGCGGAGATGCGTCGAGTACTTGTAGATCTCGGCCTGGGGAACGTGGGCGCGGATCACGTCGTAGCGCGTGCCCGACGCCATGCCGAGGATCTTCCCACGCTTCGACGAGAGGTCGCCCGTGACCGCGCCGACGAAATCCTTCGGGACGCGAACCTCGATCTCCACGATCGGCTCGAGGAGGACCGGGCTCGCCTCCTTCGCGCCTTCCTTGAACGCCATCGAGCCCGCGATCTTGAACGCCATTTCCGAGGAGTCGACGGTGTGGTAGGAGCCGTCGTAGAGGGCGGCGCGCACGTCCACGACCGGGTAGCCGGCGAGGACGCCTTCGTGCATCGCCTCGATGATTCCCTTCTCCACCGCGGGAATGTAGTTCCGCGGGACCGACCCGCCCACGATCTCGTCCACGAATTCGAATCCCTCGCCGTGCTTCCGCGGCTCGAGGCGGACGTGGACGTCGCCGAACTGGCCCCGACCGCCGGTCTGCTTCTTGTGCCGGCCCTGCTTGCTGACCGACTTGCGGATCGTCTCGCGGTAGGGGATGCGCGGCTTGTACGTGTCCACTTGAACGCTGAAACGCCGCGCGAGCTTCTCCAGAACGACGTCCACGTGGAGGTCGCCGAGCACGGAGAGCACCGTCTGGTGGAGATCGCCGTCGACGCGGACGTGGATGGTGGGATCCTCTTCCCTCAGCTTGTGAAGGCCCGAGCCCATCTTCTCCTCTTCGCCCTTGTGCTTCGGGGCGATGGCCACCTCGTGGGTCGCGTCCGGGAACGGCACGGGCGCGAGCACGATCGCGCGGTTCTTGTCGCAGAGCGTCTGTCCGGTGTGGGTCTCCCGCAGCTTGACGGCGGCGCCGATGTCCCCCGCCCGGATCGTCCCCGCGTCCTTCCGGTCCTTCCCGAGCACCGTGAAGAGCTGGCCGATCTTCTCCGTGCGCTCGGCGCTCGAGTTCCAGACCTCCTTGCCGGGCGCGAGCGTCCCGGAGAAGACGCGAACGAGGGAGAGGTCGCCGGCGTGGCTCTCGCTGCTCGTCTTGAATACGAGCGCCGCGAGGGGCCCGGCCGGGTCGGCCTTCAGCTCCTCCTTCTCGCCGTTCCCGGGCTTCGTCCCCGCGATCGGTCCGACCTGGCCCGGCGACGGCATGAGGTCGACGATCGTATCGAGGAGGAAATCGACGCCGGCCAGGGCGTACGCCGACACGGGGATCGCGGGCACAAAGGAGCAGGCGGCGACGCCCTCGCGGAGCCCGGTGTGGATCTCCTCCACGGAAAGCTCCTCGCCGCCGAGGAACTTCTCGAGGAGCGCGTCGTCGGCCTCGGCCGCGGCGTCAACGAGCGCGGACCGGGCCTGCTGCGCCTCGCCCGCCACCTCCGCCGGGATCGACTCCTCCTTCATGGAGCCGTCCTTCTGGAACAGGAACGCCTTGTTCGACGCGAGGTCCACGAGGCCGCGGAACTTGTCCGCCTGGCCGATCGGCCAGGCCACCGCGACGAATCGCTTGCCGAGGCGTTCGGAGCCCGCGGCGAGCGCGGAGGCGAAGTTCGCGTGCTCCTTCTCCATCTGGGTGATCGCCGCGAGCACCGGCGCGCCCCGCTCTTCGACCTTCTCCCAAACCGCCTCGGTTCCCGCCTCGACCCCCGCCGCCGCGCGAAGACAGAGCAGCGCGCCGTCGGCGGCGCTGAGTCCGGAGACGAGATCGCCGACGAAGTCCGCGTAGCCGGGGGTGTCGATCAGGTTGATCTTGTGATCGCGCCATTCCACCGGCGCCACGCCGAGGCTGATCGAGATCTTGCGATGCGTCTCCTCCGGCGTGAAGTCGAGCGTCGTGGTGCCGTCTTCGATCTTGCCGTGGCGAGCGATCGACTTGGTTCGGAAGAGGATCGATTCCGCGAGGGAGGTCTTGCCTGTGCCGTGCTGCGAAACGAGCGCGACGTTCCGGATCTGGTCCGTCTGGAACTCTCTCAAGGGCGCCCCCGATCTCTAGGTAACCTTTTGCATACCATAGAAATACCAGATTAGAACGATGCTATCACAGCACTCCGCGACGCGTCAAGAAAGGCACCGCCGGGGACCGGGACGATTCGAAAATGAATCGAGGGCGGTGGCAGGAGCCACCGCCCTCGGGGAATGCGCGACTTCTGGTCTGTTACTTCTTGCGCGACTTGGCCGCCACGAGGCCGACGAGGCCCGTGCCGAGGAGCAGCATGGAGCCCGGCTCCGGCACGCTGCCGCCGCTGCCACCACTACCGCCGCTGCCACCGCTGCCACCGCTGCCACCACTACCGCCGCTGCCGCCGCCCTCGGCATCATGAGAGAACGGAGCGAAGATGTAGTTGATGTGGTTGCCGGCCTCGACGTTGTTCATGGCGTCGAAGTGGACCTGCGTGAAGCCCGTGATCGCCACGGTATACGCGTTGATCTGGCCCATCTCCGAGGTCGGCGTCGGGACGCTGGTCTGGAAGTCGCCGAGCGGCGAATCCGTCAGCGTGAAGTCGCCGAGCGCGTACTGGTAGAAGCTGACGCCCGGTCCGAAGATCCCATGCGTCGGGAGGCTCGAGCCGTCGGAAAGGAGCGGCGCATCGCCGTCATTGCCGCCGAAGATGAACTGCGACACGGCGCCGGGGGTCGACGGATCCGTGAATCCGCCGCTGCCGCCCGTCGTCGTCGGCGTGATCGTGATCGTGCCCGACTCGCTCGTGAGGAACGCCGCCGAGAGCGTCACGTCGGAGATCGTGCCCTTCGCGCCGACGTCGCCGATCACCCAGAGCGTGAAGTTGTCGGAGTTCACAACCCACGTCTCGGTGGTCGCGTCGTACGTCGCGCCGTCGATGTACAACTGAAGCTCGGGAAGCGCCATCGCGGTCGATGCGCCGAGAATGCCGCATAGAGCCGCGACTGTGAAGACTGCCTTACGAATCATGTGACCCCCCAGGTCAAGTGTGGCCGCCAATCAATCGTATGTGATCGGCTTCACCGGCGACGGGTGTGCGTTATGCAACGCACCACGTCGTCTCCCACGTCTCTGCAATCCGCTGTATACTATACATGACGGATCGGAGCGCAAGCAACAAGATTCTTCGGCCGCATGCGATTAGCTACCCCCCCAGGCCCTTCAGATCTTCCCGGACCTTCGCGGCCGCCGGGGAGTTGGGGTAGTCCTGGAGGAAGCGCTGCAAATAGCCCGCCGCCCGGTCCACGAGCTTCTGCGCCTGGGCCACTTTGGCTCCCTCCAGAAGCGCTTGCGCCGTAAAGGGATGGCCTGGATTGTGCGCCACCAGCTCGTCCACGGCCTGGAGGGCCCCCTGCCAGTCCTGTAAGTTCAACTGACACTTTAAGATGTTCCACCTGTAGACCGCTCCCGCCGCTCCCGAGGAATCCCTTGCCGCGAGCGTTCGATAGACCTCCACCGCCTTCTGGAGGGCCACGTTCATGGCAGCCCGATCCCCAACCCGGGCGTACCTCTGCGCGATCGCCAGTGGCGCCTCCGCCGAAGCCTGGGTCCCCGGGTACTTGAGCGGGAGCGCTTCGAGGATCGCCTTGGCGATGGGCCAATTCCCCGTTCGGTCCTCGAGCATGGCCTGCCGGTAGAGCGACACCGGCGCCACGTCGAGGTTGCCGGGATAACGGGCGGCCGCATCCTTGTAGCGCTGTTTCGCCAGGTCGAACTTCTTCTGATCCTCGAGCAGGGCGGCCGATTCGAAGAGCGCCGGACCGGCGACGTTCGCCGTCGGATAGTCGGTGGCGACGCGCTCGAGGAGCGAGATCGCCGCCGTGTGGTCCTTGTCGGTCACGGCATGGACCTTCGCGTTCACGTAGTGGACGTCCGGCTCGAACGACTTGAGCTCGGCATGGCGCCCCACCAGATCCTCGAGCGCCTGCGCCTCGCGAAGCGACGCGGGGGCGTCGCCCTGCGCGAGGAGCGCGCGCACGTAGCGCGCGCGGATGCGCGCCTCCAGCTCGAGCGGCTGGGGCCGCTGGAGGAGGCCGCGATAGTATTCGACCGCGGCCGCTTCCTCGCGCTTCATGCCGTCGGCGTCGCCGAGCTGCCGCCGGATCTCGACCGGGGCGTTGGGAAGCGAGAGGATGGCGTCCTCCCCGCCGGGCTTCTCGGCCGGCTGCGGCGGATACTTCTTCAGCATCTCGTGGATGGCCGCGATCGCGTCGTCGTAGCGCCCCACCGTCCGGTAGCAGCCGACGACGATGAAGTCGGCCTGGCGCGCGGCGGTGGTGTCCGTTCCCGCGTGGCCGAGGATCCACTGCGCGTCCTCGAGAGCCAGGTCCGGACGGCGGGCCTCGAGGGCCAGCCGGGCCGCCTGCATCTCGGCGTTCGCCAGGGTGCGGAAGAGCCCGCGGTACTCGATCGCCGCGGGACCCGACGCCGCCGGCTGAGGCGGGAGCGACACGGAGGATCGGACGCCCCGATAGCCCTCCCGCAGGCGAAGGAGCGTCGTCGAGTCGGGACGCGCGGCGAGCCGCGCCTTCTGCTCGTCGCGCTGCGCGTTCCAGTACCGCTTCTCCGCGCTGTAGCGGGTGGCCATCGTCCCCACGCCCCCGCACCCCGCCGCCGCCAGGGCAGCGGTCAACAACGCCGCCAAGCCGACGCCCGCCATCGCTCTCATGCGCCCTCCCGAACCGCCGACGCGTGCAGTCGCGTCGCGGCAGAATAGACGAAGTAGTTCGCCAGGCTCGCCAGGATCGCATAGGCCAAGAGGAGCACCGGCATGACCTCCGGCGTGAGCCGGTTCACCAGGAGGCCCCCCATGAGCTGCACGATCGCCTGGATCACGAGCGCCGGCGCCGAGAAGAGGACGATGATCGGGTAGTTGGAGGGCAGGAATCGGAACCCGTCCCCGAACCCCGCCCCGAGCGCCCTGAGCCCACCTCCTTCCCTGACCGCCACGATCGGAACGCAGAGCGCGAGCGCGGAGAGGGCGAGCCCCACCAGGACGCCCACCACCCAGGTCACCAGATTCGCGAGGGGTCCCAGCCGGACGGCGATCGCGACGAGGGGTGCCACGATCCGCGGAATCGCGATCTCCCAGAAGAAGAGGAGAACCAACACGAGGGCGAACGCGAGAAACGTCGGAAGCACCGCGCCGCGCACGCGCGACGCCGTCGGCGCCCGGCCGGGGGCCCGCGACGGCGCCCGGAGGACGCGCGTGATCGCGAGCGGAATGAACGCCGCCCCGAGCACCGTGTACAGGGCCGCGTCCACGTACGAGAAGATCGCGGGCAGCGCCACGAAGATCGCGGGGTAGTGCCGCGTCCCGTCGCCCGCGATGCGCGCGGCGAGCGCGCCCGCCGTCGCCATGCCCCAGGGGGCACCTAGATTGACGGACAGAAAGAGGTAGATCACCTCGATCGCCAGGATCCAGAAGAACGGTGCGTACGCTCCCCACGTGAAGCCTCGAAGCGACGCCGACGCGAATCGCCACGCCTCTTTCATCGACATCGGGTGTCCTCCCGTCGCCTTCCATGTTGCAACGTGGACGTAGAGGCTGGAGACTACCGCTCATGCCCGACGAGAGCCAATACCTAATGGTGCGCCGCCCGGGCGCGGAGCCGGAGCGCGTCGACCTCGACCCGGCCTCGCCGTGCGCCGTCGGCCGCGCGCAGGGAAACCGGATCGTCCTGACCGACGCGTCGGTCTCGCGCAATCACGCGCGCTTCCTCTTCCGGGACGGGGCGTGGCACGTCGAGGACGCCGGGAGCAAGAACGGCACGAAGGTGAACGGCCGCCGCATCGAGGCCGCGACGCGCCTCGTGCCCGGCGACCTGGTCCAGCTCGGCAACTTCCAGGTGATCTACGCCGCGCCGGCGGGCCACGGCACCGCGCGGGTCGCCGACGTCGAGGGGCCGATGACGATGCGCTCCCTGTCGGTCGAGGAATTCGAGACCGGCGTCGGGACGAGCGCCATCAACGTCGGAATCACGGCGGAGCGGATGGGCCACTTCATGAGGGCGGTCGACCGCGTCGGGCTGGAGCTGCTCGCCCATCGCCGCCTCGAGGACCTCTTCGAGTTCATCGTGAACCTGGCGGCGGACGTGCTCCGCGCCGACCGGACCGCGATCCTCCTCCGCGAGCGGGGATCGGACCAGCTCTACGCGAAGGCCGTGAAGCAGGCGGTCGGCGCGCCGGAGGGCGACATCGTCGTGAGCCGGACCATCGCGCGGGCGGCCATCGAGCAGAAGCAGGCGATCCTCACGAGCGACGCGCAGAGCGACACCCGGTTCCGCGAGCAGGTGAGCGTGATCCAGCAACGGATTCACTCGGCCATGTGCGCCCCGCTCTGGCACGACGGCGACGTCCTGGGGCTCCTCTACGTGGACAACGTCGCCGCGCCGATGCCGTTCGAGGACTCCGACCTCCGGTTGCTCACGCTGATCGCGCACCTCGCGGCGGTCAAGATCCGCGAGACCGAGCAGCAGGAGGCGCTCGAGGGGCAGAAGCGGATGCAGGAGGAGCTCCGGCGCGCGGCCACCCTCCAGCAGACGCTCCTGCCCGTCGATCCGCTCGTGCGCGGGCCGATCTCCGTCGCCGGCCGCAACATTCCCTCCTTCGACGTCGGGGGCGACTACTTCGACTACGTGGTCGGCGAAGGGGGACGGCTCGTCGTCGGTCTGGGCGACGTCGCCGGCAAGGGGATGGCGGCGGCGCTCCTGATGACCCATCTCCACGCGACCGTCCGCGCGCAGACCGAGACCGAGCGGCCGCTCCGCGAGATCATGGGGCGGCTCAACCGCTCCATCCACCAGAACGTGCACGGGCTCCGCTTCATCACCCTCTTCCTCGCCGAGATCGACTGCGACCAGCGCCGCGTCACGTACGTGAACGGCGGCCACAATCCCCCGTACGTGCTCCGCGCGACGGGGGAGATCGAGACACTCTCGACGGGCGGGCTCCTCCTGGGGGTCTTTCCGGAGGCGGAGTACGAGGCGGCGTCGCTGACGCTGGGGGCCGGGGACCTGCTGCTCCTCTACAGCGACGGGGTGACCGAAGCGCGGAGCCCCGCGCCGGCCGAGGAGGAGTTCGGCGAGGAGCGCCTGGTCGAGTTCCTGCGCTCGACGCCCGGGCTGAAGCCGCTCGACGTGGTGGAGGCGCTCATTCGCCGCGTGAGGGAGTTCAGCGGCGAGGGGCAGCTGGCCGACGACGTGACGGTGACGGCTATTCGCTGCGGCTCGTAGCGACCCGCTCCGCGTCGATCGCGAGCTCGAGGTTCCGCTCCACCAGCTTGGCGTGGAGCAGCGCGTCGCGGTAGCTCTTCCTCGCGTAGGACCACCGCGCCTTCTGCATCTGATCACGCGCCTCGCGCTCGAGACGCTGCGCCGGCGCCGCCGGATGCCCGCCGAGGTCCTCGTCCACCTGGGAGAGCGCGCGCTCGGCGCGCCGGATCGCCTTCCGGGCCGTGTCCTCCGACACGGGGAGGTCGGCGATCTGCCGAAGCAGGTCGAGCACGCCGTCCCGGACCTTGCGCGTGGTGGCGTAGGCGCTCGGATAATTCCCGTCCTTGAATGTCTCGTGCGCGCCCTTCTGCTGGCCCTTGAGCGCCTCGAACCGCCGGCGCGCGTCCTGCGCCGCGCCGGCGTCGAGCAGGTCGTCGGCGCGATGGAGCGCGTCGTCGGTCTGGTCGAGCGCGCGGGACACGAAGTCGGGGTCCTGGTTGGCCGGTCCGACCTTGATCAGGGCGCTCTTCCCGAGCGCGCGCGCCTCGAGCGTGAGGCGCATGGCGCGGGCGAAGAGGCTCGTATTCAGCGCGGCCTTGGATTCCCCCTGGCGGGTCCGCGCGCTGTCGAGGTCGGCTTGGGCCTTGGCGTTCTTCGTCCGCCCGACCCTCGCGTCGACCTCGCCGAGGAGCCGGTCGGTCCGCACGACTTCGCGGGCGACACGCTCGGCCTCGGAGATCTCGAGGGAATCAGGACGCTGCGTGGAGGCGAAACGGACGGGGAAGGGGCCGTAGACCTTCTCGTCGAGCGTGCTCGAGCGAGCGCCCGCGCCGGGCAAGAAGAGCCCGAGCGCGAGGAGCCACGTCATCGGCTGTAGCATGCGCGCGCGCATTTCCGGTCGCCCTATCGGTCGCGATTCGGATCAACGTTCACTTCGACCATACCGGCAAGGGGGGAACATGGTCGGAGGTAGAAGTAGCAAACTCCGAGCCACGTAACGAGTTATGGGCACGATTACCGACCCGTGACGATGAACGCGTTTGGTTGCGAGGAGTTAGCCGACGGCGCCGCGTGTCGCTGGGGCACACCTGTCGGACGCCGACCGTTCCCAATCGGGACGCCGGGTCGTCGGGCGCGTACGGTTGGGTATAGGGGTGGAATGGAGAGAGATTCGGGGGCGGCGGCCGATCACCCGCTGGCGGGCGACTCGCTCGATTCCGCCTCGACCGCGCCGATGGGGACCCCATGACTCTCCATGCGCGAGTAGAGCGCCCGCCGGGAGATCCCGAGCAGCGCGGCGGCCTTGGTCTTGTTCCCCTGCGCCTTGTCCAGCGCTTCGAGGATCATGCGCTTTTCCATCTGCTCGAGGCTCAGGCCCATGGCCAGGAGGTCGACCGATTCGGTCGCGGCCCGCCGGCGCTCGAGCGGGAAGTGGTCGCGAAGGATCGGCCCCTTCCCCGCGAGAATGCAGGCGCGCTCGATCAGGTTCTGGAGCTCGCGGATGTTGCCCGGGAAGTCGTACGAGCGGAGGTACTCGAGCGCCTCCGGCGAGAGGCCATCGATCGAGCGCTCCTGCGACGCCAGGAAGTGCGTGACCAGGGCGGGGATGTCCTCCCGGCGCTCGCGCAGGGGGACGAGCCGGATCGGGAAGACGTTCAGGCGGTAGAAGAGGTCCTCGCGGAAGCGCCCCTCGTGGATCATCTCCTCCAGATGCCGGTTCGTCGCGGCCAGGATGCGGACGTCGGCGCGGCGCATCTCCTCGCCGCCGACCCGGACATAGATGTGGTCCTGGAGGAAGCGGAGGAGCTTGACCTGCGTGCTCTGCGGCAGCTCGCCGATCTCGTCCAGGAAGACGGTCCCCTGGTCGGCGACCTCGAACCGTCCGGGTTTGGTGCGGATCGCGCCGGTGAACGCGCCCCGCTCGTGTCCGAAGAGCTCCGATTCGAGGAGCGTCTCGGGGAGGGCGCCGCAGTTGACCGGCACGAACGGCGCGTCGGCGCGATGGCTCGACGCGTGGATCGCCTGCGCGAAGACTTCCTTGCCCGTTCCGCTCTCGCCCAGGAGCAGGACGCTCGCGTCGGTGGGGGCCACGCGCTGCGCCAGGCCGAGCGCGTCGCGCATCGCCGGGCTCTGCCCGACGATCGTCTCGAACCGGTGGAGCGGATTCTGCTCGCGCAGGTTCTCGATCCGCCCCTTCAGGACGGTCGACTCCGCGCGGAGCTTCCGGTGGTCGAGCACCTGCCGCACCCGCACGGGCAGCTCCTCGAGGATGTTGTCCTTGAGGATGTAGTCGGCCGCGCCCTCCTTCATCATCTGGACCGCCTCGCGCGCGTCGCCGAAGGCGGTCATGATGATCACGTCGGGCTGGTAGGACTGCGTCCGCGCGTGCCGGAAGACCTCGGCTCCGCTCGCGCCGGGCATCCGCATGTCGGTGATCACCAGGTCGAAGGGGCGCGCCGAGAGCTCGTGGATGGCGGCGTCGCCGCCGAGCGCGACCGCGACCTCGTAGCCCGTCTCGGACAGGGTGGCCTCGATGAGGCGGCAGAGGTTCTCTTTGTCTTCGGCAACCAGGATTCGTTCGGCCATGACCTATCCGTTCTCGACGGGGAGGAGGATCTCGAACACCGCGCCCCCCGTGGGGGCGTTCCCTACTGTAACCGATCCGCCGTGCTCCGTGACGATCCGATCGACGAAGGCGAGCCCGAGCCCCGTTCCGGTGGCCCGCGTCGTGTAGAAGGGCTCGAAGATCTTGTCGCGAAGCGCGCGCGGCACGCCGGGGCCCGTGTCCTCGAATTGGATGCGCGCCTCGCCCCGCCTCGACCGCACCCGCACCGTGAGGCGCCCGCCGGCCGGCATGACGTCGCGGGCGTTGAGCGCCAGGTTGAGGAAGACGTGGTGCATCGCGTGCGGGTCTCCCAGGAGGGTCAGCGCGTCCGGCGCCTTCCATTCCAGCTCGACCGCGACCTTGGAACGGCCCAGCTCGACCCGAAGGATGTCGAGCGACCGCTCCAGGACCGGCTTCAGCTCGAACTGCTGCGGCTCCTCCTTGGGACGGCGCGAGAGGTCGAGGAAGTTCTGGACCACCGAGCCCATCCGGTTCAATTCCTCGTCGATCATGGCGAGGAGCTCGCCGCGCTGGGCCGCGCTCAGGCTCTCCACCTTGTTGAGGCGCGAGGTGGCCCCGCGCAGCACGGCGAGCGGGTTCCGGATCTCGTGGGCCACGCCGGCGGCCACCTGGCCCACCGACGCCAGCAAGTCGGTGTGCCGGAGATTCTCCTCCATGCGGTTGAGCTGCCCCACCGTGCGGACGTAGCCCAGGCCGATCAACACGACGAGGAGCGAGGCGAAGATCGCCGCGCCGATCAGGGAGCGCCGGATGGCCTCGAGAGGACGGAACGCGCTCGACGCCCCCTCCACGACCACGACGCCGCGGACGTTCCCGTCGGCGTCCTGGACCGGCGCGTATCCCGAACGGAGGTACTGGTTGTCCTTCTGATAGAGCGCCGAGTGCGACGCCTCGCCAATGAACGCGCGGGTCAGCGCGACGCGGTCCAGCGTCAGGACGTCGCGCTCGAAGCCGAACGGCTCGTGCAGCCGGAGCAGCACGCGCGATCCCGGATCGAGCAGGACGATGTTCGACGCCTCCGCGCCCTCCGCGACGTGGGCCCACTCGGTGCGGATCTTGTCGGAGGCCTCGATGGCGTCCATCTGGATCACGAAGTCGGTGAGGACCGAATCGGCCGCGGTCGAATCGGACGGCGGCGCCGCCGCCGTCAGCGCGTCGACCTGTTCGGGCTTCACGACGAGCGCCGCGATCTGGGCGGTCCCCTCGAGCCGCTTCCCCAGCTCCACGTCGAGCAGCGCCTGCGACTTCTTGATCGAATAGAAGATCGTCCCGTTCATGACCAGGACGAGGGCGGCGAGGAAGACGAGCGTCCAATAGACGCGGGCGCGGATGCTGTGTCGTTGGGGGAACATGGCGTTGCCGCGCGACGGCGGCGCCGAAGCGTAGGCGCCCGGGTTCCGGAATGTCAACGCGCGCGGCGTCCGGCTGTGCTACGGTGCCCTGCCAAGCCATGACGCGACACGCGCTTCCCCTGATGATCGGACTCGGGCTCGTCTCGGGCGCCCTGGGCGGAATGATGGGCGTCGGGGGTGGCATCCTGCTCGTGCCGCTCCTCACCCACGTCGTGGGCGAGTCGCAACACGAGGCGCAGGCGACGTCCCTTGCCTTCATCATCGTCGCGGCGCTCGTCGCGGTCGTCCCGTACCTGACGCACGAGCGCCTCGACCTGGCGCTCGCGCTGATCCTCGCGGCGGGCGCGGTGCCCGGCGTCGCCCTCGGCGCGCGCGCGGCTCGGCGCACGCCGGGAACGTGGCTTCGTCGCGCCTTCGGCGTCGCCATCCTGGCCACCGCCGCGCGGCTCCTCATGGCGCCGCCCGCCGCGACGGCGACCGCCGCGGCCTGGCCTTGGGGGGCGAACGCGGCGCTGGGGTTCGGCGTTGGGTTCCTCGCCGGGCTCCTCGGTATCGGCGGGGGGACGATCCTCGTGCCGCTCCTCGTCCTCGGGCAGGGGGTCGCGCAGCACGCGGCCCAGGGGATCGCGCTCCTGATGATCGTTCCGGTCGGCGTCGCCGGCGTCGTCTCGTACGCGCGCGGCGGATTGGCCGCGCGGCCCGGCCTCCCGGCCCTTCTCGCCGGAGGGGCCGCGGGCGCCCTCCTGGGGGCGAGCCTCGCCCAGGTGACGCGGGGCCCCACGCTCTCGCGCCTCTTCGCGATCTTCCTGGTCGCGGTCGCGGCGCGCATGATCTTCGGTCGGCCCCGGAGCCGCGCGGGCGCGGCTCCGGCGGCCCCCTGAACTCTGAGGAAAGGGAGGATTCGATGAACCGACCGCACGCGCTGTTCGTCGCCGCCGCGCTCTTCCTGGGGGTGGTCTGGGGGGCCCCGCTTCCCGCCGCCGGCGCGACGGCGCCCCGCGGCGACCAGCAGCGCTTCGAGGCGCTCGTCCGGAGCGCGACCGATGAGAGCTTCGCGTTCCAGCCGTCCTACGCGACGTACATGGGCGTGCACGATCACGACCGCGAGCTCGAGGACTACTCGAAGGCGGCGATCGACCGGTACGCCGCCCGGCTCCGGGCGACGCTGGCCGCGCTCGAGACGATCGACCCGGCGAAGCTCGACGCCGACTCGAGGATCGACTACGCCTTCTTCCAACGGACCGTGGACGGACGCCTCTTCGAGTGGACGGTGCTCCGCCCCTGGCAGAACGACCCCTCGCGCTACGGATTCGCCTGGAGCATCGAGAACCTGATCGCGCGGCCGTTCGCCCCCGCGGAGGAGCGGCTCCGGTCGGTGATCGCGCGCCTCGCGCTGGCGCCGCGGCTGTTCGCGAACGGGAAGGAGAATCTCGAGAATCCGCCGCCCCTCTTCGTTCAGTTCGCGGCGGAGGACCTCGAGGGCTCGATCGACTACCTGGAGACCGACGTCACCCGCGCCTTCGCCTCGGTGAAGGACCCGTCGCTCCTCCGGAAGTTCGCCGCCGCGAAGAAGACCGCGGAGGACGCGACGCGCGCGTACGTGAAGTGGCTGCGCGAGGACCTGATGCCGCGGAGCCACGGCACCTACGTCCTCGGGGAGCCGAACTACCGGAGGCGGCTCCACGACGAGGAGATGATCGACGAGCCGGTCGACACGCTCCTGGCGGTCGGCTCGCGGGAGCTAGAGCGGCTCGAGACGCGGTATCGCGACTGCGCCGCCCGGATCGCCCCGGGCGCCCCCATGGACTCGGTCATCGCCATGATGCGGCGCGACCACCCCGCGAAGGACGGGCTCCTCGACGAGGTGCGCGCGCTCCTCGCGTCGCTCCGCGACTACTGCGTCTCGTCGCACTTCATCGACCTGCCGTCCGAGGTTCCGCTCGGGGTGCGCCCCACCCCCGAGTACGCGGCGAGCCGATCCTTCGCCTCGTTCGATGGCCCGGGACCGCTCGAGACGAAGGCGCGCGACGCGTACTACAACGTGACGCTCCCCGGCGCGGACTGGACGCCCGACCGGGTCGAGCAGCACCTCCAGGGCTACAGCCGCTGGACGCTCCCCTCGGTCTCGATCCACGAGTGCTATCCCGGCCACTACGTCCACTACCTGTTCGGCCCCAAGGCGCCGACCTACGCGCGGAAGACCATGGGCTGCGGCTCGTTCGCCGAGGGGTGGGGGCTCTACGTCGAGGAGGCGCTCTTCGACCACGGCTACGCCAAGGACGACCCGAAGAAGGAATTCGGGATGCTCCGCTGGGCGCTCGTCCGCTCGTGCCGGCTCCAGGTGGGGCTTCGGGTCCACACGCGCGGCATGTCGATGGACGAGGCCACGCAGTACTTCGTCGACCACGCCGGGATGGAGCGGCCGAACGCGGAGCGCGAGGCGTATCGCGCCGCGTTCGATCCGACGTACATCGTCTACACGGTGGGCGCGCTCCAGATCCGGAAGCTCCGGGACGACCTCCAGAAGAAGGAGGGGACGTCGTTCGATCTGGCGAAGTTCCACGACACGATTCTTTCGCAGGGGGCGCTCCCGGTCGTGCTGCTCCGCCGGATGCTCCTGAACGACGACGGGCCGTCGCTTTGACGGCGCCGTGGATCGAGGGGGGCGACGCGCGATGAAACGACTGGTGCTGGGACTCGACGACGGATCGGAGGCGTGGTCCATCCCCGACGCGGAGGCGGACGCCCTCGCGCGGGACTACCCCGACCTCGAGATCGTCCGCGCGCGGAGCGACGAAGCGCTCGAGGCGGCGCTCCCCGTGGCGGAGATCCTCTTCTCCTGGTTCCCCGGCGCCGAGGCGCTCGACCGCGCGGAGCGGCTCCGCTGGCTCCACACGCCGTCGGCGGGCGTCGGGCCCTACCTCACGCCCGGGATCCGCGCGCGACGGACCGCGGTGACCAACTCGCGCGGCGTGCACGCGATCCCGATGGCCGAGCACGTGATGGGAATGCTGATCGCGCTCGCCCGCGGATTCCGCCCGGCGATCGAGGAGCAGACCGGCCCCGGGGGCATGAAGCGCGAGGCGTGGTGGTCGGGGTCGCGGATCCCGCGCGAGCTCTTCGGGAAGACGCTCGGCATCTTCGGATACGGCGCGATCGGCCGGGAGTGCGCGCGGCGGGCGATCGCGTTCGGCATGCGGGTCGTCGCGCTCCGGCGGCACCCGGAGCGGGCCGAGGCGTTCGACCCGGATCTCCTGAGCGCGATCGGCCTCCCGGCCGAGGAGCCGCGCGTGGACCAGGTGCTCGGACCGGGCGATCTCGACCGCCTGCTCGGGGAGTCGGACGCCGTGCTCGTGACCGCGCCCCACACGCCCGAGACGGAAGGGGTCTTCGACGCGCGCGCCTTCGCGGCGATGCGCCGCGGGGCCTGGTACCTGAACGTCGCGCGTGGGAAGATCAACGTGGAGCGGGACCTGGCGGCCGCGCTAAGGAACGGGCATCTCGCCGGCGCGGCGCTCGACGTCTTCGAGGGAGGCCTTCCGCCGTCCGACAGCGAGCTCTATGGCCTCTCGAACGTGCTCCTCACGCCGCACGTCTCGAGCACCTCGACGGGCTATTGGCGGCGCGCGATGGGGCTCTTCCGCGCCAACCTGGACCGGGACCGGGCCGGACGGCCGCTCCTGAACCAGGTCGATCTCGAACGCGGCTACTAATGATGAGGAGGGCGGGACCCCGTCCCGCGCGCGCATCGTGGCGAAACCGCTGATCGGCATCACCCCCAACATCCGACCCACCCGCACGCGCGGCGACGGACACTTCGTCCTCTCGACCTACGTGCGGATGGTGGCGCGCGCCGGGGCGATCCCGCTGATCGTGCCGATCGTCGCGACGCGCGAGGAGGCGCGCGAGGTGCTCGACCGGCTCGACGCGATCGTCCTGACCGGGGGCGGCGATCTCGATCCCGCGATGTACGGGCAGACGACGCGCCGGCCGGAGCTCCTGGCGCCTCCCGAGCGGGTCGCGAGCGACTTCGCCTACGCCGCGGCGGCCGAGGCCGAGGCGCGCCCGACCCTGGGCATCTGCCTCGGGTGCCAGATCCTGAACGTGGCGGGGGGCGGCACGCTCTTCCAGCACATCCCGGAGGATCTGCCGGGCGCGGGCGAGCACGAGGACGACGAGGACGGCGTGGCGCCGGAGCACGAGATCGCGCTCGAGGCGGGTTCCCGGCTTCGCGCGATCGCCGGCGTCGACCGCGCGGTGGTCAACTCCTACCACCATCAGTCGATCGCGGAGCCGGGGCGCGGCTTCAGCCTCGCGGCGCGCGGCCAGGACGGCGTGATCGAGGCGATCGAGCGCCCGGAGCTTCCCTTTCACGTGGGCGTCCAGTGGCATCCCGAGCGGATGCCCGACGCGGCGCTCACGCGGCGCCTGATGGCGGCGCTCGTCGACGCGGCGCGCGGCGCGCCGTCGCGGCGCGGCTGAAGCCCGCTACCCCTTCACCAGCCGAACTTCTTCCTTATCGCGCGGATCTGATCGAGGTGGTTCAGGTCGTGCCCCGCGATCAGCTCCAGCGTGCGGCGCACCGGCTCCCGCCCGCGTTCGCTGTGCATCCCGTGCCGCCGCCACCACGGCCGGGGGACGCCCGTCACCAGGTCGAGGTTCACGGCGCGAAGGGCCTTGATCTGCGCGAGCATCGTCTTCGCGCCGCGCCGCCGGTAGGTGAACGTGGCGGCCCACCCCGCCTGGTCGTACGCCTGGATCGGCATCCCCGGCTGCGCGAGCGCCATCCGGTAGCGATACCCGTAGACGATCTCCGTGTCGACGAGATGCCCCAGGATCTCGGCGATCGACCACTTTCCCGGCGCCGGGCGGCGGAGCATCTGCTTCCGCGTCAGGCCGCGCACCGCGCGCTCGAGGCGATCCGCGTGGCCGCGCATGATCGGAATCGGCGCGCGCCCCGCGCGATACCGATCGGTCTTCTCGATGTAGGCCCGGACGTCGGGGCTCAGCCGAGAGCGCGGGGCGGGCGCCCGGCGCGGGCGCTTCGCGGAGACGCGAGTGCGCCTTGAGTCGGAGCGGGACATGGGACCGGAGGAGGATCGCCGAACGTGCGTTATTTTTTTCACATGCCGTTCCTTTCTGGTAGTGTCCACGCCCGGAAGGTGACGAAGAGATCGCATCGGCCCAGGGAACATAACGCGTGAAGGTAGCGATCCTCAAGGAGACCGGCCCCGGCGAACGGCGCGTCGCCGTCACGCCCGATTCCGTCAAGCAGCTCAAGGCGGCCGGCGTCGAGATCCTGGTCGAGGCCGGCGCGGGCGCCGGCGCGTACCATTCCGATGCGGCCTACGAGGCGGCCGGTGCCGTCATCGAGTCCGATACCGCGACCCTCTGGAAGGTCGCGGACGTCGTGCTGAAGCTCCAGCCGCCCCTCGCCGGCGGCCCCGGCGGCAAACACGAAGCCGAATGCCCCCGCGAGGGCGCGGTCTTCGTCTCGTTCCTGAAGCCCAACGCCGCCCTCGACGTCGTTCGGACGTTCGCCGCGCGAAGAATCTCCAGCTTCAGCATGGACCTCGTGCCGCGCACGACGCGCGCCCAGCGCATGGACGCGCTCTCCTCCATGGCCACCGCCGACGGCTACAAGGCGGTCCTCCTGGCCGCGCTCACCGCGCCGCGCTTCTTCCCGATGCTCGTCACCGCCGCCGGCACGATCGCGCCGGCGCGGGTGCTCGTGATCGGCGCCGGCGTCGCGGGGCTCCAGGCGATCGCGAGCGCCCGCCGGATCGGCGCGGTGGTCGAGGGATACGACATCCGTCCGGCGGTCAAGGAAGAGGTGGAGAGCCTCGGCGCGACGTTCGTGGGACCGAAGCTCTCGGCCGAGGAGACGCAGGACGCGCAGGGCTACGCCAAGGCGCTCTCCGAGGAGGCCCGCGCGAAGGCGCAGGAGCTCCTCCGAGCGCGCATCCCCCACGCCGACGTGATCATCACCACCGCCCGCGTGCCCGGCCTGAAGGCGCCGCGGCTCATCTCGGCGGAGGACGTCTCGAAGATGAAGCCGGGCTCGGTCATCGTCGACCTGGCCGCCGACCAGGGCGGGAACTGCGAGCTGACGGAAATGGGCCGCGACGTCGTCGCGCACGGCGTCACGATCTTGGGCCCGGTGCAGCTCGCGGCGACCGTTCCGGTCCACGCGAGCCAGATGTACTCGCGCAACATCACGGCGCTCTTCCTCCTCATGGTGAAGAACGGCGCCCTGAACCTCGACTTCAATGACGACATCATCCGCGACACGTGCGTCACCCATGACGGCCAGGTGATGCACGCGCCGACGCGCGAGCGCCTCGAGGGCGGCCAGCCCGCCGCCGCCGGCGCCGCCGGGAGCCGGCCGTGATCGACGCCCTGCTCACCGACCTGACCGTCTTCATCCTCGCGATCTTCATCGGCTACGAGGTCATCTCGAAGGTGCCGGTGATCCTGCACACGCCGCTCATGTCGGGGACGAACGCCATCCACGGCATCGTCCTGGTGGGCGCGATGCTCGTGCTCGGAGCGGCCGACCACACGCTGACCCGGGCGCTCGGCTTCGTCGCGGTGATCCTGGGTACGATCAACGTGGTGGGCGGGTTCTTCGTCACCGATCGCATGCTCCTCATGTTCGTGAAGAAGAAGGGACCGAAGGGTTGATGCACGTCCCGGCCCTGAGCCCGACGGCGATCCGCGTCGCCTACATCGTCGCGTCGGTCCTCTTCATCTTCGGCATCAAGCAGCTCTCCTCGCCCAAGACCGCGCGGAACGGGAACCTGATCGCCGCGGTCGGCATGCTGATCGCCCTGGTCGTCACGCTCCTCGATCGCCAGATCCTCTCCTACGGCCTCATCTTCGTCGGCCTCGTGATCGGGGCGGGAATCGGCGCGGTCGCCGCGCGTCGCGTCGCGATGACGGCGATGCCGCAGATGGTGGCGCTCTTCAACGGCTCGGGCGGCGGCGCGGCCGCGCTCGTCTCGACGCTCGAGTACATGCACCTGACCCGGACGTCGCCCCACGTGCCGACGGATCAGGGCGTCAGCATCATCGTCGGCGCGCTGATCGGGGCCATCTCGTTCACCGGCTCGATCATCGCGTGGGGGAAGCTCCAGGGCGTGATGACCGAGAAGGCCCTGACCTACCCGGGCCAGAAGATCGTGAACGGGATCCTCATGCTCGCGATCCTCTCGCTCGCGATCATGATCGTGGGGGGCTCGGCGGGGCCGCAGCTCTTCGTCGTCTTCCTCTGCCTCTGCCTCGCCCTCGGGGTCCTCGCGGTCATCCCGATCGGCGGCGGCGACATGCCGGTCGTGATCTCGCTCCTCAACTCCTTCACCGGTCTCGCGACCGCGGCCACCGGCTTCGCGCTCCACAACGTGGTGCTCATCATCAGCGGCACCCTGGTCGGCGCCTCCGGAACGCTCCTCACCATCCTCATGTGCAAGGCGATGAACCGGCCGATCACGAACGTGCTCTTCGGCGCGTTCGGCGCCGGCGCCCCGGCCGGCAAGGGCGGGGGCGACCGCGCCGCGGCCATGGCGGGCAAGACGGTGCGGGAGGTCTCGGTGGAGGACGCGGCGACGATCCTCTCCTACTCCAAGCTCGTGATCGTGATTCCCGGGTACGGCCTCGCGGTCGCCCAAGCGCAGCACACGATCCGCGAGCTGGCCGACCTCCTCAAGGCGAAGGGGGTGACCGTGAAGTACGCCATCCACCCCGTCGCGGGCCGCATGCCGGGGCACATGAACGTGCTCCTGGCCGAGGCCAACGTTCCGTACGAGGAGCTGTACGACCTCGACCAGATCAACTCCGAGTTCGAGCGGGCCGACGTCGCGATGGTGGTCGGAGCGAACGACGTCGTGAATCCCGCGGCGCGCACCGACACGTCGAGCCCCATCTACGGCATGCCGATCCTCGACGCCGACAAGGCGCAGCACATCCTCATCCTCAAGCGGAGCATGAAGCCCGGCTTCGCGGGGATCGAGAACGAGCTCTTCTACGATCCGAAGACGATGATGCTCTTCGGGGACGCCAAGAGTTCCATCTCCAAGCTGGTCGCCACCGTCAAGTCGATGTAGGCGCGGCGGGTTCTCCTCCGCCCGCTCCCAACGCTCCGCCTCGCCAGCCCCCGCTCCCCCGACCGCCCCTCCGGAACGACCTCCCGGTTTCCCCGTCACAGGCGACGGATCGGTCCGTAGCTACCCCATCACGGGACCATGGATCCGGTCGTGCGCGCCGGCCGGACACGCTCAAACGCGGAGGTGCCCCATGCCATTCCGACCCGATCGCCGCCCGCCCGCAACCCACCGCGGGGTCGTCCGCATCGCCTATCTCACCGCCGCGCTTGCCCTTGCATGGCCCGCACCCGCCTCCGCCACGTTCCACCTGAACCAGATCACGAAGGTCATGGCGGGCTACAACGGCGACGCCACGATCCAGGCGGTCGAGATCCAGATGCTGGGGGGTGGGGAGAACCTCGTGAACGGGGCGGCGATCAAGGTCTACGACGGCGCGGGCAATCTAGTGTCGACCCTCGGGACCTTCGCGGCGGACCTCCCCGCCGCGAACGCGCTGGCGGGGAACTACATTCTCTGCGCGACCATGAAGTTCAAGCAGCACTTCGGCATCACGCCCGATCTGCAGATCTCGGCCGGACTCCTCCCGACCAGCGGGCAGGTCTCTTTCGAGAAGCCGACCTGCCTCATCGACGCGGTCTCGTACGGAAACGTCACGACCTTCAAGGTCGGCACGTCGGCGGCGCCACCGCTCCCGACCTCCGCGGCCGCGGTCCTCACCCGCTTCGCCGGGCTCGGCACGTTGCCTTCCTGCCCGCTGGCAGATGATTCCGGCACGAAGTTCAACCTGACGACCGGGAGCCCGTCGAACCCGGTCACGTTCACGAACAACTCGGGGGTCGCGGTGGACGTGTCGAGCACCGTGACGGGGGTGGAGGCGACGATCGCGGCGCCGGCGCTCCGGATCGCGCCGAACCCGGTGCGGATCGGGGCGCGCATCCAGTCTCCCGGCGGTGGCCGCCTCGCCATCTACGACGTCCAGGGCCGCCTCGTTCACGCCATGGGCTCGGGCGCCGGCGCGAGCCCGTACGCGGCGGAGTGGAACGCCACCGATCGGCGCGGGCGGCCCGTCCCCTCGGGCGTCTATTTCCTCCGCTACGAGGGCTTGGCCGGCACGATCGTCCGGCGTTTCGTCGTCTCGCGCTGAGGGAGCGCCGCCGGGCCGCAGCGCTCGTGAGGTCGCCGGGCCGGCGACGTCTCGACCTCATCCATTCACTGAACCTTGATCGTGCCGGAAACCATGTCCATCCCGCAGACGTAGTGGAGGTCGCCGTGCGCGTGAGGCGCGAGATCGATCTCGACCTGCTGGTCGAGGGGCAGCGCCTGACGGACTCCGAGGTCCGGAATCGTGAACTCCTTGGCGCAGGTCGCGTCCGTCTTCCGCGTCACGAGGAGCGTGACGGGCGCGCCGGCGCGAACCTTGACTTCCGCCGGCACGAATCCGCGGTCGGTCACCTCGATACGGATCGTTTGCGGCCCCGAGGCACGCGGCGCGCAACCCCACGCCACGATGACCAGGAACAACGCCGAGGCCGAGGCCACGAGAACGACCTTCATGCGATGCATGCTGAGCCTCCTTTCATTCCCGGGGGGCGCCGGCGGGCCGGGCCGGCAGGCGCCGGCCCTTCCACCAGGCGTAGATCGCCGGGTACACGATCAGCTCCAGAACGAACGACGTAACGACGCCACCCACCATCGGCGCCGCGATCCGCTTCATCACGTCGGCGCCGCTCCCCGTGCCCCACATGATGGGAAGGAGCCCGAAGAGGATCGCGCAGACGGTCATCATCTTCGGCCGGATGCGATGCGCCGCCCCCTCGACGATCGCCTCGGTCAGATCCTCCTTGTCCCGAAGGAGTCCCTTGGCCTCGCGGTCGCGGTGGGCGAGCTTGAGATAGAGCAGCATCACGACGCCGGTCTCGGCGTCGAGTCCGGCCAGGGCGATCATGCCCACCCAGACGGCCACGCTCAGGTGATAGCCGAGGAGGAATAGGATCCACACGGCGCCGACGAGCGAGAACGGCACCGCGAGCATCACGAGCGCCGCCTCGGGGACGGATCGCATGTTGAAGTAGAGGAGGCCGAACACGATGAGGAGCGTGAGCGGCACGACGAACGCGAGCCGCGCCTGGGCCCGCTCCATGTACTTGAACTGCCCCGACCAGTCGAGGCGATAGCCCGGCGGGAGCGCCACCTCCTTCGAGACGGCGCGCTTGGCGTCGGCGACGTAGCTGCCGAGCGGCCGGTCGGCGACGTCGACCGAGACCAGGCCCAGGAGCTGTCCATCCTCCTCCTGGATCATGGGCGGCCCGGTCCGGAAGACGATCTTCGCCACCTGGGCGAGCGGCACCGGTTTCCCCAGCGAGGTCGGCACGAGCACGCGCCCCAGAATCGAGGGATCCTCACGGAACTGCCGCGCGTAGCGGACGAGGATCGTGTAGCGCTCGCGGCCCTCGATCGTCTGGGAGACCGCCATCCCCCCGACCGCCATCTCGATCACGTCCTGGATCTGTCCCACCGTGAGGCCGTAGCGGGCGGCCTCCTCCCGGTCGATGTCGAAGTCGAGGAAGTACCCGCCCGTGACCCGGTCGGCGTAGGCGCTCCGCGTTCCCGGCACGTTCTGGAGCGCCTTCTCGATCGCGACCCCGATCGCCTCGATCTCCTTGAGGTCCGGGCCGTAGACCTTGACGCCCACGGCGCTCCGCACGCCCGTGGCGAGCATCTCGTTTCGGGTCTGGATCGGCATCCACCAGATGTTCGGCATCCCTGGAAAGCGCATCCCGGCGTCCAGCTCGGCGATCAGCCGCTCCCACGTCATCCCTTTCCGCCACTGCGACTCGGGCTTGAGCGTGATGACCGTCTCGGTCATCGAGAGGGGCGCGGGATCGGTGGGTGTCTTCGCCCGCCCCATCTTCCCGAACACGGTCGCGACCTCCGGGAACGACTTGAGCTTCCGGTCCATCTGCTGGAGCACCGACGAGGCCTCGGTCGACGAGATGCCTGGGGGCGCGGTCGGCATGTAGAGCAGCGTGCCCTCGTTCAGGGGCGGCATGAACTCGCTCCCGAGGCGGAGAAAGACCGGGATGGTCGAGAGCATCAGCGCCAGGGCCCCGAAGACGATCCAGCGGCGGCGGCGCACGGCAAAGCGCACCGCGGGCGCGTACGCGCTGATCATCCGCTTCGAGACGGGATGCGCGTGCTCCGACCGGATGCGGCCGCGGATGAACCAGGCCGCGAGGGCGGGGGTGAGGGTCACGGCGAGGAGCGCCGCGAACGCCATCGAGTAGGTCTTGGTGAACGCGAGCGGCTTGAACAGCCGTCCCTCGGTGGCCTCGAGCGTGAAGATCGGGAGGAAGGAGACGGTGATCACCGTCAGGGCGAAGAAGACGGGCCGCCCCACCTCCTGGAGGGCGCGTACGATCACGTCGTTCCGCGGCCCCTGTTTCCCTCCGACCTCCCAGGCCTCGAGCTTCTTGTGCACGTTCTCCACCATGATGATGGAGGCGTCCACCATCGCCCCGATCGCCACCGCGATGCCGCCGAGCGACATGATGTTGGCGGTGAGCCCCTGGCCGTCCATCGGAATGAACGCGAAGAGCACCGCGATGGGAATCGAGAGGATCGGGATCAGGGCGCTCCGGAAGTGAAAGAGAAAGAAGATGATCACCAGACTCACGATGAGCATTTCCTGGAGCAGCTCGTGCCAGAGGGTGCGAACCGCGTGGTGGATCAATTCGGAGCGGTCGTACGTGATGACGAGCTTCACTCCGGGCGGAAACGCCCCCTTGACCTCCTCGAGCCGCTTCTTCACGCCTTCGATGACCCGAAGGGCGTTCTGCTTGAGGCGCATGACGACGATTCCGCCGACGACCTCCCCCTCGCCGTTCAGCTCCGCGATCCCCCGGCGCTGCTCGGGGCCGAGGTGCACCTGTCCCAGCTGGCGCAGCGTCACGGGGACGCCGTTCGGGTCCACCTTGACGGGGATCGATTCGATGTCGGCGAGGGAGCGGATGTACCCGCGGCCCCGCACGAAATGCTCGTGCTCGGCGATCTCGAGGACGCTTCCCCCGACCTCGTTGTTCGAGCGGCGGATCGCCGTGGCGACGTCGTCGATCGAGACTCCGTACGACTCGAGACGATCGGGATCGAGATCCACCTGGTACTGCTTCTCGAAGCCACCCACCGAGGCCACTTCCGCTACGCCGTCCACGCTCTGGAGCCAGTAGCGGAGGTACCAGTCCTGGAAGGAGCGGAGCTGCGAGAGGTCCTGGCGTCCCGTGGTGTCCACGAGCGCGTACTCGAATACCCAGCCGACGCTGGTGGCGTCGGGCCCGAGACGCGGCGTGACTCCCTCGGGGAGCTTTCCCTGGATCGACGCGAGATACTCCAGGACCCGACTCCGCGCCCAGTAGAGGTCCACGCCATCCTTGAAGACGACGTACACGAACGAGTCCCCGATCATGCTGAGCCCGCGCACGTACTGGACGCCGGGCGCGGCGCGAAGCGCGGTGACGATCGGGTACGTGACCTGATCCTCGACGATGTCGGGGCTCCGCCCCATCCACTCGGCGGAGACGATGACCTGCGTGTCGGAGAGGTCCGGGATCGCGTCGAGCGGCGTGTTCCGGACGGCCCGGACCCCGAACGCCGCGGCGATCAGCACGAAGGCGAGCGTGAGCGCTCGGTTCCGCGCGCACCAGGCGATGAGTTTCTCGATCATGGTCGCGCCCCTACCACTTCGACTCGGCGGCCTTGAGCCGGCTTTCGGCCGCGACGAGGAAGTTGCCCGAGGTGACCACGATCTCCCCTTCCTTGAGCCCCGCGAGCACCGCGTAGTAGTCGCCGGCCCGCGGACCGAGCGTCACGTTCCGCGGCGCGAGGCGGCCGTCGCCCAGATCGATGAAGACGATCCGGCGGTCCCCCACGTAGAGAACGGCGCTCTCGGGAACGGCGATCTGCTTCCCGAGACGGACGTCGAAGGCCACGTCGACGTACATCCCCGGCCTCAGGTCGGCGCGCTCGTTCGGCACCTCGATTCGGATCTGGGCGGTCCGGGTATCGGCCTCCATGGAGGGGCTCAGCCACGAGACGTGCCCCAGGCGGAATTTCTCGGGCAGGAAGGGCGTGAGGATCGTCGCCTCCATGCCGTTCCGGATGAGCGGCAGCTCGTACGGGTACACGTTCGCCATCACCCACACCGGATGGATCGGCGCGATCTTGTAGAGGAGCTGCCCCGCCATCAGGGCGCTCCCCAGGACGATGTTCTTCTCGACCACGACCCCGCTGACGGGGGCCACGATGGGGACGGCCTCCATGGGCTTTCCGGCCTGGGCGATCGCGTCGATCTCCCGGGGAGAGATGTCCCAGAGGAGGAGCCGCCGGCGCGCCGCCTCGGCGATGGAGGGGTCGCCCCCGGCGCCGTTCGGAGCGGAGCCGCCCGCGGACCGGCCGAGCGCGGTGAGGTACTCCTGCTGGGCGGCGAAGAGCTCCGGGCTGTAGACGGTGAAGAGCACCTCTCCCGCGCGCACGGCACGTCCGGTGTAGTCGACCCGGATGTCGCGCACCCAGCCGCCGAACTTGAGCGATACCTCGGCGCGCCTCGTCTCGTCGTACGCGACGAGGCCCGCGGCGCGCACGGTCTGCGTGAGGTCGCGGCGCTCGATGGTTTCCGTGCGGACGCCGATCTCCTGACGCCGGGCGGGATCGATCCGGACCGCGCCCGGGATATCGCCGGCCGCGCCGGGTCCCCGCGCGCCGCCGACGGCGCCGCCGGCGGATCCTCCGCCCACCGGTGGCGTGCCTCCCACGAACGAGACCCGCGCGAGGCTCGTGCTCAGGCGGAAGGCCGCATCCGCCTGGCCACCGCGGGGGTCGCGGATTCGGATGTCCGCGTCCCACTCGCCCGCCATTCCGATGCCGTACTTCGCCTCGTAGACCCCCGGCCCGGTCTCCTTCACTTCGCCGCGACTCTCCATCCGCGGCATCGTGCCCATCGCCTCCATCGCGACCACGACGCTCAGCTCGGCCCCGCGAACGGGTGCGCCCGTGGTGTCGGCCACGGTGACCACGAGCCGATTGTCGCCGACGGACGGCGTCGCCGGACGGTTCTGGACCGAGACCCGGTACGGCCCGACGCCCTGCGTCGGTCCGGCGGCGCCTCCTCCCGGTGCAGCGCCTTTTCGACCGCAGCCCGACACGATCGCCGCCAGGAGCATGGCCGCCGTGAGGGCGGGGGCCAGAGCCAGCCGCCACGTCCGTCCCCTGAAACGAATCCCCTCCCCCGTCATCGTTCGCTCCCTTCCGCGGCGCCGGCCGGCGGCGTGCCGACCGCGCGCTCCAAATCCGACAGCGCGAGAAAGTACTCGGCACGGACGTCGTAGAGGGTCAGGCGGGCGCGGGCGAGATCCCGCTCCGCGTTGAGCAGGGTGAGAAAGTCGGCGCGGTTGCTCTCGTACCCCGTGCGTGAGGCGGCGAGCGACTGCTCCGTGATGGGCACGACGCGCCCCTCCACGATCTCCAGCTCGTGGTGGATTTCCTCGACCCGCGACGCGGCCACCGCCACCTCGTACTCGACCTGATTGAGCGTCGCGATCCGTTTCGATTCGGCCTCGGCGAGCATCGCCCGGGCCTCGCGGACGGACGCCCCGATGCGCCCGAACTGGAGCGGGAGGCTCAGACCCACGCCCACCTGCGGGCGCCACTGGCGCTCGTTCATGAACCGGTCGTACCGGGCCTGCACCTCGAACTCCGGGTATCGGCCGCGCCGCGCGAGAGAAACCTCGGCCGATCGCGCCCGGCGTTCCGCGTCGATTCCGCGCAGCTCGGGCCGTGTCGCCCGCGCCAGGGCGAGTGCCGAATCCGCCCTCACGGGGGAGAACGGCGGCGACAAGGCGGCGGCGGGCTCGGGCAGGTCGCTCAGCGGATCGCGCCGCAGAAGCGTGTTCAAGCGCGCGACGATCACCCTCCGGTCCCGCTCGAACGCGACCCGCTCGTGGTCCAGCATCGCCAGCTCGACGTCGGCCTGCAGCACGTCGGAGAGGTTCGCGGTCCCGGCCTCGTACTTGGTCATCGCGATCCGCCGGAACTGGCCGACGAGATCCAGCAGCTCGGCGTTCACTTCCCGCGAGCGCGCGTTCCGGTAATACTCGGCGAAGGCGTCGCGCGTCTCGTGAAGGAGATCCAATTGCTCCGTCCGGTAGCCCTCTCCGGACGCGCTCGCCGTCTCCCGCGCCGCGCGCCCGCGAAGCCCGCGCTCGCCGAACAGAGGGAACCGCTGGCGGAGCATCACCATGTACCCGGGATCGACCATGTCGCTCTTCCAGCTCTGGGGCGCGGTCGTCGCCTCGATCATCGGGTTCTCGAGCGCGCCGGCCTGATCCGCCCGTGCCTCGGAGGCCCGCCAGGCCGACCGCATGGCCTCGAGCGAGGGGTTCCGCTCGAGCACGGCGCGCTCGAGTGGGCGCAGCTCGAGCGAGGGAAACGCGAGAAGCGAGTCGAGCGCGGCGTCGCCCGCGAGGGCGGCGGTCGCGGCGGCGCCCGGCATCTCCGCCCGCACGCCGGGCGCGACGAGGGCCGCTGCGAGCGTGACGATCGGTACGAGCATTCGTGCGGCGGAACGGCGATGCATCGGAAGACCACCTTTGGAAACGTGCCGGGTCTCCGCGGGACGGAATCCGAGCCCCGCGAGGAACAGATGCGTGCCTCAGTCCCGCGCGCGACGCGCGCCGGACTCAAGCGGGTGGTCTTCTCTTAGAGGCGGAGGATGGAGGTGCGGGCTGGCTTCGGCGGCGAGGCGGTGGGCGGCGATCCGCCGACCGAACGCGCCGAGGGGTCGATCAGGACGGCGGGCGGCGCGTTCGCCGGAAGGGTCGCGGCGTGGAGGCCGGCGCCCTCGTCCGGCGACGGAGCGCGACTGCCGTTCGCGAGCGTCGCGGCCAAGGCGTTCGACTCCTCGGCCGGCGCGACGCGGCAGCAGGAAGCCGCCTTCAGCGCGGCGCTCGAAGGCATGTCGCCGCACTTGGGGCACGGCGGGCAGACGGAACCGTCGGCGAGCATCGTGGCGTGGGCCCCGGCGTCCGGGGAGCGCGTCATCGAAGCGGCCATGCCGGGCGCGCAGACCATGCGCGTTCCCAGCACGGGAACGGCGCTGGCGAGGCACAACGCGCAGACGAGGATGGCGGAGACGGCTCGTTTCATCATGGCTCTCGAGATTCGTTACCTCGAAAAACGGCGGCGGTTCCGTTTCGTGACGGCCCGCGACTCGATGCCTACGATGCGCCGAGTCGCGTCGGACCGCAAGTATACGTTTGTATCGGTCGGGCGCGTCCCCGCCTTCAGCGGCGTTTCAATCGATTCTACTTCAACAGCTTGGAGAGCCGGCGGTCCTTGAGCGGGACGCCGCCGGTCTGGCATCCGGGACAGTAGAAGGTCTCATGGTCGGCGTAGGAGACGCGGGCGATCGTGGCGCCGCAACGGGCGCAACGCCCTCCCGCGTGGTCGTGGACCGCGTAGTGCCCGACCGGCTCGCGCTGCGGCAGGTCGCCCCCGGCCGATTCGCGGAGGAGCGCGGTCTGGCGCGCGAGGACGTCCAGCACGGCGCGATGGAGCCGCTCGGCCGCCTCGTCGTCGACGTTCCTCGTGAGTTGAAACGGCGAGAGGCGCGCCTCGTAGAGGATCTCGTCGGAGAGGCCGTTGCCGATCCCCGAGATCGTGCGCTGGTCGGTCAGGAACGTCTTGAGCTGCCGGGACTGGGCGCGAAGCGCCGCCGTGAACGCCGCGGCGTCCATCTCGCCGCGCGTCGGGTCGGGTCCCACCGTCTGGATCTCCGGGAGGGAGTCGGCGTCCTCGGTCAGCCAGAGGCGCGCGCGCTTCTCCGTGCCGTGCTCGACGAGGCGAAGCTCGGTCGAGTCGTCGAAGCGAATCCTCGCCGAGAGGTTCTTGGGCGCCTTGGGCCGTCCCGCGACCGGGCGCCCTTCCCTTCCCGCGCCCTTTCCGGAACCGGCCGGACCCGGCGCGATCTGGATCCGCCCCAGCCGCATCAGGTGGATCACGATCGCCCGCCGCGATTCGGTCTCGAAGATGAGGAACTTGCCCTTCCGGGACGGGTGGCTCAGGAACTCGCCCGCGAAGGACTCGGGGGAAGGCGAGGAGGTCATCAGGAGGGCCGGCTGCCGCACCTCGATCGATTCGATCCGGCGCCCGGAGATCCCGGCCGCGAGGTTCTCGGCGAGGACTTCGAGAAACGGTATCTCGGGCACGGCTATTCGAGGCGGGAGGCGATGATCAACTTGCTCGAGAACGGCTCGCCGAGCTCGCGCGTCGCGCGCACGCCGAACCGCTCCTGGGCGAGCCAGTCCGACACCTGCTGCACGCTCCAGGCCCGACCGTGATCGAACACGGTGAACATCATGAGCGTGAAGAGCGCGGTCGCGGGAGCGGGAGGCGCGTCCGCGTCGGTCATCATTCCGTGGACCAGGAGCGTGCCGCCGGGGCGGAGCGCGTCCCAGGCCTTCCGGAAGACGCCCAGCACGTGCTCCTCGCTCTCGGTCTGCACCACGTTCGAGAGCAGGAGCGTGTCGACGGGGCCCGGGAAGGGATCCGCGCGGTAGTCGCCCGGATGGAACGCCACGTTGTCCTCGTAGCCCTCGGCGAGGAGGATCTCGCGGGCCACCTCGAGGGTGGGCGGGAGGTCGAAGAGATGCGCCTTCACGTCGGGGATGCGGCGCGCGTACTCCGCCGCGTAGACGCCCGATCCGCCGGCCACGTCGAGCAGGCTCGACCCCGGCAGGATCGGCGCCAGCTCCACGATGCGGCGCGCCGCCTCGCGGCTCACGGTGTGGACGGCGCGGATGTAGCGGCGCACCCGCCCCGGATCGCCGGCGAGGATGGCGTCGCTGCCGAGCGGGAACCGCGGCGTCCCTTCGCGCACGCCGCGCGCGAGGTCTCCCCACGCGTGGTAGAGATCGGGGGCCCCCTCGACCATCCCGGTCGCGTCGCCGTTCTCGCCCGGCACGAAATAGGGCGCGAGGTCCCGCGGCAGGACGTACGAGGAGCCGTGGCGGTCCAGGATCCCGAGCGCGACCAGCGCCTCGAGGAGCGCCTCCATGCCGCGCGGATCGCTCGCGCAATGCCGGGCGATGTCGGCGGCGACCTGCGGGCGCCGGTGGATCTCGCCGAACACGCCGAGCGAGTGGGCCGCGACCACCGCGGCCGTCTGCTGGTAGGCGGAGAGGAGGCGACGAACCTTGTGGAGCGGCGGCTCGGCCGGCGCGGGCGAGGGCCGCGGCGGCCCTTCGCCGGCGCTCTGGACGCCCGTGCGGTACGGCTTGGCGGGCGGCCGCTCCCGGTACGGCGCGGCGGGGCGGCCCCGGTCGCGTCCCGGCCTCGGCGGCATCGGTCCCCGGTCGGGTCGTCCGGCTCCTGGACCGCGGTCGCGATAGGGCGCGGGGCCTTGGCCGCGGCGCTCGCGCGGCGGACCCGGATAGCGGTCCCGCTCGCCGCGGAACCCCGGACCGCGCGAGGGCGGCCCGCTCGGGCGGCCGCCGTAGCCGCCGCTCCGCGGCGTGTACGGCTTGGCCCCGTGGGATCGGGTCGGCCCGAACCCGCGGCGCTCCCGTTCCTCCCGCGCGCGTTCCGCCGCCTGCTGGCGCATGAACTCGAGCTCTTCCGGAGGAATCCGCGTCCCGTACTGTGGGTGTTCCTTGACCCGCGGCGCGTCGTCGGCGCCGGGCTTCCCTCTCGGCTTGAGAGGACGACCACGGCGCGGGGCGTCGGGGCGCGGCCCTGTCGGCGGGCCGCCCGAGCGCGGCCCCGTCGGCGGGGCGCCCGGGCGCGGCTTGTCACGCCTGCGGCGGTTGGGCTTCATCATCGAACGAGGATATCCATGGCGGGAAGGCGCAGTCTAGCACGGGGCCGGCGCATCAGTCGAGCGCGCCGCGCACCAGGTCGCTCAGCGTCTTCCCGTCGGCCCTTCCCTGCGCGCGGGCGGTGACCTCCTTCATGACGCGGCCGAAATCCTTCGCCGTGGTCGCGTTCAGCTCGGAGATCACCGCGGTGACGAGCGCCTGCGCCTCCTCCTTGCTGAGCGGCGCCGGCAGGTACTCCTGGACGACCGCCAGCTCTTCCTTGATCTTGGCCGCCGCGTCCGTCTTGCCCAGCTTCTCGTATTCGGCGGCGGACTCGCGGAGCTTCTTTCCGTACGCGGTCAGCACCTGGAGCACCTGCGCGTCGGGAAGGGTCTGGATCGAGGCGTCCTTCTTCTTCTCGAGGAGGATCTGGCTCCGCATCATCCGGAGCGTGCCGAGACGGGCCTGCTCTCCGGACTTGAGCGATCGCTTCATGTCTTCGTTGAGGCGTTCTTCGAGCATCCTGGGCTCCATCCTATCGTCGGGTTCGGGCCGGGAGGCGGCCGGGTGGGATCAGCCGCCAAAGTATATCAGAATCTTGACATAGGGGTGGAAAACCGCCACACTGCCGCGGTTCTTTCCCCCCGACCCGTCGGTGATTCCGGAGGCATAACGACATGCATCGGCCCTTCGCCCGAGCACTGCGCTGGCCCGTTCTCGTTTCCCTGCTGTGGCTCGCTGGGACGGCACCCCGGGTTTACGCGGTGGAGGAGCGAAGCTGGCTCTCCCTGGAAGTCGGCAGCGACCTCTACGATCCCGAGCAGTCGCTCCGCGACGGGCCGGGATACGGCGTCCGCGCCGCGGCCTTCCTGAACCGCTGGGTCGGCGTCGAGGGGTTGCTCCACCGGAGCTCGCCCGACCTCGAGGCTCCCGCCCTCGGCGGCGGGACGTTCACGCACTACGGCGCCGGCTTGATCCTGACCCCGGACCGCTACCGCTGGGCGCTCCCCTATCTATACGGCGGGCTCGGCACGGCCAAGCTGGATCGCGACGGCGGCGCCTCCGAGTCGCACAGCGCCTACCACGCGGGCGTCGGGATGATCCTCCGCGCGGGCGAGCGCCTCGGCTTCCGCCTCGACGGGCGTGACGTTTCCTACAAGCAGGACGCCGGGCCCGGCCGCGCGACGCGCGTCAACACCTTCATGATCACCGGCGCCGTCACCGCCTTCTGGATGGGCCGGCCGCGCGACTCCGACGAGGACGGCGTGCCGAACAAGAACGACAAGTGCCCGGACACGCCGAAGGGCGCGGTCGTCGACGCGAGCGGCTGCCCGCTCGACACGGACGGGGACGGGGTCTTCGACGGCCTCGACGCGTGCGCCAACACGCCGAAGGGCGCCAAGGTGGACCCGAAGGGCTGCCCGATCGACACCGACAAGGACGGCGTGCCCGACGGCATCGACCAGTGCGACTCGACCGCGACCGGCGTGGTGGTCGACGCGAAGGGCTGCGGCGTCGACACGGACGGCGACGGCGTCTTCGACGGGCTCGACAAGTGCGCGGACACGCCGAAGGGCGCGGTCGTCGACGCGAACGGCTGCCCGCTCGACGCGGACGGCGACGGCGTTCCGGACGGCGTCGACATCTGCCCCGCGACGCCGGCCGGCGTGGCGGTGAACGCGGGCGGCTGCCCGCTGGTTCACTCCCCGTACGAGGAGGAGCTGCTCTCCGACTGGATGATGCGTCTCACCGACCTCGAGTTCGCTCCCGACTCGGCCAAGATCCTGCCGCAAGGTTTGGCGCGCATCGACTCGGTCGCGGCCGTCCTCAAGCAGTGGCCGACGCTCAAGTTCGAGATCGGCGTCCACGTGGACGACCAGCCCGAGCCCGGGTACCGGATCCCGCTCTCGGCGCTCCGCGCGAAGGCGCTGCTCCAGTACCTGTTCCACGAGAACCCGAGCCTGAACCAGAAGAACTTCTGGATCACCGGCTACGGCGATACCGAGCCGCTCGTCCCGAACACGTCGACGGCGAACCGGACGATCAATCGCCGCGTCGAATTCCGACTCGTGAATCCGAACGTCCTATGGCAGGAGCGCCAGCGGCGCGAGTCGTTCGGATCGACCCCGGTGCCTCCGGCGCCGGGCCTCGAGCCCAAGATGCCGCCCGCCCCGCAGGGCGAGGCGCCGCCGCCCCCGGGCAACGCGCCGCCGGGCGGTGGAACGGGAGGCAAGTAGAGGCAGGTCGCCGGCGCCGCGGGCGCCGGACGCGATCAGGAGGCGGAGGTCGCGGAGCTGGGTTCGATCTCGGCGAGCCGGGCCGTGAAGTGGCGCAGGACGGGGGCTTCGTACACGATACGGAGCCCCCGCAGCGTTTCGCGCCGCCGGTGGATCTCGATCACCGACTGGGCCACGTAGCGCATCTGCTCCGACGTGTAGACGCGGCGCGGCACGGCGAGGCGCACGAGGTCGAGCCGCGGGATGACCGGCTTCCCCGTCTTGGGGTCGGCATGGCCGAACATCAGCGTTCCGACCTCCACGGCCCGGACCCCGTAGTCCCGATAGAGCGCCGCGACCAGGGCCTGGCCTGGGAACTGATCGGGCGGGATGTGCGGCGCGAAGCCGCGCGCGTCGATGTAGACCGCGTGCCCTCCCACCGGGCGGACGATCGGGATTCCCGCGTCGGCGATCATCGCCCCCAGGCCCCGCACCTGTCCGATCCGGAACGTCAGATAGTCCTCGTCGAGCACTTCCGATAGCCCGCGCGCCATCCCCTCGAGATCGCGGCCCGCCAAGCCCCCGTACGTCGGAAACCCCTCCACGCGGAGGAGCAGGTTGGTCACCCGCTCCCAGAGCGACGGATCGTCGAACGCGAGGAAGCCGCCGATGTTCACGAGGCCGTCCTTCTTGGCGCTCATCGTGCAGCCGACCGCGCAGTCGAACATCTCCCGCGCGATCTCCCGAACCGGCTTCCCGGCGTATCCCGGCTCGCGCTCCTGGATGAACCAGGCGTTCTCCGCGAACCGGCAGGCGTCGAAGAAGAGCGGCACCCCGTGGCGGTCGCAGATCTTCCGCGCCGCGCGCGCGTTGTCGATCGAGACCGGCTGGCCGCCGCCGGAGTTGTTCGTGATGGTGATCATCACGAGCGGCACCTTGGCCCGTCCGTTCTCGGAGAGGACCCGGTCGAGCCGCTCCAGGTCGATGTTCCCCTTGAACGGGTGCTCGCGCGCCGGGTCGAGGCCCTCCGCGATGACGAGGTCGAGCGCCTCGGCCCCCTGCGCCTCGACGTTGGCCCGCGTCGTGTCGAAGTGGCTGTTGTTGGGCACGATCTGCCCCGGGGACACCATCGCCGAGAAGAGCAGGTTCTCGGCCATCCGCCCCTGGTGGGTCGGGATGACGCGCGCGTAGCCGGTGATCTCGCGGACGACACGCTCCAGATTGAAGAAGTTGCGGCTCCCGGCGTAGGACTCGTCGCCCATCATGAGCCCCGCCCACTGGCGGTCGCTCATCGCGGATGTCCCCGAATCGGTGAGAAGGTCGATGTAGATGGAGTCCGCCGGGACGGAGAAGATGTTGAGCCCCGCCTCTTCGAGGAGCCGCGCCCGCTCCTCCCGGGGCACGAATCGGACCGGTTCGACGACCTTGACGCGGAAGGGCTCGGCGGGAAAGCGCATGACCGGATCGTAATCAGGCTGGCGGCGTCGGCGCAATCGCTGTATGGTCCCTGCTACCAACGGAGTATCGGCGATCCGGTGCGGCCGCGGCGCGATTCGTGGGGGGAAAGTGCCCGCTTCCCGGCAGGTCATGGCGGAGTGGACGGAGGCGATCCTCGGACCGTTCTTCGTCGCCGGCCTATCGTGGTTCCTCGCGAGCCGCTTCGATCTCTTCGACCGCCCGTTCCTCTCCTTCCTGCTCATCGTCTCGATCGCGCTCAGGCGCCGCGCCCGGGCGGCGTGGACCGCCTGCGCGCTCTCGATCGTCCTCGTCGCGGCGCGGCCCTGGATTCCCGCGATGCGACACGTCGCGATCGAGGACTCGCTCGTCCCGACGTTCGTCTTCGCTCTTGGCTCGATCGCCGTGGTCCAGATGACGATCCGCGCCCGCCGCCTCGACGCGATCATCCGGTCCCGCGAGCGGGACGAGGCGAGCCGGTTCCATGCCCTCATGATGAACTCGCCCGAGGGCGTCTGGCGCGTCGGCGCCGACGGGCGGACCCTCGACGCGAATCCCCGAATGGCGGCGATGCTGGGGCTCCCCCCCGGCGAGATGGTCGGCCGCCACTTCACCGAATTCACCGAGGGGGAGTGGACCGGCGTGGCGCGCGACGCCTACGAGCGCGCCCGGCGCGGCGAGCCGCTCCAATTCGAGTGCATGTTCCGCGGGCCGGGGGGGCGCGAGGTCTGGACCCTCGTCACGACCCACCCGATCCTGGACGACGACGGGCGGTTCCGCGAGGCCTTCGGAATCGTGCGGGACATCACCGAGCGCCACGACGTCGAGCGGGACCGCGAGAGCGCGCTCTCGCTCCTCGAGGCGACGCTCCACGCCACCGCCGACGGGGTGCTCGTCGTCGACCTGGACGAGAAGATCGTCCGCGTGAACGAGCGGTTCGTGCGGATGTGGCGGATTCCCGACGACATCATCCGGTCGCGCGACGACGACCGCGCGGTCGCGTTCGTCCTCGCGCAGCTCGAGGACCCGGGCGCGTTCCAAGCGAAGATCCGGCGGCTCTATGCGACCCCCGAGGAGGACAGTTTCGACGTCATCCGGTTCCTCGACGGCCGCGTGTTCGAGCGATTCTCGATGCCGCAGCGCCTCGGCGGGCGGGTGGTCGGACGCGTCTGGACGTTCCGCGACGTCACGGATCGCGAGCGGGCGATCGCCGAGCAGCGCCTCGCCATGGAGCGCGAGTCGACGATCGCGCGAAACCTCGACGCCGCCCTCTTCACGTTCGTGCTCGAGCCCGAGACCGGACAGCTGCTCCGCTACGAACACTTCACGAGCGGCGCCGAGGCGCTCTACGGGCTCACGATGCGCGATCTCCTCGGCGACCCGGAGTTCTGGATCCGGAGGCTCCACCCGGACGACGCCCGCGAGATCGTGCCCCCGGCCATGGAACGGCTCCGCCGCCTCGAGCCGACCACGATCGAGGTCCGCTTCGCCACGTCGCGCGGAATCTACCGCTGGCACCGGAGCCGCCTCCTGCCGCGCCGGGGCGCCGACGGGCTCGTCTACGTGGACGGACTGGAATCGGACGTGACCGATCGCGTGACGCTGGAGGAGCAGCTTCGCCACTCGCAGAAGCTGGAGGCGATCGGGCAGCTCGCCGGAGGCGTCGCCCACGATTTCAACAACATCCTGACCGCCGTGCTCGGCTACGCGGACCTCCTCCTTTCGCGCCTCCCGGCGGCCGATCCCAATCGGCGCGCCGTCGAGGAGATCCGGAAGGGGGGCGACCGGGCCGCGGCGCTCACGCGCCAGCTCCTGGCCTTCGGCCGCCGGAGCCCGGCCCAGCCCCGCGTGGTCGATCTGAACGCCGCGATGCAGGATCTCCTCCCGATGCTGCAACGCCTGGCGGGCGAGGACATCCACTTTTCGCTCACGCTTCGGCCGGAGCCGGTCCGCGCGCGCGTCGACCTCTCGCAGCTCGAGCAGGTGATCGTGAACCTGGTCGTGAACGCTCGGGACGCGATGCCGGACGGCGGGACGATCCGGATCGAGACCGACCGCGTCGACGTGACCCCGGGCGCCGCCCAGGGGGATCCCGAGCTGGTCGCCGGATCGTACGCGCGGCTCACGGTGACCGACACGGGGGCGGGGATCGCCGACACCGTGATGGAGCACATCTTCGAGCCGTTCTTCACCACGAAGGAGCCGGGTCGCGGGACCGGGCTCGGCCTGGCCACGGTCTACGGCATCGTTCGCCAGCACCGCGGCCGCGTCCGCGCGGTCCGTCCGCCGGAGGGAGGCGCCTCGTTCGAGATTCTCCTGCCCGAGACCCAGGATTTGGACAGCCGCCGGGAGGCGGCGAGGGCCGACTCGTCGTTCCCCTCGGGGAGCGAGCGCGTCCTCCTCGTCGAGGACGATCGGAGCCTGCTCACGCTGGGGCGCGAAATCCTGGCCGAGCTCGGTTACACGGTGTTCACCGCGGCGTCGGGAAACGACGCGCTCCGCGTGCTGGAGGCGGAGGGCGGGGCGATCGACATCCTGGTCACGGACGTCGTCATGCCGGAGATGGGAGGTCGCGAGCTGGCGGCATGGGCTTCGGTCCGCTCGCCGCGGATGCGCGTGCTCTACGTCTCCGGCTACACGAAGGACTCGACGCTCCTCCAGGGAATCCACGACCTGGAGGTGGCGTTCCTCGAGAAGCCCTACTCACCCCTCGCGCTGGCCCGCCGCGTCCGAGAGGTGCTCGACAGCGGCCGGGCGGCCCCGATCCCGACCCTCTAACGGACGCCGGGCGGGTTCCATAGATCACCCGGCCGCGCGGCCGCGGCCCTCCCCTTCCCCCTCCCTCGCGCCCAGCACGTCCCGCAACGTCGTCTCGAGCGGCGTCGGCGCGACCCCCAGCTCGGTCTGGGTCCGCGCGTTCGTGAGCGGAGCCAGACGGCGGAGGTGGAGCACCATCTCCCGCGGCAGGACGAGCCGTCGCAGATAGGAGTGGGGCGGCAGAACGGGCGTGAGGAGACCAAGCTCCTCGACGAGCAGGTCGGGCAGGCGGCGGCGTGGCGGTTCGATCCCCGAGAGGGCGTGGAGCCGCCGGTAGAGGTCCCCGAGGCGCACGCAGTCGGAGGTGGCGAAGTAGCGCCGGCCTCCTTGCCCCCGCTCGATCGCGGCGGCGACGAAGCGCGGCAGATCGCGGGCGTCGCTCAGGGCGAGCCACACCTCGTCGAGGACGCGATACGGGAGGTCGCCGTCCCGGTAGACGCGGATCAGCCCGCCGAGCAGCGTGTCGGCGTCGGGCGCGAGCGCGACGCCGGGGCTCACCACCATGGCCCGAAGCCCGCCCGTGCCGTTCGCCTCCAGCACCAGCGCCTCCGCCTCCATCTTGTGGCGCACGGTGTCGATCTCGTACTCGCCTTCCGGCGGCGTCTCCTCGTCCACCGCGACGTCGCGCCGCTCCCGCTCCTGAATCGTCCCCGTGTACCCGACGAGCACGAACGTCTTGACGCCGGCGCCGGTCGCCTCGCGAAGCAGCGCCTCGGTTCCGCCGACGTTCACCTGGCGGCGGCGCTCCTGGTCGAGCGGGGCGAAGCCGCCGCGCGTGGCCGCGTGGACGACGACGTCGCATCCGTCGGCGATCCCGCGCAGCGTCTCGGGGTGCGCCAGATCGCCGGAGCGAAGCTCCGCGCCCGGAAGCGCCGCGACGACGGACGGAGGCACGGGCGCGCGATGCGTGAGGAGGCGGACGGGCGCGCGCCACGAGGCCGCGACGGTCGCGATGGCGCGGCCGACGGCGCCGGTCGATCCGGTGACGAGAAGGCGCTCTGGGATGAAGGGGGTTCGCATCGTCGTGCGCGCGGGGCGCGTCGCGGCCACTCTACCCGACCTGGCCCGCTCGGGCCAGAGGAAGGCCGAAGCCGCCGGGGGGGCCGGGCGCGCAACCCGACGTGCGGCGAAACGCAATCGCTGGTCCGTGCATGTCCGGCAAGTTGCCTTGCGGTGGGCGGCTCGATCGAGCCACCGCGAGAGCGTCGTCGCCTCGATTCGACCGGTCACCAACCTGCCCATCCCCGGGCCGACGGGCGTAAGCCGCACGGCGACAACGGGGTTCGTCCCGCGCGGGTACCCCGCAGGCTTCCGCGCGGGGCCCCGGCACGGTGGCTGCATGCGTCCGGGACGTCGGGTACGCGTCCGCCCTGGGCGCGGGATGGCCCGGGCTCGCCTTTTGGGGGTCCGCGGCTTCGGAACGAACGGAACAAGTATCGGAGGTGTCGCCGTGCGCCATGCACTTCGGGGGGCGTGGCTCGTCATCGCGCTTGCGCTCCTGCCCTGGACGCTGATCGCTTCGCCCGCCGAGGCGGGACCGTACACCCGTCTCCAGGTGCTCCTCCCCGGGGAGAGCGCCGCGCCGGGTACCGGCAGCGGAAAGACCGGGACGCCGCGCGCGCAGGTGGCGGGGGTTCCATTCACCGTCACGGTGAACGCCTGCGACGCGAGCTGGAACGTCGTGACGTCGATCTCCAACTCGATCTCGATCGACGCGACGGACGCGAGCGCGACACTGCCGGCGCCGGCGCAGCTCGTCTCGGGAACGAGGACGTTCTCGATCACGATGAACGCCGCGGGCACCTTCACGGTGTTCGCCCACGATGAGACCGACAACACGATCCCCGACGCGAGCTCGGCCGCGGTGACGGTGCGCATCCTCGACCACTTCATCTTCTCGGGCATCGCGCAGAAGAACCAATATGCGGGCGTCTCGATGGCCCTGACGGTGACCGCCAAGGATCCGAGCGGCAACACGGTGACGGGGTACACGGGACCGGCGGTTCTCCAGGAGATCACGTCGTTCGGCCCGGGGCGGATCACCGCGAGCCCCGGCTCCGATTCGACGATCACGCTGACGAACGGCGTCTGGAGCGGCAACGTCACGATGTACCGCGCCGACGAGACGAGCATCAACCGCGGCAACGTGAACGTGTACGCGTACGACCGCGCGAACCCGACGAAGAACGGGACGAGCGATCCCTTCACGGTGCACCCCGGCAGCTTCAGCCGCGTGCAGATCGTCGTGCCGGGCCAGAGCCCCTTCCCGGGCAGCGTCTCCGGCGTGATCGGGAGCCCCGCCACCCAGGGGGCCGGAACCAACTTCAACGTCTCGGTCTATGGCACGGACCAGTACTGGAACCAGGTGGCGACCGGCGACAACGTGCGCGTCACCTCGAGCGACGCCGCCACGAACACGAGCGGCGCCCTGTCGAACGGCTTCCGCCAGTTCACGGTCCACCTGAACACGGTCGGGACCCAGACCCTCACGGTGACCGACCTGACGAACGGCGGCATCACGCCCATGACGAGCGCGGGGATCCAGGTGATCCCGGCCGGCGTGGACCACTTCGTCTTCAACACGATCACGGGGCCGCTCACGGCCGGCGTGCCGGTTTCGATCACGGTGCGCGCGACCGACGTGAGCGGCAACACCGTCCCCGGCTACAACGGCGACGCGATCCTCCAGGCGAACACCGGGAACCAGAGCATCACGCCGACCAGCATCACCTTCGCGAGCGGCACCTGGACCGGAAACGTCACGTTCAAGGGCGCGGGCGGCGCGGTCGCCCTCACGGCCGCCGACTTCTCGGCGCCCCCGAAGACCGGGACGAGCAACTCCTTCGTCGTGAACCCGGGCCCGTTCGCCGGGCTCCAGGTGATCCTCCCCGGCGAGACGGCGCTCGGCGGCACGCCCACGGGCAAGACGGGCACGCCGACGAACCAGACCGCCGGAACGCCGTTCACGGTGACCGTGCGCGCGGTGGATCAGTACTGGAACCTCGTGCCCGGCGTTTCCGACCGGATCGTGCTCAGTTCCACCGACGCGTACGCGTGGATGCCCTCCGACACGGTGCTGGTGAACGGTCAAGTGCTGATCCCGACCCGCCTGCACAAGAGCGGCCTCCAGACGATCACGGCGCGCGACTCGACCAACTCGGGGATCACGCCCAACACGTCGTCCCAGGTCAACATCATCGGCGGCACCTTCGCGCGCGTCCTGATCCTGGCTCCGGGCGAGTCGCCGGCGCCGGGCACCGCCACCGGCCGCGGCGGCACGGCGACCGACCAGTCGATCAACTACGCCTTCAACGTCACCGCGCTCGCCACCGACCAGTGGTGGAACCCGGTCGGGGGCGTCTCGGACGTCGTGCACATCACCTCCGGCGATCCGCTGGCGACCCTTCCGCCCGACGCGGCGATGGTCAACGGCACCGTGGATCTGCCCGTGCGCCTCGCGACCGGCGGCTTCCAGCAGATCTCGGTTTCCGACGTGACGAACCCCTCGAAGACCGGGAGCACGACGCAGGTGCGCGCGATCTCGAGCGGCTTCCACCTGGAGGCGTCCGTGTCGCCCTCCTCGGCGCGCGCCGGCGAGTTCTTCACGCTGACCGTCAAGGTGACGAACGACGCGGGGAGCGTGATCCAGGAGGTCAACTCGTTCGTGACGATCGAGGTCCAGAACTCCGGCACCCAGGCGGCGGGACGCGGCACGCTGCTGACGACACAGTTCCAGCTCCTGCAGGGACAGCGGTCGATCAGCGAGACCTACACGTTCGCCGAGCCGATCGTCCTGGTCGCGCACGACGACGCGGGCAACGCGCCGGGCGTCACCGGCCCGATCACGATCACGCCCGGGCAGCCGGCGACCCTCCTCCTGACGAGCAACCCGACGTGGGTCGGGGGCAACAAGCACGCGACCGTGAACGCGCGGGTCGTGGACGCCTTCGACAACGGCGTGCCCGACCAGCCGGTCGTCTTCTCGCTCGTCTCGGGCCTCGGCACGCTCACGCCGACCGACAGCACCACGGACGGCACGGGCGTCGCCCGCGCCGACTTCCTGAGCCCGCGGCAGCCGGAGAAGGACCACATCCACGCCGTGTCGCTCGCGCTCTCCAACGACCTGGAGCTCGAGGTCGCGTTCGTCGACCCGACCAAGGGGGGCGGCTACGCGACCAACTATCCGAATCCGTTCCACCCGCCCACCGAGGGGACGACGATCGCCTACAAGCTGGACGACAACGCGTCGGTCACGATGCGGATCTACACGCAGACCGGCGATCTGGTGCGGCGCGTCGTGTTCGACAAGGGCGCGACGGGGGGGATGGCGGGATTGAACCAGTACGTCTGGGACGGCAGGAACGGCAAGGGGGACGTCGTCTCGAGCGGCGGCTACATCGCGCTGATCGAGGCCCAGGGAACGGGCGAAACGCTCCACGTCATCCGCCGCAAGATCGCGGTCGTCCGGTAACCGGGGAGGCACTGACATGAACCGCATGCTTCGTCATCATACGGCGGGGATCGCGCTCCTCGCGGCCCTGATCCTCGGAACCGGCGTCGCGTCGGCCGAGTCGGAGAACGGCGGCGCGCCGGGCTCGTGGCTCTCGCAATACGTCACCGCCCGTACGCTCGGGCTGGGCGGCGCGTTCGTCGGCGCGGCCGACGACGCCGCCGGGGTGGTCTGGAACCCGGCGGGTCTGGCTCAGCTGGTCCCGAACGAGGTCCGGTTCGAGACGGCGCGTCTCTTCGAGGATACGTCGATCAACGCCGTCAACTTCGCGGTGCCGGGCAACAAGCTTCCGTCCTTCGGCCTGAGCGTCGTCTCGCTCAGCTCCGGTCAATTCGATCGCACCAACGAGCTGAACGACCCGCTCGGGACCTTCAGCGAAGGCGAAACCGCCTACATCTTCAGCATGGCCCGCAGCCTGAACCCGCGCTTCGCGCTGGGCGCGAACGTCAAGCTGGTCCGCCAGCAGGTCGAGGACTTCAGCGGCACGGGCGTCGGCTTCGATCTCGGCGCCATCACCAACGTGACGCCGACCATCCGGATCGGCGCGTCGGTGCTCAACCTCGGCGGGCCCAACCTCACCCTCCGCGACACGCAGGAGAAGTATCCGATCGAGTTCCGCGGCGGGTTCTCCGCGATGGTGCTCCAGGGCCGCGGCCTCATCACGGCCGAGGTGGACCAGGCCTCGGGCCCCGGCACGCGGTTCCGCGGCGGCTCGGAGTACTGGGTGCAGCCGGCCTTCGCGCTTCGCGTCGGCCTCGACGACCAGAGCCCCGCGGGCGGCATGAGCTACCGCTTCGCCGGCCACTACCAGTTCGACTACGGCGTGCTCGACCACCCGCTCGGCCTCACGCATCGGGTCGGTCTCACGTACCGCTTCGGCGGGTTCTTCGCGAGCGCCAAGGCCGATCCCGAGATCTTCTCCCCTACCGGTGAGCGCGCCACGACCAAGATCGACCTGAACGCCCGGACGAAGGCGGAGGTCGAGGATTGGGATCTGCAGCTGATCAACAAGTCGGGCGAGACCGTGCGCACGTTCGGCGGCAAAGGCGCGCCGCCGGCGCACATCCAGTGGGACGGCAAGGACGAGACCGGCCTCCCGCTCGCGGACGGCACGTACCACTATCGCCTGACGGTGCACGACGCCGACGGCCGCGTGATCGAGAGCCGCACCCGCGACGTGGAGATCTCCACGGGCGGTCCGCAGGGCGAAGTGCCCGTGATTCCGGTCCAGTAATCGAACGGGGGCAAGGAGCCATGACGCGATTGGAACGGAATCGGACGGGCGACCAAGGGGCGCGCGGGGGTGTGCGCCTCGCCGCGGGGGTCATCGCGGCGCTGACCATCCTGGCGACGGCAGGGACCGCCGTCGCCAAGGGCTCGGAGGAGCCGCGCGCGACGCTGAAGGAAGCGGGTCTCGCGTTCGAGGCCGCGCGCCTCCTGCCGGACGCGGACCGGCTGCCCGCCCTCCAGAGCGCCGAGAGCGCGGCCGCGGACGCGGCGCGCGGGGGCTCGAAGGACGAGGAGGGCATCGCGCGCTATCTCTCCGCCGAGATCCGCTACGAGTCCGGCGATGTCCCGCACGCGTCCGAGGAGCTGCGGCAGGCCGCCGACCGGCTCGAGAAGACGCCGTACGGGGACGACGCGTCGTTCGAGTCGATCGCGGCGCTCGAGCGGACCGGCGACGACGCCCAGGCCGCCAAGGAGTGGGTCGAGTGGGAGAAGCGCTTCCCCCAGAGCCCGCTCTCCGGCGAGGCCAAACTCGCCCAGGCGTGGAACGCGCTCCGCCGCGGCGAGACCGCGTTCGCGCAAAAGCAGCTCCAGGCGCTGCTCAAGGGCTCCCCGTGGTACGCGAACGACGACCGCGCGACGCTCGCGCGGGCGACCGCGCTCTACATGGAGCAGAAGCCGTCCGACGCCCTCGCGCTGATCGGCGCGAAGGCGGGAGGCGGCGCCCAGGCGACCTACCTGCGCGGCCTCTGCCAGCGGGGCCTCGGCTCGGTGCTCCAGGCCGCGGCCGCGTTCCAGGACGTGGCGAGCCGCTATCCGGATTCGCCGCTCGCCGACCCGGCCATGCTCGCCAAGGCCGACGCGTTCCTGCGCGCGCACGACTACCGGAGCGCCGCGGAAGAATTCTCGAGGACCGCCGCCAAGGCGAAGGACCCGAACGTCGTCGCCGAGGCCGAGGTGCGCGCCGCCGGCTCGATCTACCTGGCCGGCAACCCCGACTCGGCGCTGGGGCTCTTCCGGGGCATCGTGGAGCGCCGGCCGGGCACCGACCAGGCCGCCCGCGCGCAGTTCCTCATCGGCGACGTGCTCGCCGGCCGCGGCCAGTACGCCGAGGCGATCGTCGAGCTGAACCGGGTCCTCACGAGCTACTTCCAGCATTCGGTCGCGGCGAGCGCGCAATACCGAGTCGCCCGCTGCCTCGACGCGCTCGATCGAAAGGCCGACGCGACCGGCAGCTACCAGGCGGTCGTGCGCGGCTATCCGCTCGAGCCCGAGGCGCCGGCGGCCGCCTACATGGCGGGCGTGGGGCTCCTCGAGCAGAAGCGTCCGCGCGCGGCGGCGCCCTACTTCCAGATCGTGCTCGACCGCTACCTCGCGAACGCGACCGATACGACGCGGAGCGTGCGGCCGGTGACGCCGGAGCGCCAGGAGGTCATCGACGCGGCGCTCTGCCTGCTCCTCGATTCGTACCACGAGGCGGGCGACCTCGGCCAGCTCGCCGGCGCGCCCCATCTCCTGCTCCAGAAGATGCCGCCGAGCCGGTCGCCCTGGCGCGCCTACGCGCTCCTGATCGACGCCGACGCCATGGCCGCGCAGTCCCGCCATCCGGAGGCGCAGGCCACCCTCGAGCGGCTGATCCAGACCTTCCCCGACCATCCGGTCGCCGCGTCCGCCACGAAGCTACTCGCGTGGACGTACGCGCAGCAGGGCAAGGACAGCCTCGCGATCGCGACGGAGGAGCGGCTCGTGCTCCGCTACGGCGGAAGCGACAACGATCTGGTCGCCGGAGCGGTCCTCGACATCGCGCACAACCGGTTCAACCAGAAGCACTATCGCGAGGCCGCGGGCGGCTACGAGGACTTCCTCAAGCGCTTCCCCGCGAGCCCGAAGCGGCTCCTCGCCCATTACCAGGCCGGGCTCTGCTTCGTCCGCCTGAACCGGCTCGGCGACGCCGTGGATCACTGGGAGTCGATCGTGAAGGACAGCGCGAACGCCCCGATCGCGGAGCGGGCGTGGGCCCGCGCGGGCGACCTCTACTTCCAGGCGCAGCGCTACAAGGACGCGAAGCGCTGCTACCAAGGCCTCCTCGACAACTTCGCGAACACGGAGGGCGCCGCGCTGGCCACGCTCCGCATGGGCCAGTGCGAGTACAACGCGGGGAACGACGCGGCGGCGCTCGAGGCGTACTCGGCGACCATCGCCCGCTTCCCCGAGAGCCCGTACGCGAAGGAAGCGCGGCGCGGCACCGAGCTCTCCCTCTACCGGCTCGGCCAGAGCGACAAGGGAACCGAGGTGCTGAGCCGGCTCATCGAGCAGTACCCGAACAGCGCCTACGCGGCCGACGCGCTCTTCCAGATCGCCAAGAACCACTACCAGGCGAAGCGCTACGACGAGGCGGCCGACGCCTTCCGGCGCGTGGTGAGCCAGTTCCCCGGCTACTCCTCGGCCGACCAGGCGCAGTTCCTGCTGGCCGACTCCTACGCCAAGGGAGGCCATCCGGACGAGGCGCGGCTCGCGTACGACCAGTTCGCTTCGTTCTTCCCGCAGAGCGAGCTCCTGTCGACCGTGCACTTCCAGGTCGGCCTCTCGCGGTTCGAGGCGAAGGACTACGCGCCCGCGGCGGTGGCCTTCACGCAGGTGCTCGGCGAGAGCACGACGACCGAGATCCGCTCGGCGGCGCGCTACAACCTGGCGCTCTGCCAGCGGGCGATGGGACAGGCCGACGAGGCGAAGGCGGCCCTGATCGCGTATCGCGAGCAGTTCCCGAACGATTCCCGCGCGGACGACGTCGCCTACCAGCTCGGAGACCTCGAGGACGCCTCGGGGAGCTACGCGGAGGCCCAGACGGAGTTCGAGCGCGCGCTCGAAATGAAGCCGACCGTGGGGCGGCAGGTGGAGCTCGAGTTCCGCGTCGGCCGCTGCCTCGAGGAGCAGAACAAGATGGACGAGGCGCTCCGGCGTTACGTGCGCGCCTCGCAGATCGGCGGCGTGCGGAATCCCTTCCGCCTCTCGGCGGTCGCGCGCATGGCGAGCCTCTACGAACAGAAGCGCGAGTTCGGAAAGGCGATGAACGCGTATCGAGACATCGCGCAGAACTCGAAGGACAAGGAGCTGGCGCAAGCCGCGGCGGGTCGCGCGACGCAGCTCGAATCGGCCCGGAAAGCCCGCTAGTCCCGAACACCGAAAGGAGCGACACGACGATGTTCGAGAATTTCGATTGGATCCAGGCCATGCGGACGAGCCCCGTGATGGTCGTCATCCTCTGTCTCAGCGTGCTCACCGCCGGATTCGCGATCGAGCGGGCGATCTACTACTGGAAGCGGCGCGGGAACGCCGATGCGCTTCTCGCTTCGGCGCTCGTCGCGGTCCGCTCCGGAAACAACGAGGAGGCGGTCCGCGTCCTCGCGTCGAACCCGCATCCGATGGGCCCGGTCGCCGCGGAAGCCGTGCGGACCCTGGCCGACACGGACCACATCGCCGAGGAGAAGCTCCACATCGCGCTGAGCGAGCAGCGGCTCCAGCTCGAGCGGAACCTCGGATTCCTGGGCACCATGGGCAACACCGCGCCCTTGATCGGCCTCCTCGGGACGGTCTGGGGCATCATGCGCGCGTTCCACGACATGGCGCGCACCGGCTCGGCCGGCCCGTCGGTGGTCGCCGCCGGCGTCGCCGAGGCGCTCTTCACGACCGCGGCGGGGCTCGTCGTCGCCGTGCCGGCGGTTCTCCTCTACAACCACTACGTTCGCCGGATGGGCGTCATGCTGACCGTGGCCGAGAACAACGCCCGGACCATCCGCCTGAGCGGCATGCAGAGCCAGAGCCGCGCCGCCGGCCGCGCGGCCTAAGGAGGCAATCGTGGCCTTCGGCACCCGCAATCGGACTCCGGACGGGATCTACGAAACGAACATGACCCCGCTGATCGACGTGTCGCTGGTTCTGGTGGTGATCCTCATGATCACCACGCCGATGGCGTTCCAGTCGAGCATCGCGGTCCAGAAGGCGGCGGCGGCCGGCAAGGCGGCCGCGCTCACGACGCATACGGAGCGCGTCGAGATCACGATCCTCTCGGCCGACAGCGTCCTGGTGAACAAGGAGCTGGTCCCCCGGGAGCACATGAACGGAATCCTCACGTCGCTCCTCGACCTGAGCGCGACCAAGACGGTGATCGTGCGCTGCCATGACGCGGTGCCGAACGGCGCCTTCGTGAACGTACTGGACGAGGCCAAGCGCTGCGGCGCGGCCCAGATCGCGGTCGTGGGAGGCTGACATGCGGCGGATGTCGGGGGAACGTCACGGACTGATCACGAAGGTGAACATGACGCCGCTCATCGACGTGGCGCTCGTGCTGGTGATCATCCTTCTCGTCACGGCGCCGCTCATCGCCGTCGCCGACCTGCCGGTCAACCTGCCGGCGGCGCGCACGCGCGAGGCGGAAGACGAGCGGAACGTGAGCATCACGCTGTCGACCGCGGGCCAGCTGGCGGTGGACGACAAGGTCATCACGCGCGACGTGCTGGGAGTGACCCTTCGCGAGCGGCTCGCGCGGCCGGGAAACAGCGGCGTGCTGGTGGTGGTGCGGGCCGATTCCGAAGCGCCGTACTCCGCCGTGCGCGACCTCCTCGACGAGGCTCGCGCCGCGGGGGCCCAGCGGATCGCCATCGCGACCCGCCAGAAGACGGAGGTGACGCCGTGACCGCGGCCACCCTCCGGATGGACGAATTCGCGTGCCGGCGGCGGACGCGCTGGACGATGGGCGTGAGCGCCGTCCTCCACGCGCTCCTCTTCCTCTGGATCGCCACGCAGAAGACGAGCGCGATCGATCTCCCGAAGATCACCGAGATCACGCTGATCGAGCCGGGCGACCTGGCGGCCGCGGCGGCCGCGGCCGCGCCGGCTGCGGCGCGGCGCTCCGACCCGGGGTTCGCGAGCCGCGCGGTGGCCCAGGACATGGCCTTCCGCCGCACCGACCGGGCCGACATCGCCATGGACCCG
>DASVDZ010000035.1:0-45836 GCA_036380835.1 Candidatus Eiseniibacteriota bacterium | reverse complement strand
GCCGACCTGATCAACGCCGGCAAGGAGACGATCACCGTCCTTCCCGGCGCCGCGTTCTTCTCGAGCGCGGACTCGTTCGCGATGGTCCGCGGCGGACACGTGGACCTGACGATCCTGGGCGCCATGGAGGTGGACCAGGAGGGGAACCTCGCGAATTGGATGATCCCCGGGAAGATGGTGAAGGGAATGGGGGGCGCGATGGACCTGGTCGCCGGCGCCAAGCGCGTCGTGGTGACCATGTTCCACACCGCCAAGGGGGACGTGAGCAAGGTGCTGAAGAAGTGCGCCCTGCCGCTCACGGGGCGCAAGGTGGTGAATCGCGTGATCACCGATCTCGCCGTCCTGGATGTCACCCCGCGCGGGCTCCGTCTCGTGGAGCGGGCGCCGGGCGTGACCGTGGACGATATCTTGAAGTCGACCGAGGCCGACCTCTTGGTGGAGGAAGTGGCCGAGATGCCGGTATGACCGGTTCGAGGGAATAGCATGGCCATGACGACCGCAGCCGGGAGCCGGCGCGATGACATCTACGATCTGACCGACGAGCAGCGGGAATGGAAGGACACCCTCCGCGAGTTCGCGGACAAGGAGATCGCGCCGACGGCGTCGAAGAACGACGCGGCGGGCGAGTTCCCCTGGGACAACGTGAAGAAGATGCGGGATCTGGGGCTCTTCGGCCTCATCTTCCCCGAGCAGTACGGCGGCTCCGGCGCCGAGACCTTGATGTACGTCATGGCGGTGGAGGAGGTGAGCCGCGCGTGCGCCTCCACCGGCATCACCCTCGCGGCGCACGTCTCGCTCGGCACCAATCCGATCTTCCTCTTCGGCACCGAGGCGCAGAAGCGGAAGCACCTCCCCAAGCTCTGCTCCGGCGAATCGCTCGGCGCCTTCGGCCTGACCGAGCCCGAGGCGGGCTCCGACGCCGGCGGGACCAAGACCCGCGCGGTCAAGGAGGGCGGCGGTTACGTCGTCAACGGACGGAAGATCTACATCACGAACGGCGGCGTCTGCGGCACGGCGGTCTTCACCGCGGTCACCACGCCGGGAATCGGCGCGCGCGGCATCTCCGCCTTCATCGTGGAGAAGGGGACGCCCGGATTCTCCGCCGGATCGCGCGAGAAGAAGCTGGGGCACCGGGCAAGCGACACCGTGGAGCTCCTGTTCGAGGACCTGAAGCTGCCCGCGGATCATCTCCTCGACGCCGAGGGGCGGGAAGGGCAGGGGTTCAAGCAGTTCATGGTGACGCTCGACGGCGGCCGGATCTCGATCGGGGCGATGTCGCTCGGCATCGCGCAGGCCGCGCTCGACGCCTCGGTCCGGTACGCCAAGGAGCGGAAGCAATTCGGCCAGTCGATCGCCGAGTTCCAGGCGATCCAGCTCCTCCTGGCCGAGATGTCGACCGAGCTCGAGGCGGCGCGCCTCCTCGTCTACGCGGCTTCGCGGCTCAAGGACCGCGGCGCCCCGTTCACGCGCTACGCGGCGATGGCCAAGCTCAAGGCCTCGACCGTGGCGATGCGCGCCTCCGACGCCGCCGTGCAGATCCACGGAGGCGCGGGATACATGACGGATCACCCGGTGGAGCGGTATTTCCGCGACGCCAAACTGATGGAGATCGGCGAGGGCACCTCGCAGATCCAGAAGCTGATCATCGCCAGGGAGCTACTGCGGGAGTCGGGCTTCGTCTTCGGCGCTGGTAAGAAACAGCACGGCGCCTGAGGCGGCGTCCCGCGTCAAAAAAGGAGAGTCGAACGTGGCCGATCGTGACGCCTATATCGTGAGCGCCTGCCGGACCGCCATTGGCGAGTTCATGGGCGGGCTTTCCTCCATGACCGCGCCCCAGCTGGGGGCGGTCGCCATCCGGGAAGCGGTGAAGCGCGCCGGCGTCGAGGCGGCGCGGGTCGACGAGGTGCTGATGGGGAACGTCGTCCAGGCGGGGGTGGGGCAGGCGCCCGCGCGCCAGGCCGCGATCCACGGCGGCATCCCCGACAGCGTTCCCGCCATGACGGTGAACAAGGTCTGCGGCTCGGGCCTGAAGGCGGTCATGCTCGCGTCCCAGGCGATCCGCGCCGGCGACGCCGACGTGATCGTCGCGGGCGGCATGGAGTCGATGTCCAACGCGCCCTATTTCCTGAAGCAGGCCCGCACCGGATACCGGCTCGGGAACGGCGAGTTGACGGACGGCGTGATCCACGACGGCCTCTGGGACTCGTTCAACAACTTCCACATGGGGAGCGCCGCCGAGCTGATCGCGAAGAAGTACGGCGTGACGCGCGAGGACCAGGACCGATTCTCGGTCGAGAGCCACCTGAAGGCCGTGAAGGCGTGGGGCGAGGAGGCGTTCCAGGCGGAGGTCGTCCCGGTCCTGGTGCCGCAGCGGAAGGGCGAGCCGAAGTGCTTCTGCAAGGACGAGCGCCCGAGACCCGACACGACGATGGAGTCGCTCGGCAAGCTCCGGCCCGCGTTCCAGAAGGACGGCACCGTGACCGCGGGAAACGCGCCCGGATTGAACGACGGCGCCTCGGCGGTCATCGTCATGTCGGGCGACGCCGTGAAGCGGACCGGAGCGACGCCGATGGCTCGCGTGAACGGCTACGCGGCGGGAGGGGTCGCGCCGGAGATGGTCTTCTACGCGCCGGTCATCGCGGTCCGGAAGCTCGCCGAGAAGCTCGGGCGGAAGACGAACGCGTGGGACCTGATCGAGGCGAACGAGGCGTTCGCGGCGCAGGCGATCGTGGACGGCCGCGAGCTCGAGTGGGATTTCTCCAAGGTCAACGTCAAGGGCGGCGCGGTGGCGCTGGGCCACCCGATCGGCGCGAGCGGCGCGCGGATCCTGACGACGCTTCTCTACGCCATGCGGGACCGGAAGGCGAAGTCGGGTCTCGCGACCCTCTGCCTGGGCGGCGGCAACGCGGTCGCGCTCAGCGTGGAGGCCGTGTGATGGCGGCGCCGCAAGCGGCTCCGGCGCCGGCGCGCGACTCGACGGGAAGCGTGGCCCTGCGCCCCGCGATCGTGGTGGGGGCGGGGACGATGGGGAACGGCATCGCGCAGGTCTTCGCCGCCTCGGGGCGGCGGGTGCTCCTCCTCGAGGCGAACGACGCGGCCCTGAAGCGAGGGCTCGCGACGATCGAGAAGAGCCTGGGCAAGCTGGTCGAGAAGGGGAAGATGGACGCGGCCGCGCGGGACCGCGCGCTCGGCCTGATCGCGACCGACAAGGCCGCGTTCCCGGTCGGGGAATGCTCGATCGCCGTCGAGGCGGTTCCCGAGAAGGCCGAAATCAAGCGGGAGGTCTACCGGGTGCTCGACGCGCTCCTGCCCGAGAACGCGATCCTGGCCACCAACACGTCGTCCCTCTCGATCACGGAGCTGGCGGCGGCGACTCGCCGCGCCCCGCGCTTCGTCGGGATGCACTTCATGAATCCCGTGCCGCTCATGCCCCTGGTCGAGGTGGTCCGGGGACTCGAGACGACCGACGCCACGGTGGACGAGACCGTCGCGCTCTCGAAGGCGCTCGGGAAGACCCCGGTCACGGTCGTCGACCGCCCGGGATTCGTGTCGAACCGGGTCCTCATGCCGATGATCAACGAGGCGGCCTTCGCGCTCCTCGAGGGGGTGGCCGATCGCGACGCGATCGACACCGTCATGAAGCTGGGAATGAACCATCCCATGGGGCCCCTGGCCCTGGCCGACCTGATCGGCATCGACGTCTGCCTCGACATCATGGACGTGCTCCATCGCGGCTTCGGGGACAGCAAGTACCGCCCCTGCCCGCTGCTCCGCTCCATGGTCGCGGCGGGTCGCCTCGGCCGGAAGACGGGCCGCGGCTTCTACGACTACTCGGCCTGACCGCGACGCCGGCCCCGACATGAACTTCCATCTCACGGAAGAGCAGGAGATGCTGCGCGCCATGACGCGCGCGTTCGCCGAGGGCGAGATCGCGCCGATCGCGCACCAGATCGACGAAACCGAGGTCATTCCCGACGATCTCAGGAGGAAGCTTCGCGAGAACAACTACTTCGGGCTCCTGATCCCCGAGGAATACGGTGGCGCCGGCGTGGACTGCGTTTCCTACGCGCTGATCCTCGAGGAGCTGTCGCGGGCCTCGGCCGCGGTCGCCATCACGATCTCCGTGCACAACTCGGTCGCGGCCGGGCCGATCCAGATGTTCGGGACCGACGAGCAGAAGCGGAAGTGGCTTCCGCTCCTCGCGGGGAAGCAGCTGGGCGCGTTCGCGCTCACGGAATCCGGTTCGGGGTCCGACGCGGCGGCGCTCACGACCAGCGCCGTCCGGGACGGGAACCGCTACGTTCTGAACGGGTCGAAGACGTTCGTCACGAACGGCAAGTTCGCCGACCTCTTCCTGCTGATGGCGCGCACGAGCCCGGGGCAGAAGCACCGGGGGATCAGCTCGTTCCTGGTGGAGCGGGACGCGCCGGGGCTCCGGATCGGCAAGGCGATCGCCAAGATGGGCATCCGCGGCTCCGACACCGTGGAGCTCTTCCTCGAGGACTGCAGCGTCCCGTGCACGAACCGCCTCTCCGAGGAGGGGCGGGGCTTCAAGGTGGCCATGCAATCCCTCGACGGGGGGCGGATCGGCGTGGCGGCCCAGGCGCTCGGCATCGCGCAGGCCGCGCTCGACGCGGCCGCCCGGTACGCGCGGGAACGGGTTCAGTTCGGCCGTCCGATTGCCGAATTTCAGGCCATACAATGGATGGTCGCCGACTCGCGCTGTGAGATCGAAGGCGCGCGCCTCCTGACCCTGCGCGCGGCCTGGCTCAAGGACCAGGGCATCCCGCACGGACCGGAAGCGGCGATCGCCAAGTTGACCGCGTCGGCGGTCGCGCGCCGGGTGACCGACCGCGCCGTGCAGATCCACGGGGGCTACGGCTACACCAAGGAGTTCGCCGTGGAGCGCTACTATCGCGACGCCAAGGTGACCGAGCTGTACGAAGGGACGTCGGAAATCCAACGCATCGTGATCGCCAACTCGGTTCTCCACCGCAAGGACGGACAAGGAACGGCATGAAATCGAAAGTCGCGGTGCTCCGGACCTCGCCGGATACGGCCGTCGCCGACTTCGGGCGCGTGATGGATCTGGCCGATCTGAGGGAGGAGATCAGGCCGGACAAGACGACCCTCCTCAAGGTCAACATCTCCTGGCACGTCTACTATCCGGCGTGCTCGACCAGCCCCTGGCAGCTCGAAGGGGTCATCAAGGCGCTGCTCGCCGCCGGGTTCGATGCAAAACGCATTCTCGCCGCCCAGAATTCCACCGTCGTGGTGGATCCCCACGTGGGCGTGCGGAACAACAAGCTCGAGCCGGTGTTGGACCGGTACGGAATCCGCTCGATCTGGCTCAACGACAAGGAGAGCGAGGCCGACTGGATCCGGTACGACCCCAAGGGGAAGATGCTCGTCCTGAAGGAGGTCTATCCGGACGGACTGATGATCCCGAAGAGCCTGATCGGGGCGAACGTCATCCACCTGCCGACCCTGAAGACCCACGTCTTCACGGAAATGACGGGCGCGATGAAGAACGCCTTCGGCGGGCTCCTCCACCTGAAGCGGCACTGGACGCACAGCGTGATCCACGAGACGCTCGTCGATCTCCTGACGATCCAGAAGGAGATCCATCCCGGCGTGTTCGCCGTGATGGACGGCACCATCTCGGGGGACGGGCCGGGGCCGCGCGCGATGCGGCTCCGGGTGACGAACCTCATGCTGGCGTCGCGCGACCAGGTGGCCATCGACGCGACCGCGGCCAAGCTGATGGGATTCGACCCGCTGACCATCAAGTTCCTCCGCCTGGCGAACGACGCCGGGCTGGGGAACGCCGATCCGCGGAACATCGAGCTCGTCGGGGACGACGTGAGCGGCGTGAACCTCGGCTATTCGCGGAACGAGAACACGTTCGCCTCGAAGGGACAGAAGCTGATCTACCACGGGCCGCTCAAGCCCCTGGAAAAGGTCCTGCTCCAGAGCCCGCTGGTGCCGTGGTCCTACGCGGCGTCACGGCTCTATCACGACGGCTACTGGTATCCGGTGGTCGGAACGAAGCGCAAGGCGGAGATCATGAAGACCGGCTGGGGACGCCTCTTCCGAGAATACGAGCCGAAGGGCGAAGCCTAGAAGAGGGAGGAATCCGTGGCGAATCAGGGACCGACGCGAGTGATGGGATGGCGCCGCACGGCGCTCACGGCGCTGGGAGTCGCCTCCGTGTTCCTGGCCGACGGATTCGCCGGCGCTCCCGCGCGCGCCGGGGGTCCGCCGCCGCCCCCTCCCGCCGACACGTCGTCCGACGAGGCCGCGCCCCCGGCACCGGGAGCCGGCCGGACGTTCATTTCGGAGATCGTCGACTCGACCTACTTCGTCGGCCCCGCCGAGTTCTTCGCGCTCGATCTCCCGGTCGCCGTGGGCGGCTCCAGGGCCATTCACCTGTTCGGCGACGTGCAGGTGCAGGGGAAGGGTCGGGACGTGATCGTGCGCGTCTTCCGCTCGCCCGACTACCAGGACTGGCTCAAGCGCCGCTCGGGCAAGGAGGGGAACCCGATCTGGACGTCGCCGCGCAACCGGGCGATCCACATCGATCAGCCGCTCCCGCCGGGCGTTCCCTCGGTGCTGCTCCTCGACAACGGATACTCGCTCCGAACCCCGAAGCGGGTGCGCGTGCAGATCCAGATCCAGTACGAGGAGGGCGGAGCCGCCGCGGCCGCCGCCCAGACGCCGGCCGCGCCCCCCGCGGAGGGGGACATCGTGCCGCGCAGCAACGCGGCGGACGAGGCGCCGCCGCCGCCGCCTCCTCCTCCGGCGGCCTCCGACTCGTCGAACTGACGACGCCCGCTCGGGCGGGCCGCCGACCGAGCTAGTCCCCCGAATCGTCCTTCTTGGACCCGTCTCGCGCGCGCTTCGCCGGTCGGGGAGGCGCGGCGTTCGGCCCGCGGAGGAGGAGGAGCTGGCCGCCGCCTCCCAGGTCCCGGAACGGCGCCGTCCGGAGCGTCGTGGCCCTCACGGCGAAGAGCCAGGTGTCGTCCCCGAACCAGTCGCTCACGTCCACGATCCCCGTCGTCGACCACGCGCCTCCCGTCCCCTCCGGCAGGAGCCGTCCCCGCGAGTCGCGCTCGGCGCACGCGATGAGCGCCGTGAGCCGCCGGGTCTGCGTGTCGTAGCGGAGAATGCGCGATGGCCGGATCCCGCGGCGCCCCGGGTCCTCCTGGATCATGACGACGTTGTCGCGCGTGGCGATGTCGCGGGGGCGGTAGAGGTCGTCGCTCTCGTCGCCGTCCAGCACGACCTCGAGCTGCGTCACGACGGTGGGATCGACCGGGTCGAGCGACACGTGGTAGAGGCGGCCGTTCGCGGTCACGGGCCGGCCGGTGACCGGATCGGCCCAATTCGCGTCGCCCGCGTCGGCGACGTAGAACGCGTCGATCCGCTCGCCGTCGGGTGCCGCGTCCTCCAGCCGCGAGAAATTGAGACATCCGACCGATTGCGCGCGCCCCTCGAGGGCCGCCGGCTGGTTCGAGAGGGGCAATTCGCTCGGCAAGGCGACCGGCACGAAGCGTCCCCGGAGCGGGCGCGCCTTGGAGGCCATGGAGGCGACCCGGGTGTTCTCCCCGAAGTCGGGTCGGTCGGCCCGAAAGACGTAGAGCTGGCCCCGTCCCGCGAGGAAGTCCGAGTCGCTGTCGGCGAGGTAGAGGAAGAGCTGCGTGGCGCCTACGTCCGTGCCCATGGTCGCGATCGCCGCCACGCGGCCCGAGGAGATGGGAACGATCGCGGTCGCCCGGTGCGGGAGGCGCCCGAGTCCCGGGAGCGTCGTCAAGGTCCCGTTCCGGAGGTCGATCGCCGCGACGACGCCGCGGCGCGGTCCGTCGGTCGATTCCTCGTTGATCAGGAGCGTCGGCGCGAGGAACCCTTCGCGGGTGCCCGCGAGCGAGGCGGCGCCCAGGCCGCGGAACTCCTCGTGTCCGTCGAGCACGTAGTCGGCGGCCACGACCCCGGCCGATCGCTGGTCGAGGAGGAGCCGCGAGACGCGCGCCCCGCCCAGTCCGTCCTCCCACTCCAGGTCGTGCGTGACGGTGACCTCGACCAGTCCCTTGCCGGCCTGGCGCGCGCCGATCCCGTCGGGGAGGGGGTAGAAGACGTACGGCGCCTCGTCGGGATCGGCCGCGAGCAGCGTGTCTCCCACCGTGAGGATCGGGTGGATCGTCACGCCGGGGAGGAGCGTGCGGACGTAGGGAGAGGCCAGGGTCGAGAATCCGCTCCCGGGCCCCGCCTCGAGCGGCGGGAAGGGGATGAAGTCGATCTGCGCGGGCGCCGGGGACGCCGCCGCGAGGAGGAACAGGGCGGCGGCCGCGAGCGCGCGCGCCGCGCCCGCCGTGCGCGCCGGGGGCATGGATGCGGGAGAGCGGCTCACGCCATCCTCCGCTCGCAGAGTTCCACCAGGACTCCGCCCAGCGACTTCGGATGCAGGAACGCGATCCGCGTCCGATGGCTCCCCTCCCGCGGCGTCCGGTCGAGCAGCTCAAGCCCCGCCGCCTCGGCGCGCGCGAGCGCCGCCTCGATGTCGTCCACCGCGAACGAGACGTGGTGGATCCCTTCGCCCCGCTTCGCGAGGAACGCCGCGACCACCGAGTCGGGGCGGGTCGGCTCGAGCAGCTCGACGGTCACGCCCCCGGCGCTGAGGAACGCCACGCGGAGCCCCATCGATTCGAGCGTCTCCGTCTCCTCGTGCACGAAGCCGAGGCTCGCGGTCCACCGCTCGATCGCGGGCTCGAGGGACGACACGGCGACGCCGATGTGCGCGAGGCCGACGATCCGCCCGACGGCGCCGGCCTCGCGACGCGCGCGGTCGCTCACGCGGCGCCTCCGCCGCGGAGCAGGAAGAAGAGGAGGAGAGCGGCCGCGAACGCGATGCGATACCAGCCGAACGGGGCGAGCCCGCGGCGCGTGAGGTACCCGAGGAACGACCGGATCGCGAGCGTCGCCACGATCGCCGAGACGGCGAGGCCGACGAGGAGCGGCCCGGGTCCGCCCAGCTCGGGCGCGATCAGCGCGTGGTAGCTCTTGGCGAGGTCGAAGAGCGTCGCCGCGCCCAAGGTGGGCAACGCGAGCAGGAACGAGAACTCGGCGGCCGCGACGGGCGTGGCCCCGAGGAGGAGCGCGGCCAGGATCGTGGCCATGGAGCGCGACGTGCCGGGCCAGAGCGAGAGGCATTGCGCGACGCCGATCCAGAGCGCGGCCGAGAGCGGCAGGTCGTCCACGCTCGCGATCTTCGCCGGGGCGCCCCCGCGGCGCCACCGCTCGACGAGGAGGATCGCCACGCCTCCGGCGAGCAGGGCGATCGTCACGGGCTGGGGGCCGAAGAGATGCTCCTCGATCCACCGGTGCGTGGCGAGGCCGACGATCGCGGCGGGGAGGAACGCGACGAAGAGCTTCCCGAGGAGGGCGCGGCCCCGGGGATGGGGGCGGACGATCCCGAGGAGTAGCTCGCCGACGCGCGCCCGGTAGAGCCAGACCACGGCCAGGAGCGCGCCGGCCTGGATCACGATCTCGAAGGAGTCCATGACCGAGCCGACCAGCCCCATCGCGCGCGCGGCGAGGATCAGGTGCCCCGTGGAGGAGACCGGGAGGAATTCGGTCAGCCCCTCGACCACGCCGAGGATCGCCGCCTGACCCAGGGTCACGCCGTCCCTCCGTCGCCCGCGCCGCGCTTCAGCGGCCGGGCTGGTAGGTGTGGAAGACGCGCCGGAGCGCGTCCGAGATCTCGCCCAGCGTGGCGCCCGCCTTCACCGCGTCGATCGTGGCGGGGACGAGATTCCCGCCGCGGCGCGCCGTCTCCTCCACGCGCTCGAGCGTCCCGCGCGCCAGGGTGGGGTCGCGCGCCGCCCGCGCCGCGGCGACCCGTGCCGCCTGGGACGCCTCCTGCTTCGGGTCGAGCTGGAAGGTCGGCCGGCCCATCTCGTCCGGATCGCCGAAGCGGTTCACGCCGACGATGATGCGCTCCCCGCGCTCGACCTGCATCTGGTACTCGTAGGCGCTCTCCTCGATCCGCCGGGTCGGGTAGCCCTTCTCGATCGCCCGAACGGCGCCTCCGAGCGCGTCGATCGCCTCGATCTCGGCGCGCGCCTCCCGCTCGATCCGATCGGTCGCGGCCTCGATCGCGGTCGCGCCCCCGACCGGGTCGATGGTCGCGGGGACCCCCGACTCGTACGCGATCAGCTGCTGCGTGCGGAGCGCCGTCGTGGCGGCCTCCTCGCTCGGAAGCGAGATCGCCTCGTCGAACGAGTTCGTGTGGAGCGACTGGCACCCGCCCAGGACGGCGGCGAGCGCCTGGAGCGAGACGCGGGCGATGTTGTTGTGCGGCTGCTGCGCCGTCAGCGTGGCGCCGGCCGTCTGGGCGTGGAACCTGAGCTTGAGCGAGTCCGGGTCCCGCGGGCCGAAGCGCTCGTGCATGAGGCGCGCCCAGAGGCGCCGCGCGGCGCGGAACTTGGCGATCTCCTCGAGGAAATCGTTGTGCGCGTTGAAGAAGAAGGAGAGCCGGGGCGCGAAGCTGTCGACCGGGAGCCCGCGCTCGACGGCCGCGCCCACGTACGCGAGCCCGTTGGCCAGGGTGTAGGCGACCTCCTGGACGGCGGTCGAGCCGGCCTCGCGGATGTGGTAGCCGCTGATCGAGATCGTGTTCCACTGGGGCACCTGGTCGGAGCAGAACTCGAAAATGTCGGTCGCGATCTGGAGCGACGCCGCGGGCGGATAGATGTACGTCCCGCGCGCGATGTACTCCTTCAGCACGTCGTTCTGGACGGTGCCCGAGAGCCTCGCCCGGGGAATGCCGCGCCGGTCGGCGACGGCGACCACCAGCGAAAGGAGGATCATCGCCGTGGCGTTGATCGTCATGCTGAGCGAGACCCGGTCGAGCGGGATCCCCTGGAGGAGCCGCTCCATGTCGTCGAGCGTCGAGATCGCGACGCCGACCCGGCCGACCTCCCCCTGGGCGCGGGGGTGGTCCGAGTCGTAGCCCATCTGCGTCGGGAGATCGAAGGCCACCGAGAGGCCCGTCTGGCCGAGGGAGAGGAGGTACTGGTAGCGGGCGTTCGAGGCCTCGGCGGTCCCGAACCCGGCGTACTGGCGCATCGTCCAGAGGCGCGAGCGGTACATCGTCGGGTGGACGCCGCGGAGGAACGGCGGCTCCCCGGGGAGGCCGATGCCCAAGGCCCGCTGGGCGCGCGCGAGGTCCGCGAGCGACATCTACCGTGGCTCCGATGCGACGGTAAGCAGGAGCTGCCCTGACTCGACCGGCGTCCCCGGCGTCACCGAAACCGACGTCACGCGGCCCGATACGGGCGCCACGAACGCGTTCTGCATCTTCATCGCCTCGACCACGACGACCGGGCGCCCCGCCTCGACCTCGTCCCCGACGCGGGCGAGCACCTCGACCACCAGGCCGGGCATCGGCGCGTGGAGTTCGCCGCGGGCAAGGTCGCGGCCGCCGCCCCGGCGCCCGAGCTTCGGCGCGCGCGCGTCGCGCGTGCGGAACCGGTACGCGCGCCCCGCGATCTCCACGACGACCTCGGCTCCGTCGCGGCTCGCGAAGGCCTCGACGGGCCGCCCGTCCAAGCGCACGCGCATCGCGGCGCCGACCGTGCCGTCCACCGCGACGCGGTGGCCGTCGATCGTCACCGCGAACCCGGCTCCCTCCGGGACGACCTCTGCGGTTCGCTCGCGGTCACCGCGCCCGAGGAGGAGCTTCACCGCCACCGCCGCTCGGGCGCCGCGGGGAAGGTCCCGCCGGCGCGCCACCGGCTCGGCGCGGCCCCGGCGGCCGGCCGGGCGCCCGTGGCGTCCGCGCGCGGGGCCGCCACTTCCGCCTGCGCGAAGAGCGCCGCCAGGATCGCGGCGTCCGCCTCGTCGCGCTCGGTCGCCCGCGTCGCGACGCCGCGGAAGTCGTGCGCGAGGGTCGCGGTGTCGTATTCGCCCCGCGCGAATCCCTCGTGCTCGAGCAGCCAGCGGTGGAACGCGAGCGACGTGTGCACGCCGTCGAGAACGCACTCGCCGAGCGCGCGGCGCGCCCGCGCGACGGCCTCGGGCCGTGTCGGCGCCCAGACGATGATCTTCCCGATCAGCGGGTCGTAGTGGACGGGCACCGCGCCGCCCGGCCGGACGCCGAAGTCGCAGCGGACGCCCGGACCGCCGGGCAGCGTGAGGCGCCGCACCGTGCCGGCCTGGGGGAGGAATCCCCCGTCCGGATCCTCGGCGTAGACGCGGAATTCGATCGACGCGCCGCTCGGCCGCACCTCCTCCTGCGTCATCGAGAGCTTCTCGCCCCGCGCGACCCGGACCTGCTCCCGGACGAGATCGAGACCGAGGACCATCTCCGTGACGGGGTGCTCGACCTGGAGGCGCGCGTTCATCTCGAGAAAGTAGAAGCGGCCCTCGCGGTCCATCAGGAACTCGGCGGTGCCGGCGTTGGTGTAGCCGCCCGCGCGCGCGACCCGCACCGCCAGAGCCCAGAGCTCCTTCCGCCGCGCGTCGTCGATCGCGGGAGAGGGGGTCTCCTCCGCCAGCTTCTGGTGGCGGCGCTGCACCGAGCAGTCGCGCTCGCCCAGCGAGAGGACCGTGCCGTGCTCGTCGGCCAGGATCTGCACCTCGATGTGCCGCGGCTTCTCGAGCCAGCGCTCCAGGTAGAGGCGATCGTCGCCGAAGGCGCTCCTGGCCTCGCCCTGCGTGAGGCGGACCGCGTGCTCGAACTCCTCGGGCCGGCTGACGCGGCGCATCCCCTTGCCGCCGCCGCCCGCGGCGGCCTTGAGGACCACGGGGTAGCCGATCGCGTGCGCGGCGCGGCGAAGCTCGTCCGGATCGGCGAGCGGGCCCTCGGAGCCTGGAAGGACGGGAACGCCCGCGCGGATCGCGAGCGCGCGGGCGCGGAGCTTGTCGCCCATGGCGCGCGTCGCCTCGGGCGACGGTCCGATCCAGACCAGGCCCGCGCCCTGGACGGCGGCCGCGAAGTCGGCCGACTCCGCGAGGAAGCCGTACCCCGGATGGATCGCGTCGGCGCCCGCGCGCTTCGCCGTCTCGATCAGCAGGTCACCGCGCAGGTACGACTGCGAGGCCGGCGCGGGGCCGATGGGGAACGACCGATCCGCGGCGAAGACGTGGGGCGCGTCGCGGTCGGCGTCGGAGAAGACGGCCACCGAGGCGATTTCCATCTCGCGGAGGGTGCGGCAGATCCGGATCGCGATCTCGCCCCGGTTCGCGACCAGGACGCTCCGGATCGGTCGGATGGTCTTCATCGGCGCGGGCCTCGTCCCGTCAGAGCGGAATGTTGCCGTGCTTCTTCGGGGGGAGCGATTGGCGCTTCTGCGCGAGCATGCGGAGGGCGCGGATCAGGCGCGGTCGCGTCTCCCGCGGCTCGATCACGTCGTCCAGGTACCCGAGCGCGGCCGCGACGTACGGATTGGCGAACTTCTCGTTGTACTCCTCGATCAGCTTCCCGCGCGCCTTGGCCGGGTCCTTGGCCGCTTCGATTTCCTTTCGGTAGAGGATGTTCACGGCGCCCTCGGCTCCCATCACCGCCAGCTCGGCGCCGGGCCACGCGACGTTGTAGTCGCCTCGGATGTGCTTCGACGACATGACGTCGTACGCGCCTCCGTAAGCCTTCCGCACCACGACCGTCAGCTTGGGCACGGTGGCCTCGCAGTACGCGAAGAGGAGCTTCGCTCCGTGGCGGATGATGCCGCCCCATTCCTGCTCGGTGCCGGGGAGGAATCCCGGGACGTCCTCGAACGTGACGAGCGGGATGTTGAACGCGTCACAGAAGCGGACGAAGCGCGCGCCCTTGGTGGACGACTTGATGTCGAGCACCCCCGCGAGGGATGCCGGCTGGTTCCCGACGATGCCGACGGGGCGGCCATCCAGGTGCGCGAATCCCACGACGATGTTGGGCGCGAAGTGCTCGTGCACCTCGAAGAAGTCGCCGTCGTCCACGACGAGACGCACGATCTCTTTCATGTCGTACGGCTTGTTCGGCTCCGCGGGCACGATCTCGTCGAGCCGGGCCTCCATGCGGTCCGCCGGATCTTCGGTGGGCCGCGCCGGGGGATCGTCGACGTTGTTCGAGGGAAGATAGGAGAGGAGCCGGCGGATCGTCGCCAGGCACGCCTCGTCGTCCTCGACCGCGAAGTGGGCCACGCCCGACTTGGTGTTGTGCGTCATGGCGCCGCCCAAGTCCTCGAACGTGACGTCCTCGTTGGTGACCGTCTTGATCACGTTCGGGCCGGTCACGAACATCTGGCTCGTCCCCTTCACCATGATCACGAAGTCGGTGATCGCGGGGGAGTAGACGGCGCCGCCGGCGCAGGGGCCCATGACCGCGGAAATCTGCGGCACGACGCCCGAGGCGATCGTGTTCCGGAGGAAGATTTCCGCGTAGCCGCCGAGCGACTGCACGCCCTCCTGGATGCGCGCGCCGCCCGAGTCGTTCAGGCCGATCACGGGCGCGCCGTTCTCCAGGGCGAGGTCCATCACGTTGCAGATCTTCCGCGCGTTCTCCTCGGAGAGGGTGCCGCCGAAGACCGTGAAGTCCTGCGCGAAGACGAAGACCTTGCGCCCGTCCACGGTGCCGTACCCCGAGACGACGCCGTCGCCCGGGATCCGGCGGTCGGCCATGCCGAAGTCGGACGTGCGGTGCTCGACGAAGACGCCGGTTTCCTGGAAGGAGCCGGGGTCGAGGAAGAGATCGACCCGTTCCCGCGCGGTGAGCCTTCCGTCCGCGTGCAGCTTGGCGATCCGCTCTTCGCCGCCTCCCTGGAGGACGGCTCCGCGGCGCCGGCGCAGCTCTTCGATGGGTTGGCGTCGGGTCAGGTCGGGGCTCCGTATGGTGAAGAGGGGCGGCCGGTTGAAAGCAGCAGGATAGTAGCAACTTGGGCCCGGGGCCGCAATTCGCGGGTCGGGCGTCGGTTCCGGGCCTACCTTCGTACCGTTGCCTCCCCGGGGCCCCGGGTGGGACGCTGTGCCGAGATGTCCCGCTACATAACGGAGGGCTCCTCCCGTGCTACCCCGCCACGATCGGATGACCCAGCGCCTCGTTTTCGTTCTCGCCGCCGCCCTGTGCGCCCTGCCTCTCGTTCCCGGGTTCGCCATGGCCTCCACCCCGGCCGTCGAGCGCGGCGCGGTCCTCGCGTCCGGGCCGGCGCTCCGCGCCGCCGCGATCAGCGGCCCCGCGATCGCCCCTTTGCCTCCGGTCGTCGAGTTCGGCACGGTGACGATCGGTCAGGCTTCGTCCCGCGCGCTGACGGTCTCCAATAGCGGCGATCAAACGCTCTCCCTCACGAGCGTCACCATCACGGATCCGCACTTCACGAGCTCGTTCTCCGGGCCGATCACGATTCTCGCGGGATCCCAGGTCAACCTCCAGCTTCGTTACACGCCAACCGAGGCCACGTTCGACGCGGGCACGCTGACGATCGGCAGCAATGCGGTGAACGGTCCCGCCGTGGTGTCGCTCACCGGAACCGGCACCGTGGGCAGCGGGTCGCTCCTCGGCGCGGGGCGAATGCTCCTCGCCCCGGGAGGCGAGGCCGATGGAGACCAGTTCGGGATTTCCGCGGCGTCGGCCGGGGACGTGAACGGCGACGGCCTCGACGACGTGATCGTGGGAGCGTGGACGAACGACGCCGGCGGTCAGGACGCGGGCCGCGCGTATCTCTACCTGGGAGGGGCGAATCCGGGCAGCGAGCCGGCACTCGTCTTCCAGGGGAAGAATGCGGGCGACAATTTCGGGGTCTCGGTGGCCTCCGCCGGGGACGTGAACGGGGACGGGTTCGCCGACATGATCGTCGGCGCTTGGCGAAACGACGCGGCCGGGCTCGACGCGGGGCGGGCCTACCTCTTCTTCGGCGGCCCCGGCGCCGACGCGATCGCCGATCGCGTCTACACGGGCCAGGTGGCGGGCGACCGATTCGGCGTCTCGGTTTCGTCCGCCGGGGACGTGAACGGCGACGGTTTCGACGACGTGATCGTCGGGGCCTTCCTGAGCGACGCGGGGGGGACCGATGCGGGGCGCGCCTACGTCTACTTCGGCGGGCCGGCGTCCGACCAGGTCGCCGACTGGGTTCTCACGGGGGATGCTCCCCTCGACGATTTCGCATGGTCGGTGTCTCGCGCGGGCGACGTGAATGGGGACGGTTTCGACGACGTGATCGTCGGAGCCTACGCGAACGACGCCGGGGCGATCGATGCGGGCCGGGCCTACGTCTTCTACGGCGGCATCGCGCCGGACGCGTCGCCCGACTGGGTCCTGACGGGAGAGGCGGGTGGCGATCGATTCGGTGTCCATGTCGCCTCCGCGGGGGACGTGAACGGAGACGGGTTCGCTGACTTGATCGTGGGCGCGGACATGAGCGACGTGGGCGGCACCAACGCGGGTCGCGCCTACCTCTTCTTCGGCGGGCCCGCCGCCGACACGACCCCGGACCTGACGCTCACCGGCGACCGCGCTTCCGCGGGTTTCGGTGGGGCGGTGGCCGCGGCGGGGGACGTGAACGCCGACGGGTTCTCCGACTTCATCGTCGGCGCGTGGCTCGATGGCGCCGGCGGAGTCGCCGCGGGGCGCGCCTACCACTACTACGGCGGCCCCGCGATGAGCGGGACTCCGGACCAGGTCTACACCGGTGAAGAGCCGGGGGACCGCCTCGGCAACTCGGTCGCGTCCGCGGGAGACGTGGATGGAGACGGCCACGCCGACATCGTCCTGGGAGCCTATTTCAACGACGCATTCTGGGCGGACGGGGGCCGCGCCTATGTCATCTCGCCGACGGTCACGTTCGCGCCCATCGTGACGGCCCCGGCGACGATCTCTGGCGTGCCCGGCGCGCCGATCCTGTTCGAGGTCACCGCAGCCGATCCGCAGGGAGGCGCGATCCTCTCCTTCACGGCATCCCCTCTTCCCGAGGGGGCGACGTTCACGACCAGCCCCTCGAACACGTCGGGGACGTTCGCCTGGACGCCCACGCAGGAGGGCACCGTCGTCGTGACCTTCACCGCTTCGAACGGGGTGAGCGGAACGGCGCGGACGACGATCACGGTGGCGCTGTCGAATCACCCGCCGGTGATCAGCGCGCCGGCGGGCGTCTTCGCGGCGGAAGGAGTCCTCATCTCCTTCGACGTGCGCGCGACCGACCCCGACGGAGGTCACGTCGCGCTGGGAGTCCTCGATCGTCCCGTCGGTTCCCTCTTCGTGGACGACGGCAACAACTCGGGCCGATTCAACTGGACGCCGGGATTCGGACAGGCTGGGACCTACACCGTCACGTTCACCGGGCGTGACGATGGCGGAGCCGATGCGGTCCCGATCCACGTGTCGATCGCCGTCGACAACGTGAACCGCGGCCCGACCGCGGCGGCCGGCGGGCCGTACGCCGGCGTTGTCGGCGTCGCGATCGAATTCGATGGGACGCGTTCCTCCGACCCCGACGGCGACGCGCTGAGCTATGCCTGGGACTTCGGCGACGGCCAGGAGGGAGCGGGGCCGATTCCGAACCACGTCTACGCCGCGGGCGGCGCCTTCGTGGTTTCCCTGACCGCGAGCGACGGATCGCTGACCGGAAGCGCCATGACCAGCGCCACGGTCCAGGACGTCTTCCCGGCGCGGGCGTTCGTGGATGCCGGCAACTCCACGACGCGGCTCAACTCGGGGAAGGCCACGACATGCATTCAGATCGAGCCCTCGGAGCGTTCGTACCTGAACTCGAGCGTGGATGTCTCATCCATCGTCATGATCTCTCCCGGGACGGGGAGCGTCGATCGGATCTCGGCGATCTCCGACAAGGTCACGATCGGCGGAGACTGGGATCGGAACGGCATCGACGAAATCGAGGCCTGCTTCTCGAAGGCCGACCTGCGGCTTCTCTTCGCCTCGCTCTCCGGAGGCCGTCACACGGTCGCGGTCACGCTGGAGGGAGCGTTGACGACCGGCGGCCGGTTCCGCGCCACGCTCGAGATGACGGTCGTGGCCTCCGGGAACGCGCCAGAAGCCCTGGTCGCGCCGAACCCGTTGAATCCGTCGGGGACGCTCACATTCCACGTGATGCGGGAAGGTCCGGTGACGGTCGTCCTGTTCGATCCGGCCGGGCGACGCGTCAGGACGCTTCTCGACGGCGCGCGCCTCCCAGCGGGCTACCACGACGTGATCATCGACGGCCGGGGCGACAATGGCCTCAGGCTGGCGTCGGGCATCTACTTCTACCGCGTGGCGACGGGGGAGGGGATCGCGACCGGCCGGTTCGCCGTGCTCAAGTAGCCGGCCCGCCGTTTGCGGAGGGCGCGAAGCGTGTATCATGGGTCCGGTGACCCCGGCGGCCGCAGCGCACCCCTCGAGAGGATGACTCCATGCCCCGTAAGAATCAGACCACGATCGCCGAGCGCCGCCTCGAGCGCCTCAACTGGATGGAGATGGGGGAGTGGGTGCCCGCCGAGATCGACACCGTGCTCCTCCCGGTCGGCACCCTCGAGGCCCACGGCATCCTGAGCCTCGGCACCGACAACGAGATTCCCTCGCGCCTGAGCGAGGCCATCGCGACGCGCCTCAACGCCCTCGTCGCGCCTGCCGTTCCGTACGGCGTGACCGCGTCGCTCGGCGCCCTGGCCGGGGGGACGCACGTGCCGGCGGCGCCTTTCACCGAGTACGTCGTTGCGGTCCTGACGACGCTCACGCACCAGGGGTTCCACAACCTGATCGTCATGAACGGGCACGGAGGCAACACGGCCGCGCTCCAAGACTCGGCGCGCCGCGTGCACGAGCAGACCGGCGCCTACGTCGCCGTCTTCGACTGGTGGCGCGAGTGCGCGTCGTTCGCGGAGGAGGCGCTCGGCGCCCCCGGGGGACACGCGGGGGCGGACGAGACGGCGGCGATGCTCGCGATCGCGCCCGAGCAGGTCTTCCAGGACCGCTGGGACCCGTCGCTCGCGTTCGAGCATCGCCCGTCGCTCGCGGCCTACCCGCTCCCCGGATCGCTCCTCTTCTACAACGGCAAGCGGAGCGACCCGGTCCTGAACGCGAAGAAGGCGCAGGCCTACTGGCAGCGCGTCATGGAGCACGTGGGGGACGTCCTGGAGGACCTCGTGCTTCGGTGGGACCGCGAGGGATATCCCGCCCCACGGCCGCGACGCGCGGCGGGCGCGGCGGGCGGAAGCGGGGCGAACGGGCACGGTGGGGCCCACGGGGGGACGCGGCGCGCGCGGAAGTGACGATGGCGGAGATCACGCTCGACGACGATCAGATGTGCTTCTGCTGCGGACCCCGGAATCCGATCGGCCTTCGCCTCTCGTTCGAGGAGACGTCCGGGGGCCGGACGCGCACCGTCTGGACCCCGAGGCCGGAGCACCAGGGCTTCAAGGACATCGTCCACGGCGGCCTGGTGTCGACGGTGCTCGACGAGGTGATGGTGCGCATGCTCTACCTCCGCGGCGTCCATGCGATCACCGGAACGATGGAGACCAAGCTCTACCGCCCGCTTCGCGCGGGGCGCGCCTACCGCTTCGAGGCGTGGCTCGTGCGGGATCGGGGGCGCGCCCTCCTGACCGAAGCGGAGGCGTTCGACGCCGAGACGGGGGAGCGCGTCGCCGCGGGGAAGGCGACGTGCGTGCGCGTGGGGTGACGCCACGGCGCCATCCCGTCCGGACTGGCGCCCGGGGTCCTCGCGCGCTAAGCTGGCGCCGTCTCAGCCGGCGTTCCCGGAGGACCACATGAGCCCACATCGTTCGTTTCCGGTCCCCGTGTCTCGTCTCACCCCCGCGATCCTTGCCGTGCTCCTCGCGGCGCTTCCCGATTGCGGCGACTCGAAGACCATCGTCGGCGTGCCTCGCGGGCGCACGCCTCAAGGCGAGATCGCGTTCTACAGTGATCGGGACGGGAACGTCGAGATCTACACCATGACGGCCGCCGGGAAGCGCCAGAACCGGCTCACCGTGAACGACGCCATCGACATCGATCCCGCGTGGTCGCCGGACGGCTCGAAGGTCGCGTTCATGAGCTCCCGAGACGGGAACTGGGAGATCTACGTCATGAACGCGGACGGCTCGAACCCGCTCCGGCTCACCGTGAACGCCGCCCTGGATGCGCGCCCCGCGTGGTCGCCGGACGGGGCCCGAATCGCCTTCTGCAGCAACCGCGACGGCGACTGGAACATCTACGTGATGAACGCCGACGGCTCGAACCCGAGGGCGATCACATCGGACCCCGCGACGGACGTCGGTCCGGCCTGGTCGCCCGATGGGCTCCTGATCGCCTTCGAGAGTAACCGGGACAACGGCATCTCGCACGTCTTCGTCATGGACGCCGACGGCGGGAACCAGGCGAATCTCACGCCGGGCCCCGCGACGGACCAGAAGCCGTCCTGGTCACCATCGGGAGACCGGATCGCGTTCGCGTCGGACCGGGACGGGAACCTCGAGATCTACGTCGTGGGGGCGGACGGGTCGAGGCCGATCCGACTCACCCACGAGGCCGCGGTGGACGACGACCCCGCGTGGTCGCCGCAGGGGGATTGGGTGACGTTCTGGAGCACCCGCACGGGCGTGTCCCAGGTCTACCGGATGCGACCCGATGGGAGCGAGGTCACGAACGTCTCGCGGACCGCGTCGGACGATGCCGGGGCGGAGTGGCGTCCGTATCTTTGAGCGAGTGCGCGCCCTATCGCGGCTTCCGCGCCACCAGCGCGATGTTGTTCGCGAAGTCGCAGCCGAGGATCTTCCGCTTCACGTAGGACGTGATCGCCGTGCGGGCCGCGACCACGCCCCCTGGCCGCTCCGGCGCCAGGAGCACACGATATCCCTCGACGGCCATTCCCTCGCAGGTGAGAAACGCCCAGAGGTCCTGGACGTTGTAGAGTTGGACGTGCGTCATGTCCCAGGAGAGCGGATTCGGGAGGTATGCGGCGTTCGGCGTCTGGATCACGAGCGCGCCGTTCGAGGCGAGCAGCGAGATCATCCGGCGCAGGAGGATCAGGCCGTCCTCGAGGGTGAGGTGCTCGAGCACGTCGAGGCAGAGCATCGCGCCGTAGGACCGCGTGACCTCGTCCAAGCCCCGGTAGGTGTAGCTGCCCTCGGTGCCGACGTCCTGAGTGTGGTATTCGCCGCGGTAGCCGGCCGCCTGGAGCTTCCGCATCACGCGGAGGTCGCCCGCGCCCACGTCGAGGAGGCTCGGCGCCTCGCGCACGGCCTCGAAGTAGACGCGCTCGATGTCGCAAAGCCCATCGGTTTCCCACCACCGCCGCACCGGAAACGTCGGCCGGGAGCGCTTGAGGAGCTCCTTCCGCTGCCAGTAGGTGTCGTAGGCGGGATGCCCGGCCACGCGCGCTCTACTCCTTCAGGGCCTTCGTGAGCTCCTCGGTCAACGCCGGCACGATCTGATAGAGGTCGCCGACGATGCCGTACGACGCTATCTTGAAGATGGGCGCGTCCTTGTCCTTGTTGATGGCGACGATCGTCCGCGAGGAGGACATGCCCGCGAGGTGCTGGATGGCGCCGGAGATCCCGATCGCGAAGTAGAGCGTGGGATTCACGACCTTGCCGGTCTGGCCGACCTGGTAGCTGTGGTCGATCCATCCGGCGTCGACCGCGGCGCGCGAGGCGCCGAGCGTGGCGCGGAGCGGCTTGCAGAGCTTGCGAAGGAGATCGAAGTTGTCGGGGCCGCCCATCGCGCGCCCGCCGCTCACGATCACGTCGGCCTCGGTCAGATCGGCCATTTCCCCCTCGGAGGCTTCCATCGCGACGACGCGCGCGCGGACCTTCACGTCGGCGAGCGCGATCGCGGTGACCGCGGCGCTCCGCGAAGCGTCCGGCGGCCCGACGGGGAACGTGTTGGGCCGGACCGACGCGGCCTGGGGCCGGGCGGCGCCGAACGCCACCTTGGCGAACGCCTTCCCCGCGAAGATCGGACGGCGCGCGACCAGCCCGCCGTCCTTCCACTCGAAGCCGACGCAGTCGGAGGCGAGCCCGACGCCGAGCCGCGCGGCGGCCCGCGGGGAGAGGTCCCGGCCGAGCGCGGTGGCGCCGAAGAGGAGCGCGTCGGGGCCGATCGCGGCGACCGCCTGTTTCACCGCCTCGGCGTAGGCCTCGGGCGCGTAGCGCGCGAGCGCCTCGCCCGTCACGTGAACGACGGTGTCGGCGCCGTGCTGCGCCAGGCGGTCCGCCTCGCCCGCGTTCGCGGCGCCGATCAGGATCGCCGCGACCGGCGCGCCCCCGGCGTCCGTGGCGAGGCGCTTCGCCTCGGTCAGGATCTCGAGAGTGATCTTCCGGATGACCCCGTCCTTCTGCTCCGCGACGACGGCGATCGGCTTCGCCATCAGATCACCTTCGCTTCCTCGCGGAGGAGCCGTACCAGCTCCCTCGCGGTCTCGGCCGGTTCGCCCTCGAGGATCCTCCCCGCGGTGCGCGGCGGCGGCAGCGCGATCTCGACGAACCGGACCGCCGCCGACGCGGCGCCGACCGCGGCCGCGTCGACGCCCAGGTCGGCGAGCGTCCACTCCGGGATCGTCTTCTTCTTCACGGCCATGATTCCCTTGAGCGAAGCGTAGCGCGGCTCGTTCAGCCCCTTCTGCGCGGTGATGAGGGCGGGGAGATCGAACTCCACGGTCTCCGCGCCCCCCTCGACCTCGCGCTTCGCCCGGCCCTTCTTCGCGGCCGGGTCCAACTCCAGATGGACGACCACCGAGACGTGGGGCAGGTCGAGCCGTTCGGCCAGCATGATCCCGGCCTGCGACCAGTCGTTGTCCACGCCCTGCTTGCCGGTCAGGATCAGGTCGAAGCCGATCTTCTTCGCCGCCGCCGCGAGGACCGTCGAGACGCTCGTCGGGTCCCAGAGCGCCACGTCGTCCCCCTTCACGTGGATCCCCTCGTCCGCGCCGAGCGAGAGAGCGTACTTGATCGCCTCCTTCACCCGGTCGGAGCCCAGACTCACGACCGTCACCTGGCCGCCGCCGAGCCGCTCGCGGATCCGGAGCGCCTCCTCGACGGCGAACTCGTCGTACGGGTTCGCCACCCACTTCACGCTCGACACGTCCACCTGCCCGCCCTGGATCTGGACGCGCGTCTCGGTGTCCGGCACCTGCTTCACGAAGACCAGGACGTTCACTCGTTCCTCCTCGAATTGAACGGCGCGACGAGCGGGGCAGTATAGTACGATGGCGCCCATGGTGGAAGAGGCGGGCACGCGCTCCCGGCATCCGTTTCTCGCGCGTTTGAGCCAAGGCGTGGTGTTGGCCGACGGCGCCATGGGGACCTTTCTCTACGAGAAGGGGATCCCCTTCGACCGCTCGTTCGATCAACTGAATCTCACCGATCCGGCGCTCGTGCAAGCGGTCCACAGGGAGTACATCCGCGCCGGGGCGGAGGTGATCGAGACCAACACCTTCGGCGCGAACCGATTCCGGCTCCTCGCGCACGGCGTTCCCGACGCGCCGCGGCGCATCGCGCGCGCCGGCGCGCAGATCGCCCGGAACGCGCGCGAGGAGGTGGGCGAGACGGTCTTCGTGGCGGGCGCGATGGGCCCGCTCGGGAAACCGGTCGCCCCGATCGGCACCATCCCGCGCGACGAAGCGCTCGCCGCCTACCGCGAGCAGGCGGAGGGGCTCGTCGAGGGCGGCGTCGACCTGATGCTGATCGAGACGCAGACCGACGTCGCGGAGGCGCTCCTCGCGGCGGAGGCCGTGCGGAGCGTGACGGCCGATCTTCCGCTCGTGCTCGAGATGACGTTCACGGAGGACGGAAGGACGCTCCACGGGGCGTATCCGGAGGACGTGGTGCGCGCCGTCCTCGGGCACGGGGTCGACGTGATCGGCGCGAACTGCAGCGTCGGGCCCCAGAAGCTGCTCGAGATCGTCGAGCGCTTCCGCCGGAGGACCGATCTCCCCATCTCGGTGATGCCGAACGCGGGGCTCCCCCGCTACGTGAACGGCCGGTTCCTCTACCTCTCGTCCCCCGAGTACCTCGCGGAGTGCGCCGCTCGGTTCGCCGACGCCGGCGCCCGGCTGATCGGCGGCTGCTGCGGCACGACGCCCGCCCACATCCGCCGCATGCGCGTCGCGCTGGCGACCCGGGTGCCGGGCGCGCGCGCGGCGGAGGTCGCCGCCGCGGACGCCGCCGTGGCCCAGGAGCGCGCCGCCGCCGTGGAGGAGGCGCCCGCGTCGGAGGATCCGGCGAAGCGCACCCTCCTCGCGCGGAAGCTCGCGGCGCGGGAATTCGTGGTCAGCGTCGAGGTCGATCCGCCGCGCGGCATCCGCCCGAAGAAGATGATCGAGGGGGCGCAACTCCTCAAGGCCGCCGGCGCCGACACGATCAACGTGGCCGACAGCCCGATGGCGCGCGTCCGGATGTCCTCGATCGCGCTCGCGTCGATGATCACGAGCCAGATCGGCATCGAGACGATCCTCCACTTCACGTGCCGCGACCGGAACCTCATGGGAATCCAGTCCGACCTCATGGGGGCGCACGCGCTCGGCATCCGGAACATCCTCGCCCTGACCGGCGATCCGCCGCGCGCGGGCGACTATCCGAACACGACCGCCGTGTTCGATGTCGACTCGATCGGCCTGATCCGAATCCTGAAACGGCTGAACGCGGGGGTCGATCTCGGCGGCAATTCGATCGGCGAGCCGACGCGCTTCGTGATCGGGTGTGCGGTGAATCCGACGGCGGAGAACTTCGACGTGGAGATCGATCGCTTCCGGAAGAAGATCGAGGCGGGCGCCGAATTCGCGATGACGCAGCCGCTCTACGAGCTCGGAACGCTCATCCGATTCCTCGAAGCCGCCGGGACGTCCCGCGTTCCGGTCCTTCTCGGCCTCCTGCCGCTCCAGAGCCATCGCCACGCCGAGTTCCTGCACAACGAGGTGCCGGGCATCGTGATCCCGGAGCCGGCGCGCCAGGCCATGCGGGACGCGGGGGATCGCGGGATCGAGGTCGGCATCGAAATGTGCCGGAAGCTCCTCCTGGAGGCCCGCGCGCTGGTGGAAGGGGCGTACCTCATGCCCTCCTTCGGGCGCTACGAGGTGGTCGCCCGGGTGGTCGAAGCGCTCCTCCCGGGGGCCCGGAAGTAGCCCCTCCCGGGGTCCCGAAGCAGCCCGTCGCGGCCGTACCAATCCTCTTGAGCGACAAGCACTTCGCTGGTAGGATCATGGGTCAGTCCGCTTTGCGAGAGTGGCGGAACTGGCAGACGCGCGGGATTTAGGATCCCGTGGGGAAACTCGTGGGGGTTCGACTCCCCCCTCTCGCACCACGCTCGCTCGGAGGAAGCAAGGCTTGAAGGTCGACATTCGCGACACGGGAGTCTGGCAAAAGGTGCTCACCATCGAGGTGCCGGCGGAGGAGCTGGACGCCGATTACCAGGCGGTCATCGCCGACTACCAGAAGCGCGCCGCGCTGCCCGGCTTCCGGAAGGGGAAGGTGCCGCGCACGGTGCTCGAGGCGCAGTTCGGCCACTCGCTGGAGCACGAGGTGCTGGAGCGAGCGGTGAAGCGCTCCTACGAGTCGGCGGTCCGCGACGCCAAGCTATCGCCGCTGAGCTACCCTTCGATCGAGAAGATCTCCTTCGACAAGGGGAAGCCGCTGACGTTCGAGGCCACGGTGGAGGTGCGCCCCGAGATAACCCCAAGGGATTATTTCGGTTTGGAGCTTCCCATGGGCGAAGTCGAGGTGGGCGACGAGGAGATCGACCGCGCGATCGAGGACCTGAGGCGGCGAGCCGTCCAGTGGATCGACGTCGATCGCCCGGCCACCGAGTCGGACGCGATCGTGGTCGACTACGTCCGGTTGAACGCGAAGGGAAAGCCGATCCGGAAGACCGAGCAGGTGGACGCGATGATCGAGCTCGGCGCCGAGGGCCTCCTCCCGGAGTTCAGGGAGAACCTCCGGGGAAAGAAGGCCGGCGAGAGCCTCCAGTTCACGGTCGCCTACCCGGGCGACTTCGGAAACGAGGAACTCCGGGGACGGAACGCGACATTTGCCGTACAGGTGAAGGGAGTCAGGGAGCGCCGCGAGCGCGAGCTGGACGACGCCTTCGCCGCCGAGGTGGCCGGAATGCGCGACATGGCGGAGCTCAGGGCCCGGATCCGGCTCAATCTGGAGAGCGAGGGCCGGCTCAAGCGGGAGCGCGAGCAGGACGAGGCGCTCATCGACCAGATCATCGAGCGAAATCCGTTCGAGCTCCCCGCCGGGATGATCGGTGAGTATCTGGACGAGCTGCTTCAGCGTCTAAACCGCGAAAGCCGCGAGCTGAGCGACGAGGAGTCGGCCCGTTTCCGGAGCGAGTACCGGCCGCTGGCGGAGCGGCGGCTCAAGCGGGACCTGCTCCTCGACGCGATCATCCGCGCCGAGGGGGTGGTCGTCTCCGAGGAGGAGATCGACGAGGCCCTGAAGGGGGCGGGGGAAGGGGAGCTGAATCCCCCCGAGTTGGAACGATTGCTGCGCAATGCGGCCCAGCGGGATCGGGCCCGGGCGCACTTGGCGGAACGGCGCGCGCTGGCCCTGATCCGGGATCGGGCGCGGCCCAAGTCCTTGATCGTAACGCCTTAAGAAGGCGGACGTTTCTCCCGATTCAAGAGGGGTGAGGAGGGAACCCGATATGTCGCTGGTACCGATCGTGGTGGAGCAGAGCGGGCGCGGGGAGAGGGCCTACGACATCTTCTCACGGCTGCTCAAGGACCGGATCATCTTCATCGGAACGCCGATCGACGACGTGGTGGCCAACCTGGTCATCGCCCAGCTCCTGTTCCTCGAGTCGGAAGACCCGGATCGGGACGTGAACCTGTACATCAACTCGCCGGGCGGCGTCGTGTCGGCGGGGCTCGCCATCTACGACACGATGCAGTTCATCAAGCCCGACGTGGCGACGATCTGCATGGGCCAGGCGGCCAGCATGGCGGCGCTCCTCCTGGCGGCCGGCGCGCACGGAAAGCGCTCGGCGCTTCCGCATTCACGGATCATGATCCACCAACCGCTCGGGGGCAGCCAGGGCCAGGCGACCGACATCGAGATCTACACGAAGGAGATCCTCACGCTTCGGACCGAGTTGAACAAGATCCTGGTGCGGCACTCGGGCCAGGACACGCTCAAGATCGAAAAGGACACCGACCGGAACTTCTTCATGTCGGCGGAGGAAGCCCAGACGTACGGGATCGTGGACAAGGTCATTCACAAGATGGAAACCAAGGAGAAGAAGCCCGAGCCGATTCCGGTCGGCTAGAGCCCGCGCCCATGAAGAAACGCGTCCATTCGCCGCACCCGATTCGCTGCAGCTTCTGCGGCCGCGGCCAGGACGAGGTCAGCCGCCTCGTCTCCGGCCCCTCCGTCTACATCTGCAGCGAGTGCGTGAAGCTCTGCAACGACATCCTCGAGGGCGAGACCGATCACGCCGCCGGCGTTCCCAAGGGATCGCTCCCGAAGCCGGCCGAGATCAAGAAGGTGCTCGACGACTACGTGGTGGGGCAGGACCGCGCCAAGAAGACGCTCTCGGTCGCGGTCTACAACCACTACAAGCGGATCTATTCGGGCGGCGCGGTCGAGGACGTGGAGCTGGAGAAGTCGAACATCCTCCTGATCGGCCCGACCGGCACCGGGAAAACCCTCCTGGCGCGGACCCTGGCGCGGATCCTCAAGGTGCCGTTCGCGATCGTGGACGCCACCTGCCTCACCGAGGCCGGCTACGTAGGCGAGGACGTGGAGAACATCCTGGTCCGGCTCCTCCAGGCGACCGATTTCAACGTCGTCAACGCGGAGCACGGCATCGTCTACATCGACGAGCTCGACAAGATCTCGCGCAAGTCGGAGAACCCGTCGATCACGCGCGACGTCTCGGGGGAGGGCGTGCAGCAGGCGCTCCTCAAGATCCTCGAGGGCACCGTCGCCAACGTCCCGCCGCAGGGCGGGCGGAAGCACCCGCAGCAGAAGTACATCGAGGTGAACACGAAGGACATCCTCTTCATCTGCGGCGGGGCGTTCGAGGGCCTGGAGAAGGTCGTGGAGCGCCGCGTGAGCGAGAAGTCGATGGGCTTCGGCGCGACGATCCAGAGCCGGAAGGACCGCAACCTGGGCGAGATGCTCTCGCTCGTGGAGCCGGAGGACCTGCTGCGCTACGGGCTCATCCCGGAGCTGGTGGGCCGCCTGCCGGTGATCGGCGCCCTCGATTCCCTGAGCAAGTCGTCGCTCGTCGACATCCTCACCAAGCCGAAGAACGCGATCACCAAGCAGTACCAGAAGTTCTTCGAGATGGAGGGGGTGAAGCTCGAGTTCACCGAGGACGGACTGGAGGCGGTCGCCGAGCTCGCCCTGAAGCGGGGCACCGGCGCGCGCGGCCTCCGCGCGGTGCTCGAGGAGGCGATGCTCGACCTCATGTACGAGATTCCCTCGCGGCTCGAGGTGGTCGGCTGCACGATCACGCGCGAGGTCATCGAGAAGAAAGCGGAGCCGATCCTGGCCCATCGCGGAGATCGCCGCCGCAAGGAAGCCTGACATCGCCACCAAACCCGCCGTTCCCAGGAAATCCGTCAAGCGAAGGAAACCCATGATCCGCATCGAACGCGACGGCGAGGTGTTCGAGATCCGGGACAAGATCCCGCTTCTCCCGCTTCGCGACGTCGTCATCTATCCGTACATGACCATCCCGCTCCTCGTGGGCCGGGTCGCGTCCGTCAACGCCATCGAGGCGGCGGTCCAGAAGGACCGCGTCGTCTTCGTGCTGGCCCAGCGTCGGCCCGAGGTGGCCGATCCCGCGGCGAAGGACCTCTACCGCGTCGGAACGATCGTGCGCGTGCTCCAGCTCTTCCGCCTCCCCGACGGGACGATGCGCGTCCTCGTCGAGGGGATCGCGCGCGGGCGGGCGAAGAAGTTCTTCACGACGCAGGATTCCATGTCGGCCTCGGTCGCCGTGCTCCAGGACGAGACCAAGCCCGACGCCCAGCTCGAGGCCCTGATCCGGAACGTGCTGGCGTCGTTCAACGACTACGTCCACCTGAACCGGCGCGTGCCGGACGAGGTGCTGGCCACCGCGAACAACATCACGAACCCCGTGCTCCTCTCCTACACGGTCGCGTCGCACCTCCTGCTCAAGGTCGGCGTCAAGCAGCAGATCCTCGAGCAGGACGACCTGGTCGAGCGCTTCCGCCTCCTCTCCAAGACCTTCGCGAGCGAGCTCGAGATCCTGAAGCTCGAGCGGAAAATCGAGGGTCAGGTGCGGAGCCAGGTGACCAAGAACCAGAAGGAGTTCTATCTCAACGAGCAGCTCAAGGCGATCCGCAAGGAGCTGGGCTACGCGAGCGAGTTCAGCAACGAGATCGACGAGCTGATCCAGCAGGTCAAGAAGGCGAAGATGCCGAAGGACGTCCACGAGAAGGCCATGAAGGAGCTGGACAAGCTCGGCAAGATGTCCTTCATGAGCCCCGAGGCGACGGTCGTCCGGAACTACATCGACTGGCTCGTGTCGCTCCCGTGGAGCGTCATGACGGAGGACAACGGCGACATCAAGGCGGTCGAGAAGATCCTGAACGAGGACCACTACGGGCTCCAGAAGGTGAAGGAACGGATCCTCGAGTACCTCGCGGTGATGAAGCTGTCGGGGAGCCTGAAGGGGCCGATCCTCTGCTTCGTCGGGCCACCGGGGGTGGGCAAGACGTCGCTCGGCAAGTCGATCGCCCGCGCGCTGGGGCGGAAGTTCGCGCGCATGTCGCTCGGCGGCGTGCGCGACGAGGCGGAGATCCGCGGCCACCGGCGCACGTACATCGGCTCGATGCCGGGACGGATCGTCCAGGCCATGAAGAAGGCCGGCTCGCGGAACCCGGTCCTCCTCCTCGACGAGATCGACAAGCTCGGCACCGATTTCCGGGGCGACCCGGCGTCGGCGCTCCTCGAGGTCCTCGACCCGGAGCAGAACCACGCGTTCAACGACCACTACCTGGAGGTCGACTTCGACCTCTCCCAGGTCATGTTCATCACCACCGCGAACACGCTCTATTCGATTCCCGGGGCGCTCCAGGACCGCATGGAGATCGTGCGGCTCCCCGGGTATCTCGAGTTCGAGAAGGTCCGGATCGCGAAGGAATTCCTGATTCCGAAGGAGCTCAAGGCCCACGGCCTCGGGCCGGGCGACCTCAAGATCACCGACGCCGCGCTCCGCGCGGTCACCGGGCAGTACACGCGCGAGGCGGGCGTCCGGAACCTGGAGCGCGAGATTGCGGCGATCTGCCGGAAGGCGGCCAAGAAGAAGGCCATGGCCAAGAAGCCGCACGCGGTGCGCGTGACCGCGGCGAACGTCGGATCGTTCCTCGGCGTGCCGAAGTTCCTCGAGAGCCAGATCGAGCGCCGCTCGCGCATCGGCGTGGCGACGGGGCTCGCGTGGACCGAGGTGGGCGGCGAGCTCCTGAACGTCGAGGTGAGCGTGCTCAGCGGCTCCGGCGTGCTCAACATGACCGGTAAGCTCGGCGAGACCATGCGGGAATCGGGCCAGGCGGCGCTCTCCTACATCCGCTCGCGCGCGGCCGCGCTCGGGCTCGACAAGAAGTTCTACAAGGAGATCGATCTCCACGTCCACCTGCCGGAGGGGGCGATCCCCAAGGACGGCCCTTCCGCGGGCATCACGATGGCGACCGCGATGGTCTCGGCGCTGACCGGGGTTCCCACGCGCGAGGACGTCGCGATGACGGGCGAGATCACGCTCCTCGGGAACGTGCTCCCGATCGGTGGCTTGAACGAGAAGGTCGTCGCGGCCACGCGCGCCGGGGTCAAGATCGTCGTCATCCCCAAGCAGAACGAGAAGGACCTCAAGGAACTGCCCGACTACGTGAAGCAGGGCGTCGAGTTCCGCCTCGTGGAGACGATGGACGAGGTGCTCGACATCGCCCTGAACCCGGGCGGATCGCACCGCATCGTGTCCCACGAGCCGGACGACAAGCAGCAGGCGTACGCGCACTGAGGCGCTCCTTCCCGGAACCGTTCCTCCTTCGCACGAGGTGCCGTCCATGAAGCGCGTTCTCTTCACGCCGGGGCCGACCGAGCTTCCCCCCGAGGTGCTCGCGGCGATGGCCCGGCCGATCATCCACCACCGCACCGACGAGTACCGGGCGTTCTTCCTCGAGGCGACCCGCCTCCTCGCCGAACACCTGGGGACGCAGCAGCCGATCCTCACGCTCGCCTGTTCCGGTTCCGGGGCCATGGAGGCCGCCGCCGTCAATCTCCTCTCGCCCGGGGACGAGGCGATCGTCGTCGAGGGCGGCAAGTTCGGCGCTCGCTGGAGGACGATCTGCCAGGCGTACGGCGTCGCCGCCCACACCGTGAGCGTGGCGTGGGGGCGCGTGGCCACCGTCGAGGAGGTCGAGTCGGCGCTCGCGGCCCATCCCAAGGCCAAGGCGCTCTTCGTCACGCACAGCGAGACCTCGACCGGCGCCCTCTTCCCCGTGCACGAGTTCGCGAGGGCGGCTCGCGCGCGCGGCGTCCTGACCGTGATCGACGCCGTCACGTCGTTCGGCGTCTACGACCTGCACTTCGACGCCTCCGAGCTGGACGGCGTGGTCTGGGGCTCGCAGAAGGGGATGATGATCCCGCCGGGGCTGGGCTACGTGGCGTACGGCCCCCGGGCGTGGGAGGCGGCGGAGAAGGCGCTCCTGCCTCGCTTCTACTTCAACCTCGTGAAGGCGCGCGCGGCGCTCCTGAAGGGCGACACGCCCTTCACGCCGGCGATCTCGCTCGTGCTCGCGTCGCACGCCGCGGCCTCGTTGATGGCCCGGGAGGGGCGCGCGAACGTCTTCGCGCGCCACGAGCGGAACGCCGACGCGACGCGCGCGGCGGTCCGGGCGCTCCAGCTCCCGCTCTTCGCCGAGGTTCCCTCGAACGCGGTGACGGCGGTCGCCGTGCCCGCGGGCCTCGACGGCGGCGCGGTCGTGAAGACGATGGAGCAGCGTTACGGCGTCAAGATCGCCGGCGGGCAGGACCAGCTCAAGGGAAAGCTGTTCCGCCTCGGGCACATCGGCCACTACGACCAGGGGGACATCCTCCGTCTCGTGGGCGCCTTCGAGTCGGCCCTCGCGGACCACGGCCACCGCGCGGAGCCGGGCACGGCCGTCCGCGCCGCGCAGGCCTCGTTCGCCCACGCCGCGGGCTCCGCGGCGACGGTCGCCTGACCGGCCGCCTCGAGCCGTCCCGATGAGCGAGCGGCGCGTCCTGGTCTCGGACCCCCTTTCCGCCTCGGCTCTGGCCGCGCTCCGGACGGCTCCGGGCGTCGCGGTGGAGGAGGTGAGGGGCCTCTCGGAGGACGCGCTCCTGCCGCTCGTCCGGGACCAAGACGCCTGGATCGTTCGCGGCGCGACGCAGGTGACGCGCCGTCTGATCGGAGGGGCGTCCCGCCTCCGCTGGATCGCCCGGGCCGGCGCCGGCCTCGACAATATCGACGTGGCGGCCGCCAAGGAGCGCGGCATCGCGGTGCTCAACGTGCCGGGCGCCAACGCCGTGGCCGTGGCCGAGCTCGTCTTCGGTCTCCTGATCGGTCTCTTCCGGCAGATTCCCGCGGCCGACGCCTCCATGCGCGGCGGCGGGTGGGAGAAGTCGCGGTTCAAGGGGCGCGAGCTGCGCGGGAAGACGATCGGCATCGTCGGCCTGGGGAAGATCGGCCGCGCCGTCGCGGCCCGGGCCAAGGCGTTCGAGATGGCCTGCGTCGGGCACGATCCGCTCGTCCCCGACGCCGAGGCGCGCGCGATCGGCGTCGAGCCGCTCGCGCTCGACGCGCTCCTCGCCCGCGCCGACGTGGTGACCCTCCACGCGCCGATGACGCCCCAGACCCGCGGCATGATCGACGCGGGACGGATCGCGCGCATGCCGAAGGGGGCGGTGCTCGTGAACGCCGCGCGCGGCGGCCTCGTGGACGAGGTGGCGCTCCTCGCGGCGCTAAGGAGCGGCGCCCTGGGCGGGGCCGCGTTCGACGTCTTCGCCGAGGAACCGCCGGCGGACCGGGCGCTCGTGTCCCTGCCGAACGTCGTCTCGACCCCCCACATCGGCGCCGCCACGGTGGAGGCCCAGGAGGCGGTGGGGGAGGAGATCGTCCGGCTCCTGCTCGCGGCCATGGCCGCTGATTCCCGTTGACAGGCGCCTCCTCCCTCCATGAGCATCGTTTCATCGCGGAAAGGAGGTGGTCCATTGCACGAATGTAGCGGCAGTAGGATCAGCGGAGGTGGCTGTAGCTAGGACTTCGCCTAGCGCGCTCTAGCCTGGTGCGGCCTGGCTAATCCAAACAGCCCACCGGAGGACCTGGGGGAGGCGGCTCCAAGCGCCTCCCCCTCTCTGTTGCCGGCCGCGGCGTGATACGATCGCCGCCTCATGATCGCCGCGATCGACCTCGAGGGCGTGCTCGCGCCCGAGATCTGGCCCTACCTGGGCGAGGAATTCGGCCTCGCCGATCTCCACCTCACCACGCGCGACACGGGCGACTTCGAGGAACTGATGCGCCGCCGCGTGGCCGCGCTCGACCGGGCCGGGGTCACGCTCGCCCGCGTGCAGGCGGTCGCTCACAAGGTGCCGCCCTACCTCGGCTCCCACGAGTTCCTGAAACGGATCCGCCGCCACTGCCAGGTCATGATCATCTCCGACACGTTCCACGAGTTCGCGGAGCCGATGGTGGAGCGCCTCGGAGGGTTCAACCTCTTCGCCAACCGTTTCGAGGTGGACGCGACGGGACGCATCGTGGGGTGGAAGCTCCGGATCCGCGGACGGAAGGCGATGGTGATCGAGGGGATGAGGAGCGCGGGGTTCCAAGTGATCGGCATGGGGGACAGCCTGAACGACCTCACGCTGCTCCAGACGGCGGACCATCCGGTCCTCTACCGCCCCGTGCAGGCGCTCCGGGACCATCTCCCCGACGCGCCCGTGGTCGAGAGCCTGGACCAGGCGTTGGAGGCGTTCCAGGCGATCTTCCGGAAGAATGGCGGCGACCTCCCGTAGCGCGCCATGGTCGCGCGCTGGCCGGTTGACGCCCCCGGCGCGCCTCTGGTAGCGTAGATTGGCTTGGGCCGAAAACACTCACCGCGAGGCTCACGCCCGCGGTCTTTTCGTTTTGGAGGAGCGACGTCCGATGTCCGTTCGCGTGATCATTGGCGCCCAGTGGGGTGATGAAGGCAAGGGGAAGATCGTCGACCTGCTGAGCCAGGAGGCCGACGTCGTCGCCCGGTATCAAGGCGGTCCCAACGCCGGCCACACCGTCTGTTTCGGGGAGAAGCAGTTCGTCCTCCACCTCATCCCGTCCGGCATCCTCCGGCCGCGCACGCGCTGCTACATCGGGAACGGCGTCGTGATCGATCCGGCCGCGCTGGAGGCGGAGCGCGCGTCGCTCGCCCGTGAGGGGATCGACGTCGAGGGGCGGCTCTTCGTCTCGGCCTCGGCCCACGTCATCCTCTCGGATCACCGGGTGATCGAGAAGCACGGCGAATCGGGCATCGGGGCGTCCCCGATCGGCACGACCGGGCGCGGCATCGGGCCGGCCTACACCGACAAGGCCGGACGCGTCGGGCTCCGCGTCGCCGACCTCCTCGATCCGGCGATCCGCGAGGAACGCATCCTCCAGCTCCGGAATCGGACGCTCCGCCTGGTCGGGAAGGACGTGGCCATGGAGCCGACGGAGATCGTGCTCGCGCGGGCCGCCGAGGACGCCGAGCGGCTCCGGCCGATCACGGTGAACGTGTCGCTTGCCGTCCACGAGGCGCTCCAGGCGGGCAAGAACATCCTCCTCGAGGGCGCGCAGGGGACCCATCTCGACCTCGACCACGGCACGTATCCCTACGTGACCTCCTCGAGCGCGGTGGCGGGCGGCGCCTGCACCGGCGTCGGGATCGGCCCCACCCGGATCGACGAGGTGATCGGCGTCGCCAAGGCGTACGCCACGCGGGTCGGGAACGGGCCGTTTCCGTCGGAGCTTTCGGGCAAGCTCGCGTCGCTCCTCCGCGAGGAGGGTCGGGAATTCGGCGCCACCACGGGCCGGCCGCGTCGCTGCGGGTGGTTCGACGGCGTCGCGATCCGGCTCGCGGCGCGCGTGAACGGGCTCACCCAGCTCGTCATCACCAAGCTCGACGTGCTCGACGCCTTGGACGAGATCCAGATCGCCACGCATTACACGATCGGAGGGCGGAAGGTCTCGGAGATGCCCGAATCGCTGGCGGAGTTGAACGAGGCGAAGCCGGTCTACGAGACGTTCCGGGGTTGGAAGGCCCCGACGGGAGACGCGCGCCATTGGGAGGATCTGCCGCCCGAGGCGCGGCGCTACCTCGACCGCCTCGAGGAGCTGGCGCAGGTCCCGATCCGCCTCGTGTCGGTGGGATCGGGGCGCGATCACAACGTGGAGCGCCCGGCGACCCGCGGCGCGACCCCCGCGATGGGGCGCTAGCGGCCGCCGCTCCTCTCATCGAATCGGAAACCCGACCGACCGGGCGCGCGTATACTTCGCGACGCCCGGTCTTCTCATTCCACGTTCCAAGGGGAATCGCATGCTCCTAGCCCGCGGTCTGATCAAGGTCTATCCCGGTCCCGTCACCGCGTTGAACGGCATCGATCTCGACGTCGCCCCCGGGATGGTCGGGCTCCTCGGCCCGAACGGCGCGGGGAAGTCGACCTTCATGCGGATCCTCGCCGGACTCCTCGAGCCGACGTCGGGAACCGTCACGCTCGACGGCGAGGACATCGTGCGCCGCCCCGACCGCCTCTGGCCCCGCCTCGGCTACCTGCCGCAGGAGTTCGGGTTCTATCCGCACCTGACGGGCGAGGCGATGCTCTCGCACCTGCTCGACCTCAAGGGCGTCGCCGCGCCGGGCGGCCGCCGCAAGCTGGTCGCCGATCTACTCGAGCGGGTGAACCTGACGTTCGCCGCCAAGCGCGCCGTGAAGGGCTATTCGGGCGGCATGCGCCAGCGCCTGGGCATCGCCCAGGCGATCGCCGGGGACCCGCGCCTCATCATCGTCGACGAGCCGACCGCGGGGCTCGACCCCGAAGAACGTCTCCGCTTCTACCAGCTCCTCTCCGAGCTGGCGGCCGACCGCATCGTGCTCCTCTCGACCCACATCGTGGAGGACGTCGCCGTCCTCTGCCCCCGGTTCGCCGTGATCCGATCGGGCCGGCTCCTGGCGGTCACGACGCCGGCCGAGGCGCGCGCCTCGATCGAGGGGTGCATGTACGAGGGGACCGTCGGTCCCGCGGATCTCCCGGCGCTCCAGGCCGCGCGCACCGTGACACAGGTCGTGCTCGTCGAGGGGCGAAACCGGGCCCGCCTCTACGAGCCGGACGGGGCGCCGCCGCGCGGGTTCGAGCGCGCGGCGGTCACGCTGGAAGACGCCTATCTCGTGCTGATGCGCCTGGGCGCGCTCCCGGAGGGCGCGGAGGTGCGCGCATGACCCTCCGCCGATTGGGGGCCACGTTCGGCGCGGAGTTCGGGCACTCCTTCCGGCGCCCGCTCTTCATCATGCTGGCGCTGATCATCGTGCTGACCTCGTACGGCCTCTCGAGCGGCCAGATGTCGATCTCCTCCGGCGACAGCTCGGTCGGCGGGACGAAGGCTTGGATCACGTCCGAATTCGCCCAGACGCAGACGATGACCTACCTCACGCTCCTCTTCTACGCCTTCTTCCTCGCGGCGGCGGCGGGGCTGACCCTCCTCCGCGATCGCGAGACGAAGGTGGACGTCATCCTGCACGCGACGCCGCTGACCGCGGGCGAGTACGTCTGGGGACGCACCCTGGCGATCCTCGCGGGCTTCGCCGTCCTCCTCCTCCTCCAGGCCGCGGCCGCAGCGTTCTTCAACCACGTGGTCCCGAACGGGAGCGCGCAGGAGATCCGCGGCCCCTTCGCGGCGGAGAACTACCTGAGACCCGCGCTCCTGATCGGGCTCCCGTTCTTCATCTTCTTCGCCGGCGTCTCCCTCCTGGTCGGCGAGAAGACGCGGAATCCGGTGCTCGTCTTCGTGCTTCCGGTCGCGGCGCTCCTCCTCTGCGGGTTCTTCCTCTGGACCTGGTCTCCCTCGTGGCTCGACCCGAGGATCAACAAGCTCCTCCAGCTCGTCGAGCCGTCGGGCTACCGGTGGCTGAACGAGACGCACCTCAAGGTGGATCGGGGCGTCGCGTTCTACAACAAGAGCCCCGTCCCCTACGACGCGCTCTTCTGGCTCAACCGCGCGTGGCTCCTCCTCCTCGGCGTGGGCGGCGTCCTCCTCACGCAGCGCTCCGTGGCGGCGTCGCGGCGGGGGAAGGCCGTGAAGCGGGCGGACGGCGCCCGAGCCGCCGCCGAGGCCGCCGCGCGACTCCCCGAACGGACGGCGGCGGCCATCGAGGCGTCGCTCGCCCCGCTCGGCATGAAGAGCGGGGCGCCGTCGTTCTTCCGCGGCACGGCCCTGGTCGCGCGCGTCGAGCTGCACGAGCTCCTCCGGCAGGCGGGGCTCTACATCTTCATCCCGCTGATCCTCCTCCAGGTCCTCGGGAACGCGCTCCTCGCGATCGGCGCCTTCGACACGCCGGTCCTCCTGACCCCCGGCATCACGGCGGTCCAGGTGGCGAATCAGGCGTCGGTCCTGATCTGCCTCCTCCTGCTCTTCTACACGGTCGAGTCGCTCGAGCGGGAGCGGGCCAACGGGCTCTCGTCGATCCTCTACGCGACCCCGGTGCGCACCGGCGCGTTCCTGTTCGGGAAGGCCCTGGCGAACAGCGTCGTCGCGTGGGTCGTGCTCCTCGCTTCGCTCCTCGCGTGCGCGATCGCGCTCGTGGTGCAGGGGCGGGTCCCCTTCGCGATCGGGCCCTACGTGCTCGTCTGGGGGCTCCTGCTCGTTCCCACGTTCCTCGCGTGGACGGCGTTCGTCTCGGCGGTCTACGCCGCCGTGGGGAACCGGTACGCCGCGTACGCGCTGGGGCTCGGAGCGCTCGTCGCGACCGGCTATCGCGCGCTCTCGGGGAAGATCAGCTGGGCCGGCAACTGGCCGCTCTGGGGCGTCCTCCGCTGGAGCGATCTCGGATTCTTCGAGACGGACCGCGTCGCGCTCGTCCTGAACCGCGTCATGGTCTTGGGCGCGGCCCTCTTCTTCACCGTCCTCGCGGTTCGGCTCTTCGGACGGCGGGGCGGCGACGGCGTCCGGACCATGCACCAGCTCGCGCCGGGCCCGGCCTTCCGGACGGCCATGGGGCTCCTTCCCGCCGCGGCCGTGCCGCTCCTCGCGTGCGGGGCGCTTGCGTTCCTGGTGAGCCAGGGGATGGAGGGGGGCGCGGCCAAGAAGGCGCGGAAGGACTACTGGGCCAAGAATCTCAAGACCTGGCTCGGGGCGCCGCTTCCCGACGTGGCGCGCGCGGACGTGCGGCTCAGGATCGATCCGGCGAAGAGGTGGCTCTCGAGCGAGGGGACGCTCACGCTCGTGAACGGCCTCGACACCACGCTGGCCCTCGTCCCCTTGACCGGCGGCCTCCACTGGGAGCATCTCAAGTGGACGATGAACGGCGCCGCCGTGACGCCCGAAGACAGCCGCCATCTCTACGTCTTCACGCCGCCGCACCCGCTCGCGAGGGGGGACAGCGTCGTGGTCGGCTGGGCATGGGACGGCCATTTCCCGAACGGCGTGACGAAGAACGGGGGCAACACGTCCGAATTCGTCCTCCCATCGGGGGTCGTGCTGACCGGGTTCACCCCCTCCTTCATGCCGGTGGTCGGGTACATGGAAGACGTGGGCGAGGAGAAGGACAACAAGACCGAGCGACGCAAGTACCCGCGCGACTACTGGAAGGGGATCACGCGGGCCGGCTACGGGGCCACCGCCTGGTTCCCGGCCCGCGTCACGATCACCGGGCCCGAGGCGTACACCTTGAACTCGGTGGGCGTCTGCACGAGCGACGTCGTGAAGGGCGGCTGGCGGACCCAGGTCTGGGAGACCGACCATCCGGTGAAGCTCCTGAACGTCGTCTGCGGGCGCTGGAAGGTGAAGCAGGGAAAGGGGACGACCGTCTTCTACAACGCGGCGCATCCCTACAACGTGGACGAGATGTCGAGCACGCTCGACGCGGCGCGGCGCTGGTACTCGGAGTGGTTCCTGCCGTACCCGTGGCGGGAGCTCAAGCTCTCCGAGTTCCCCGCTCTGGCGGGCTACGCGCAGGGCTTCGGCACCGACATCACGTTCAGCGAGAACATCGGCTTCCTCACGAGGAACGACGAGAAGACCGACGCGACGTTCCTCGTCACCGCCCACGAGACGGCGCATCAGTGGTGGGGGAACATCCTGACGCCGGCGAACGGTCCCGGCGCGGATTTCCTGAGCGAGGGGATGGCCCACTTCTCGACGCTCCTCCTCATGGAGCAGGTGCGGGGCCCGCGCGCGCGCATGGAGTTCGCGAGGGGGCTCGAATCGCGCTACGCGGACCGGCGCCGCGTGGACGACGAGCGGCCGATGTACGACATCGACGGGTCCCACTCCTCGGACGAGACGATCCTCTACGATCGCGGAGGGTGGGTCTTCTGGATGATCTACGACTATCTGGGGCACGAGCGCGCGCTCGAGGGATACCGCGCCTTCATCCGCGACTGGAGCGCGGGTCGCGACCACCCGGCGCTCCAGGACCTGATCGCGGCGCTCCGTCCTTACGCCGCCGACCCGAAGGACTACGACGCGTTCGTCGCGCAGTGGTGCGAGGACCGCGCCATGCCGGAGTACCGGTTCCTCGCGGCAAGGAAGGCGAAGCGGGGGGACGGCTACGAGGTGACGGCGACGGTCGAGAATCGGGGCACCGGCACGATGCCGATCGAGATCGCGGCGACGTCGGGAGAACGATGGGCGAAGACGAAGCGGGGCGACGAGACGAAGCCGGCGGTGCCGAATCCCGCCTACCGCGACGCGCGGGCCAGCGTCACGCTCGCGGCGGGGCAATCGAAGACCGTCGCGATCCGCTGCTCCTTCGATCCGGAGCGGGTCCTCGTCGACCCGGACGTCCGCGTGCTCCAGCTCAACCGGAAGCAGGCGGTGGCCGCGCTGTGATCCCCGGAGCCGGCGCCCGGTGGTGGGCGGCGTGAGCCTCGAGGCGCTCCGCCGCGCGCTCGCCGACGTGGATCGCGACCTCCTCGCCCTCGTCGCGCGCCGCCAGGCGCTGGCGGCCGAGATCGGGGAGACGAAGCGGCGCGAGGGGCGCCCGACGCGGGACTTCGGCCAGGAGCGCGAGGTCCTGGGCCGCGCCCGGGCGAGTGCCGCGGCGCTGGGGGTGTCGCCCGACCTGGCCGAGCAGCTCCTCCTCGTCCTCATCCGGTCGTCGCTCACCGTTCAGGAGCAGGACCAGGTCGCCTCGACGGGCGGCGGCTCGGGGCGGCGCGTCCTCGTCATCGGCGGGGGCGGCAAGATGGGCGGATGGATGGCGCGCTTCCTCCAGGCGCAGGGGTTCGTGGTCGAGGTCGCCGACCCGGCCGCGCGGGGAGGCGAATTCGAGCGCCGCGCGTCGTGGGACGAAGGCGCGCTCGACCACGACCTCGTCGTCGTCGCCACGCCGCTCCGCGTCTCGAACGAGATCCTGACGGCGCTCGCGGCGCGCCGCCCTCCGGGCATCGTCTTCGACATCGGATCCCTGAAGAGCCCGCTTCGGCCGGGCTTCGCCGCGCTCGCGGCCGCCGGGGTGCGCGCGACGTCGATCCACCCGATGTTCGGGCCGGGGACCGAGCTCCTCTCCGGACGCCACGTCGTCTTCGTCGATCTGGGCTCCCCCGAGGCCACCGCCGCGGTCCGGGCGCTCTTCGCGTCGACGATGGCGACCCAGGTGGAGATGACCTTGGAGGAGCACGACCGGCTCATCGCGACGATCCTCGGCCTCTCCCACGCGCTCAACATCGCCTTCTTCACGGCCCTCGCCGAGAGCGGCGAGGACGCGTCGAAGCTCGCGCGCCTCTCCAGCACGACGTTCGACGGGCAACTCGGGATCGCCGGCGCCGTCGCGGACGAGAATCCGCACCTCTACTTCGAGATCCAGGCGCTGAACGACTTCGGCGGCCGGGCCCTCGACGCCCTCCTCCGGGCGGTCGAGCGGTTGCGCGAGGCGGTCCGGGCCGGGGACGAGGCGGCGTTCGTCTCGTTGATGGAACGGGGCCGGGAGCACCTTCGCGGCCTCCGCCGGGTGGAAGGGGCTCCCCGCCCCGGTCCCGAGGCGACGCCGTAACCGGTTCGAGGACCGAGACTTCACCCCCTCCGCCATGCCCCTCGACAGCCGCCCCGCAACCTGATATAACTCGGCGGCTTACGGGGGTTTTCCACGAAATGCCGGGCGATGAAGCGTCTGCCACCCCCCAGGCGGCCAACCCCACCGACAGCTCGAGCTCGAAGTGAGGTAGACATGACGTTGATGAACGGCATCAGGCGGCGCGGTCCTCTCGCGGCGCTGGCGGCGGCGATCCTCTTCGTGGCGGCGTTCGGGGCGTTCGTTCCCGCGGCGATCGCGCAGGAGGGTGGGGGGCACCACGGCGGCGAAGCGAACCTCACGCTGCCCGACCTCCGCACCGTCTCCTTCGCGGGTGGCGTGAACGGACACACGCTGCTCCTCTTCGGCCTTCTCGTCTGCGGGCTTGGCCTGGGATTCGGGCTCAAGACCTATGCCGAGCTCAAGAACCTCCCGGTCCACAAGGCCATGCTGGAGATCTCGGAGCTGATCTACGAGACCTGCAAGACCTACCTCCTCCAGCAGGGCAAGTTCCTCCTGCTCCTCTGGGTCTTCATCAGCGCCATCGTGCTCGTCTACTTCGGCTGGCTGGCCGTGACCGGCGTGGACGCCGCCGGAAACGTCGTGCGCGGATTCCCGCCGTTCAAGGTGGCCGTGATCCTCTTCTTCAGCCTCGTCGGCATGGCGGGGAGCTACTCGGTCGCCTGGTTCGGGATCCGGATCAACACATTCGCCAATTCCCGCACGGCCTTCGCGTCGCTCTCGGGGAAGCCGTTCTCTTGCTACTCGATTCCCCTGAAGGCGGGCATGAGCATCGGAATGGCGCTCATCTCCGTCGAGCTCCTGATCATGCTCATCATCCTCCTCTTCATCCCAGGGGACATGGCGGGCGCGTGTTTCATCGGCTTCGCGATCGGCGAGTCCCTCGGCGCCGCCGCGCTCCGTATCGCGGGCGGCATCTTCACGAAGATCGCCGACATCGGATCGGATCTCATGAAGATCGTCTTCAAGATCAAAGAGGACGACGTCCGGAATCCGGGCGTGATCGCGGACTGCACCGGCGACAACGCGGGCGACTCGGTGGGCCCGTCGGCCGACGGGTTCGAGACCTACGGCGTGACCGGCGTGGCGCTCATCACGTTCATCCTCCTCGCGGTGGCGAGTCCGGTGGTCCAGGTGCAGCTCCTCGTCTGGATCTTCGTCATGCGCGTCATGATGATCGTGGCGAGCGGGCTCTCCTACCTGATCAACGAGGGCCTCTCGAAGGCGCAGTACCAGTCGGTGGACAAGATGGACTTCGAGGCGCCGCTCACGCGGCTCGTGTGGCTGACGTCCTTCGTGTCGATCGCGCTGACCTACCTCGTCTCCTTCGTGCTGGTCCGCGGGCTGGGCGACGGCACGCTCTGGTGGAAGCTTTCCACCGTCATCACGTGCGGGACGCTCGCCGGCGCCGTGATCCCCGAGCTGGTCAAGATCTTCACCTCGATGAACTCCAAGCACGTGACCGAGATCGTCACGTCCTCCCGGGAGGGCGGCGCCTCGCTCAACATCCTCTCGGGCTTCGTGGCGGGGAACTTCAGCGCGTACTGGCTCGGCATCGCCGTCCTCGCCCTCATGTCGCTCGCCTACGGCGTGAGCACGATGGGCCTCGGCAGCCTGATGATCGCGCCCGCCGTCTTCGCGTTCGGCCTCGTGGCGTTCGGGTTCCTGGGCATGGGCCCGGTGACGATCGCGGTCGATTCGTACGGGCCGGTCACCGACAACGCCCAATCGGTCTACGAGCTGTCGATGATCGAGTCGATCCCCGGCCTCGCGGGCCAAGTCAAGTCGCAGTACGGCTTCGACGTCGACTTCGCCCGGGCCAAGCACAACCTCGAGGAGAACGACGGGGCCGGCAACACGTTCAAGGCGACCGCGAAGCCGGTTCTGATCGGCACCGCCGTCGTCGGCGCGACGACGATGATCTTCTCGATCATCGTGGCGCTGACCGAGGGGCTCAAGCCCGAGTACGTCTCGAACCTCTCGCTCCTCCACGCGCCGTTCCTGCTCGGGCTGATCGCCGGGGGCGCCATGATCTACTGGTTCACCGGCGCCTCGACCCAGGCCGTCACGGCCGGCGCCTACAAGGCGGTCGAGTTCATCAAGCAGAACATCAAGCTCGAGGGGGCGGCCAAGGCCTCCGTCGCCGACTCCAAGAAGGTCGTCGAGATCTGCACGCAGTACGCGCAGAAGGGGATGTTCAACATCTTCCTCGCGGTCTTCTTCGGCACCCTGGCGTTCGCGTTCATCGAGCCCTTCTTCTTCGTCGGCTACCTCATCTCGATCGCGCTCTTCGGCCTCTACCAGGCGATCTTCATGGCCAACGCGGGCGGCGCCTGGGACAACGCCAAGAAGGTGGTCGAGGTGGTCTTCAAGGAGAAGGGAACGGAGCTGCACGCCGCCACCGTCGTCGGCGACACGGTGGGGGACCCGTTCAAGGACACGTCGTCGGTCGCCATGAACCCGGTGATCAAGTTCACGACGCTCTTCGGCCTCCTGGCCGTCGAGCTCGCGGTGTCGCTCGCGCGCCAGCACGGCTCGGCGCTGACGAGCGCCCTCTTCGCCGTGTTTCTCGCGATCTCGATGACGTTCGTCTGGCGTTCGTTCTATCGCATGCGGATCACGCGCGAGGCGAAGTAGCGGGCGCGGCGCGGCGCGCCGGGCCGCGGCCCGGCGCCCGCCCGTCGGCTCGAGGAGGGGCATCGTGCCCACCAGCGATCGTGGATCGGGGCCGGTCCGGGTCCAGGAGGTCTCCTCCCGGTCCGACCGGAACGAGTTCGTCCGGCTGGAGTGGCGGCTCAACGCGAACCGCCCGCTCTGGGTGCCCCCGCTCCTCTCCGACCAGCGTCGCTTCCTCGACCCGCGCCATCCCGCGCGCTCCTACTGCGACGCGACGTTCGCCCTGGCCCGCCGCGGAGGCGTCCTGGTCGGCCGGATCGCGGGCATCGTCAACCGCCGCTACAACGAGAAGATCGGTGCCCGGAACGCGCGGTTCGGGTTCCTCGAATGCATCGACGATCCCGACGTGGTCCGCGCGCTCCTGGACCACGTGGAGGGCTGGGCGGCCGGGCGGGGGCTGGACCGGATCGTCGGACCCATGGGATACACCGACCAGGACGCCGAAGGGCTCCTGATCGACGGATTCCAATACGAGCCGACCATCGCGACGTACTTCAATCCCGAGTACTACGTGCGCCTCATCGAGGGGTGCGGGTACGCGAAGGAGGTCGACTACGTCGTCTATCGCCTCGACGTTCCGGAGGAGCTTCCCGACCTCTACCGGCGCATCCTCGAGCGGCGCACGTCGCGCAGCGCCTTCCGGCTGGTCGAGTTCACCGGAAAGAGGGAGCTCAAGCCCTACATCGAGCCGGTCCTCCACCTCATGGGCATCGCGTACGACGGGATCTACGGCTTCGTCGCCCCGACGCCCGAGGAGCGGCGCGAGCTGGCGCGGCAGTACCTTCCGCTCCTCGATCCCCGCTTCGTGAAGGTGGCTGAGAAGGAGGGGGACGTCGTCGGGTTCGTGATCGGCATGCCGAATCTCGCGCCGGGTCTTCGGGCCGCCAACGGGAGGCTCTTCCCGTTCGGTTTCCTCCCCGTGCTCCGGGCCATGCGCCGAAGCCGCCAGCTCGATCTCCTGCTCGGCGGCGTGCGGGCGGACTGCCGCGGCCGCGGCGTCGACGCGCTCCTCGGCGCCGCCATGATCCGTGAGGCCCAGCGCGGCGGATTCCGGCTGATCGACAGCCACCACGAGCTCGAGGAAAACCGCGCGATGCGCGCCGAGATGGAGCGGATGGGAGGCGTCGTCTACAAGCGCTACCGCGTCTATGGGAAGCCGCTCGAAGGCGCCGCGGTCGAGCCGGGGCGCGAAGCGGCGGCCAAGCCGGAGTCGCTGACCGTCTGATCCCCGCGGCGCCGCCCGCCCCGCTTCGTCGTCATCCACCCACCTGGACGCGCCACCCGCGCCGGGCGTACCATGGTCGTGGGCAGGCCGTCGGCGTCCGCCCCGCGCCCCTCGACGGACGCCGCGAGTCCTCCGCCCGCGGAGGTGCGCCATGTCGATACCCGCCCGAATCCTGAACCTTCTCGAAAAGAACAACGTTCCCTACGAGCTGCTCCGGCACCCGCCCGCGTTCACCGCGCAGGAGCTGGCGGCGATGGAGCACGTGCCCGGGCGCGATCACGTCAAGGTCGTGGTCGTGCGGGCCGACGGCGAGATCCTGCTCGCCGTCGTGCCATCCAACTATCGCATCGATCTCGCCAAACTGAGCCGCATCACCGGGAAGCCCACGGAGCTCGTTTCGGAGGATGAGTTCGACCGGCTCTTTCCGGACTGTTCCCGCGGCGCCATGCCGCCGTTCGGCCGGCTCTACGACCTCGCCACCTACGTCGACCGCTCCCTCGCGCAGGAGGAGCGGATCGTCTTCGAGGCGGGAACGCACACGGACGCGGTTCGGATGACGTACGAGGACTTCGCGCGCCTGGCGAAGCCGCGCGTCGAGGTGTTCGCGGAGAAGCTGCACTAGGAGAAGTGGCCAGGGGAGGACGCGCGAACGGCGAAGGGCCGGTGCCTACCCGGCTCCGCCGCTGCGCTCGAGTCTCGGGCCTCTCTTTCGAGGGGCGGCCCTGGTTGAC
>DASVDZ010000034.1:0-12212 GCA_036380835.1 Candidatus Eiseniibacteriota bacterium | reverse complement strand
CAATTAGGTGTGGGGGCAACGGGGGGTGGGGCAACGGGTGGCGGGGTGGTGCGTTAGCAGAGGGGGAGGCGATACCCGGCGCCTCCCCTTGCGTTTTGGCTAGCCAGGGCTATCGTAGAGCTATGGGTCGGCATCCATCGTCGGCCATCAGCCCCGGAAGTAGGGGCCGGGATGCCCGAGCACGGCCGCGGGAACCACGGATGAGTTCCGGGCCCATAGGACGCTCGTGCTCCCACGCGTAGACGGCCAGCGCGTCGACTGCGGCGCGCTGGCTGTTCTGTCACCTCCCAGGACCGAGGAGACCTCTCCATCCGCCGCGCCGTCCCGCTGATTCTCTTCGCCCTTGCCGCCGCGTCGTGCGGCGGCAAGACGCGCGCGCCGGTCACGTCCCCCGGACCGGCGCCCGGCGACTACGTCGCCGCGCCGTTCGCGAGCGGCCTGTCGCAGCCGGTCGGACTCGAGGCGCCGCCCGGGGATACCGCGCGCGTCTTCATCGTGGAGAAGACCGGGACGATCCGGATCGCGAAGAGCGGCCGGATCCTCACCCGGCCCTTCCTCGACATCCGCGACCGCGTGAGCGCCGGGAGCGAGCAGGGCCTCCTGGGTCTCGCGTTCCATCCGCAGTACGCCATGAACGGCCGGTTCTACGTCGACTACACCGATCGAAGCGGGAACTCGCACGTCGTCGAATTCACCGTCTCCTCGAACCCGGACAGCGCCTCCGCGACCGAGCGCGAGATCCTCTTCGTCACCCAGCCGTACGCGAACCACAACGGAGGGCGGATCACCTTCGGCCCGGACGGCTACCTGTACGTCGGCTTCGGCGACGGCGGGAGCGGCGGCGATCCTCAGGGAAACGGACAGAACCTCGCGACCCTCCTGGGCAAGATCCTCCGGATCGACGTCGGCTCGGGATCCCCCTACGCGATCCCGCCGGACAATCCGTTCGTGGGCCGCGCGGGCGCGCGAGAAGAGATCTGGTCCTTCGGACTCCGCAATCCGTGGCGCTTCACGTTCGACGCCGAGACGGGCGACATGCTGATCGGCGACGTGGGCCAGGACCAGTGGGAGGAGATCGACCACGAGCCGGCCGGGCGCGGCGGGCGGAACTACGGGTGGAATCGGATGGAAGGGACCCACTGCTACCCGCCCGGCTCCTCCTGCGACCCGACCGGGATCACGCTTCCCGTCGCCGAGTACGGCCACGCGCTCGGATGCTCGGTGACCGGCGGCTACGTCTACCGCGGCGCGGCCTTGCCGGAGCTCGCGGGAACGTACTTCTACGGCGACTACTGCACGGGAATGATCCGGAGCCTCCGGATCGTGAACGGCGCCGCGTCGGAGCCGCGCGACTGGTCCGCGATCCTGCGCACGAGCCAAGGGGGTCCGATGCAGGGGCTCTCGTCGTTCGGCGTGGACGCGCGGGGCGAGCTCTACCTCATGGTCCTCGGCGGGGACGTCTACCGCCTGGCGCGAAAGCCCTAGCGCCCCACGGCGGCCGGCTCTCCACCCCCCGCGCGCAGCGCCTCCCGAGCCTCCTCGAGGAGCGGCGCGACGGAGAGCGGCCCGCCGACCGCCGCGCGCATCCAGGCGTCCGGGGTGAGGCAGCCGAGGCGCGTGATCCGCTCCACCTCGGCGCCGAAGTCCCGCCCGCGGAGCCGCCGCGCGACCTGGAACATGATGATCTGCCCGATCGCGTAGTCGGAGAGATAGAGCGGCGCCGTGATCATGTGCGAATAGACCGCGAGCAGCTCCTGGTCGCGAATGCCGAAGAGCGGCGCGAAGTGGCGGTTCCAGATGTCGCGCGCGAATTCGAGCGTCGCCTCGCGGACCGCGCCGGGGGTCGCGTCGGGATGGGCGTAGAGCCAGTTCCAGAGCCGCATCTCGACAAGGCTCACGCCCGCGATCTCGCGGGTCGTCCAGAGCGTGTGGAGCGCCTGAGAGCGGCGCGCGTCGCCGTCCGCCTCGAGGCCGAGCATCTCGAGGTCCCGCTCCTGGAAGAGGAAGGCGAACGCCTCGGTCGCGCCGGTATTGGGAACGCCGTGCAGCGCCCATCGGTCGATCGCGTGGAGCGAGAAGACCTGCTCGACGTTGTGCCCCAACTCGTGGAGGGCGATGTTGAATCCCTTGTAGTCCATGCCGCCCCGGGGAACGCGCGTCCTCAGGTGCGCCTTGTCCTCGCGCCGCACGGCGCCCAAGGCGTGCCCCGCCCCGCGCGATGGGTCGACGACGATGCGGTCGGCGAGCCACGCGGCGCGCTCCCGGCCGAACCCGAGCCTCGCGAGGAGGTCGGGAAGGCCGGACTGATAGGCCGCGATCGTCGGGTAGCGTTCCCGAACGAGTCGATCGAGCTCCGCCTCGCCGTGGGAGGCGCCTCCCGTGAGCCCGGCGTACCAGATGTCGAACGGCTCGAGCGGTCGCCCGAGCCGCTCGGCGATCAGCGCCCCGATCGACGCCCCCTCGGGCGCCGCGAGGATCGAGGCGAGCATCGCCTCGACCTCCGCCTCCGGGATCTGGCGATCCAGCTCGAACTGCCGGCGGATGTGACTCGGGGCCGTCGGCACGTACGGGTCGATGCGCCGGAGCGCCTGGAAGACGTCGAGGATGTGCCGGTACCTCGTGTCGGGCTCGCGGCGGGAGCTATCGGAGGACGGCGCCGGCGCGCCCGCCGCCCGGATCTCGTTCGTCTCGGGACACCATAGGATTCGCGCGTCCCGCCGGAAGGCGTCGGGGATCTCCTGGCGGACGATCCGCGTCATGATCGCCAGGATCGCGCGCTGCCGTCCGAGGCCGGCCATGCCGGCGGCGTAGAGCGCCTTGATCTCGTCGCGGAGTCCCCAGTGCGAGATGAGGGGGTGTCCCTCCGGGAAGAGCCGCTCGCCGTCGGGCGCCACGACGCGATCCATCGGGATGTCGTACTCGGCGACGTAGAGCTCGGCCGCGTTCAGGGTCCGCGCGGCCTCCTGCATCACGGGGGCCGGCACGCGCTCGGCGAATCGCTCGACGAGGCGCGAGCGCGCCCAAGCCTCCCGATCCCAGGCCTCGCCCTCCCGGAGCCGCTCCTCCAGGGTGTGCACCGGGAAGTTCAGGAGGGCGAGGAACGCGACGCGGGTCCGGAAGAGATCCGGCGTCAGGTGGGCGCCCAGGTTCAGATCATGGAGCAGGGCGTCGACGCGCCGGATCGGACCTTGGTCGAGGTCGATCGGCTCGGAGAGCGTGCGGCGGATCTCGGCGAGACGGCCCTGCACCGCTTCCAGCGCTTCCTCGAGGCGCGCGATCGTCTCGGACCGCTCGGACGGATCGGAGAGGTAGTGCTCGTCGCAGAAGCGGACGAACGCGTCGGCGTCGCCGTCCTCGGTCCACCAGCGCTCGGCGACCTGGCGGACGCCGCGCTCGACGTCCGCCGCGTGATCGGCGCCGAGTCGATCCGTGAGCGCCCTCGCGGCGCGCGCGACGTCGGCCGCGGTGATCGCGCTCCGGGCGGCTCCTTCCACGCGGCTACTTCCCCGCCGGGGCGGGCGTCTCTTCCGGGGACGAAGACGTGGCCGGGGCGTCGCTGTTCCAGACGTCACGATAGAGCTTCCAGCCGGCCTCGTCGTGCTTCCAGACCACGAGGTATTTTCCGGTCTCGACGTTCTGGCTGTCGCTCCCGACGATCGTATAGCGGCCCGTCTCCCAGGCCCAGTCGGCGCCTCCGTTCACCTCGGCGGTCTCGATCCGGACCTCGGACACCGGGAGCGCCACGACGCTCCCCCACATCTTCTCGATCGCCGGCCGGCCGTCGACGAGCGGCGCGCCGGGAGGGTAGGCCCGGGCGTCCTCGGCGTAGAGGAGGCCGATCGCCGGCGCGTCCTTTCTCGCGAACGCGTCCATGAATTGCTTGTTGGCCGCGTCGACGGAGGCGCGCAGGGCGGCGGGATCGGGCGCCGCCGGGCGGCCCGCGCAGCCCGCGATCAGAAGCGCGACGAGGGCGGTGATCCCGGCCCTCGTCGCGGGTCGACGAATCGCGCCTGAGCGCCGCGCGCGGGCGGCTCGATCGCGAATGCCGGGGGCGGCCATGCGGACCTCCTAGGGGATGGGTCTCGTTCGTTCCGGCGGTCGCCGGGTCCGAAACCCTACCACATTTGGCGAGCGGAGGTCAGAGACCGAGCCAGTAGGTCACCTTCACCGCGACGATGTTCTCGGGGCCGGCGCGGAAGATGCCGCCGACGTCGCGCGACAGGCCGAAGTCCCCGAACGGCTGGATCGCCTGCCGGTTCTGCTGCCAGACCACGAAGAGCGCGGATCCGGGACGATACTCCCAACGCAGGATGGCGTTTCCGATCAGGGAGCGGAAGTTGAAGTTCGGATCGCCGATCGAGAACGCGGAGGCCGGCCCCGGCCCGTCGGGATCGATCGTCGTGACGCCCGACGGATCGCGCTGCGCGGTGCCCCGCTGCTCGCCGTAGACGTCGAACTCGTACGTTCGCGGCGCGCGGAGCTGCTTCAGCCTGGTGTAGGCGCCGGTCACGACGAGCGGCTGACCGTAGAACTGGAGCGAGAGCCGCGGCGAGAAGGTCCAGTCGAGGCGCGTGTCGAGGTTGAGCGTCGTCTGCTCCAGGGTGGCGAAGACGTACCGCGCCCCGTAGGTCTCGGTCGCCGTCGGATCGGGCACGGTCTCCACGTACTGGGCGTTGTCCCGCGACTTCCGGATGCCGGGCTCCAGGGTGATGCGGAGCGGCGGCGCCGGCCGGATCGCGACCGAGGTGCTCACCTGACGGATCCATCCTCCGAAGTCGTCCCACGCCGCCATCCCCTGGGCGCCGTACGTCACGCACTTCCGGCCGTCGGAGTCGATCCGCATCTCCACGTTCCCGCCGGCCGGGAATCGCGAGAGCGGGCCGCCCCGCGTCAAGCGGTCGTCGTACGACCCCGGGTACCAGTTCGACCGGATCCACCCCGACCAGTAGTTCCGGAGCTGTCCCTCGGCGTGGATCGCGTGCCCCTGGTACGTGAGGTTTCCGCCGTAGTTCCACGACGCGTTCGAGAACGTGAAGAGGGTGAAGTAGCGGAAGATCTTCCCCGGCTTCTGCTCGGTGTACATGACCAGCTCGGAGATTCCGCGGCTGTCGGCGGCGTTCTGGAATCCGATGTCGTTGATCTCGAACCCGGGGCTCCAATCCTGGTAGGTCAGCGAGCCGCGCCAGTGTTTTCCGGCCGACTTGTTGAGCGACACGAGGCCCGCGGCGCCGCCCAGGCTCGTGCGGGCCGGATCGTAGTGGAGATGCGTCGCGTCCGGCCGCTGGTAGTACCGCGCGCTCGAGCGCTGGGTGGCCGCGATCACCGTCGGGTCGCCGGCGACGGAGCTCACGAGCAGGTTCGCGTCGAGCGACCAGGCCCGCTTGTCCCAGAAATGGTTCAGATCGAGGCCCAAGGCGAAAGCCCGGGAGCGGAGCAGGTGACGGAGAGCGGGATCGGCGAGGTCGCGGTTCACGGCGGTCACGATCGCTCCGACGCTCGTTTGCCCCTGTCTCAGGTCGCGCCGGAGACGGCCCACGAAGTAATTCGACCGCGGCTCCACGGGCGCGGCGCGCTCGACGCCGAGCGTGTCGGTGTAGGAGGCGCGCTCCTCGGGGGTCAGCGCGTCGAGAGCGCCGATCGACCATCCGCCGCGCGTCTGCCCGGTCAGCTTGGCCGCGGAGGTGATCGTGGTCCGGTCGGGCATGTCGGCGAAGACGACGCCGGCCTCCTGGGAGAGGTCCCGGTGGGGCGGCTGTCCGATCCGGCGCGCGTGGAACGGAATCGTCGTGTTGAAGTTGTTCATGCTCTCGTTCTGGCCGAAGCGGAACACCTCCGCTCCCTCGACGAAGAAGGGGCGGCGCTCCGAGAAGAAGGTCTCGAAGGCGCTCAGGTTCACGACGGCGGGATCGGCCTCGACCTCGCCGAAATCGGGATTCACGGTGGCGTTCAGGGTCAGGTTGCTGGTGACGCCGTACTTGAGGTCGAGGCCCGCCGCCGTGAACTGATCCGAGCCGTCCCGGAAGGGATCGCCGTCCGGCGCCTTCCGGAACTCCGAGCGGACGCGGCTGTAGGGAAGCACCTCGAGGTAGCGCGGGGCGTGGAGGTGGTCGACGCCGGTCAGCTCGGCGTACCGGCTGACCGCGGCCGTTTCGCTCTTCGGCGTGAACGAGTACTCGTCCAGCTCCTGCTTCCGGTAGATGAAGCGGCGGAACTGGATCCCCCACGACCCGTCGCCGTGCGCGTTGTAGTGGAGCTGGGAGAGCGGGATCTCCATCTCGGCGGTCCAGCCGAGCGAATCGACGGACGTGCGGACCGCCCAGACGGCGTCCCACGAAAGGTCCTGATTGCCGTTCATTCCCACGGCCGCGTCGTTCATGGAGCCGGTCGGGCTCACCCGGAACATCGAGCTGGTCACGCGGTCGTGATAGGAGTCGACGAAGGCGACGAAGTAGTCGGAGTCGAGGTCCTCGTCACGCCGGACCAGCTGGGCGCGGATCTTCCGGGGCTCGCGGTCGTACATCCGCGCGGCGACGTAGAGGGCGTCGTCGCCGAGCAGGACGCGCACCTCGGTCTTCTCGGAGGCGGGCTTCCCCTCTTCGGGATCGCGCTGGGTGAAGTCGGTGACGGGCGTCGCCGCCTGCCAGGCCGGCTCGTCCAGGCGTCCGTCGATCCGGATGCTGCCGACGAGCGGCTCGGCGTGGAGGACGGGGACGCCGCCCCCATGCCCCGCGGCGCTGTCGGGCCCCGCTCCGGAACCAGTCGGTTCCGCGAGAACGGCGGCGGGCGACAGCAGCAACGAGAGCAGGAGGATGCGGGCGATCATGATCCGCTCCCTGGGGTCTACGGGTGATCGAGACGCCGAGGGTCTCGCCCCCACTACGCGGGCAGCATTGCCGGGGTTTCAGTCCGGGGGACGCATCGCCCGATGAGACGGCGCGGCCAACGAAAGGGTTGGAAGGCGGGGAGGTCGGGTCAGGTCTTCTTGCGGTAGTAGCCGTCGAACGCGACGGTCCAGGTCTTGCCGCCGTCCTCGCTCGACTCCCAGAGCTGCCGAACGCGCCCGTCGCCGAGCGGCGTCCAGGTGATCCGCTGGCGCGCCGCCTTCGCGTCGCCGCGCGCCGGCGTCTCGCCGGACAGCACCATCGCTCCGTTCTCGAACCGACCCCTCAACTCGAGCAGCGTGCCGTGGTCATCGACCCAGGTCTGGTGCCAGAGGCCATCGCCCGGATCGTAGATGTTGAAGCTCGAACCGGTCATGCCGCGCGCCCCCTTCCAGTGCTCCTGGATCACGCAGCCGCCGAGGATCGCCTCCACGAGGTTGGTCCCGGCGTGCTTGCCGTCGGCGGTCTCCACCTCCCAGTCGCCGACCCAGAAGTCGAACTGGCGGTATTCCGGCGCGGAGCAGGCGGGCGGCGCCTTCGCGGCCGGCGTCTCGGCGCGCGCCGCCGAGACGAGCGCGAGCACGAGGACGATCGCGAGGAGGAGCGCCAGGGAAACGAGGAACTGGGCGCCGCGACGCGGGAGCGGAAGGGCGGCTTCGCTCAGGAAGCGCCGCCGACCCTCGAGGCGGGGACCGATTCCCCTTCCGGCGCTTCCACGACCCAGCGCACCGCCTTCGAGCACGGACAGACGCCGCCCACGCGGGTGAGCGCCGGCATCCGCTTGCTGGCCTGGTCGGGGGTGATCGCGCCGGACGTCACCTCGCGCAGCGTCTCGACGTACTGCTTCATGTCGCGGCTCGCGAGGTAGGGCTCCGGCAGATGCGCCTTGAGATGCGACAGATACGCGTTCACGTCGGCGAACGATTCGCCGCGCGTCCCCACCATGGTCCATGCGGGTTCACCCTTCCGGCGGAAGAAACGGGGATCGGGAAGCTCGAGCAGATCCTCGTGGGAGATCCCGTCGAAGCGGCCGCGATCCGAGAGGAGCTTCGCGGCGAGGGATTCGGCTTCGTCGGGACTCAGCTTCGGAAGACGCGCGCGGACGTACCGTTGGTTCAGATCCGCGACCATCTTCCGGCACTCGTCGTAGTACTGGGACTGGGCCTCGGCGTTCTTGAGATTCTTGAATCCGAACCGGACGTTCGAGTCGCCTCCTTTCTCGTGGCCGAACATCTCGAGGCCGCGCGGCAGCCACTTGTTCAGCGACTTCTGGATGGCCGCCATCGTCACGAGCTCGTTCCCCTGGGCCGCGCGCTGCACCCAGCGGCGCATCGGGATCACGCCGGCGGCCAGGTGGAACGCCTCCTCGCGGAGCATCGGGGGCATCGACTGGGCGAACGGCTTGTACGAACAGACGCGCTGCATGGAGAGCTGGTACTTGCCCACCCGGTCGATCAGCGCCGCGAAGACGACGTTGTCCACGAACGAGTCGTAGTCGAGATTGAAGGCGTCGAGCACGTGGGATCCGGTCCGCATGGAGAGGATCTCCTCGACCATCTCCTCGGCCTTCTGCCCCGACACGCCGGACCAATCCTGCGACGTCAGGAGATGGAGCATCTGGTAGCCGTGGCGGAGCTCTTCCGCCATGACGCGGAGCACCCAGAAGCGGTCCTCGTCGTCCGGAGCGCGGCCGAGCGTCGCCTCGTGCTGCTGGATGGATCCGAACTCGGTCGACGCCTGCGCGCGGATGATCGCGAGGAGGTGCCGCGCGGCGTCCTCCCCCATCTCGGAGGGCTTCAGCATGCGCGGCTGGCCCTTCTTGTCCCCGACCTCGATGGTGTCGGACATGCCGATCTCCATCTTGGCGCAGAGGCAGAAGTCGGGCTCGTTGGGGAAGTACTTCTCCCAATTCCGCGGCAGGAGATCGTAGTCGGGGAAGTGGTGCCGCTGCCAGTGGAGCACGGCGTCGTGGAACTTCTTCGGCAGGGTCGTCTGCTCGACTCTCACGGCCGGCTCCCCTGCGACCCCTCCGCGAGGGGATACTCGAGCGCGGTCAGGGCCGCGTTCCGGAACCCGACGGCGCGAAGGAACGCGGCCAGGTCCTCGTCCTCGTCGTCCACCAGCGTCCGGAGAACCGTCGCGCCGCGCTCCCGCATGCGGTCGAGCACGGTCTCGAACAGGCGCCGCCCGAGCGAGCGGCCCTGGAAGTCGGGATCGACCCCGAAGCGCTCGATCCAGCCGCTGACCTCCTCGAGGCCGAACTCGCCGCCCCGGATGTCCGCGAACATGAATCCGACCACCTTTCCGTCGATCTCGGCGACGGGGCACGCCTCGGCGTCGCGCCGGATGTAGTAGCCGACGCGGCGCTCCCAGACGTCGGGCCGATAGACCCCGGTCAGCCGCTCGTCGATCGCGACGATGCGCGAGATGTCGAGCTCGGAAAGGGGACGGATGCGGATACCGCCGGCGACGGCGTTCACGCGTTCAGGATAGCACACCCGCGGGGGGCTCCGAGGGGCCCGAAAGGCGGCCCCAGGGACGGGGGGCGGGCCGGCGAACGGCCGGGCGGTCAGTACCGGCGGCGGCGCGACGCCGCCGTGATCCCGAGCACGCCGAAGAGCCCCCGGGTCAGGTCGCGGACCACCTGCCGCCCGAGCGGCGAGTTCGCGGCCCTGCCGATCGCCTCGATCACCGTCGGCGCCTCGGGGGCCGGGCGCCCGCGCTCCGGCGTCGGCGGTGCCGCGCCGCCGCCGGACGGAGCCCCGGCGCGCGCGAGGAGCCGTTCCCGCGCGCTCTCCCGGTCGACCGCCTGCGCGTACCGTGCGTGGAGCGGCGAGCGGGCGACCGCGGCGGCGAGGTCGACCGGGGCGATGGGAGCCATCCGGCTCGTCGGCGGCGCCATCAGGGTGGCCGCGACGGGCGTCGGCACGCCGCGCGGCGAGAGCACCGTCACGAGCGCTTCGCCGATTCCGAGCGACGTGAGCGTCTTCGGGATGTCGTAGAAGTCGGATCGCGGGAACGTATTGGCGGTCGCCCGGAGCGCCTTCTCGTCGTCGGGAGTGAAGGCGCGGAGGGCGTGCTGGACGCGATGTCCGAGCTGGGCGAGCACGTCGGGCGGCACGTCCTTCGGCGTCTGCGTGACGAAGAAGACCCCGACGCCCTTCGAGCGGATGAGGCGCACCACCTGCTCGATCTCGTCGAGGAACGCCTTGCTCGCGTCGTCGAACAGGAGATGGGCCTCGTCGAAGAAGAAGACGAGCTTCGGCTTCTCCGGATCCCCCACCTCCGGCAACTCCCGGTAGAGCGAGGCCAGGAGCCACATCATAAAGGTGCTGAAGAGGGCGGGCCGCTCCTGCACGTCCGAGAGCTCGAGCACGCTCACGATGCCGCGCCCCCTATCGTCCAGGCGGAGGAAATCCCCGACCTCGAACTCCGGCTCGCCGAAGAAGCGCTCGGCGCCCTGGCCTTCCAGCTCCACGATCTTCCGGAGGAGCACGCCGACCGTGGCCTTCGACATGCCGCCGTAGTCGGCCAGCTCTCCCGCGCCGTCGCCGGTCAGGTACTGGAGCACGGCCTTGAGGTCGGGGAGATCGAGCAGCAGGTATCCCTTCTCGTCGCAGAACTTGAAGACGAGCGCGAGGACGCTCTGCTGCGTCTCGTTCAGCCCGAGCGCCCGCGCCAGGAGGAGCGGCCCGAAGGAGGAGACGGTCGCGCGGAGCTGCGTGCCGCCCGACCCGGTCAAGCTCAGGAACTCGACCGGGCAGGCGTCGGGGAGGAACGGGATCCCGATCGCCTTGGCGCGCGCCTCGATCTTCTCGTTCGACTCGCCCGGCGCCGCGATTCCGCTCAGGTCTCCCTTCAGATCGGCCAGGAAGACCGGCACGCCCGCGGCCGAGAGCTGTCCCGCGAGGAGCTGCAGGGTCTTCGTCTTTCCGGTTCCCGTCGCGCCGGCGACGAGCCCGTGCCGGTTCATCATCGAGAGCGGGACCTTGACGCGCGCCGGCGCCGCGACGGCTCCGTCCCGAAGCGGCGCGCCGAGCACGAGCGAGGCGCCGTCGAAGCCGTATCCCTGCGCCATCGCGTCCTCGAATTTCGTTTCCGCCATGTCGCGATGCTGCCATCGACGCGACGCGCCGTCAATGCGCGCCACATCGCGCTTGCGTCGCGCGAGCCGCGTTCGTTACATTGCGCGAGGCCCGGGATGGGTCGTCGGCGCGGTGACGCCGCGCGCCGAACTCGATCGCAGGAGGTCCCCGTGATCCGCTCCTTCCGCCGCCCGCTCTTCGCGCTGGCGGCGTCCCTGTTCCTCGCCGTGCCCTCGTCCGCGCGCGCCGACGGACCGTCCGTCTGGATCGCGCCCGGCGGCGGGGTCGTCTGGATCCCCAACGAGCTCACCCCCAAGACCACCCGGCCGATCGCCGGCGGCATCTTCGGTTTCAGCGCGGGACCCACGTGGGCGGTCGAGGCGCGGGGCGCCTTCACGACGTTCGACCCCGGCGGTCCGGGCGCCAAGAAGCGCGATTACATCCACGGCGAGGGGAACCTCACCTGGTTCCTCACGAAGGCGACCGCGATCCGGCCGTACCTCACCGCCGGGGCCGGCGCGATCCGGCTGAGCGGCGGGAGCGGCACCTCGAAGAACGAGTTCGCCTGGAACGGCGGCGCCGGATTCTCCATCCGTCTCTCGCCCAAGGTCGCCCTTCGCGTGGATGGGCGCGACGTGAGCTTCAAGGTCCCGGTCTTGGCCGAAGAGAAGTACCGCCACGGGCCGGAGATCTTCGGCGCGCTCTCGTTCGGCTTCGGCGGCAAGCCCAAGGACATGGACCGGGACGGCGTCCCCGACAAGGCCGACCAGTGCCCCGGCACTCCGGTCGGAGCGCGCGTCGACGCGGCCGGGTGCCCCATCGACGGCGACAAGGACGGCGTGCCCGACGGGATCGACCGCTGCGACGCGACGCCCGACGGCGCGAAGGTGGACGCGACCGGCTGCCCGGTCGACACGGACGGCGACGGCGTCTACGACGGCATCGACCAGTGCGCCGACACGCCGAAGGGGGCGAAGGTGGACGCGAAGGGGTGCCCGACCGACGCGGACGGCGACGGCGTCGCGGACGGTATCGACCAGTGCGGCGCGTCATCGTCTACAAGCTCGTGGCGCGGCGTACCGTCGAGGAGTCGATCTGCAACCTGCAGGACGACAAGCGGCAACTGACCGAGGCGGCGCTGCGCGACGGCGACGTCGGGACGCTTCGCGCCGAGGACCTCGCCGCGCTGTACCAGCGCGTTTCCTAGCGAAGACGTGACACCGCGCCGACGTGCGCGGGGGGCGCC
>DASVDZ010000033.1:0-11599 GCA_036380835.1 Candidatus Eiseniibacteriota bacterium | reverse complement strand
GGTCGTCGCGAGGCCGGGCCGCGGCATCCTCCGGAACGCGATCCTCTTCGCGGCCGCCTTCTCCGTGATGCTCTTCGCGCCGCTCACGCCCTACGTCACGGTCGGCGCGTTCATCGTGGCGATGATGCTGGCGAGCGCGATCCTCACGCTCGCGCTCCTGCCGGCGCTGATCGTCGCGTTGCACGGACGGCTCCCGAGGCCGGGAGCCCCATGATCTATCGCATCTTCCTGTCCCTCGCCGCGGCCCTCGCCGCCGCGCCGGAGCCCGCGCCGCCGGCGGCGCCCTATCCGCCGAGCCCGGTCCTCTCCGGCGTGCGATTCGACTTCACCACCCACGTCCGCCGCGCGATCGACAGCGACAACTGGGCCGTCACGTGGGCGGCCGACGGGAATCAGTACGCGACGTGGGGCGACGGGCGGGGATTCGACGGCGGCAGGACCAAGAAGAGCCTCGGATACAGCCGGATCGAGGGGAACGCGGATGATTGGACCGCCAGGGATACCTACGGAAGCGAGAAGGCCGAAGCGACCGCGACGATCCAGGGGAAGTCGTACGCGATCATCGGCGTCAACGGCGCCCTCTATTCCTTCGTGAGCCCCGGCTCGGACGCAAAGAATCTCGAGAGCGCCCGCCTCTACAAGTCGACCGACGGCGCGCACCGCTGGACGCCCACGCCCGTCGTCTTCACGGCCGCGAAGCACCACCTCGCGCTCCCGTGCTTTCTCCAATTCGGCAAGGACGACGCCGGCGCCCGGGACGGCTACGTCTACGTCTATTGGCTGAGGGTCCGCGCGATGTCGTGGGAAGTCCAGAGGCCCGGCGAGATCATGCTCACGAGGGTGCCGCGGGGCGCCATGGAGGACTCGTCTCGATACGAGTACTTCGCGGGTCTCGACGGCGCGGGGGAACCCCGGTGGTCGGCGGACCCAGGCGCCATGAGGGCCGTCTTCGTCGACACGAACGGCCTCATGCGCAGCAGCGCGAACTACGATGCCGGCCTCGCCCGTTACCTCATGGTGACGAACCACACGGCGAGGAACGCCGGGAACGTCGGCATCTTCGACGCGCCCGAGCCCTGGGGCCCCTGGACGACGGTGGCGTACTACCGGGGGTGGCCCGGCGGGGCGGAGGTGCCCCGGAACACGTTCTACGGCAATTTCTCCTCGAAGTGGTTCAGCGACGACGGTCTCGACTTCGTCTTCGTCTTCACGGGGAAGAACGCGAACGACTCGTGGAATTCGGTCCGCGGAGCCTTCGTGCGGCGGTCACCGGGAACCGACCCGCTCCGTCGGTAGCCGGCGCTACGCCGTCAGGGTGCGCAGGCGGGAGGAGAGGTGGTCCGACAGCCGGTGCGCCAGCGCCACGATGAGGGGCGTCGGGTGGGAAGCTCCCGCGGTCACGAACACCGAGCTGCCGAGCACGTAGAGGTTCTGGAGGCCGTGGACGCGGAGATCGCGGTCGGTGACGCTCGTCCTAGGATCGTCGCCCATCCGGCACGTGCCCATGTGGTGGTGCGACCAATCGAGCGCTCCCTCGGTCACGTCGCGGGCGCCCAGCTTCTGATAGAGCGATCGGATCAGAGTCCGCGTGCGGTCGAGCGTCTTTCGATCCTCCTCCGAGAAATCGAATCGCAGCCGCGTGCCCGGATCCCCCAGCGCGTCGACTCGGTCGGGCGCCAGCGAGACGGCGTTCGTTCCGGACGACTTCATTTCGATCGAGGCGCCGATGTCGAGCCACCCCGGTTCCTGGCGCGTCCGCTTGAACACGAGGAGGACGCTCCCCAGGCCGTCCCGCTTGAACGATTCGTAGTACTGATGGCACCGGCTGATCTCGAGCGGCATGAGTTGCCACATTCCGGGAACCTTGCCGCTGAAGGATACGTTCGGATGCTCCATGAAGCAGCGGCCGACGAGACCGCTCTGATTGCCGATCCCTTCCGGCGCGCGCTCCGAGCGCGAGAGGAGGAGCAGGCGCGGGCTCTCCACTCCTCCGCACGCGACCACGTACGCGCGCGCCCGAAGGACCCGCGCCTGCCCGTCCAGGTTCTTCGTCTCGAGGCCGGTCACCCGCCCGTTGGCGTCGGTGAGAAGCCGCGTGGCCGTGATGAGCGGGACGAGGTGGCCCAGCGGGGATGCGGTGAAGGCGGGCAGGAGGTCCCGTTGCACGCGCATGGTGGAGTCGCCCTCCGCGCCTCGGGAGACGGGGGATTCGTCGAGGGCGACGCCGATCTTCCCGAGCATGGAATTGAGGCCGGCGACACGCCACCATTCCGCCTGATGCGGGAAACCATGCTTCCGGGGGGGGCTGAACGCGGACAGTCGCCCGCCTCTCACGTTGAGGGTTCGCTCCGCCCGCGTGTAGTACGGATCCATCTCGGCGTACCCGATCGGCCAGGCCGCGCCCGCCGGCGTGTACGCGTTCCGCTCGAAGTCGAGCGGATGGAGCCGGTCGCATCGTCCGGTCCACATGAGCGACGTCCCGCCCACCGCGCGGATCCGGGTCGAGGCGAGCGGATACTCGGTGTCTCCCTCGCTCTCGTAGACCTCCAGGCCACCCACCCGCCCGTCGATGGGACCTCCGGGTGCCATGCCGGACTCGAGGATCAGGGTCCGGTAGCCCGCCTGGACGAGGTCGCGTCCCAGCACGGTGCCCGCGAATCCCGAACCGATGATGATCACGTCGTACGGCTCGGGGCCCGACAGGTCGTGACTGTCTCCCAGATGGAGCGAGGGGAGTCGGGGAGTGCCCTTCCGGCCGAAGAGGAACCAACCGCCCGCGCCCGCGGCGAGCGCGGCCATCGCGACGAGGAAGCCGCGGCGGCTGAACCGGCGCTGGAGGAGACTCATGGGCGTCCCGTCGTGATCCTCATCGCGGGCACTATTGCAGAGCGCGTCGGCCCCAGTCAACGCCGCCGACAAGGCGTGCGGAAGGGTCCGCGATGTGCACGCGTCGGTGCGGAGGGACCCCCTCGAGGCGACCTCGATGTCGCGGTTCCATGGGCGGTTAGGCTCGTGCCGGGCTATCCCCAATGCAGGCATGAGGATTGCTACGTTTCGGACCTTGCGAAGACGTTCCCCCCACACCCGAACAGGCAGGCTATGATCATGCGCATGCGCCCTGGCGCTCACCGGCTGGTCTGGAGTCTGCTCGCCGTCGTCCTGGCTCCCGGAATCGCGGGCGCCCAGACGTCGCCATATCCCCCGAGCCCCGTCATCGGCGCCCCCACGTTCGATTTCTCGACCCACGTGCGGCTGGCTCCCGGAAGCGACAACTGGCCCACGACCTGGGCGGACGACGACAACCAATACACGTCCTGGGGCGACGGCGGGGGCTTCTCCGGCACCGACGCGACCTGCCGCGTCAGCCTCGGAATCGGCCGCCTCGAGGGACCCGCCCGCGGCTTCATCGGCCACGACATCTGGGGCGACCCGGCGTGCGCGGACTATCCCGCGCAGTTCACCGGAAAGACCCGGACGGTCATCTCCATCGGCGGCACCCTCTACTTCTGGGGGAGTCCGGGGTCCGACGTGAACGGACTAGACTACCAGCGCCTCTACAAGTCCACGAACCATGGCGCGACCTTCACCGACACGGGCGTCTCGTGGACCTACTCGACGGACGGAATCGGACTCTTCGCATTCCTCCAGTTCGGCAAGGATTTCCAAGGGGCCCGGGACAGCTACGTCTACATCTACGCCACGCACATTCAGTCGTACACCTGGGCGACCCAGAAGCCGGGGGAGATCTACCTGTTGCGCGTGCCGAAGACCCAGATCGAGACGCAGTCGCAATATCAGTTCTTCGCGGGCCTCGACGGGAGCGGCAATCCCGTCTGGGGAACCAGCGCCAACCGCCGGCCGGTCTTCACCGACCCGGAAGGCGTGATGCGGAACAGCGCCATCTACGACCCGGGCCTGGGTCGGTACCTGCTGGTCACGAACCACACGCAGAACAACAGCGGAGACATCGGGATCTTCGACGCGCCCGAACCGTGGGGCCCCTGGACCACCGTCCTCTACGCGAACGGATGGCCGTCGGGCGGGGAAGTGGAACGCAACGTCTTCTTCGCCAACTTCTCGCCGAAGTGGTGGAGCAACGGCGGCAGGAACTTCGTCTTCGTCTTCACGGGCAAATCGACCAACGACTCCTTCAATTCGGTCGAGGGCGCGTTCCAGCTGGCCGGCGCGGACACGACGGCGCCCTCGGCGATCCGCGACATGAGGTCGCCCTGACCGAAACGCGCCGGTCGCCCGGACCAAGCCGCGCTCCCCGATCCTCCTCCCCGGACCCACCGAGCCACACCGCCCCGACCCCGTTTTCGCTTGCCGGACGGGCATTTATCGCGTAGACTGCCGTGCTGGGTCAGGTGAAGTCCGATGTCGTCCGTGGGTCTCTCCCAATTCATGCTCCGCCTTCGCCGTACATCGATCCGCGCGACGCTCCTCTGCGCGCCGGCACTCGCCCTGCTTCTCGCGACGCCCGCCCCGCTCCTGGCGGCGATCTGGCCCACGTCCGGCTGGCCATCGGCCACGCCGGCGGCCATGGGCATGGACTCGACGCGCCTGGGCCAGGCCAGGGACTACGCCATCGCCAAGGGTGGGGGGTCGGGCTTCATCACGCGCGGCGGCCGAGTGGTCATGTCCTGGGGCGCCACCACCAGCCGGTACGAGCTCAAGTCGTCGACCAAGTCGATCGGGGTCACGCTGCTCGGTCTCGCCGTCCAGGACGGGCTGGCGGCGGTTCCCGACTCGGCGCTCAACCTCTACGCGGGCTTCGGCGTTCCGCCTTCGTCGAACGCGTCCACGGGATGGCTCGACGAGATCACCCTGAAGCAGCTCGCGACCCATACGGCCGGGTTCGCCAAGCCGGGCGATTTCATCAGCCTGATCTACGAGCCAGGAACCACCTGGTCCTACAGCGACGGCGGGGCGAACTGGCTCGCGGACGTGCTCACGGTCACGTACGGGCAGGATCTCAGGACGGTCCTGTTCGACCGCGTGCTCAGCAAGCTCGGGGTCACGCCGTCCGACTTGACCTGGCGGGACAACGCCTACCGCGGCACGACGATCGACGGGATTCCCCGGCGGGAGTTCGGCTCGGGGATCTACGCGAGCGTCGACGCGATGGCGCGCATCGGCACGCTCTATCTTCGAGGCGGCCAGTGGGAGAGCAGCCAGCTCATCCCGCGGTCCTTCGTGGACGCCGCGCGCGCGCCGGTCCCCGACATCACCGGGCTTCCGGTCGCCGATCCCACGACGTACCCCAACGCGTCACACCACTACGGGCTCCTCTGGTGGAACAACGGCGATGGAACGCTGCCGCTCGTGCCCCGCGACGCCTACTGGTCCTGGGGCCTCGGCGAGAGCTTCATCATCGTGATCCCGTCCCTCGACATCGTCGTCGCGCGCGCCGGAGGGCAATGGCAATCGTCGTTCACCACCAATTACGCGGTCATCGACTCGTTCCTCACGCCCATCGCACGATCGGTCGTCGGAGCGCCGGTCAACCAGGCTCCCGTCGTCAGCGCCGGCTCCGACCAGACGGTCCTCGTCCCGGCGACCAGCGCCGCGCTGAACGGCAGCGCCTACGACGACGACCTTCCGTCGGGGACCCTGTCGAGCACCTGGACGCTCGTCAGCGGCCCCAGTGCCGTGAGCTTCGCCGATCCCTCGTCCCCGAGCACGACGGTCACCCTCGGCGCCGAGGGGACCTACGTGTTCCGCCTGACCGCCAGCGACGGCTCGCTCTCGGCGAGCGACGACGTGCAGGTGACGCTGACGTCCGCCACGGGACCCGCGGCGTCCTGGCCGTTCGATGACGGAACGGGAACGACGGCGCTCGACTCCTCGGGAGGGGGCAACCCCGGAACCCTGGTCAACGGGCCGACCTGGACGGCGGGGAAGATAGGCCAGGCGGTCGCCTTCGACGGGATCAACGACTTCGTCCGAGTGAACGATCCGGGCGCGGGCTCCGCGCTCGACCTGAAGACCGACTTCAGCATGGCCGCGTGGGTTCGCTTCAGTTCGTTGCCCAGCTCGGGCTCGGCGCGCAATCCTCGCGTCCTCCAGAAGAGCGGCGACACCGGCGCCGCCGGATCCTACTACCTGGCGGTGCGCACCAGCACGGCGCCGGGCATCCTCTCCTTGCGGCTCAAGTTCGGAGGCTCGGTCTACAACCTCGACGGAGCGAGCACCTTGGCCGTGAATCGCTGGTACCACGTGGCGGCGGTCAAGTCGGCCGGCTCCGCGCGCCTCTACCTGGACGGCGTGCAGGACGGCCCGACCTACACCGTTCCCTCGGGCGCCCCGGACGCGAACAACGATCCGCTCTACATCGGCGAATCGCCCTCGAACTCGGACGGCGCCGTAGCCGGCGCCATCGACGACGTGCGCCTCTACGGTCGGGCGCTGTCGGCCTCGGAGATCTCGGGGCTCGCCCTGGTCGCCCCCGATTCGACGCCGCCCAGCACGCCCGCGACCGTGACGCCGACCCCGGTGAGCCCCACGCGCATCGATCTCTCCTGGACCGCGGCGTCGGATCCCGAGAGCGGCGTCGCGTCGTACCGGGTGACGCGGGACGGAACCCTGGCGGGCACGTCGGGCACCACGGCCTTCTCGGACAGCACCGGGCTTCAGCCCAGCACGACGTACTCCTACACGGTGACGGCGGTGAACGGCGCCGGGCTTCAGGGCGCCCCGAGCGCGCCGGTCAGCGCCACGACTCCCGCGCCCGTCAACGCGGCGCCGACCGTCAGCGCAGGGGCGGATCAGACCATCACGCTGCCGCAGACCTCGGCTTCGCTCCAGGGGACCGCCAGCGACGACGGCCTGCCTTCCGGAACCCTCACGACGTCGTGGTCCGTCGTCAGCGGCCCCGGCGCGGCGACCTTCGCGGACGCATCGGCCCCGAGCACCACGGTCACCGTGGACAGCACGGGAACCTACCTGCTCCGCCTGACCGCCACCGACGGTGCGCTCTCGGCGAGCGACGACGTGCAGGTGACCCTGAATCCGGCGCCTCCGCCGAGCTCCCTGTTCTCGTCGTACCTCGCGTTCGACGGCGTGGACGACTACGCGCGGTTCAACGATCCCGGATCGAACAGCGCGCTGGACCTCGGCGCGGACTTCACCATCGGCGCCTGGGTCCGCTTCAACTCGTTGCCCAGCTCGGGCGGGTCGCGCAATCCCCGCGTCCTCCAGAAGAGCGCCGACACGGGTGCCGCCGGATCCTACTACCTGGCGGTCCGCACGAGCGGCGCGCCGGGCGTCCTTTCCCTACGGCTCAAGTTCGGGGGCACGATCTATACGCTCGACGGCGCGCAGACGCTCGCGGTGAACCGCCGGTACTTCGTGACCGCGGTCAAGCAGGGGAGCGCCGTGCGCCTCTACCTGGACGGAGTGCAGGACGGCCCGACCTACACCGTTCCCTCGGGCGCACCGGACGCGAACAACGATCCGCTCTACGTCGGCGAGTCGCCCTCGAACTCCGACGGCGCGGTCGCCGGCGGGATCGATGACGTGCGCATCTACGGGCGGGCCCTGTCGGCGTCGGAGATCCTCGCCACGAAGGACTCGGAGCTGAGCGGGAGCGAGCCGGGGCTCAACCTCTATCTGCCGTTCAACGAGGCCGCGGGCCAGACCCTGACCTCCCTCGCTCCCGGTGGAATTTCCGGCTGGCGCGGATCCTCGAGCGCCGTGGATTCGCGGGACCCCGTTTGGGCGGCGGACACGACATCGTCCTCGTCTTCGGCCAGCGCGACGGGCTCGATCGCTTCGAATGGCGCGACCTCCGGCGCCGGCACGGGGCGGGGCGTCTGGTTCGACTGCCCCAGCCCCAACCCCTCCAACCGGGCCACCGCAATGGTCATCCACTCGGATCGAGAGACCACGGGGAGCATGGAGATCTTCGATGTCCGCGGACGCCTCGTCAAACGGCTGCTCGCGGGATCGTCGATTCCCGCGGGGACGACGACGGTCCGCTGGGATGGCTCCACCCAGTCCGGCGCGCAGGCGGCGGCGGGAATCTACATCATCCGACTGCGCGTCGGCGGCGAACAGTTCGTGCAGAGGATGACCCGTTTGAAGTGAGGCCGCGCGCGCCCCACCGACGGCTCGCCTCGCCCCGCGAGGCGTTCGCCGCCGCGATCCTGGCCGTCCTCCTGTTCCTGGCCGCGCTCTACGCCGTCCGGCAGGTTCGGCCGATCCCCACGACGCGACAGACCCCGGGCCGCATCCAGGAACTACGGGATCTCGACCCCCAGCGATCCGCGACGGTCCGCATTCGGGCGATCGAGCCGGCCCCTCCCGCGCGCGCGGACAGCATGATCCTCGTTCGATATTCCCTCGCGTCCCCGGCCTCCCGGGTCGAGGACGCCGAGATCCGGGGTCTCCTGGCCGGCGAGATCAAGTACGACTTCAATCAGGGCTCGGCCAACCACATGCGCGTCGGGCGCCGGTTCGCGGGTCCTTCGCGGGGCCTCTACGAGCTGAAGCGCGCGCTCGTGCGCTGGGAGCTGCCGCGGCTTCCGGAGGGCTCCCGGGTCGTCTCAGCCGAAGCGACCTTCTGGATCGAGTCCTTCGATTTGGGATCCCCCCTCGCGCGGAAGGGGGCCCCCGTGGCGCTGCACCTCTACGCCTACCCGATCGATCAGGAATGGGTGCAGGGAGAGGGCGGCAAGAGGAAGGACAACTTCTCGTCCGCCGCGCGCGGCGAAGTGAGTTGGACCGACGTGCGCTCCCAGGAGGGACCGCCCTGGCCTTCTCCCGGAGCGCTCGAGCCGGCCGAGACCGGGGTCGGCGGATACCTCTCCGCGCCGGTCGCCGTGGCGGCGATCTCCGGGAGCGACCGGCCCCTGGCGCTGTCCGGCGCCGCCCTGACCTCCCATGTCGCCGCGTGCGAGCGACAGGGAAGACCCCTCGACCTGCTCCTGAAGCTGGACGACGTGGAGGAGGATCGCCCCGGCACGGAGATCTCGCTCCTCACGTCCGAGTTCGGCGACGTCCACGACGCCCGGTCGAAGCGGCCGCGACTGGATCTCGTCGTGGAGGTTCCGGGGCGCGACTTCGGGCGCGAGGAGCCGGTCGTCGTGGAGCCGGGGGGCGAACGCATTCTCGCGCCCGTCGAGCATCGCGGACGGACGGTCCTGCTCGCGGCCGAGGTGTCGGACGCCGGGGGGGCGATCCCGGCGGGAGTGTTCCTTCGGGGAGGGCTCGGAGCGCCGAGCCCCGATTCGTCGTGGCAACCCTTGACGCTGCCGGTGGAGCGCCGGTGGGACTGGTCCCAGGTCAAGATCGCCAGCCCGCCCTGGCGGGTACCCCTCGGAACGACGGCGCAGATCGCGCTGCGCGAGTTCTGGGTGCAGCCCGGGCCCCGGCGGCGGCAGCTTCCGGAGCTGGTGCTCGTCGCGCCGTCGGGCACGGTGCGCCGGATTCGGGGAGAGGTCGCCTCGGGGGACGAGTACCGGTTGTCGTTCCGGCCCACGGAGCCCGGGCTCTGGCGCTACGGTTGGTCCTTCCGCACCACGCCGAGCCGGCCTCCAGCCGGCCACGAGGGCGAGGGCCTCTTCTACGTGACGCTTCCGGGGCAGGGCGGCGCATCGGAGTTGGCGGACATGCGGAGCTGGGTCGCCGAATTGGTTGCGGAGAATCGGGGCGCGCCGCCACTCGACGCGGACGCGGAGCAAAAGGTGGACGCGCTCTGCCGGTGGGCCGCCTCCTATTCCCGCGGCGCCACTCCCGAGGAGCGGAGCGAGGCGGAACGCCTCGTCGAGGAGGCCCGGGCGTCGCTGGGCAGGTGAGGCGGCGCCGCCGATCCAACGCGCCGCCGAGGAATCTGGTAGATTCGCTTGCCGATGCACACGCTCGCTCTCACGCTCCTGCTTGCCGCCTCCGTCGGCCCGAATCTTCTCATCCCGAGCGCCCCGGGCACCTTCTGGCGCTATAGGGCGGCGGTGGAGTGGACCGTCGCCGACTCCAACGTCGTTCGGTCCGCCGACATCGACTGGGAGACCACCCTCGCGGCCACGCGCACCAGCGGTGCGACGACGGTGCTCGTTCTGTCCGGCTTCCCGTCGGACCTGTGCTGGTACGAACCCGGAACGAAGCCGAGCCTGATGGCCCTCGTCTTCCGCTCGGACGGGCTCTACCTGGAGCAGGCCCCAGAGCACGAGATCGACGCCGAGCGCTTCGCCACGGCGGTGCTTGCCAGCGCACCCGCTCCCGACGACCACGTCCTGAGCCCCATCCCGCATGTCGGCGACTGCCTCGGCGGGTCACCTGGTCGGACCGACGGCCTCTACTGCTGGCACGTGGACCGGCGGGTTCGACACGACGGGCGCCCGGGATGGGTCGTTGCGTACCGAACCAATCCGGACGAGCAGGTCGTCGAATTCGTCCCTGGGCTCGGCATCACCCGCTATGAATTCCGGCATCACGGGACGGTCGCGTCGGTTCGGGCACGCCTCGTGGCCACCGGCACACGGCCGTAGACGGCGAGTCACCCGCACCGTAGGCGTGACGGGCAGACTCCAATAGGGCATGTCCTCGGTGCCGCGCCCCGCGTACACTGGTCCCGATGAGAACGAGCGGCACCCTTCTGTTGCTTGTCGCGGTCGCTGCCTTTGGCTGCGCGCCGAAGGGGGCCGACGTGCGGCATGGGGCCATGGTTCTCGAGATCTGCGGAGCGCGCAAGATCAAGAACCCGACGGACGAGCAGATCCGAACCGAGTTGGGGAGCCTGAGCACGAAGAACGAAGATGCCTTCGCGATCCTCGGGCCATCGGAGATGACCTACATTCAGGCGGGGGGCGACAAGTCCGTCGGATTCCATCTCGAGTATCAGGAGGGCTCTGTCGACGCCCATTTCCAGGCGACGAACGAGAAGATCACCCTCGACCAAGTCGTGAGCGCGTTCATCGCCTATCGCGATGGCCGTGCCGGCTGGCAGAGGGCATTCACGTTCAAGAGGATCACGTGGTGAGGGTCTGTGAAGGGCTCAACCATGCCATTCATTCCAACCGACTTTACCGTTCCTGAGAAGCTCGAGACCCAGGAGTTCCGGCTTCGGATGCTGACCGTCCATGACGTGATCAAGGACTACGATGCCGTTATGTCCAGCGTTGATCACCTCAAGACCATCTGGCCCGGCGGTAGATGGCCGGAGGGTCTTACACTCGAACAAAACCTAATAGATCTTGGGTGGCATCAGAAAGAGTTCCAGACCCGGCGGTCGTTCGCCTATACCGTCGTGAATCCGTCCGGGTCCATGGTCGTTGGTTGCGTGTACATCAACCCTGCGAGGAAGCGTGGCTACGACGCGGCCGTGTACCTATGGGCGCGTCAGAGCGAACTCGCCGGGGGCCTCGAAGCCCGTCTCTACACCACCGTGAAATCTTGGATTGCGACGGAGTGGCCGTTCAAGACGGTAGCGTTTCCCGGGAGAGACGTCGCGTGGGACACGTGGCGATCCATTCCAGACTAAGGTCGGTCGTAACGGCGCAGTGCCCAACGTGGCGGTTCTCACGGGGAGTTTCGTCGAAGATCGCTCCAAACTCGACTTTCAGCGCCGCAGCAAGTAGTATCGCGGTCAATCACTTGCGCC
>DASVDZ010000032.1:0-68166 GCA_036380835.1 Candidatus Eiseniibacteriota bacterium | reverse complement strand
CCACGCGTATTCGAGCGGATCGCCGTCCGGATCGGAGGAGCGCGTCGCATCGAAGCGGACCGGTACGTCCTGGAGGCCCGAGTACGGGCCGCCCGGGTCGGCCACCGGGGAGTGATTGCCCTCTCGCACCGTGATCGACGTGACGCATGTGTCCCGAAGATCTCGCATGTTGAACCAATCCGGGTTGGACGCTTCGAACGTGATCGGATAGACGCCCGCCTGGCCCGAGGTCGGGGTCCAGTCGAACGCGGCTTCAGCCTTCCCGTACACGACGGGGCCCAGGCTGCCCAACGTGGCGCCCGGAGGTAGTCCGTAGCCATTGAAGGAGTAGACATAGCAGTCGGGGGCATCGACCAATATCGTGAAGTGAATCGGCTCTCCGATGGTCCCTGCGATCTCGGGGGGACTTGTGACCGTAGGGGTATGGAGCGTGATATCCGTGCACCCTGTCGTGCCGAGCCCGTCGTTCCAATCGTCGCCGAGGCGAAGCGTGTAATCCACCTGGTTTGACAGGCAATCGGATCCAAACGAGGTGACGAGGCCGGGAGGGGAGAAGCAGGACGATGAGACGATCCCCAGAATGCGACAGCCGGAGCCGAAGACGACGGTCATGCTCATCAATCGGTACTTGCCGGGAGGAAACATATTCGACCCCCCGAAGGATGCGGCAAGCGCATACGGGTAGGTCGAAACGGGAGCGAGCGCGGTCATGCCCGGCATTCGATTCGTCACGCTCGAGAACGTGACGGGGGCGTCCTGCGCGAACAGGTTCACCGCATAGGAGTCGACACCTGGCACGCACGTCGGGGTGGATCCATCCCGGTTTCGGTCCGTGACCAGATAGAGATCGATCTTGGTCGAGTCGGCGTATCCGAATCCCCCGAATTCGTCAGACAGCGTGTAGATGCCGTCGCCGTCGAAATCGAGAAACATGTACTGCCCGTCGGCGGTTGCCGTCACAAGCGTCGCCGTGGCGATCAGGAGGCTCGCGGCCAGGACACGCGGGCGCGTCATGGCTGCCCCGTCGCCGCGGCGCGCTCCGCGTCACTCATCGGGCGCCCGAGCACGCGCTCGACGGCCGCCTCCAGCACCTCGTCCCGTCCCGCCTTGACGCCGGCGATGGTCGGGCGGACGACCACGTCGGGCACGATCCCGACGCGCTGGGTCGGCCGATGGTCGGGATAGAACACGCCGATGCCGCTGATCATCGTGCGCAGTCCGCCCGGAAGAGGAATGCGAGACACGTTGCCGTCGGCGCCGGCGGTCGTGCTCCCCACCACGACGGTTCCCGGCCGCGCGCGGAACGCCATGGTCGTGTACTCGGCCGAACTCTGGGTGACTTCGTCCACCAGAATCGCGACCCCGCCGTCGAAGTGTGGCTCCTCCGGCGTCAAGGAGAGAGGCGGGCCCCAGTCGAACGCGCCCGGATTCTCGGTGTCTCCGCTCGTGAACCGGACGAACGGTGTGGGCGCGCTCACGAGGTGCTGCCCCAACTCGAACACCATGAACGCGGACGGGTAGTTGCGGATGTCGATGACCAGGCAACGGGCCCCGGCGGCGTCGCGGAGGTAGGCACTCGCCTCGCCGGTCTTGACCGACGACAGCTTGAGGTAGGCGACCTCGTCGCTCAGCCGCCGGCACGTGGGCCCCGGCAGATCGTGCGTCCAGCCGCTCTTCACGTCGAGCGAATCGAGCGGCACCCGTGTCGCGTCCACGTCCAGCGTCGAGCCGTCGCGCTCGAGCGAGAGACGGATCGGGCCCGCCTGGCCGCGCGTGAGCGAGCCCGCCATGTCGCGGAGCCGCGCCGCCTCGTTCGACGCGGCGTACATGGGCCGCCACCGCGCGACGAGCGAGTCCACGGGGACGCCGTCGATCGCCCGGATCACGTCGCCGAGCCGAAGTCCGCTTGAGGGCCCGAGCGTGGGGTGCGTGTAGCCCGTGACCACGGCCCGCCCCTCGACGAAGCGCACCCGCGCCGGGGCCTGCGCCCTGCCTCGGGGCGGCCGCACGTCGAGCGAGCCCCATAGATTGGCGTGCGTGTCGTGGGCGCGCGCGATCAGCGCCATCATGGCGGCGGCGTAGTCGTCGCGGGTCTTGGCCGCGGCCAGGCGCGGCACGAACTCGCGCAGCACCCCGTCCCAGTCCTCCTCGAGTACGTCGCGGTAGGGGGACCAGTACTCGATGATGTTCCAGAAGCGAAAGAGCGAGAGCAGGCGATAGCCGGCGTCCGGCTCCTTGAGGCTCGCGTAGTCCGGCTCGTTGGTGAAGTCGGGATTCCCGATGCCGTCCACCTTGGCGACGTAGAACTGCTCGTCCACGTTCGGGCGTCGCGCGTAGATCGCGAGAAGACGCCGGCTCAGATCGGCGCCGAGGAGCTTCCGGTCGGAGAGCCACGCGAGCGGCGGCAGGATCGGTCGTCCCTTCGGTGCCCCCACGCAGGAGCCGCATGGCGGCGCCTCGCCGATCCGCTCGACCCACGCCGCGAGCGCCTTCTGCCCGGCGGCGCGATCGCGCGCGGCGAGCACGGCGGGAAGCGCGCGGAAGAGGTCGTAGTCCCAGTGGCGCTTCCCCGCGACGACGGCCGGATGGTGGTACTTGAGGAATCCCCAGACCTTGCCGAGCAGCGCCACGTTCTCGACCTGCGCGGGCGTGAGTGCGCCGATCTCGACCCGGGAGCCCGCGTCGAACTCGTGATCCGTGTCGAGGGGCGTCGGCTTGGGCACCAACGCCGGCGCCTCCGCGAGGGGTTTGCCGTCCACGTACAACCTGAGATCGTCGACCCAGAGCCTGCCCTCGCCCGCGAGCAACGCCCCCACCGAGACCTTCTTGGCCTTCGGGGCGAGCGGCAGCGCGACGCGATACTCGGCCCAGCCCGCGGTGCCCTTGAGGCCGCGCTCCTCCATGTTGTCGAACGCCAGCGTTCCGTTCGCGCCGTCCTGGCGCTGCCAGAGGCCCACGTAGCCGGCGACCCCCTCGTACTTCATCCAGCCGCGCAGCTCGAGCGTGTCGCCCGGGAAATCGACCGGGATTTCGAGCGCGAAGGCCGAAAAGTCGGAAGGGCTCCCGGCGACGCGTTCGATCCGTCCGGAGTAGCGGCCCTCGTGCACCACGGTGCTGTCGAGGAAGAGCGCCCCGGCCCAGCCCTGCGGCACGCCGTTCCATCCGCTCAGCGTGCCGGCCGTGCCGCCTCTCTCGAACGTCAGCACGCCGGACGGGTCTTCCCGGGCCTGCGATGCCGGGGGGCGGGCGCCGAGCAGGAGCAGCGAAGCGGCGAATGGGGCCAGCGAGATGGCAAGCGTTCGAAATCCGGTACACCGTGCCATGGCCGAAGGGTACACCCGGCGCGGTCGCGGGAAACGCCGTTTCATGGACCTTGCGGGTGGGCCGTCCCGGCGTTAGCCTTTCGGCGGGTCGGGCATCCCCGACGCGCCCTCCCGGAGGCATGTATCATGCGACGACTACCGCGCGACTCTTCTCCCGTGCGCTCCACGTTGCTCGCCCTGCTCTTCCCGGCGCTCTTGGCCCTCTCCTTCTCGGCCGCCCCGGCACGATCCCTCGCCGCGACGGCCGATCAGGCGCCCGTGGTCACGGCCCCCGCGTCGGAGTCCGTGTTCGCCGGATCCCTCCTCGCGTTCACGGTGGCGGCATCCGATCCGGATGGGGACGCGATCACGTCCCTGGCGGCGTCGCCGCTCCCCGCGGGGGCGACCTTCACGGCGAACGCGTCCGCCACGTCCGGCACCCTCGCCTGGACCCCGACGATCCTCCAAGGCGGCTCCTATACCGTGACGTTCACCGCGGCGAACGCCCTATCCGGAACGGCGTCGACGACGATCTCCGTCGACGCCACCACCGACCGGCCCCCGATCGTCCAGGCGCCCGCCAAGCTGGACGTCAATGAGAACGCCCTCCTCACCTTCATGGTTTCCGCATCCGACCCTGACGGAGACGCGATCTTCTCGCTGACGGCATCGCCGCTTCCCGCGGGAGCGTCCTTCACCGCGAACGTGGCCCACACCTCCGGGACGTTCAGTTGGACCCCGAGCTTCTCCCAGCGGGGCACGTACAACGTCACGTTCACGGCCTCCAACGCGCTGAGCGGCTCGGCCGTGACGCAGATCAACGTCGCCACGAATCCGGATCGCGCGCCCGCCGTGACCGCGCCGGCCACGGAGAACGCGTGCGAAGCCGTCCTGCTCGCGTTCACGGTCTCGGCGTCCGATCCGGACGGCGATCCGATCAATTCCCTGACCGCCTCGCCGCTTCCGACGGGCGCCACGTTCAGCGCCAGCGCGGCCCAGACGTCCGGCACGTTCAGCTGGACGCCAAGCTTCACGCAGGCGGGGTCCTACACGGTGACGTTCACGGCCGCGAATGCGCTCACCGGAACCGCCTCCACGAGCATCGCCGTCCTGAATGCCTGCGACCAGCCTCCCGTCGTGACCGCCCCCGCCACGGCGAGCGGGGTCACGAACGTCGATCTCAGGTTCACCGTCTTCGCGTCCTCTCCGGACGGCCTGGCCATCACGTCGTTGACGGCCGCGCCGCTTCCCGCCTTCGCGACGTTCACGCCCAACGCGACCAACACCTCCGGGACCTTCGACTGGACCCCGACCTTCTCCCAGAGCGGCACGTACTACGTGACCTTCACGGCGGTCGACGAAGCCTCCCTGAGCGGCAGCGCCACGACGGCCATCTCGGTGGGGCTCGGGCCGGATCGGCCGCCGGTCGTGACCGCGCCGTCGGTCGAGAGCGTCTGTCCGCTCACGCCCCTGACGTTCACGGTCACCGCCTTCGATCCCGACGGCGACGTCATCAACTCGCTGACCGCCTCGCCCCTCCCGCTCGGAGCGACGTTCACCTCGGGCCCGTCGCATACCTCGGGCACGTTCAGTTGGACGCCGGATCTCGCCTCGGGAGGCAGCTACAACGTGACGTTCACCGCCTCCAATGCCCTCTCCGGGTCGGCTTCGACCGGCATCACGGTGCTCCAAGCGGGAGTCTGCGATCTCGCGCCGATCGCGAACCCCGGCGGGCCGTATTTCGGTCTGGTGGCCGTGCCGTTGACGTTCGACGGCTCGGCGTCTTCTGACCCGGAGGGCGAGGCGCTCACCTATCAATGGGACTTCGGGGACCAGACCGCGGGCTCGGGCGTGATGCCGGCCCACACGTACGTGGTCCCGGCCCTCTACACGGTGACGCTCGTCGTGACCGACCCCGAGGGACTCACCGGGAGTGCCTCGACGACGGCCAACATCGCGGCCGCCTGCGACGCCCGGCTCTTCCAGACCGGCGGGGATCGGGCCATCCGCCTGGGATCGCAGAAGCCGCGTTGGTGCACCGAGGTGGAGCCCGCCGGGGGCTGCTTCTCGATCGACCAGGTGGTGCTCTCATCCGTCGTTCTCCGGTACCCGGCGGGGAGCGGCCCTTCTATCGCGTCCGAGTCGGACAAGAGCGCGGTCGGCGGGGACGCGGACAAGAACGGGATTCCCGATCTCACGGTCTGTTTCGCGAAGGAGGATCTGCGGAGGCTCTTCGCGGGGCTGCCTTCCGGGAAGAACGAGGTGGAGGTGACCGTCGAGGGGCAGCTCGTCACCGGCGGCGCGTTCGTGGGGACCGCCACGGTGGAGGTCTTCGGCGACGGCGCGTCTCAGGCGGCGCAGGTCACGCCGAACCCGCTTCGCTCCGGCGGGGACCTTTCGTTCACCGCGGCGAAGCCCGGACCCGCGCGAATCCGGCTGTTCGATCTCAACGGGCGCCTGGTGCGCTCGCTCTTCGAGACGGCGACCTCGGCGGGCGCGCGCCACGTTCCGCTCGATGCGCGCGACGACGCGGGCCGCCCGCTCCCGTCCGGGATCTACTTCTTCCGGATCGAGACGGCGGATGGGATCGAGACGGGGAGGGTGCTCATCGCCCGTTGACGTGCCTCACCGCAACTCGGCGTGCGCGAACAGCATTCCCGACGTGGGACCGTCGCCGTAGGCATCCTGGATGCTCCGCGGCACGATCGAGACGGTCCCCATCGCGCCGACGCCGAGGGCCGCGTGTCCGCGGCGCCAGAAGTCGAAGCGGTAGCCCGCGCTCACCTGCCCCACGTCGAAGACCCGGCCGTCGCGCGGATCGCTCGCAGGGAAGAGCTCGTCCTTCTCGGCGCGCTCCGCCCGGGCGAAGAAGGTGTGCTTCTCCGCGACGCGCGCCGCCGTCTCGAGGTCGATCCCGTCGAGCGTGTGGCCGGGCCGGTTCCGGTTCCGTCCCCAAGCGAGCGTCGTCTCCCAGTGCGCGGAGCCGCAGTCGGCGGCGTAGATGGCCGAGAGCGTCGTGCGATCCACGTCCACGTCGGGGGCGAGCTGCTCCGGGCTCGCGAGCCGCCCGTAGCTCGCCTGGAGCGCCCAGGAGGGTGCGGGATTCAAGGAGACGCGGAAGGAGTGCGAGTCGAGCTTCGGCGATTCGATCCCGTAGCGGTTCTGGTCCGGCTCGCGGCCTCGAAACGCCGACGCCTCGACCTTGGCCGCCCCCAGGACCGCCCCGGCGGTCACGACCCCGTACGTGATGTGGGACGAGTCGAGCCAGTGGTGCGTGATCGGGGACGCGGGGATCGCCATCCCCGAGAACCGGTGCATGAAGGCCGGCGGGCCGAGCGCGGGCTCCCCCGGAAGGCCGGCATAGACGAACGCGGAGCGGTTGCCGCTCGACACGCTGTAGGAAGCCGCCAGCTCCATGAAGAGGTCGTGCGGGTGCTGGCGGTCGATCAGGTGGGTCCGGCCGTTCGCCGTCTCCCCCGTCTGGAGGAGGAGCGGGTAGCCCTCCTTGCCGATCGTCGCGGGCTCGAGCGAGACCATCGTGCGGAGTCCGAGCGTGCCCGGCCCGAGCGTTCGCCGCGCCATCCCCATGAGCATGTTGCCTGAGAAGGCCTTCTCCTCGCCGCGCGGGCCGCCCTGGTCGTCCCAGACGAAATCGGCCGATCCGTGGAGCATGAGGGTCCACGGCCCCTTCGTCTCGTGGATGCCGCGATGCAGGCCGCGGTCGGGCTGCCAGGCGGTGCCGGAGGACTCGCGCGTCATGGGATAGGGACCGTACATGCCGCTCATGCCGCCGTGGTGCTCGTGCTCCATGCCGGGCATCGAATCGTGCCCCTGGGCGAACGCCCGCGGACCGGTGAGCAGGCAGACCGTGACACCCAGAACCCAAACGCTCGCGCGACGCGGCATCCACCCTCCTCGATCGAAGCCCATTGCGGCGATTCCCGATTCCGATGTATGAGGACACCATGGACGCGTCGCGATCGCCGGGTCGCCGATGACCGGCACCTTCCGATCATCTCCGCGCGCCGTCATCCTGGCGCTCGCGGCGGCCCTGCTCTTCGGCGCCTCCACGCCGTTGGCCAAGACCCTGCTCCGTTCGTCGAGCCCCCTCGTGTTGGCCGGGCTATTCTACCTCGGCGCCGCGCTCGCGGTCGCTCCCGCCAGCTTCCGCGGCAGCACGGCGGCCCTCAGGACGAACCGGGGGCAGATCGGCCTTCTGGGTGGGGCGGTCTTCTTCGGAGGGATGCTCGCGCCGGTGCTCCTGCTCCTGGGACTCAGGCTCGCCCCCGCGGCTTCGGTCTCGCTCTGGCTCACCCTCGAGACGGTGGCGACGACCGTGCTCGCGTGGGCGGTCTTCCGCGAGCACGTGGATCGGCGCACGTGGGCGGCGGCCGCCCTGATCGTCGCGGCCGGGGCTCTGTTGGCGTTGCCGGAGGGGCGAACGAGCGTCCAGGCGGGCCTCCTCGTCGCCCTCGCGTGCGTCTGCTGGGGGATCGACAACAACCTGACGTCGCTCGTCAGCGGTTACACGCCCGCGCAGACGACCCTGGTCAAGGGCCTGGCCGCGGGCGCCGTGAATCTCACCCTCGGTCTGCTCCTCGAGCCGGCGCCTCTGCGGCCGGGGATCGTCTTGCCCGCGCTGCTCGTGGGCGCCCTGAGCTACGGCGTGTCGATCGTGCTCTACATCTCGTCGGCGCAGCAGCTCGGGGCGAGCCGCTCGCAGATGGTGTTCGCCAGCTCCCCGTTTCTCGGCGTGCTCCTCGCGTGGGCGCTCTTCCGGGAGCACGCGCTGGCCGTCCAACTCCTCGCGGGAGGCGTCATGGCGGCGGGCATCGGGCTCATGCTCACGGCGTCACACGAGCACGAGCACGCCCACGAGGCGATGGGACACACGCACAGCCACCGTCACGACGACGGCCACCACACCCATCGCCATCCCGGCCTGCCCGCCTCGCACCGGCACACGCATCCCCACGTGCACGAGCCGCTCGTCCACCGCCACCCGCACGTGCCGGACCTGCACCACCGGCACCCTCACTAGGAGGTCAGGAGACTCCGCGTGTAGGGCACGAGGCCGCCCGCGTCGATGATGGCCTGGCGCGCCTTGGGGAGCGGAACGATCGGGAACGACTTCCCCGACGTTCGGTTCACCAGCCGCCCCTCGTCGATCGCCAGCTCGTCCCCCTCCTTCGCCTCGACGCCGGGGCAGATCACCATCTGGAGGCCCAGGTTGATCGCGTTCTGGAGGAAGATGCGGGCGAAGTGCCTGGCCACGATCACGAGGTCGTAGCCCCGGAGGCACGACGCCGCCTGCTCGCGCGAGGAGCCGCAGCCGAAGTTCTTCCCGGCGACGAGGACGCTCCCCGGAGGAACGTCGCCGGCTCGAAGCCTCTTGTTGAACTCCGCGTCGTCCGCGAACGCGTACTGCGGGGTCTCGGTGGGAAGCACCGTGGCCATGAACCGGCCCGGGTAGATGATGTCGGTCGAGACGTCGTCTCCGACCGTTCGCACGACCTGGCCCTGGATCATCTCAGCGCACCCCCTTCGGATCGGAGATCACGCCGGTGATCGCGCTCGCCGCGGCCACCGCGGGCGACGAGAGATAGACCTCCGCCGTCGGATTCCCCATCCGTCCCTTGAAGTTCCGGTTGGTCGTGGCGAGCGCCGTCTCGCCGTCGCCGAGCGCCCCCTGATGAACGCCCAGGCAGGGGCCGCAGCCCGGGTTGCAGACCACGGCGCCGGCCATCATCAGATCGCGAAGATAGCCGCGCTCCATCGCCTGGTGGTAGATGCGCCACGACGCCGGGAAGACGAGCATCCGGGTCCCCGCGGCGACCTTCCGGCCCCGCAGCACCCGCGCCGCCACCTCGAGGTCGTCGAGGCGCCCGTTCGTGCAGGAGCCGACGACGATCTGGTGCACCCGCTTCCCCATCACCGCTTCGAGCGGCTTCACGTTGTCCACCGTGTGCGGGCAGGCGATCTGGGGCGTCAGCGCGGCCGCGTCGATCTCGACGATCCGGTCGTAGACCGCGTCGGGGTCGGGTCCGAAGGTCTCGATCGGACCCGTGACGCCCGCCTCCTCGTGCAGGTACCGGAGCGTCTCCGCGTCGGGCGGGACGACGCCGGCCGTGGCGCCCGCCTCGACCGACATGTTGCAGAGAACGAGGCGTCCCGATGTCGACATGGAGCGGATGGCGGGACCGTTGAACTCGATGACCTTGAAGTTGGCCCCCTCGGCCGAGAGCCGGCCGATCACGTGGAGGATCAGGTCCTTGGGGTAGACGTCGTCGCGGAACACTCCGTTCACGACGACCCGGATCGTGGCGGGCACCTCGACGTTCAGGATCCGGCCGAGCGTCCAGACCGACGCCATCTCCGTGGCTCCGATTCCGAACGCGAAGGCGCCGAGCGCGCCGTGCGTCGTGGTGTGGCTGTCCGTGCCGACCACCACCGCTCCGGGTCGCACGTACCCGTTCTCCGGGAGGATCTGGTGGCAGATGCCCCCCACGTCCCCGCGCACGTCGTGGAACTTGGCGATCCGCTGCTTCCCGACGAATTCGCGCACCTTCTTCTGGTTGCTCGCCGTCTTCGACGACTCCGCGGGAACGCGGTGGTCGAAGACGATGGCGATCCGATCCGGGTCCCACACCGTCGCCTCGCGCCCCGTCCCCTGGAAGATCTCGTGGAACTGGTTCAGGACCAGGGCCGCGTTCTCGTGCGACATCGCCAGATCGACCGGCGGCTCGAGCACGTCTCCCACGGCCACCTCGCGCCGGCCGACCGCGCGCGCGAGGAGCTTCTGCACGTACGTCATGCCCATGGCAACCTCCCCTTCGGATGCGTCAAACGATCCCCTTGGCGCGGAGCGCGCAGGTCTCCTCGGGGCTCACGCCGATCTCGGCGAGCACCTCCGAGGTGTGCGCGGAGAGCCGCGGCGGCGCCGCGGTGATCGCGCCGGGGGTCTTCTCGAATCGAGCCGTCAAGTCGAACAGCGGAACGGTGCCGATCCCTTCGACCGGCACGTCCTTCAGGGTCCGGCGGTGCCGGACCTGCGCCTGCGCGAGCGCCTCTTCGAGGCTCAGGATCGCGCCGCTCGGAATGTCCTTTGCGTTCAGGCGCTCCACCCACTCTGCCGTCGAGCGGGTCGCGAGCCGCACCTCGAGGAGCGGGGTCAGCTCCTTCCGGTTCTTCTTCCGGACGTCGCGTCTTTGGAAGCGCGGGTCGGCCTTCAGATCGGGAGCGTCCACGGCGTCGCAGAGCGCCTCCCACTGTTCCTGCTTGTTCGCCGCGATGTTGATGTAGCCGTCCTTCGTCCGGAAGGTGCCCGAGGGCGCCGCCGTGAAGTTGTCGTTTCCCATCGGCACCGGCGGCTGGCGACCGATCAGCAGATTGGCCGCCACCCAGCCCATGAGCGGCATGATCGAGTCGAGCATGGCCACGTCGATGAACTGCCCCTCCCCGGTGCGCTCCCGGTGGTAGAGCGCGGCCATGATCGCGAAGGCCGCGTTCAAGCCGCCCACCGTGTCGCAAACCGGGAAGCCGGCGCGGAGCGGGTTCAGACGCTCGTCGCCGTTCACGGCCATCACCCCGCTCAGCCCTTGGATGATCTGGTCGTACGCCGGCTTGAAGGCGTCGGGACCGGTCGCGCCGAAGCCCGAGATGGCGCAATAGACCAGGCGCGGATTGATCGTCGCGAGGGCGGGATAGCCGAGCCCGAGGCGCGGCATGACGTCGGGGCGGAAGTTCTCCACCAGCACGTCGGCCGTCCCGACCAGGCGGCGGAAGATCTCCTTCCCCTCCGGCGTCTTGGTGTTCAGGGTCATCGAGCGCTTGTTCGCGTTCTGCGCGAGGAAGCTCGTACCCATGAGCTGTTCGTTCAGCGCGGGCACGATGCCGAGCTTGCGCGCCAGGTCGCCGTCCTTCGGGTTCTCGATCTTGATCACGTCGGCCCCGAGAAGCGCCAGGTGGAGCGTGGCGAAGGGGCCGGCGAGAACGTTGGTCAAGTCGAGGACGCGAACGCCCTCGAGGAGGCGCGCGCTCACGCGCGGGCCCCGGCGCGAATCGGCCCGACCCGGTGGACCCGACCCGGCATCTCCCGGCCGAACGTCGCGGCCACGTCGCGCGCGACGTCGATCAGGCGCTCCAGGTCGACGTCGAGGCGCAGGCCGCGAAGGTGGAGCGCGTGGACGAAGTCCTCGGTCGCGACGTTTCCCGCGGCCACCTTCGTGAAGGGGCACCCGCCGAGTCCGGCGAAGGAGGTCTCGAAGGAGGTCACGCCGGCCCGCATCGCCGCGAAGAGATTCGCCATGCCGAGCCCGTACGTGTCGTGAAAGTGGCAGGCGCACTCGGCGGTCGGGTCGACACCGAAGATCTTGGCGTAGAGGCGTTCGACCTGGTCCGGATGCGCGTGTCCCGCGGTGTCGGCGAGGCTCACGTTCCGGAGGCCGGCGTCGAGGTAGCTCCGCACGATCCCGAGCACGCGCTCCTCCGGAATCGGTCCCTCGAATCCGCAGCCGAACGCCGACTGGACGGAGACCTGGACCCGCGCCCCGGCCGCGACGGCCTCGTGCGCCATCGCGATGATCCGCCGCGTCGCCTCTTCGGTGCCCATCCCGGTGTTCTTCCGGCTGTGGGTGTCGCTCGCGGAGGTTCCCATGCAGAAGAGCTCGACGCCGCAGGCGAGCCCACGCTCGAGCCCCTTCTCGTTGAGAACGAGAGCCGAGAGGGTCGTCGGCCCGCTCTTCTCCGCGGCGACCTTCCGGAAGAGGGCGTCGGTGTCCGCCATCTGGGGCACCTTCTCGGGATGGACGAAGGAGCCGACCTGGACCTGATCGACGCCCGAGGCGATCACGCCCCGGATCCAGGCCTCCTTCTTCTCGATCGGGACGACGCGCGCCTCCATCTGCAGGCCGTCCCGCGGCCCGACCTCGTGCAGGAGAAGGCGCGGCATCGAACGGACCTCAGGCCCGGACGGCGCCGCCGGCGCGGCAGTGGTCGGCGACCGCGTGCGCCATGTCGAGCGTTCCGGCCGTTCCGCCCATGTCGTAGGTGCGCACCTTACCCTCGCGCACCACGTCCGCCACCGCCTCCTCGATCGCCTTGGCGCGAGCCGGCTCGCCGAGCCATTCGAGCATCATCTTCGCGGCGAGGATCGTCGCGATCGGGTTGGCCTTCCCCTTCCCGGCGTGCTTGGGCGCCGATCCATGCGTCGGCTCGAACACGGCCAGCTTCTCGCCGATGTTCCCGGAACAGCCGAAGCCGAGGCCGCCGACCATCTGCGCGCATAGGTCGGAGATGATGTCGCCGTAGAGGTTCGGCGCGACCAGAACGTCGTAGTTGAAGGGGTTCTTGAGGAGCCACATCGTCATGGCGTCGATGTTCGCGTCGTCCATGGCGATCCCCGGGTAGTCCGCCGCCACCCTGCGGGCGGCCTCGAGGAAGAGCCCGTCGGTGGCGCGGACGACGTTGGCCTTGTGGACGACCGTCACCTTCTTTCGCCCGAACCGCTTCGCGTGCTCGAACGCGGCGCGGAGGATGCGCTCGGAGCCCCGCTTCGTGTTGATCTTGCACGAGACGGCGAGATCGTCACTGGCCAGGCCGGCGAAGGGCTTGTACGCGGGCGAAAGCTCGGAGAGCAGGTCGCGGAGCCGGTCCGGCACGGCCGGGAATTCCACGCCGGAGTAGAGGTCTTCCGTGTTCTCGCGGAAGACGGTGAGCGCGATGCCCTCGCGGTAGTTGAGCGGATTCCCGGGGTACGCCTTGCACGGACGGAGGCAGATGTAGAGGTCGAAGAGCTGGCGCATGCGGACGATCGGCGACCGGTAGACGAGCCCCTTCCCCTGGAGCGATGGGGAGAGTTCCCGTTCGGCCTCGCGAATCGGCTTCGAGGTGATCGCGCCGAACATGGCGGCGTCGACGTTCCGGAGCAGCTCGATGGTGCGGGCCGGGAACGCGTCCCCCTCCCGCCGCCAGAACTCCCAGCCGATGTCGCCGTGGCGGTAGTCCGCCTCGAAGCCGACGGCCTCGAGCACGAGCTTCGCCGCCTCCATGACCTCCACGCCGATGCCGTCGCCCGGCAGCCAAGCAATCCGGTACTTCGCCATGGTCGAGCCCTCCCCCTCCGTGCGGCGTTCGCGCCGACTCCCTCGACTTCCAACGATGCGGGTCGGGAGCCGGGCGGTCTATGGGTCGGAGGGAGGTGGAGTCGGTAGACCTAGGGCGTGAAGGAACGCCGGCTCAGATCTCGACCAGGGCTTCGATCTCCTCGAGGTGCTGCCAGCCCTGCTTCTTGAGCCAGACCTCGAGCCCGTCGACGGCCTCGGAGTACTGGATCGGTCCGGCCTCGTTCACGCCGCAGTCGAAGACGGCGGAGTAGCCGCCGGCCGATTCGAACGTGGTTTGTTCGCCGAAGGGCTCGTCGAAGAAGCAGACGAAGCCCCGGCCGAAGCGCCGGCTGACGATCGCCAAATGGCAGTTCTCGCTCATGGCACACCCTCCTCCAAGCACGCGGTTGCAATCGCGATCCACGCGCCGGCCGGAGGTCCCAGTGCGGGGGCCTTCCGAAGGGGTGCCAGTGCCCTTCCATCATCCCCCTCCGAACCCCCGACGTCAACGGAGGACGTTCGTGGCGCGCCCCGCGGGGTGGAGGGTGGGGATCGGGTTCCAGCGGTAGAAGAGGCGCTTCACCCCCTCGACGGCGAGGAGGTAGCAGAGAACGACGCCGGCCAGGATCAGGAAGAAGAGGCCGGGCACCGGGACGAAGCCCAGGCCCGCGCCGAGCGGCGTCGCCGGAAGCAGGATCGCGACCGCCACCACCGCCAGCGACGTGGCGACGAGGAGCCGGCTTGGGCGCGACCGGAACGGGTTCCCGCGGGTCCGGATCACGAAGATGATCAGCACCTGGGTGGCGAGCGATTCCACGAACCAACCCGTGTGGAAGAGCGCCTCCCCCGCATGGAAGACGCGGAGCATCACGAAGAACGTCAGGAAATCGAAGAACGAGCTGACCGGGCCGACCACGAGCATGAAGTTCCGGATGAACGACATGTCCCACCGCCGGGGGCGGTCCATGAACTCGGGGTCCACCTCGTCCATCGGGACGGGGACCTCCGAGATGTCGTAGAGGAAGTTGTTCACGAGGATCTGCACCGGGAGGAGCGGCAGGAAGGGGAGGATCAGCGTGCCCGCCGCCATGCTGAACATGTTGCCGAAGTTGGAGCTGGTCCCCATCATCACGTACTTCAAGATGTTCCCGAACGTGCGCCGCCCTTCGACCACGCCGCGCTGGACCACCCTCAGATCCTGTTCCAGGAGGATCATGTCGGCCGCTTCCCTCGCGATGTCGACCGCGCCCTCCACCGAGAGGCCGACGTCGGCCGCGTGGAGCGACGGCGCGTCGTTGATGCCGTCTCCCAGGTAGCCCACGACGTGGCCGCGGCTTCGGAGCGCCTGGATCACGCGGCGCTTCTGGGGCGGCGAGACGCGGCAGAAGAGATCGACCTCCTCGGCTCGGGCGGCGAGCGCGGGGTCGCCCAGCGCCTCGATCTCCGCACCCGTCAGGACGCCGCGAACCGGCAGGCCCAGCTCCCGGCAAAGGTGCTGCGTCACCAGCTCGCTGTCGCCGGTCACGATCTTCACGTCCACCCCGCCGGCCTCGAGGGCACGGACCGCGTCGGCGGCGCTCGGCTTCGGGGGATCTTCGAACGCCGCGAACCCGGCGAAGACGAGCTCCGATTCGTCGTCAACCACCGCGTGATTCTGATCGCGGGCGGTCTCCTTCCAGGCCACGCCGAGCACCCGGAACCCCTCCCGGCCGAGATCCTCGAAGATCTGGTTCGCCCGGGCGCGTGCCGCCTCGTCGAGCGGGGCCGCCGTCGCTCCGTTCTCCGACTCGTATCGCGTGCAATGCCGCAGCACGTCCTCGAACGATCCCTTGAGCACGAGGACCCTTCGTTGTCCGTCGTCGGCCAGGATCGACACCCGCCGCCGTTCGAAATCGAACGGCACCTCGTCGACCTTTCGCCACGCGCCCACGTCCACCTCCCGGTGGCGGAGGATCGCTTCGTCGAGCGGATTCTTGAGTCCGGTCTCGAAGTGGCTGTTCAGATAGGCCAGCGTGAGCAGGCGCTCGCTCTCGCTCCCTTCCGGATCGAGGTGCCGCTCGAGGCGGATCTCGGCCTGCGTCAGCGTCCCCGTCTTGTCGGTGCAGAGAACGTCCATGCTGCCGAGATCGTGGACCGCGCCGAGCCGCTTCACGATCACGCGCGCGCGGGCCATCCGCAGCGCCCCGCGCGCGAGCGTGATCGACAGGACCATGGGAAGGAGCTCGGGCGTGAGTCCCACGGCGAGCGCCGTCGCGAAGAGAAACGACTCGAGCCAGGGTCGGTGGAAGATCGCGTTGACCAGGAGGACGAAGAGCACCATCAGGATCGCGAGGCGGAGGATCAGGAGGCCGAACCGGCGGATCCCCGTCTCGAACGCGGTCGAGGGGGCCCTCGCGAGGAGCGCGCCGCCGATCGCCCCGAGCGCCGTGGCGCGCCCGGTGCGACAGACGAGCGCCGCCGCCGTCCCGCTCACCACCGACGAGCCCATGAAGACCGCGTCGGCCGCGGCGCCAAGCTCCGGCGCCGGTCCACGGCCCTCGCCCGGTCGCTTCTCGACCGGGAAGGCCTCGCCGGTCAGGAGCGATTGGTTGACGAAGAAGTCGCGGGCCTCGAGGACGCGGCCGTCCGCCGGGACGAGGTCGCCCGCCTTGAGCGCGACCACGTCGCCCGGCACGATGCGGTCCGCGGTCGTCTCCGCGGGCCGGCCGTCCCGGAGGACGGTCGCGCGAAGGGCCACCGTCCGCTGCAGTCGCTCCGCCGCGCGCCCGGCGCGGTGCTCCTGGACGAAGTCGAGCGTGACGCTGAGCCCGATCACGGTCGTGATGATGACGAAGCTGGCGCGGTCCCCGGTGAACGCGGAGACGGTCGCGGCGACGAGGAGGAGCAGGACGAGGGGATTGCCGAACCGCTTGAGGAACTGGATCGCGATCGCCTGGCGGCGCCGCGGACGAAGGAGGTTGGGGCCGTGAAGAAGGAACCTCCGGGCCGCTTCCTCCTCGGTCAGGCCGCCGGCGCCGGCGCCGAGTTCGTCTTCGAGCGAGCGGAGGCTTCGTCTCCAGAACTCAGGCCGGTTCTCATGGGATCCGTCGTCCGACATCGCGCGTGGTCTCCTCCGCCGAGCCGATCGGGCCCGACCCCCGCGTCAGTGGACCGACGCGGGCGATTCGGGCGTCTCGGATTCCAGGAGGGCGCGGAGCTTGAGGAGGGCGCGCTGCTCGAGCTGGCGGATCCGCTCGCGCGAGAGCCCGAACTGCTCCCCCGTCTCCGCGAGCGTGCGGGGGCGGTCGTCGTAGAAGCCGTACCGGAAGCGAAGGATCGCCTCCTCGCGCTCGGTCAGCTTCTTCAGCATCTCGTTCAGCTGCTGGTCGCGGAGCTGCATCTCGACGATCTCGTCGAGGGAGGGCGGCTGCTCCACCGCCTCCGACTCGACGAGGCCGTGGAAGGCCTCGTTGGAGAGGTCGACGTCCAGCGTCCGCACCGAGTGGACCAGCGTCTGGAGGCGGCTCGCGCGGGTCATCGGGATGCCCATCGCGTCCGACACCTCCGCGAGCTCGGGGGTCCGGCGCAGCTCCCCCTCGAGCCGGCGCTGCGTCGCGATGAACCGGCGCATCATCTGGAGAACGTGGATCGGGATCCGGACGGTCCGCGACTGGTTCGCCACGCCCCGAGCGAGCGCCTGGCGGATCCACCAGGTCGCGTACGTGGCGAAGTGGATCCCCCGATCGACGTCGAAGCGGTCGACCGCGGTGATGAGGCCGAGGTTCCCCTCCTCCACGAGGTCGAGGAACTCCACGCCGCGATTCCGATACGCGCGCGCCTGGGAGACGACGAGGCGGAGATAGGCGAGGATGATCCGCTTCCGCGCGTCCTCGGCGCCCCCGCGCATCGAGAGCCAGAGGGCATGCTCCTCCTCGCGTTCGAGGAGCGGGTAGCGCTGGACCTCCTTCAGGTAGCGGCGCTCGAGATCGCCCAGGTCGTGTCCCGTCGCGGGGACCGGGGCCGCCTCGACCGGCGGCGCGCTCTCGGGCAGGACCACCCCGTGGCGGCGCGCCTCGGCGAGGAAGAGGTCGAACGCGCTCGCGTCGAAGTCGGGGGAATGGAGGAGCCGGTCGAGCGTTTCCTCCGCCAGCGCGCCGTTCGCGAGGCCTTCGCGCATCGCCTCGGAGAGGTCGGCGACGAATCGTCGGGGTCCCGTCGGAATCCCTCCTCAGCTCGTCCGGATCCGGAAGTCGCGCGCTCCGAGCGCGGGGAGCCATTCCACCGCCACGGATTGAACGCGGGCCAGGGGGGGACCGACGTGAAGCTCGCCGAGCAGCAAGTCGAGCGCGGGACGCGGGCCCTCCGCGACGACCTCGACGGCTCCCGCGGGAAGATTCCGCACCATGCCCGCGAGCCCGAGCGCGAGCGCCCGGTCACGCACGAAGTAGCGGAACCCGACGCCCTGGACCCGCCCCTCGATCAAAGCGACGAGGCGTTCGGCGTGCGCGGCGCTCATCGCCCGCGTCCCCGCGCGTCCGCCCGGCGCGCCCGGCCCAAAATGTCGTCTCGGCGGCCCAAGAAGAAAGAATCGGGGCGAGAGGATTTGAACCTCCGACCCCCTGGTCCCGAACCAGGTGCTCTACCAGGCTGAGCCACGCCCCGATCACGCCGAGAAAAAAAGAAGGGCTTCATCGGCATCATGAACCCTCGAACGACAAGTCTAACAGCGCGATCCGCTTGGGTCAACCGGCCTCCCGGCGCGCCCAGCCGTCCTTCCCGATCAGGGGAACGAAGGCACAGTTGCAGAGGACCCGCCGCTCCATCCCCTTCTCGGTTCGCGTCGCCTTCACCAGGCGCTGGTTCCGCCCGGACCCCACCGGCACGACCGCGATCCCCCCGACGCGGAGCTGGCCGTCGAGGAACTGGGGGACGCGCGGCGCCCCCGCGGTGATCAGCACGCGGTCGAACGGGGAGAGCTCGCGCCACCCGACGGTGCCGTCCGCGATCCGGAAGATCACGTTCGAGTACCCCATCGCCTGGAGCCGCTCCCGGGCGGCGACGCCGATCGACGCGATCCGCTCCACGGTGAAGACGCGCTCCCCCAGCTCGGCCAGGATCGCCGTCTGGTAGCCGGATCCCGTGCCGATCTCCAAGATCTTCTCCTCGCCCGTCAGGTCGAGCGCCTGCGTCATGAGCGCGACCATGTAGGGCTGGGATATGGTCTGCGACTCGCCGATGGGGAGCGCGCTGTCGCCGTAGGCCTTCGCGTCGAGCGCGCCGTCCACGAAGAGGTGGCGCGGGATCGCCGCCATGATCCGGAGCACGTGCGGATCGTGGATGCCGCGGGCGCGGAGCTGCTCCTCCACCATGCGCCGGCGCGCCGGCGCGAGATCGTCACGCTTCATGGATCGAGAGCCCCATCGCCTCCAGCTCGACGATGCCCTTGTAGTCGGTCAGCTCGAACGAAAGCGGCGTGACCGAGACGTACCCCTCCGACACGGCGTGGAAGTCGCTCGCCTCGTCGGGCTCCCACGTCGGGTCCTCGCCGCCGATCCAGTAGTACGTCTTCCCCCGCGGATCCCGCTTCTCCACGATGACGTCGCGGAAGACGCGCTTCCCGAGCCTCGCCACGCGGACGCCCCGGATCCCGTCGTACGGGAGCGCGGGAACGTTCACGTTGAGGCACGTCCCCGCGGGGAGCCTCCGCGCGAGGAGGGCGCGCACCAGATCGTGGGCGATCCGCCCCGCCGCCTCGAAGGAGGCCGTCTCCCACGTGGCGAGCGAGAATGCGATCGAGGGGATCCCGAGAAAGGCCCCCTCGCTGGCCGCCGCCACCGTGCCCGAGTAGAGCACGTCGTTCCCCATGTTCGGCCCGTGGTTGATCCCGGAGACGATGAGCGCGGGCTGCCGTTCGAGGAACCCGTGCACGCCGAGGAGGACGCAGTCGGTCGGCGTCCCGTCCACGCTCAGGATGTCGTCCGCGATCTTCCGGATCCGGAGCGGCCGGTGGAGCGTGAGCGAGTGGCTGGTGGCGCTCTGCTCCCGATCGGGAGCGATGATCGTCACGTGCCCGAGCGGGGCCAAGGCTTCGGCCAGGACGCGCAATCCTTCCGCGTGGATGCCGTCGTCGTTGCTGACCAGGATCTCGAGCGGGCCGTTCATGGCTCCCTCTCAGCGGAAGAGGTGGCGGAGGACGAATCGGATGAAGCGGATCGTGTCCCGCGCCGGATGGATGTGGCTCCCGGGCGCATTGTACAGGGTCGGGATCGGCGTCGCGCCGATTCGAAATCCGGCCCGCGCGGCCGCCACCAGGAACTCCGACTCGTAGTCGAACCGGCGGCTTCGCGGCCGGACCGCGCGGAGGACCGGGGCCGCGACGGCCCGGTAGCCCGACTGGGAGTCCTCGACCGGAACGCCGGCCAGCCGGGAGACCCACCACGACGTGACGTCGTTCGTGGCGCGCCTGAGCCACGGCATCGTCGCGCGGTCGTGGCGCCGCGTGCCGACGACGACGTCCGCCCGGTCGAGCGCCCCGAGCAGGGACGGCGCGACGACGGGATCGTGCTGGCCGTCGGCGTCGAGCGCGAGCACGCGGTCGGCCCCGCGGCGAATCGCCTCGTCGAAGCCGCTCTGGAGCGCGGCCCCCTTCCCCTGGTTCACCGAATGGCGGACGACGATCGCCCCGGCGGCGCGGGCCTCCTCACCGGTCGCGTCGGTCGAGCCGTCGTCGACGACGATCACCGTGAGCCCGGGAACCGCGGCGCGAAGCCCGCGCACGACGGCGGCGACGGTCCCCGCGGCGTCACGCGCGGGGATCACGGCGAAGTCGGGCATCAGCGGGCGGGGTCGGCGGTCGCGCCCGTCCCCCAGTCGAACCACTGGGTCGGGTGCGCGCGGACGTGGGCGTCGAAGAAACCCTCGATCGCGCTCCGCGCCTCGGCGATTTCGACGTCCCCGCGTCCGGCGCCGAGGATGAACGGGGGGTGGAACCGGACCGCGACCGCGCCGTCGCTCTCGCGCCAGGCCACGCCGGCCAGAACCTGCGCGCGGGCGCGACGCGCCAGGAAGAGCGGCGCCGGATCGATCGAGACCATGCCCGCGCCGAGCGCGGCGCGCCCGTCTCCGTCCCGCCACGCGCGGTCGGCGAGCACCGCGATCCATCCCCCTTCGCGAAGCCGCGCGAGGGCCGCGGCCGCGGGGTGCCCGGTGCTGAGCGTCCGGATTCCGAACGCGGCGCGGTGCGCCCGGAAGAACCGCTCGACCGACGGCGCCCGATGAGGGGCCGCGATCGCGTCCACCGGTCCCACCTGGCGCGCGAGCCACTGGAGCGCGGTCTCCCACGGCCCGAAGTGCGCGCTCACGACCAGGGTCGAGAGCCCCGCGGCGCGCGCGGAGGCGAGATGGCGCACCGCCTCGGCGTCGAGGCGCACGACGGGATCACGGCGGGGCGGCCCGCCGCCCAAGGCGAGGAAGTCGCGCAGCGCCCGCGCGAAGGCGCGATAGGTGGCGCGCGCGTCGGGCGGCGGGTCGCCGAGGCCGGCCTCCTTCCAGAGGCGCGCGAGGCGGCGATCGACGGCGCGGGCCCGGACCGGATGGGTCGCCACGTAGACGTCGGCGCACCAGGCCGCCAGCGGATCGCTGAGCCACCCGGGCAGCCGGCGCGCCGCGAGGGAGGCGGCGCGATATCCGATCTCGGTCACGGGCGCGTCTCCCTCCCTGGCGGAAACGAGGACGCCCCGGACGCGGGCGCCGGGGCGGATCGGGGATCACGATATCGAAGTTGGTCGGGGCGACAGGATTTGAACCTGCGACCACCTCCACCCCAAGGAGGTGCGCTACCGGGCTGCGCTACGCCCCGACCGGAACCGTTCGTCGGCGAGTCGACCCCGCCCATGCTACACGACCGGGGCGCGCGGGGACAAGCCGCGCCTATCGCGGGCGGCCCTTCGAGGCGGCTTCCCGCTTGAGCATCGCGAGGAGCGCTTCCATGTCCTTCCGCAGCGCCCGGAGCGACTCCTCGCGGTCGAGGCGGCTGAACGGCATCTCGATCTGGTCCTTCGCGTCGTGACGGTCGTCGAGGATCTTCCGGCGCGCGCCCGCGATCGTGAAGCGCTGGTCGTAGAGGAGCTGCTTGATGTCGAACAGGATCTCGATGTCCCGCTTCTTGTACATGCGCGCGCCGCCGCGCCCCTTCTTGGGACGGAGCATCTTGAACTGCGTCTCCCAGTATCGGAGCACGTGCGGTTTGACGCCGACCAACCCGCTCACCTCGCTGATGGAGTAGTAGAGTTTTCCGGTCGGGAGCGACTTCACGGGTTCACCTCCTCGTCGCGGTGTCGGTCTCCGGCTTCAGATCCCTCGTCAGGAGCTCGCGCATGGCCTCGCGCGCCCCCTTTCCCTCGAACAAAATGGCGCGCACCTGCTCGGCGATCGGCAGCTCGACGCCGTGGCGCGCGGCCAGTTCGACAGCGGCCTGGGCGGTGCCGACGCCCTCGACCACCATCGGCGACGCGGCGAGCGCCTCCTCGAGCGTAGCGCCGCGTCCGATCGCCTCGCCCAGCCTCCGGTTCCGGCTGTGGCGGCTCGTGGCCGTCGCGATCAGGTCGCCCATCCCCGCGAGGCCGAAGAAGGTGTCGGGGCGGGCCCCGAGCGCCTCGCCGAGTCGTGCGATCTCGACCAGGCCGCGCGTCAGGAGCGCCCCCTTGGTCGAGTCGCCGAACCCGAGGCCGTCGCTCAGGCCGGCCGCGATCGCGACGACGTTCTTGAGCGCGACGGCGATCTCGACGCCGATCACGTCGTCGTTCGTGTAGACGCGGAACGATTCCGTGGAGAAGGCGCCCTGCGCGGCCGCGGCCTGCGCCCGGTCGCGGCAGGCGGCCACGACCGCGGTCGGCACGCCGCGCGCGACCTCCTCCGCGTGGCTCGGGCCGGCGAGCACCACCGGCGCGCCGCCGAGCGGGCCCTCGAGCGTCTCCCCGACGACCTCGCTCATCCGCCGGAGCGTCTTCGGCTCGAGCCCCTTTGTCGCGATCACGACGCGCGCGATCCGGGCGAGCCCCTCCGGCGATTCGTCCTTGAGCCGCGCGACCGTGGCCCGGAGCGCGTGGGAGGGCGTGACCAGGAGGAGCGTCTCCGAGCCGTCCAGGGCGTCCGGAAGGCTCGTCCCGATCTCGACCTCCCGGGGGATCGGGACCCCGGGGAGATAGACGTCGTTCTCGCGGCCGCGCCTCATCCGCTCGGCCAGGTCCGCCTCGAAGACCCAGAGGCGGACGGCGTGCCCCTTCCGCGCGAGCAGGCTCGAGAGCGCCGTGCCCCAGCCGCCTCCTCCGATCACCGCGATCTTCACGCGGCCCCTCCCCCGGCGTCCTTCCGCCCGAACGTGCGCGGCTCCGTCCCGGAGAGGATGCGCCGGATGTTCGGCAGGTGGCGCGCGACGATGAGCGCCGTGACGAGCGAGGCCATGACGAGGAGCGCGATCCGGTGATCGCGGCCCGCGAGGAACGCCGCGGCGAGGAACGGATACGCGAGCGCCGCGCCCACCGAGCCGACCGAAACGCGCCCGCTCAGCGCGACGAGGACGATCCAGACGCCGAAGGCGACGAGCGTCGGCGCGGGAAGGAGCGCCAGGAACACGCCGAGGCTCGTGGCGACGCCGCGTCCGCCCCGGAAGCGCACCCACGGGGAGAAGACGTGGCCGAGGATCGCGGCGAAGCCCGCCGCGATCTGGGTCGGGAGCTGCGCGGAGAGGAGCGCCGCGGCGGTTCCCTTCGCGGCGTCGAGGAGGAAGACGAGGCCGCCCCACCGGGGGCCCATGACCCGAAACGCGTTCGTGGCGCCGATGTTCCGGCTCCCCGCCGATCGCAGATCGATGCCGCGGGCGCGGCCGATCCAAAGGCCCCACGGGATGGAGCCGAGGAGGAAGCCGGCGATGACGGGCAGCGGTTGGATCGGAATCGGGAGATCCTCCGAAGCGCGCGACGCCCGGCTACTGGCTCCGTTTCCATTCCAGGACGATCGGCGTCCCCTGGAAGCCGAACCGGCGACGCAATCCGCTTTCCAGGTAACTTACATAATTCTTCGCGCGATATCGAGGATTGTTCACGAACAGCGCGAATGACGGAGGACGAGCCCCGATCTGGGCGGCGTAGTAGAACTTGAGGTGCCGCCCCTCCGCCGTGGCGGGCGGGCGGACCCGGTTCAGGATCTGGTGGATCGCCTCGTTCAGCTCGTGCGTTCCGACGCTCCGGGTGAATTCGGCGAAGACCTCGACGCAGACGGGGAGCACGCGGCGGACGTCCTTCCCCGTCTTGGCCGACACGTAGAGGCGCGGCACGTGCTCGAGAAACGGGTAGACGCGGAGGAACTCCTCCTCGATGGCCGCCCGGGCCGCCTCCGGATCCTCGACCAGGTCCCACTTGTTGAAGACGACGACGAGCCCCTTCCGCTGCTCCTCCGCAAGCGCCGCGAGCTTCGCGTCCTGTCGCGCCGGCTCCCGCCCCACGTCGATGACGAGGAGGACGATGTCGGCCCGCGACACCGCGCGGAGCGCCCGCGTCACGCTGTAGAACTCGACCGGATCGGTGACGTGCGTCTCGCGCCTGAGCCCCGCGGTGTCCACCAGGACGAACGTCCGGCCCTCGGCGGCGAGCGTGGTGTCGACGGCGTCGCGGGTCGTCCCCGCCGCGGCGTCGACCACCATCCGGTCCTCGCCCGCCAGGCGGTTCACGAGCGACGACTTCCCGACGTTCGGGCGCCCGACCACCGCGATCCGGATCGTGGCCGGATCCTCGGGCTTGGGCTCGCGCTTCGGGAGGAGCGCGACGACCTGATCGAGCAGGTCCCCGGATCGGTACCCGTGGAGCGCCGAGACGGCGACCGGGTCGCCGAGGCCGAGCGAATAGAAATCGAGGACGGCGTCCTCGCGATCGGGCCGGTCCGCCTTGTTCACGATGAGGAGCGTCGGCCGGTTCTTCCGCCGGACGCGCTCGGCGACCTCCAGGTCGAGCGGCGTGAGGCCCTCCTTCGTGTCCACCACGAGGAGCGCCACGTCCGCTTCGTCGAGCGCGAGGGCGGTCTGCTGGAGGATCTGTTTCTGGATCGGATGCGCGCTCCCGGGGTCGATGCCACCCGTGTCGACGAGGAGGAAGCGGCGGCCGCTCCACTCGGCCTCGGCGTAGTGTCGGTCACGCGTCAGGCCGGGCAGCTCGTCGACGATCGCGCGCCGCTGTCCGAGGATTCGGTTGAAGAGGGTCGACTTGCCGACGTTGGGCCGGCCCACGATGGCGACGATCGGGAGCACGGGGCGGCCTACGCTCGCGGGAGCGCGTCGAAGCCGATGTCGATCGGGACGCCGAGGCGGTCGCGGAGGGCGCTCCGCGTCCCATCGTCCAGGAAGATCTCCCGCTCCTTGAGGCAGTTCGAGGGCAGGAGCACGCGGTCCACCGGCGGATGGCGGAGGAGCGCCGCCTCGATGTCGGCCCCGACGAGGAGACCGCTCACGGTGACCGTATCGCCGAAGTACTCGTTCGCGACGACGCAGAGCGAGGCCTCGACGCCGCGCGGCGGATGGTCGCGGAGAAGGCGCTCGAGCGTCGGGGCGGCGCTCGTGCCGGTCACGACGGCGACCCGCTCGCGCTTCCCGTTGCGCGCCGCGATCCCCTCGGCCCCGGCCGCCCACGCGTCCATCGTCTGGCGGAGCATGCCGATCCCGTTCTCGTGCTGCGGGAACCCCTCGTAGGCCCGCGCGGGGGGGATCTCCGCGCCGGCCAGGACGTACATCTCGTCGGCGGCGAAGACGAGGCGCGTCTTCCATTGCTTCAGGAACTCCCGCTGGAACCCGTGCACCAGGTCGAGCGCCCGCGTCGCGTCCTCGCGGGTGAACGTGCGGAGCTGGGGCAGCCTGCCGCGGTGCTTGGTCAGCCCCACCGGAACGACCGCGATGGTCTGGACGCGCGGGTGGCGTTCGGAGAGATCTCGAATCGAGCGCTCCAGCACCTCCCCGTCGTTCATTCCTGGGACCACCACCATCTGCGTGTGGAGGTCGATGCCCCCCGCGGCGAGGCGGTCGATCTGGCGCAGGATGAGGCCCGACTTCGGGTTCTTCATCATCCGGACGCGCACCTCGGGATCGGTGGCGTGGACCGATACGTAGACCGGCGACAGCCGCTCGTCCAGGATCCGCTGGAAGTCGGTCTCGGAGAGATTGGTGAGCGTGATGAAGTTGCCGTGGACGAACGAGAAGACGTAGTCGTCGTCCTTGATCAGGAGCTCGCGGCGCACGCCCTTCGGATGCTGGTAGACGAAGCAGAAGACGCAGTTGTTGTGGCAGCGCTTCGGCTGCCGCGCCTCGAACTCGGCGCCGAACGGGACGCCGTACTCGCGCGCCCCCTCCACCTCGCGCACCGAGCCGTCCGGCGCGAGGACGCGGAGCGTCAGCTCCTCCTCGGAGATCTGCGCCCCGAAATCGATCTCGTCGTGGAGCTCGATCCCGTTGATCGCGAGGATGCGCTCCCCCGGGACGAGGCCGAGTCGCTCGGCCAATCCCCCCGCCTCGACGCGGGCGATGGTAAAGGGATCGCTGAGTCCGATCACGGCGTCCGTACCTCGTTCAAATGATGGCGCATAACGTCCCTACGGTTCATGAGTTCCGGGCCATCGATCGAGTAGTGCTTCAGGCGGGCGCCGGGCGGGCGATGGAAAAACTGGAGCGGGCAACGGGATTTGAACCCGCGACCTTCAGCTTGGGAAGCTGACACTCTACCACTGAGTTATGCCCGCTCCCAAATCCTTCGACTCGAAGAGACTACGGGGTGCGCGCGCCCGGGTCAAGGTCGATTTGGCCGCGCCGCGTCGCGCGCGATGGCCTCCGCGACCGCCGGGAACTCGTCCGGGGTCGCGAGGTCGAACCAGCGCACTTCGCCGGCACGCCTGAACCAGGTCTCCTGGCGCTTCGCGAGCTGGCGGGTTCGGAGCGCGATCGTCTCCACCGCCTGGCGAAGGGTCGCCTCGCCCCTCAGATGGGCGAGCAGCTCCCGGTATCCGAGCGTCCGGCAGCCCGGGGCGTCAGCCGGGAGGGGCGCGGCCAGGAGCGCGCGCGCCTCGTCGAGGAATCCGTCCCTGAGCTGCCGCTCGATCCGGTCGGCGATCCTGGCGGCGAGCGCGGGGCGCGCCCAGCGGATCCCATAGCGCCGCGCCGGCATTCCCTCGTTTCGTCCTTCGCGCCTGAGGGCGCTGATCGGACGTCCGGTGAGGGCGTGCACCTCGAGCGCCCGGATGACGCGGACCGAGTCGCCCGGGAGGATCGCGGAGAGGGCCTCCGGATCGACGCGCCGGAGTTCCTCCCGAAGCGCCGGGAGCCCCTCCGAGGCGAGACGGTCCTGGAGCCGCGCCCGGACCCCCTCGTCCCGCTCGGGGCCCGCGAAGAGCCCGTCGAGGAGCGCGCGAAGGTAGAGCCCCGAGCCCCCCACCACGACGGCGGTCCGTCCCCGCGCCTCCACCTCCGCGACCGAGGCGCGGGCCTCGCGGGCATAGCGGCCGGCGCTGTAGGTGTGGGCCGGCGAGAGAAAGGACGCCATGTGGTGCGGCGCGCGGGCGCGGTCGGCCAGGCTGGGCGCGGCCGTTCCGATCTCGAGCCCGCGATAGATCTGGCGCGAGTCGGCACCGACGATCTCGGCGCCGATCCGCTCGGCGAGGAGTAGGGCGATCTCGCTCTTCCCGCCGGCCGTTGGTCCGAGGATGACGATGCGACCGGTCACGGGGCGGGCCCTAGCGGCGACCGAAGCGGCGGTCCAGCTCCTCCATGGAGACACGGACGTACGTGGCGCGGCCGTGGGGATCGCCGTGCGGCAGCTCGGTCGCGAAGAGGCGGTCGATGAGGGCGCGCCGCTCCTCCGGATTGAGCGTCTGCCCCGAGCGGACCGCCGCGTGGCACGCGAACGTCTTGGCGACGCGCTCCTCCGGCGGATCGCCCGGCGACCCGTGAGCCTCGTCTCCCGCGAGCAGGCTCCGGAGCGCGTCGACGGCCGCTTCTTCGGGCACCTGGGTCGGCACGGCGCGGATCGCGACCTGCCGCTCGCCGAAGAGGGAGACCTCGTAGCCGAGCCGCCTCACCTGGGGCTCGATCATGAGGAGCGCGTCGAGCTCGGCGGGCGTCACGTCGAGCGTGCGCGGGAAGAGGAGGTGCTGGCTCGCCCCTCCTTCCCCGTAGAGGCGCCCGCGGGCCTCCTCGTAGAGGATCCGTTCGTGCGCCGCGTGCTGGTCGACGATCACGAGGCCGCCGCGGATCGGCGCGAGAAGGTAGCGGTCGTGGAGCTGCCAGATCGGAATCTCCGGTTCGGAGAGGTTCTCGCGGAGGGTATGGATGTCCCCCTCCCGAACCACCTCGCCCCCCACGGAGGGCGGCGCATAGAGCGCCCGGGCCGTGGCCATCCCATCGAGAACGCCCTGCTCGGCGACGGCGGAAGGGGACGCGCCTTCCCGCAGCGGAGGGGCGAGCCCGAAGGGCCGGGCCCCCGGAGCGAGAGAAGGAGCGTCGCCTTCCGCCGCCCCAGGCAGCGCGGCCCCGGCCCCGATCGAGACCGGCACGTACTGCCTCATCGCCTGCTCCACCGCGGCGCGGGTCGCCTGGAAGAGGCGCGCCTCGTCGCGGAACCGGACCTCGCGCTTCGTCGGGTGGACGTTCACGTCGACGAGCGACGGCTCGATCTCGACGAGCAGGACCGCGATCGGGTGGCGGTCCGACGGGATGAGGTTCCCGTAGCCCTGGCGGAGCGCCGCGGCGATGGTCGGCGAGGCGACGACGCGTCCGTTCACCGCGACGATCTGATGGTCGCGGCTCGCGCGCGCCTGCTCGGGGGCGCCCAAGACCCCCCGAACGGTCACCCCGCCGGCCTCGTGCTCGAACGCCTCGGCCCCCTCGGCCGCGTTCCGCCCGTAGAGGATCTGCCAGCGCTCGAGCAGGCCGTCCGCCGCCGGAAGGTCGGTGTCCTCGCGTCCCTCGACGCGGAACCGCCAGTGGATCGCGGGATACGTGAGGACGTAGCTCCAGACGACGCGGGAGAGGACGCGCCCTTCCGCTTCGCGCGACTTGAGGAATCGGAGCCGCGCGGGCGTGTTGAAGAAGAGATCCTCGACGGTCACCGTGGTCCCGACCGCGCGTCCCACGCCGGAGGTGCCGATGATGGCGCCCCCCAGCACTTCGATCTGCGTGCCGGTCAGCTCGTCGGCCGCGCGGGTCGAGAGCGTGAGGCGCGAGACCTCGGCGATCGACCCGAGCGCCTCCCCGCGGAAGCCGAGCGTCGTGATCGCGTCGAGGTCGTCCTCCGACTGGAGCTTGCTGGTCGCGTGACGGCGGATGGAGAGGAGCGCGTCCTCCCGCGACATGCCGCTCCCGTCGTCCTGGACGCGGATCAGGCGCTCGGGGCTCACCCCCGCCTGGACGGCGATCAGCCGGCTCCCGGCGTCGATGGCGTTCTCGATCAGCTCCTTGGCGACGGCCGCGGGGCGATCGATCACCTCGCCGGCGCGGATCTTCGCGGCGACTTCGGGGGTAAGGATGCGAATCGCGGGCATCGCCGCTAGGCCGGACGGACGACCGGTAGCTCGCGCGGGAAGCGCGAGAGGAAGACGGTGCCGGCCGAGGCGACGACCACGTCCTCCTCGAGCGAGACGAGACCGTGCTCGGGCAGATGGATGCTCGGCTCGAGGGTGTAGACGTTCCCCTCCCGAACCGCGGCGAAGGGCTCGCGGCCGTAGCGCTCCCACCGCGGACCGAGCACGCCACCGCCGTCGTGCACCGCGCGGCCCAGGTGGTGCCCCAGCGCGTGGGCGTATTCCGGATAGCCGCGCGAGACGATCAGCTCCCGTGCCGCGCGATCGACCTCCCAGCCCACCGCGCCCGGCCGGAGCGCTTTCGCGGCCACGTCGATCGCCGCGACGATCGTCTCGTAGGCCCGGGCCACCTCCGCGGGGATCCCGCGGCGGCCGCTCCCCGAGACGTACCAGAGGCGCTGGAGATCGGAGCAGTAGCCGTCGAGCGCGATTCCGAAGTCCATGTGGACGATGCACCCGTCGGTGATCCGCTCCTCCCCCGGCGCGGTGTGGCCGATCGCCGAGTGGGGCCCGATCGTCACCGTGGGGCAGAAGGCGCGGGGCCACGCCGTGCGGACCCCTTCCTCCGCCGCCATCCGGTGGTACCGGGACGCGACCTCGCGCTGGGTGAGCCCGATCGCGATCGACTCGCGGACGTGGTCGAACATCGCCTCCGTCCGGTCGATCGCGAGGCGGATCCGCTCCCGCTCTTCGGGAAGCTTCACGCCGCGGAGGTGGGCGAGGAATTTCTCGGCGGACACGAGGCGCTCTGCGAAGGGCGTCCCGGCGAGCGTCTCGACCAGATAGTCGCGGAGTCCGGCGGTCAGCCCGTCGGCCAGCGCGTCATCGCGGGAGACGTTGATTCCGATCCGGGACGGAGCGAGCGCGGCGAGGATCTCGAGCAGCGCCGCCTTCGGCCCTTCCTTGTACGTGCGAACGTCGTCGAAGATTCCCGCCCGCGTCACGTCGGGGGCGTCGAAGGTCGCGACGAGGGCGACGGAGCGCTCGGGGGTGACGATGAAGAACGTCGTCCAGGTGAAGTCGCCGTCGTGGAAGAAGCGGAGGATCGGATCGGGGCGATCGGCCGATTCCCGGACGACGATCAGCCACGCGCCGAGGTCGTGCGGCTCGAGGAGGGATTGGGCCTGGGCCAGCTTGAGCGCGCCCAGCGATGGGGCCCTCGTGGCGGCGTCGGTGAGCGGCATGGACCAACGATAATGCGCCGGGCCCGGCCGGGCAACCGAAGACTGGCGGCGGGCCGGCGCTCGAGCGACGGCGCGATCGACTTGGCGGAGACCGCGGTCAGTGATCGTCGCGAATCAGCGCCAGGAGCTCGCCCCCGGTCGGGATCTCGTCCGGATAGGTGAACTGGCGGCCTTCGAGCCGCACGTCGGAGGGATCGGGGAGCGTGCGCACGCATTCGAGGCGCGGCACGAGGAGATCGAGGCGCCGAAGGAGCGCCCCGGAGTCCTTGTCGGTCTCGGGCGAGAGCACGGCGAAGCGGCCGTCCCCGATCCGCGCCACGGCGTCGACCTCGCGCACGTTCCGGGAGAGGGCCACCGCGAACTCCCGGAGGAGCCGCTCGCTCCAGGCCGGCCCATGCTGCGACGCGAGGCGCGTGAACTGGGGGAAGACGCAGACGGTGAGGAGGAAGCGGTCGTGGTAGCGCTCCGCGCGCTTGACCTCCTCCTCGATCCGGGCTTCGAGCCCCGCGCCCGCCAGGAGTCCGGTCAGGCGATCGTGGGTCTCGCGCTCCGCGCCCCCCAGGCCGCGCACGTGCTCCCAGGCGATCGAGGCGTAGAGCGCCACCTTCCGGAGCGCCTCGAGCTCGGGGGGCGCCAACCCCGCGCCGTCGCGCACGTCCTCGCTGCGGAGCACGACGCCGATCGAGCCGGCGACCCGGTCCGAGGTCCGGACCGGCACCACCGCCGCGAGGCCGTCCCCTGACTCGATCGACGGGCCGTGCAGGTCGATCTCCTCCATCGTCGCGGGCGAAAGCTCGAGGCCCTCGGCGATCACCTTCGCCGCGAGGGAGGCCTCCCGCTCGTGCACGCGCGCCCGCTCGTCGTCGGGGCCGTCGTACGCGGTGCGGAGGACCAGCTCGTCGTCCCGGCCGAGGAGCCGCACGGCGACCAGGCCGTGCGGGAAGAGTCCCCGGACCGCGCCGAGCGTCTCGACCACGAGCGCCTCGGGCTCTCGGACGACCATGAGGCGCGGGGCAATGTCCGAGAGGAGCGCCAGGAGGGCGCTCCGGCGGGCGCCGCCGTCGTCGCGCTGCGACTCGATCAGCCGGGCCAGATACCCCGCGACCCGGCTCGTGAGGCGCGTGAACGCCTCGAGATCGGTCTCGATGCGCGTGACGCATTCCAGGGTCAGCACGCCGTGCGCGCGGGCGCCGATGATCGGCGCGACGAGGAGATTCGGGGTCGATTCGCCCGCGCGCCAATCGGGCGGCGCGACGCGCGTGGCGAGGAAGAACGCCTCCCCTTCCTGGTGGGCGCGCGCCACGATCCCGCGGGCGATGGGGATCGTCCCTTCGGATCCCGGAGCGGATCCCGAGGAGATCACGGTGAAGCGCCGCTGGGCCGGATCGGCGAGGTAGACGTTCGCGGCTCCCGCCGTGAGCTGGTCGGCGAGCCGCGTCGTGGCGGCGCGGAGCCGCTCCGCGAGCGGCGCCTCGGAAGTCTGGAACGCCTGCTCCAGCGCCCGCCGCGCGCGGAACTCGATCGCGTCGAGGTCGCTCCGGGAGCGCCGCACGACGCGGTCGAGGATCGCCGAGGTCTGGGCGCCGAGCTCGGTCAGGCGCGTGAGGTCTTCCTCCACGAAGCGCTTGCCCGGCCGGTCGCTCGAGACGTTGAGCACGCCGATCACGCGGCCGTCGAGGAGGATCGGAGCCGACATCGCGGCCGCGATCCGGCTCCGCTCCCGCGAATCCTGATACCGCGGGTCGCTCACGCGCTCGTTGATGATGAGCGGCTTGCCGTCGCGCGCCACGCTGCCGGCGACGCCCTCGCCGATCCGCTGGCGGGTCGTCCGAACGGTGTCCGGGGAGAGCCCGTCGGCGAAGGCGATCCGAAGCTCCCCTTCCTCCTCGTCGACCACCATGATCGATCCCGCGTCGGCGCCCGCCTCGGCGACCGCGAGCGCGAGGATCTCCCGGAAGAGCCGCTGGCGGTCCTCCGAGAGGGCGAGCGCCTCCCGGATCGTCCCGAGCGTCGCGCCCGTCCCGGTCGCCTCCTCGAAGCCCTCCTCCCATTCCTCGATCGGCGTCGGCTCCCCGTTCGTCGCCACGGAGGAGAGCAGCCCCTCGGACAGGACCGCCGGCAGATCGTGGAGCGCGGTGAAGATTCCGGGCGAGATTCCCGCGCGGAGGAGGGCGGCGGCACCTGGGGAATCGAGCGACGGGAGGGCGACGCGGTCGGGCTTGAGCTGGAGCAGGTCGAGCGGCTCGGTCGAGCGCGGAATCTGGAGCACCTCGGCGATCTTGAGCGCCAGGGCGTCGGGATCGGCGTGCACGACGAGAACCAGGTCCACGTCCGGGGCCTGGCGCGCCGTGGAAATCAGATCGACCTGGTCGTCGGGCAGGTCGAGAAAGGCGAGTCTCATGCGGTCCCTGTAATGGCCCCGATTCGGAAGGCGTAGGCGTCCGGAGCCGTAACCGCAAGGATCGTACCACCGCGGCGCCCGGACGCCGAGCGGCGTCGGAGTCGGCGGCCGAGCCCTCCCCGGGCCGCTACGGGACCGCCAAAACGCCGCGGAACCGGCCCTCCGGCGCGAATCCCGCGGCCCCTCGACTCCGATCCGCGATCCGTGCCACGCCGGGCGCGAATCGTGCGTTTCGCACGATCAGCGGCTGACCGCGATCACTTTTGCGATGCCGACGTTTCGATCCTGGTCCGAGGCGCGAACCGTGATCGCGTGCTCCCCGCCCGCGAGGTTCTTGACCTCGAACCGGAACGATTCCCGCGGCTGGTCGAAGAGACCATCCACCGGGAAGACCTGGGTCCAGTCGCCGCCGTCGACCGAGTACTCGATGACCGAGATCCGGGTGTCGGCGTCGGCCGCGACGCCCGAGACCGTGACGGAGCCCTTGGCCGCCCCTCCCTCGAACTTGATCCCCTCGATCGAGGGAGGAACGTTGTCGATCCGGAAGACCGGGCCGACCCGCTCCGTCGTGAGGGCGACGTCGGGCGGATTGCTCGCGTCGTCCGACGCGACGACCTTCAGGCGGTACGCCCCGTTCGCGAACGACTCGGCGTCCCACGAAAGGACCTTCTCCTTCCGCTCCTTCGCGAGCGGGCGCCACGCCGATTCGTCCTCCGCCTTGATGTAGACGTCGAAGCGGAGATCGTCCCCGTTCGGGTCGAGCGCGTCCCACGTCGCGGTGCGGACGCCGCGCGCCCAGGCGGCGCTCGGATCGGAGACGGTTCGCGGACCGCTTCGCGGATACGAGTACTCGACCTTGAGGCCGTTCGGGAACGTCTGCGAGATCTGCGGCGGGCGGTACTCCGGGCCGCCTTCGAAGAACGGATTGTCGGGGCCGAAGATCCGGACCTCGCCTAGCTCGGGCGGGAGATTCCGCTGGCGATAGGAGACCTCGATCGACGAGACCACGGGCGATTCCGAGCCGCCCGCCTTGAGACGGAGCCGAAACTGCAGGAATCGCGCGGCCGGGCTCGAGATCGCGGCGCTCCCCTGGAGCGGCGTCTCGGGCGACCAGTCGCTCCACCCCTCGTCCGGCGTCTCGCTCAGGCCGCTCCGCGACGACCACGTCACGGAACCGCCGCGCGATTGGATCACCGCGCGCCCCCACGAGGCGACCGAACGGAGATCGTGGGCGTCGGAGAGGTACGTCCCCTCCTTCGCGGGCGCCGAGCCGAGCGCGTAGAGGACGGCGGGGTTCCCGGTCGCGGCGTACGTCTCGCTTCCCGACCGGAGGAGCGCGAGCACCTGCTTCTCGTCGGGAGCCCCGAGGAGCGCGAACTTCCGGTCCAGGGCCACGCGGAAGAGCGCCCCGGGGTTCCCGGTGGCGACCCAGACGGTATGGTCGTCCGCGGGAATCATCGCGTAGATGAATTCCGCGGCGGGCGCGTAGAGGAGCCGCGCGCTGCCGTCCGGCTCCACGAGGAAGACCCCGCAACGCCCGGCGACGCCGCCCGGGCCGCCGCTCGAGGCCGGAGTCACGTCGATGGCGTACGGCGAATCGGGATCGCCACCGCCCCCTCCCGCGCTCGCCGCCTTGGGAGCGTGCGGGCGCGGGATGCTTCCCGCCTTTCCCGTGCCCACGGCGATCGATCCCCCGGGCAGGACCGCGATGGCGCGCAGCTCGTCGCCGCCCGAGTCGTAGATCACGCGGAGGTGTCCCGGCGATTCGACGCGAACGAGGAGACCCTTCGAAGCCGTGCCCGCGAGGAGCGCGCCGTCCGAGGCCCACGCCATGGCGAGGACGTTCACGTCCTTCGTCTCGGCGTACACGGTCCCCTTCCCCGCGGCCGTCACCTTGAAGATCTTCCCGTTCGGGCCGGTTCCGGCGTAGAGGGCGCCGTCCTTCCCCGCGATCAGGGACCAGATCGACTCCTCCCCCGTCTCGAAGTACCGGCTCGTGTCGCCGTTCGCGGCGACGCGGAAGACCGTCCCGCCTGGAGTGGAGCCGGCGTACACGTTGTCCTTTCCGTCCACGACGAGGCTCGTGATCTCCGCGGAGCCGGTCTTCCAGAGGAGCTTGGCGCCCTGGCCCCGCTCCCAGCGATAGATGCCGCCGTCGTCGCCGGTCCCGAAGATCACGCGCCCCTTCGAGTCCCGCGCGAGGCTCCAGATGTAGGAGACCCCGTCGAGCTTCGAGGCGATCGAGTCCCACCCCGGACCGAGCGCGAGATGTCCGTCGCTGTCGACCGCCACGCCGGTGATCTGCTCGCCTTGGAGGAAGCCGTCGACGTCGTCCATGGTCCAGAAGGAAGTGTCCACCGCGAACGCCGCCTTGGGCGCGAGGAAGAGCGCGGCCAGGATGGCCGCCGTCACAATGCGGTTCCGAGTGCTCAGGATCGTGCTCCTTTCCCGGTACGGGTTCGCGGGGTCAGCGCCGCGGATCGGAGACGACGCTCACGGTCGCCGACTCGCATCCGCGGACCACTCGTCCCATCGGAATCGAGACCTCGGCGAGCGTCGCCCCCTTGGTCTCGGACGCGTCGCCCGATTTCATCGAGGCGCCGATCACCGAGAGCACGGAGCGCGGCGCCTGCGAGATCTCCCCGCCGTCCACGACCGCGCCTCCCGCTTCACGGTAGACCTGCACGTAGAGGCGGTCCGATCGCCGGGTCGTCTCGATGATGTCGGCGAGCTGGTCGAACGTCTGCGGCTTGTAGCGATCGGGAACGCGCCCCATCTCCCACTTCTCCGTCTCGCCCCCGTCGCAGACGCGAATCGTCACGTCACCGTCCGGCGTGGACGGCGGGATCCGGATCCGCACGTGGCGCGTCTCGAGGGGCTTCGCGGGCCGGCGCAGCGTCACCTCGGCGTCCACCGAGTCGCCGGGAGCCGCCGTGGGGGGCGTGACGCGGATGCCGACGACGGCGGCCTCGTCGATCCCCTCGGCCGCCGACACCCGGACGCTCGCCGAGTCGAGCCGCGACGGCCGGAAGCGGTCGCCGAGGAGCACCGTCAGCGCCTGGCTGACCGCCTCCCCCACGCCGGAGACCGGAGACGTCGTAAGGAAGAGATCGCCCTGGTGGATCGTCCTCTTGCCGCCGTTCATGGAATACGCCACGTCGTAGCGGATCGTCGAGACGCCCGCCTCGAACAGCTCGTCCGAGATCGAGCTCACGACCACGGCGGACAGGAGCCCGGGCGTGAGGTACCGGCTCCGCGCGATCTCGAAGCGGTAGCGTCGCGCCCGCCCGCCGGTTCCCTCGATCGACACCGAGACCGGAACCATCGCGGGCGTGGGCCCGACCGTGCCGGCGATGCCGGCCTCGCGATCGGCGACCAGCGCGCCGCAGGTCGCGGTCGGCGACGCGACCTTGTTCGAGATCTGGCTGCTCACCATGATCGTGTGGATCGTGGCGGCGGTGATCGGGAAATCGACCCACCCCATCGACATGAACGGGTGCCCGAAGGCGAGGATCCGGTCCTTGTCGCGGTAGGTGACCGTTCCGATGGCCGCGGCCGACCAATCGCCCCGCACCAGCTCGACGCCGATGGCCGAGCCGGGGAGGAGCGAGTCGCACGACCCGCCGGGCTCCTTGGCCCCGCCGAGGCTCGCGACGAACCCCCGCTCGGCGAGCCACGGCTCCAGATAGCGGACCGCCGCGGGCGTAAAACCGGCGAGCGCGATCGGCGTCGCGATCGGCCGCGCGCCGCCCGGATCATCGGACGGAGCCGGCGGCGCGCCGAGCGATCCGAACCGGTCCTCGGCGGACGGGGGCGGCCCCTCCTTCCCCGGGAGCACGGAGAGCATCTCCCCGATCGGCGTGATCCCGGCGAGCGGCTCCTTGAGGAACGGCCAGGCGTAGGCAACCGCGCCGATCAGCTTCCCGTCCACGTAGACCGGGCTCCCGCTCATCCCGGCGATGATGCCGGTCTTTTCGAGGAATTCGTTCGACGCGCGCGCCAGGATCAGGTCGGAGCCGGGCTTGTACCGGCGGAGGACGCCGACGATCGAGACCGCGAACGTGTCGCGTTTCGTCCCGGAGAAGACGCTGTAACCCGTGCCGGTCATGCCGGGCTTGATCTCGGAGACGGGGAGCGTCGGAATGGAGATCGCGGGCGGCGGATCGGTCGCGGCGCCGGCGGGAGACCCGAGCACCGAGGGGGCGACGGCGGCGAAGAGGACGACGCACCGGAGGGTGCGGATCAGGCTCATGGGATGAAGGGAAGGATAGGGAGTCGGCGGCGAGGCGTCAACGACTCCCCGTCTTCCGCGCGCGATCGCGGAGGGTGGCGAGGCGGTTCAAGGCGTCGATCGGCGTGAGCGCCTCGACGTCGGTCGAGGCGAGGTCCGCGAGGAGCGCGGCGCGTTCCTCGGCGCTCACCCCGCCCTCGCGGTCGGGGGCGGCGGTCGCGTCCGACGACGCGGGCCGGACGGAGGCGGGACCGCGCGCGTGCTCCGCCTCGAGCTGGGCGAGGATGGCCCGCGCGCGCTCGAGCACGGCGGGCGGCACGCCGGCGAGCTGCGCCACGTGGATCCCGTAGGAGCGATCGGCGCGCCCGGGCCCGATCACGTGGAGGAAGACGATCTCGCCGTCCCGCTCCGACACGCGCACCGTCCGGTTCGTGAGCCTGTCGAGCCGGCCCTCGAGGTCGGTCAGCTCGTGGTAGTGCGTGGCGAAAAGGGTGCGCGGCCGGGCGCGCGGCCCGTCGTGGAGCGCCTCGGTGACCGCCCAGGCGAGGGAGAGCCCGTCGTACGTGCTCGTCCCGCGGCCGACCTCGTCGAGGAGCACCAGGCTCCCGTCGGTCGCCTGGCGGAGGATCGCCGCCGTCTCCTCCATCTCGACGTAGAACGTCGAGGCGCCCCGCGCGATCTGGTCGGAGGCGCCGACCCGGGTGAAGATGCGATCGACGAGTCCCACGACCGCCTCCTCGGCCGGGACGAAGGAGCCGATCTGCGCGAGGTAGACGCAGAGGCCGACCTGCCGGAGAAACGTGGACTTGCCGCCCATGTTCGGCCCGGTGATGAGCCAGATCTGCTCCCGATCGGGATCGAGGGCGCAGTCGTTCGGGACGAACGCGCCGGGCCCGAGCGCGCGCTCCACCATCGGGTGGCGCGAGTGCCGGAGCGCGAGCCGCCGGTCCTCGGTCAATTCGGGGCGCGTCCAGCGCTCGCGCGCGGCGACGTCGCCGAGGGAGAGGTAGAGGTCGATCTCCGCGACGACGCGCGCCGCGTCGTAGAGCGTGCCGATCGCCGCGAGGCACTGCTCCCGGATCCGCTGGAAGTGGGCGGTCTCGCGCTTCAGGCTCTCGACGCTCGAGGCCTCGATCCGCGTCTCCATCCGCGTGAGGTCGACCGTGACGAAGCGCTCGGCGCCGGTCAGGGTCTGCTTCCGCACGTAGTCGTCCGGCGTCCGGGAGAGCTGCGAGCGCGTCACCTCGATGTAGTAGCCGAAGACCCGGTTGTACCCGACCTTGAGGTTCGCGATCCCGGTCCGCTCCCGCTCCCGCGCCTCGAGCGCGAGCAGCTGGTCCCGCACGTCCCCGGCCTCCTCGCGGAGCCGGTCGAGCTCCGGATCGTATCCGGGCCGGATGATCCCGCCCTGGGTGACGGCGAGCGGCAGCTCCTCGACCAGCGCCGACTCGAGGAGCGCCGCGAGCGGAGAGAGATCGGGCAGCGCGGCGAGCCAGCCGCGAAGCGGCGGATCGGGGCGCCCCTCGAGCGACAGACGGAGCGCCGGGAGGCGGCGGAGGGCCTCGCGAAGCGCTCCGATCTCGCGCGGCGACGCGCGCCCCGAGCCGAGGAGCCCGAGCGCGCGCTCGAGGTCCGGAAAGCGATGGAGGCGGTCGCGGATCTCGGCGCGGACCGGCGCCGATTTCGCGAAGACCTCCGTCCGATCGAGGCGCGCGGAGAGGACGGCGCGATCCCGGGCCGGCGCGCGGAGGAGCGAGCGGAGCGCCCGCGCCCCCATCGCCGTCTCGGTCCGATCGAGGAGGGCAAGGAGCGAGTGCTCCCGGCCCGCCGGCGAATCGAGGACCTCGAGGTTTCGGAGCGTGACCTCGTCGACCACGAGCGGCGCGCCTTCACGGAGCGGGCGAAGCTCCCGGATCTGCGGCAGGTCGGTCTTCTTGAGCGAACGGAGGTAGTCGAGCAGGGCCCCCGCGGCCCCATACCCCTCCCGAGCGAGCGTCAGCCCGAAGGCGTCGAGGCGCTTCACCTCGAACTTTCGCGTGAGCGCGATGCGCCCCGCCTCGGGATCGAACCGCGCGGCGTCCCATCGGGTGGTTCGGGCGCCGCCGAACGGCGTTCCGTCGCGCTCGACCGCGAGCCCGGTCCGGCGCTCCCGCTCCGGCAGCAGCACCTCCCGCGCCGGGACCTCGAGCGGGAGGGACGCGAGCTCCCGGGCCTCGACCTCGCCGACCCGGAACTCCCCGGTCGAGATCTCGGCCACCGCGACGCCGACCCGTTCCTCCCCGGGAAGGAGCGCCACGATGAAGTTGCTCTCGCGCTCCTCGAGGAGACCGGGGCGCGTCACGGTCCCCGGCGTCACGACTTCCACCACTTGGCGTTCCACGAGGCCCTTGGCCTGGTCGGCGGGCTCCATCTGCTCGGCGATCGCCACGGAGTAGCCGTGGCGAACGAGCTTCTGGAGATAGCCCTCGACGGCGTGGTGTGGAACGCCCGCGAGCGGGATCGGGTCGCGCTTCTTGTCGCGGGACGTGAGCGTGATGCCGAGGACGCGGGACGCGACGAGCGCGTCCTCGCCGAAGGTCTCGTAGAAGTCCCCCATCCGGAAGAGGAGGATGCTTCCGGGGTGCTCCGCCTTGAGCCGGCGGTACTGCTCGAACATCGGGGTCGCGTCCACGGCGCTCCTCAGCGCGGCACGATCGTGTACGAGAAGCCGCGCTCGCGGCGGAGCCGCTCGCCGAGCGCGCGCGCCTCGTCCCGCGAGGCGAAGGAGCCGGCGCGGACGCGGTAGACCGGTGACGGCTCGCTCCCCTGCTTCACCGAGACGTCGCCCACGCCGGCCTGGCGCAGGTCCTTCGCCAACGACTCCGCCAGCTCCCGCCTCGAGAAGGCGCCCACCTGGATCGCGAACCCGCCCCCAATGGGAAGCGAAGAGGAGGCCCCCTCGCGCGAGCGGATTCCCCGGTCGCGAACGCGCGTCGCCTCGTAGGAGCCGGGGAAGCGCTGCGCGACCTGGCGGAAGACGGTCGCCGCGTCCGACTGGCGGCCGAGCGCCTCCAGGCAGACTCCCATCGCGTAGAGCGCCTGCGGCGCGTAGTCACCCTGGGCGTGTCGGTCGAGGATGACGCGGAGCGCGTCCACCGCGAGGTTCGGCCTTCCGGCGCGGAGCGCGGCCTGCGAGGTCGCGAAGTAGTAGGCCTCCTCCTGGGCCGTCCCCTTCAAGTCGCCCTCGGCCGACGCCAGGAATTGGAGCGCGCCCGGGGCGTCGCCCCGCGCGAGCTGGGCCAAGCCGCGGAGGACGAGGGCCTCCCGCCCCGCCGCGTCCTTCTCCACGCCGGGCGAGAAGAGGGTCAATAGATTCTCGGCCTTCGCGTAGTCCCCCTGCACGTACCGGAGCTTGGCCAGGGCGAGCGTCGCTTCGCGCCGGTGGGCGCCGCGCGGATAGCCGGTCAAGTAGGCGTCGAGGCCCTGGTCGTAGGCGGTGCCGCGCGCGGCGAGCGAGGCCTTCAGATAGTCCGCGTCGTCGAGGCGTTCCCGCGGCAGCCGTTCGACGTTCACGGAGGCGAGGAGCGTGCGCGCCTCGTCGACCCGACCATGGTCGAACGCCGCGACCGCGGAGTTCAACCGCTCGACGTCGGCCGGTCGCGCGGAGGCTCGCGCCGTTCCCTTGCGCGGGGCGCCGGCGGCGAACGAGACGAGGAGGAGCGATGCCGCCACGGCGGCGGCCGTGATGAGGGGAAGTCGCGGCCGGGTCACGCGGTCGAGAGCCAGGCGAGACATTTCGGGCAGCGCGACCAGTACTCGTCGAGCCGGGCCCCGCACTGGCGGCAGGACGGCGGCTCCACGGTGCCGAGATCGCGCAGGATCGACTCGACCTCGTCGAGCGCCCGGCCGGCGTCGCCGCGCCGCCGGTAGATCTCGACCAGGAGGAGCCGCGACTCGAGCGACTGGGGCTCCCGTTCGAGCGCCTCGTTCACCGCGCGCGTCGCCTCGGCCAGATCGCCCCGCTTCAGGTGCATGCGCGACAGCGCGAGGAGGATGCGGATGTCCTGCGGGTTCCGCTGGAGAAGCTCCTCGTAGAGGTGCCCCATTTCGCCGAAGCGTCCCCGCTCGAAGTAGGAAACCTCGAGGCGCTCGAGCACGAGGTGCGAGTGCGCGGGGTGGGCCGCGGCGAGCGCCTTCCAGAGGAGCATCGCCCGCTCGGGGCGTTTGGTCTCGTAGTAGATGTCCCCCAGCCTGAGGAGCGCCACGGGGTGATCCCGCTTCAGCCTGAGCGCCGCCTTGAAGTGCCGCTTCGCCTCCTCAAGCTTCTCCTGTCGGAGGAAGATCTCCCCCACCGCGGCGCGGTAGTCGGCCAGCCCCTCCGCGTCCCGGTCTCCCGAAGCGCGGGTCATCTCGGTGCGCACGTCGAGCGCCCGATCCCAGTCACCCGCGGCCTCGTAGGCTTGGAGGAGGAGCTTCAGCGCGTGGCCGTTCCGCCGGTCCATCTCCCGGAGCTGCCGCGCCTCCTCCAGCGCGTCCTGCGGGCGCCCCAGCGCGATCCAGTCCTTGACCAAAGCCTCGCGCACGGCCCGCCGCTGGGCCTCGGTCTGCCCGGCCCGGACGGTCAGCTCTCGATGGAGATGGAGCGCCCGCTCGGCCTCGCCTTTTTCTCGAAGCAAATTCCCCAAGTGGATATAAGCGTCTACGTTATCGCTATCCTGTCGAACACTCGCCGCGAACGCCTCGAGCGCCTCCTCACGGTCCCCGGCGAGGAGCGCGTTGAGGCCCAGCTGGTACGGGGACTCGGCTTTGGCCGGCTCGACGTTGGCGTCGCGGGAGAGGAGCCACGCGGCGTAGCCGACGCCGGCGAGGAGCCCCCCCACCAGGATCACGGTGAAGAACTCGGGCATCAGTCGGCTCCGCCGCCCTGGCGGCCGATCCTCAGGTCCTCGAGCGGCAGGTTCCGGAGCAGGTTCAGCTCCTTCTTGAGATCCTCGTTCTCGCGGCGGAGGGAGGTCATGCCGGACCGAACCCGGAGCATCTGGAAGAGGACCAGGAGGAACGCCACGACCATTCCCAGCACGAAGGCCGCAAAGAGCACCACGTTGGCCGAGAGCATCGCGTAGGAGTGCCCCGGGAGGTGAACGGCCGAGACCGTCTCCTTCATGTTGAGGATCGCGAACCCCACGACGAGGGTCATGATCACCAGCCAGAGCAGGTTCTTGAAGAGCCACATGGAATTGCCCTCCTTAGGGCGCGGGGGGGTACGCGCTCCGCGCGGAGGATATCGGTCCCCCGGTGGGGGGTCAACCCGATGCGACGCCCACGAGCCGGTCCCCCACCGCCTCCTCGACACGAATCGGGACGATTCCGCGCTCCCGGGGCGCCTCGCGTAGCGCGACGGGGGCGTAGAGATCGGTCATCGCGACCAGCCTCCCGCGCGCGAGCGAGCCCTCGACGATCGCCGGAAGCGTGGCGCCCACGAGCGACCGGTGGAACGCCGCCCGCTTCCGGTCTCCCAGCGCGCGGAGCCGCTCCGAGCGCTCCCTCGCGGCCACCGGGTCGGGCGGCCCGCCGGGCGAGCGCGAGGCCGCGGTCCCGGGGCGCGGCGAGTATCGGAAGACGTGGAGGTAGGTGATCGGAAGCGCCTCGAGGAAGCGCTCCGTCTCCTCGAACTCGGCCGCCCCCTCGCCCGGGAATCCGACGATCACGTCGGCGCCGACGGCCACCCGCCCCCGCGCGGCCACGCGTCCGAGGAGCGCCGCGTAGTCCCGCGGGGTGTAGGGCCGGCGCATCGCGCGGAGCACCGCCGCGGAGCCGCTCTGGAGCGGGAGATGGAGATGACGGCAGAGGCGCGACTCCGAGCCGAGCCAGGAGACGAGCGTCTCGCTCAGGTAGATCGGCTCGAGCGACGAGATGCGAACGCGGTGCCGGTCGCCCAGCTCGACGAGCGCCCCGACCAGGCGGGTGAGGAGGTCGCGCTCTCCGAGATCGCGGCCGTAGGCTCCCAGGTCGGCGCCGGTGACGACGATCTCCGCGAACCCCGCGTCGAGGAGCCGGCGGGCTTGCGCGACGACCTCCGCCAGCGGAAGGCTCCGACTCCGCCCCCGGACGTAGGGGACGACGCAGTAGGCGCAGAAGGCGTCGCAGCCGTCCTGAACCTTGAGGAGCGCGCGCGTCCTTCCGAAGGCGAGCGGCGTCGCCCGCTCGAACGGGCGCCGCTCCCGGGCGGGCCCCACGGCGATCGGCGCGGCCGCGGCGTCGCCCCGGGCGAGCGCCAGCGCGGCGGCGGCGATCGTCTCGCGCTCGGCGATCCCGAGCACGGCGCGGACGCCGGGGAGCCCCGCGACTTCCTCCGGCGCTCGCTGGGCGTAGCAGCCGGTGACCACGATCGGCACGCCGGGCCGCTCCGCGGCGAGCCTCCGGACCAATTGCCGCGCCTCCTGATCGGCCCGTCGCGTCACCGTGCAGGTGTTCACCACGACCACGTCGCCCGGCTCGCCCGGCGAGGCCTCCCGGAACCCCCCGGCCCCGAGCCGCGCGCGCATCGCCGCGGTGTCGTGCTGGTTCAGCCGACAGCCGAAGGTGAAAAAGGAAACCCGAGGAGCCGTCGCCGGCTCCTCGGGCGGAATGGTCTGCGTCGGATTCAACGCGGGTTCAAGCGATCAAGCGGGCGTGGCGTCGTCGGCCGCCTCCACCACCGGCTCGACCGTCTCCTCGACGGCCGAGGGGTTCGGCTTGAACCGCTCCTGGAACGCCTCCTGCGTGGCCCGATCCTGATCCGCCAGCCAGGCCTTGGCGCTCAGGATGATGCGATGAGCCTGCGTGTCGACGCGCGTGACCTTGAGGTCCAGCTCGTCCCCGGGCTTGAAGCTGTCGGCCGGCTTCTTCAGCGCGTCGATGCCGAGCTGCGAGAGCGGAATGAACCCCTCGAGCCCGTCCTCCAGGTCGACGATGACGCCGCGATCCAGGAGCCGGACCACCTTCCCCTTCACCAGAATGTCGGGGAGATAGCGCTCGGCCAGGGTCGGCCAGGGATCCTCCCCGACCTGCTTCAGGCCGAGGCTGATCCGCCGCGCGTCCTTGTCGATGGAGAGCACCACCACGTCGACCTTGTCGCCCTTCTTCAAGATCTCGCTCGGATGGGCGATCCGCCGCGTCCACGACATGTCGCTGATGTGGACGAGACCGTCGATCCCTTCCTCGATCTCGACGAAGGCACCGAAGTTCGTGAGGTTCCGCACCTTGCCCTGGAGCTTGGTGCCGATCGGGAACCGGTCGTCGAGCGTGAGCCACGGATCGGGTTCGATCTGCTTCAGACCGAGGGAGATCTTCTCGTTCTCCTTGTCGATCTTGAGGATCATCGCCTCGATCTCGTCGCCGATCGCGACGACCTTGGACGGATGGCGCACGTGCCGCGTCCAGGACATCTCGGAGATATGGATCAGCCCCTCGATCCCCTTCTCCAGCTCCACGAACGCGCCGTAGTCGGTGATGCTGACGACGCGCCCCTTGACCCGCGTGCCGACGGTGTAGCGCTTGTCGACGTCCTCCCACGGGTAGGGGGTGAGCTGCTTCATGCCGAGCGAGATGCGCTCTTTCTCGGGATCGAACGAGAGCACCTTCACGCGGAGCTTGTCGCCGATCGAGACGAGCTCGGACGGATGGCTGACCCGGCCCCACGACATGTCGGTGATGTGGAGCAGGCCGTCGATGCCGCCCAGGTCGACGAACGCACCGAAGTCGGTGATGTTCTTGACCACGCCCTCGCGGATCTGGTCCTTGGCCAGCTCCTGGATGATCTCGCTCTTCTGCTTCGCGCGATGCTCTTCGAGCACGGCCCGCCGCGAGACGACGATGTTCCGGCGCCGCTTGTTGAGCTTGATGATCTTGAATTCCATCGACTGCCCGAGGAGCGAGTCGACGTTCTGCACCTGGCGGAGCGCGATCTGGGAGCCCGGCAGGAACGCCTCGACCCCGTAGAGATCGACCACGACACCGCCCTTGATCTTCCGGACCAGCCGGCCCTCGACCAGCTCGCCCTGGTCGGCCGCGGCCTTCACGCGGTCCCAGACCTTGACGAAGTCCGCGCGCTGCTTGGAGAGGACGACCAGGCCGTCCTGGTTCTCCGTCTTCTCGAGGAAGACCTCGATCTCGTCCCCGACCTTCACGCCTTCCAGGTCCGGGAACTCCTCGACCGGGATGACCCCCTCGGACTTGAAGCCCACGTCGACGGTGACTTCCTTGTCGTCGATCTTGAGCACTCGTCCGCGGACGATCTCCCCTTCCTCGAGATCCTTCAGCGAATCCTCGTAGAGCTGGAGCCACTGTCCCATGGCGGAGGCTTCCTCCTCCATGTCGGGATCGGCGACCCCCACGGCGGTCATCATCTCGTCGTCCTGGTGGACCAGACGGGTCGTGGACCTCCGCTTGCGGGGCTTGGCTTCCGCCTCCGCGTCCTCGGTCAAGTCGTCCTTGATGTCCAGCTCTTCTTCGTGACGTCGCACCATGCTTCTTCGTTACCCCCTGTTTCTATGAATTTCGGCCGTCAGGCCGGTGCTGCCTTCGTCATGAGCCGGCGCCGCGCCGTCAGGCGCTCGCGGCCGGCTCCTCGATCGCGGTGAGCCGCTCCACCACCTCCGCGATCACTTCGTCCGGCGTGGACGCGCCGGCGGAAACGCCGACGCGGCGAATCCCGGTGAACCACGCCGGATCGATCTCCGCGGCCGACTCCACCGAGAGAACGCGGGGGTTCACCTTGCGGCAGACCTCCGCGAGCTGCGCGGTGTTCGCGCTCAGGCGTCCGCCGATGATGACCATCGCCTCCACCTCGGGCGCCAACTCGACCGCCGTCTTCTGCATGGACGTGGTCGCGCCGCAGAGCGTGTTGAAGACGCGGACCTCCTTCCCGCGCTTGAGGAGCGCGCCCACGATCTCCTGCACGTGGCCGATCGCGTGCGTCGTCTGGAAGACGACCCCCATCCGCGGGATGAACTTGAGCGCCTCCGCCTCCTCCGCCGTGTCGATCACGATCGCCTTGCCGCCGGTGTGGGCGACCACCCCCTTCACCTCCGGGTGGTCCTTGTCGCCGATCACGACGACCTTGTAGTTCTCCTCGATCAGCCTCGCCGCGTACTGCTGCGCCTTCGTGACGAAGGGGCAGGTCGTATCGACGACCCGGAGCGCCCGCTCGGTCGCCTGCTGGCGGACCTCCGGGCCGACGCCGTGGGAGCGGATCACGACGGTTCCGTCGGGAACGACGTCGTCGAGATCGGCGACCACCTCCAGGCCGCGCTTGTGGAACGAAGCGACGACCTGCGGGTTGTGGATCAGCTGTCCGAGCGACTTCACCGGCCCGTGCGCCTGGTCGAGCGTGTCGTTCGCCATCTTGATGGCGCGCTTCACCCCGAAGCAGAAGCCGGCGTTGTCGGCGACGATCACTTCCATCCTGGGTCCTTTCTACCATCCGGGTGCAGCGCCGCGATCGCGTCCATGATGCGGCAGGCGTACGAGTATTCGGCCTCCCGGTTCCCTTCCTCGAGGACGGGCGGCATGAGGAGCGGGCCGCACGCGATTCGGACGACCTGAAGCCGCGCCATCGAGCGGCGGATTCGATTGGATCCGGTGATCCGGACGGGCAGCACCGGGGCCCGGGTGATGGCCGCCAACCGGCCGATGCCGGCTCGCGGCGACAGAAGAGCCCCGCTCTTGTTCCGGGTGCCTTCCGGGAAGATGAGAACCGCTCCTCCGCGATTCAGCGCTTCCTCGGCGCCGCGCAATCCGGACCGAGCCTGGGGCCCTCGCTGAATCGGGATGGAATTATACCCCCGCAGCATCGCCCCGAACACCTTATTTTGGAACAACTCCGCCTTCGCGAGGAAGTGGAGGATCCGGGGGAAATTGGATCCCACGAGGGGCGGATCCCAGAAGGAGATGTGATTGCAGGCCACGATGAGCGGCCCGGAGCGCGGGACGCGGTCGAAGCCCTCGAGGCGAAGCCGGAGGAAGATCCGCGAGAAGTACCGGACGAAGCGGCTCCCGAACCAGTAGAAGGGCGTCATCGGGACGTCCCCCTGGCGGAGCGCCAGCCCCGCCCAGTGTGCGGCCAGGTCGACCTGTTGCGCGAGGGTGAGCGCCGTGGTGTCGAGCGGCAGGGCGTCCGGCGCGGGGCGGAGCGGGCTCTGCGCCCGCCGGGCGTCCCGTTCGTCCCGCTCGCGCACCATCGCCTCGATCGCCTCGAGATCGGCCGGCTCGCCCCGGGCCTCGAGCTCGTCGCGGCGGCGGCGGGCCCGCGCCTCGACCGACGCGGAGAGGAAGATCTTGAGGTCGGCCTTCGGGAAGACCACCGTCCCGATGTCGCGCCCTTCCATGACGACGCCGGGCGGCTTCGCCAGCGAGCGCTGGATCTGGACGAGGCGTCTCCTCAGGCGGGGATGGACCGCCACGCGAGACGCGGCCGCCCCCGCCTCCCCCGACCGGATCTCCGCTTCGACGGAGCGGCCGTCGACGAGAAGGCCGGACGGACCGACGTCGAACCGGATCTTCCCGACCGCCCGGAGGACCGCGGCCTCGTCGTCCAGGTCGGCGCCCGCCTTCGCGGCGAGCCACGCGACCGCGCGATACATGGCGCCCGAATCGACGTGGAGGAGCCCGAGGCGTTCCGCGACGCCCCGCGCGGTCACGCTCTTCCCCGCGCCGGCGGGCCCGTCGATCGCCAGCACGAAGGACCTCACTTGGCGAGCCTGCGAAGCCGGGCGAGGAAGGCCGGATCGGAGACCGCCGCCGCGTCGGCGCCTGCCACGGTGACGCCGCCTTTGGCGCGAAGCCCCGCGACGAGGAACGCCATCGCCACGCGGTGATCGCCCGCGGCCTCGACCACGCCCCCGCGAAGCGACTCCTTTCCCTCGATGGTCCAGCCGTCCTCGTGCTCCTCGACCGACACCCCGATCGCCCGAAGGCCCACGGCCACCGTGGCGACGCGATCCGACTCCTTCACCCGGAGCTCACCGGCGCCCCGGATCCGGCTCAGGCCCGGCGCGAAAGCCGCCAGGACCGCGAGGAGCGGCAGCTCGTCGATCAGGCTGGGCGCTTCCGCGGGGCCGACCACGACCGGCCGGAGCGCTCCCGCGCGGACCCGGAGATCGGCGACCGGTTCGCCTCCCGCGTCGCGCTCGTTCGCCCGCTCGAGCAGCGCGCCCATGGCGACCGCCCGGTCGAAGAAGGCCGTTCGCGTGGGATTCACCGAGACGCCGCGGATCAGGACGTCGGAGCCCGGAACGAGCGCCGCCGCCGCCACGACGAAGGCCGCGGCCGAGGGGTCGCCCGGCACGTCGATCTCCGCGCCGTGGAGGAGCGCGGGGCCGTCGACCCGAAGCCGGCGCCCCTCGCGCGCGACCGGAACGCCGAACGCGGGCAGCATCCGCTCCGTATGGTCGCGCGTCGCGACCGGCTCCTCGACCGTGGTGGCGCCGGAGGCCTGGACGGCGGCGAGGAGGACGGCGCTCTTCACTTGGGCGCTGGCCACGCCCGTGCGGACGTCGGCTCCATGGAGCGCCTTCCCGCGGATCGCGATCGGCGGCAGCCGGTCGCCGGCGCGCGCCGCGAGATCGGCGCCGAGGCGGCGGAGCGGGACGATCACGCGGTCGACCGGCCGTCGGCGGAGGGAGGCGTCGCCGGTCAGGATGGAGAGGAAGGGCTGGGCGGCGAGGAGGCCGGCGGCGAGCCGGAGCGTGGTGCCCGAATTCCTGGCGTCGAGGACGCGCTCGCTCTCTCGAAGCGGCCCGCCCCGGAGGAGCCATTCGGACGCCGACGCGCGCACGGTGACGCCGAGCGCGCGGACGACCCCGAGGGCCGCCTTCGCGTCGCCCCCCGGGTTCCCGCCGCGGATCCTCGTCGCGCCGCCCGCGAGCGCGCCGAGGAGGATCGCCCGCTGCGTGATCGACTTGTCGCCCGGGACGGCCGTTTCGCCGCGCAGCGGACGTCCTGGCCGGACCAAGGCGCGGCTCAACGGAGCCGCTCCCGACCCGCGGCGGCGGCCTTCGCGTCCCGTCCCAGGATCACAGAATCCGCTTCAGGGCCTCGAAGAGCCGTTCGTTCTCGATCCTCGTTCCCACGCTGATCCGGGCGTACTCCGCCGGGAGCCCGAAGGAGGTCATGGGACGAATGATCACCCCATGGCGCTCGAGCGTGCGCGCGGCCTCGATCGCGGAGTGCGGGAAGCGGGCGAGGACGAAGTTGGTCCACGTCGGCGTCAGCTCGATGCCGAGGCGCGGCAGCTCGCGCTCGAACGAGGCGATCCCCTCCTCGTTCATCTCCCGGGTCCGGCGCACCTGCTCCGGATCCTGGAGGCTCGCCCGCGCGGCGGCCTGGGCGACGCTCGTCACGTTGAACGGAAGGCGGACGCGGTGCACGAGGCCCGCCAGATCCTCCGGGAAGAACCCGTACCCGACGCGCAGCCCCGCGAGCGCGTAGATCTTCGAGAACGTGCGGAGCACCGCGACGCGCTTGCCCCGCCGAAGATACTCGAGCCCGTTCGGGTACTCGGGATCGGTCACGTACTCGAAGTAGGCCTCATCGAGGATCGTGAGGATCTGCTCGGGGACGCGGCGGAAGTACTCGTCGAGGGCGCGACGCCGGACGATGGTACCCGTCGGATTGTCGGGATTGCTGAAGTAGACGAGCTTCGTGCGATCGGTGATCGCGGCGAGCATCGCCTCGGGATCGTGGAAGAGCGCCCGGCCCGGCACCCGCACCAGGGCGCCGCCCGCGACCTGGGCGGCGATCGCGAACATCACGAACGACGGATGCGACATGATCGCCTCGTCGCCCGGACTCAGGTGGATGCGGCAGAGGACGTCGATCAGGTCGTTGGAGCCCGACCCGACGGCGATCCAATCCATCGGGACGCTCCAGTGCGACGCGAGCGCCTCCCTCAAGTAATACGACGAGCCGTCGGGATACCGGTTCACGCCGTGCATCGCGGCGCTCATCGCCGCGATCGCGAGCGGCGACGGACCGAGCGGATTCTCGTTCGAGGCGAGCTTGATCGCGTTCGAAATGCCCAGCTCCCGTTCGAGCTCTTCGATCGGCTTGCCGGGCACGTACGGCGTCAGTTTCTGAATTTCGGGTCGGACCGTGTCCATCGCTCGTAGCGTCATGGCTCGATTCCCCCGTGGCTCCCGCGAGCCGATCGGCAGTCTATCACACCGAGCCGCCCGCCGCGCGACGGAGCGCCGTCACCTCCCGCGGATCGAGCGGGCGGAGCGTTCCCCGCCGCTGCGCGCCGAGATGGATCGGTCCGAACTGGATGCGGACGAGGCGCTCGACGTAGATGCCGGCCACCTTCGCGAGCGTTCGCACCTCTCGTTTCCTCCCCTCCGCCACGTCGACGGCGAGGATGCCGCGCCCGTGCGCGGCGCCCTCCAGGACGACGCGGAGCGGCCGGACGTGGACCCCCTCCACGACGGCTCCTTCGTTCAGCCGTCGCAGGGCGGGCGGGTCCGGCACCGGGAGGACCCAGAGACGGTAGCGGCGGAGGAGCGCGGAACGGGGATGGAGGAGCGCCTCGGAGAGCGTCCCGTCGTCGGTCAAGAGCAGGAGCCCTTCCGAGAGATAGTCGAGACGGCCGACCGGCATCAGCCCCTTCGCCGCTTGCCCCAGCTCGTCGAAGATCGTCCGCTTCCCGCCCTGGGAGCGGCGGCTGACCAGCGTCTCGGGGGGCTTGTGATAGGCGGCGTACCGGTGCTGCGCGGGGAGCGTCAGGAGGCGGCCGTCGAGGGTGACGCGGTCACGGCCGGGAAGGACGTCGGCGCCCATTCCCTCCGGCTCCCGGCCGTTGATCCGCACGCGGCCGGCCCGGATCCACGCGTCGGCCTCGCGCCTCGATCCCGATCCGGCGCGCGCGAGGAATAGGTTAAGCCGCACCCTCGCCGTCCGGCGCGCTCGACGCGGCTACCGTCTCGCCCTCGACCGGATCGAGCTCCATCTGGGCGCGCTCGCGGTCCTCGAGCACGGAGCCGAGCTCCTTCAGCTCCGGCAGGTCGGCGAGGTCGTTCAGCCCCATGTACGAGAGGAATTCGGACGAGGTGGCGTAGACGAGCGGACGGCCGACGCCCTTGGACCGGCCCTTGATCGCGACCAGGTTCCGTTCGAGGAGCGTATGGAGCGCGCCCCCCGAATCGACGCCGCGGATCGAATCGATCTCGACCTTGGTGACCGGTTGCTTGTAGGCGACGATCGCCAGCGTCTCGAGCCCCGCCCTCGAGAGCCGCACCTTCCGGCGCGAGCGGAGCATCCGCTCGATCCAGGGAGCACACTCCTTCCGGGAGAGGAGCTGCCACCCGCCGGCGATCTCGGCGAGCGCCACGCCGCGCCCCGCCTCTTCGAACTCGCGCGAGAGGCGCGCGAGCGCCGCGGAGACCTCCGCGCCGTCGGGACCGTCCAGTACCTCGACCAGGGTGGAGAGCCCGACGGGGGAATCGCTCGCGAAGAGGAGCGCTTCGAGGATCTGTTCGGTCGTCGGCATCGCGGTCATTCCTCCTCGATGAGCGCCGGCTCGGCCTCGACCGGCACGTCGCCGTTCCACTCGATCCAAATGGGTCCGAACAACTCTTCCTGAGCGACCACGACGCGCCCGAGCTTGAGCATCTCGAGGAGGCCGAGGAACGCGGTGATCTTCTCGATCCGGCTCACGAAGAGGCCGAGCAGCTCCTCGAAGAGGAGTCGCGGGCGCTCCCTGAGATTCACCTCCATGAGGCCGATCGCCTCCTCGAGGCGGATCGGCTCGGCCACGATCGTGTGCACGACGGGCGGCGCCTGGCGGGAGAGGACGTTCTTGAGCGCGTCGAGGAGCCGGAAGAGGCTGACCGGGAGGAGCTCGCTCGCCTCCGGGTCCTCGAGCTGCGCCGGAGCCCCGCGCTCGAACCGGAGCCGCCGCTCGGTTTCGAGCCGCTCCAGATCACGCGACGCCTCCTTGAAACGCCGGTACTCGAGGAGCTGGCGCACGAGGCCCTCGCGCGGGTCCTCCTCCTCGGCCTCCTCGCTGATCGCCGGCGGGAGGAGCATCCGCGCCTTGATCCGCATGAGCGTCGCCGCCATGACGAGGAACTCGCCGGCCACCTCGAGGTCGAGCTCGCGCATCAGCTCGAGGGTTTCCAGGTACTGCTTCGTGATCCGCGCGATCGGGATGTCGGTGATCTCGATCTCGTCCTGCTGGATCAGGTGGAGGAGGAGGTCGAGCGGCCCCTCGAACGCGGGCAGTTGGACGCGGATCGGGGTATGCCCCGCGCCCGCGCCTTGGTCGGGCCCCCCGGCCGCCGTTTCCCGATCGGTCCCGATCTCGCTCATCCCAGGCTCATCGCCTCACGCACCTCGCGCATCGTCTGCTGGGCGACCGCCCGCGCCCGCTCCTCGCCGTGGCGGAGCGCCTCGCGCACCCGCTCCGGGTGCGCCTCCAGCTCCTGCCGCCGTTCCCGGATCGGCGCGAGCTTCTCGGCGAGGATCTTCGCCAGGTCGCGCTTGTCCGCCACGCAGCCGAGCTGGCCGGCGCGACACGCCGCGTCGATGGCCGGCGCGTTCTCGGCGTTCCAGGCCCGATGATACGCGAAGACGACGCATCCGTCCGGATTTCCCGGATCGGTGAGACGGATCTTCTTCGGGTCGGTGTAGGCGGTCTTGACCTTCGCCTCGATCGTTTCTGGCGAGTCGGTGAGCAGGATCGTATTGCCGAGCGACTTGCTCATCCGCCGCCCGTCGAGGCCGGGGACCCGCGCGAATCGCGTCAGCTTGGGTTCCGGCACCGGGAAGACCTCGCCGTAGAGTGAATTGAACTTCCGGGCGAGCTCGCGCGTCATCTCGACGTGCGGCACCTGATCCTCCCCCACCGGCACGAGGTTCGCCTTGTAGAGGAGGATGTCGGCGGCCTGGAGGACCGGGTAGCCCAGGTGCCCGTAGGAGACGTGATCCTCGAGCTCCAGGTCGCGCACCTGCTCCTTCACGGTCGGATTGCGCTCGAGCCGGCTGGTCGTGATCAGCATCGAGAGGAGGAGGTGGAGCTCAGCGTGCTCCTTCACGTGCGACTGGACGAAGACCGGGCTCTTCTCGGGATCGATTCCGGCCGCGAGCCAGTCGATCACCATCTCCAGGGTGTTCGGCACGATCTCTCGCGTGTGCTCATAGTCGGTCGTCAGCGCGTGCCAGTCGGCGACCATGTGGAGGTTCTCACACTCGTCCTGGAGCGTAACCCAGTTCTGGAGCGCGCCTAGATAGTTGCCGAGGTGGAGGCGCCCGGTGGGGCGCATGCCGCTCAGGATGCGGGGGCGCCGCATCTAGGGCTTGGTGTCGCCTTCGGTCGGCTTGAGCGACGCGAGGCACGAGTGGACGAGCCACCGGGCCGCGGTGTCGCGCACCTCCTCGGGCGTGAGCTGAAGCAGCTTGGTCTCGAAGGCGCGCGGGAAGTCCTGCCCGACGCCCTGGATCTCCCAGCGGGAGAGGTTTCGCGCGCGGACGATGGGCTCGTTCTGCTTGAAGAAGAATCCGTTCTGCACGCGCTTGAGCTGGACGCTCCATTCCCCCTTGTCGAGGGGGAACTCCTTGAGGGTCCGGAAGACCTCGACGACCGTGTCGCGAGCGGCCTCGTAGTTGGCCCGGGACGCGCCGAGGTAGACCGCCATGGACGAGCGCCGCGGATAGCTCGGGTACATCACGCCGACGCCGACCGCCAGGCCCCGCTCGGGGAGCCAGTACGTGATCGGCGAGCGGTCCCCCGATCGGAGATAGGAGTCGATCACCATGAACGCCGGGTAGTCGGGATCGGCATAGCCCGGCGCCGGAAAGCCGTAGACCAGGGACCGCGCCAGGTAGGGACGCTCTGCGGTGATGAGCGTGTCGGCGGCGAGGGGAGCGGGGTCGGAGCCGACGGCCTGCGGAGGCTGGCCGACCGGGGCGGCGGCGAACCGCCGCTCGAGTTGTTCCATCACCTTCTTGCCGTCCACGTTCCCGACGACCGCGACCGCCATGTTCGAGCCCACGAAGAACTTCTTGTAGAGCGCGAGGATGTCGCTCCGGTGGCACTCGTTCAGCGACTGCACGGAGCCGTGCGGCGGCCGCGCGAAGGGCGAGCCCTGGTAGACCGCGGAAAGGAACATGGCGTACGTGGCCGGAAGCGGGCTCTCCACGTCGTCCGCGGCCTCCCGCATGAAGGCGGCCTTCGCGTTCTCGATCGACGTGTCGGGGAACGAGGGCGAGAGGATCACGTCGGCCATGAGGTCGAGGGAGGGCGAGGCTTCCTCCCGGATGGTCGTCATCTCGAGCTGCCCGTAGTCCGCGCTGGCGCCTCCCTGGAACTCCGTCTTGTGGGCCAGGCATTGGAGGCGGAACTCGATCGGATCGTGGGTCGCCGTGGCGCCGGTGATCGCCCGCATGAGCACCTGGCTCAGCCCGGCGTTCACGTCTTCCTCGTAGAGCGGCCCCATCCTGAGGGCGACGGTCGCGGCCACCGCGTCGCTCGTCCGTTGCTCCTGGACGAGCAGGACGACCCCGTTCTTCAGCACCTTCCGGTCCACGGGAAGGCCGGGGTCGTAGGCCGGCACCCGGGGCCGCTCCGGAAGGATCGGCATGGTCTTCTGCGCCAGGCCCGGCGCCGGAAGGACGGCCAGAAGCCCCGCCAGCAGGGCCCAGGCGGTGCCTGAAAGTCGTTTCGTTCGAATGGGATTCGGGGTCAAGGGCATCCCCATAAACTTATCAGATTCGCCCCGCCGTCGTCAACGGACGGGCAATTTGCGGGGCCATTGGAAGATGCAAACCCCGATCCCCCCGATCATTCGCCCGTTAAGTTGGCGGATCGCACGGCCGAAATTTGTAGTGAGGCCGGGGGCCTCTGGAAAGGACTGCATGATGAGAGTGGATCGGGCTCGTCCCGGGTGGTTCGCACCGGCGACGCGCGCAATCGCCACGACCGTCGCGATCGCGTTGCTCCTCGCGATGCCGCGCCACGCCAGCGCCGCTTCCGGCGCGCCGGCGCGAAGCGCCATTCTCGGCGAGTTCAATGAAATCTGCTACGAGCTGACCCTCGCCCGCGCCTCGCTCGCGCGGGGCGAGCTGCAGGACGCCGACTTCGCCGACCGAATCCTCGACCTCTTCGTGCGCGCCGACAGCCTGGCCGCGCTCCTCTCGATTGACCAGCCACGCTCCCGCGGGGAGGTGGCCGGATTCGCGCTCGAGCGCGGCGTCGCTTACCTGATCGATTCTCTGCGTGACAACTACGTCGGGATCGTGGGGAGGAACGGGGTGAGCTTCGTCGAGGCCGATCAGGCCCTGAAGGCCGCCGTCGCCTGGCGCGCGGACGCGACGCCATCGGTCGTCGCCCGCTGAAGAATGGTGGAGCTGGCGGGGATCGAACCCGCTACCTCTTGACTGCCAGTCAAGCGCTCTCCCAATTGAGCTACAGCCCCATTCGTTCCGCGACCGATCAACTGTACTCTGGGCGTCCCGCCCCGTCAATCCGGGCATCGCTCGCTCGAGCGCCACGAGCCCGCGCTTGACGCCGCACGGTTCCGTCGCGAGACTCCACGCCATGCGCGCCCCCGCCTCGTCCCTCGAATGTCAGGCTCGGCCGGTCCGGAAATGACCATCCTCGACGGAAGCGGTGCCCCGCTCCACGGCCGCCGGTATCACTTCAGCGGCGTCGGCGGTAGCGGCATGGCCCCCCTCGCCGCGCTGGCGGTGGCGCTCGGCGCCGAGGTCACCGGCTCGGACCGGAACCTCGATCGCGGTCTCGCCCTCCACGTGTTCGAGTCGCTTCGACGCGCGGGTGTCCGCCTCGTGCCGCAGAACGGATCGGGCGTGGACGAAGGGTTGGCGGCGCTCGTTCACTCGACCGCGGTGGAGCCCACCAACCCCGATTTCCTCCGCGCGGAAGCGCTCGGAATCCCGCGCATCCGGCGCGGCACCTTCCTCGCCTGGATCGTGGCCTCGCGGCGCGCCGTCGCCATCGCCGGGACGAGCGGCAAATCGACCGTCACCGCGATGACGGCGCACATCTTCGTGAGCGCCGGCCTCGATCCCTGGTTCCTCGGCGGTGGGGCGGCGCTCCGGCTGGCCGGCAGCGTCTCTCCCGGCGGGCTCCGGGTCGGCGGGAGCGAATGGCTCGTGGTCGAAACCGACGAGAGCGACGGCAGCGTCGCCGAATGCGCGGCGGCGATCTCGGTGCTGACCAACTTGAGCCGCGACCACAAGGAGATCGACGAAACGGCCCGGAACTTCGAGGCGCTCCTCGAGAAGACCCGGGAGCGGGTCGTGGTGAACGTCGGCGACCCCGTGCTCGAGCGGGTCCGCATTCCGAGCGGCCTCCCCGCGCTCCGCGTCGCGGTCGAGGGCGCCCCGACGTGGGCCACGCCCGATCTGCTCGCCGAGCGAATCCGCCTCGCGCCCGACTCGGTCGAGTTCCGGATCGGGGGCGCGCCGGCGCGGGTTCCCTTCCCCGGGGCGATGACCGTCGAGAACGCCTCCCTGGCCATCGCCGCGGCGACCGCGGCCGAGATTCCGCTCGTCAAGGCGGCCGCGGCGCTCGCTTCCTTCGGCGGCGTCCGGCGCCGGCTCGAACGAGTCGGGAGCGCGTCGGGCATCGACGTCTTCGACGACTTCGCCCACAATCCCGTGAAGATCTCGGCCGCCCTCGAGGCGCTCCGTCCGTCGGGGCACCTCTGGATCTACTACCAGCCCCACGGCTACGGTCCCACGCGGTTCTTCGCCGACCAGCTGATCGAGACCTTCCGCCGGGGACTTCGCCCCGGGGACCGGCTCCTCCTCGCGCCGATCTACGACGCGGGGGGAACGGCGGACCGCTCGTTCCGCGCCGAGGACCTGGCCGCCAGGATGCGGAGCGCGGGTGTGGCCGTGGAGCTGGCCTCGACGCGGGACGACGCGGTTCGCCTGGCCGCCGAAGGGGCGCGCTCCGGCGATCGAATCGTGGTCATGGGAGCGCGCGACGACACGCTCCCGATCTTCGCGCGGACCCTATTCGCCTCCCTGCTCGACCGCGCGAGCGCGGCGCCCACGCAGGAGGAGCCCCGCTAGGGCCGCTCCGGTTGTCCACGCGCCCGGCGGCTCCGGCACCGACGCCGGGACCTCGCCGCCGCCCCCTCGATCGGCGGGCCCCGCGAACTCGCCGGTCCAGGCGCCGGACGTAACGCTCACGCCACCGTAGGAAAACGTGGGCAGGTCGAACCCGAGCGCGATCCGCGCGTCGGACGACGATCGGCCAAACGCCGTGATCCGGACGAAGTCGGGAACGTCGATCCACTCTCCGGGGCGAAGCGTGAGACCGGCCAGCCACGCGGCGAGCTCCGCGCCCGAGGCACCGGTCGCCGCGATCCAGTTCTCGGCCACCCCCGTGGCGGCGCCCCCGCCGCCGCCGTTCGACCCGACGACGGGAGACGACGTCGCCTCGAGCGCTCCCGTGAGATCGAGGGCCGTGCGGCTCACGCCCCCTTCGGCCCCCGCGGCGCCCGACTTCCCGGCCGCGCCTCCGGACGCGACGTTGAGCTTGCTGCTATATCCGGTGACGGCCACGACGCCGGTCAGGACGGAGACGCCGGGGAGCGCGTCGGGAAAGGCGAGGTCGCGGTCGGAGACGTTCGTGATCCGCACCGTCAGGCCGAGGAAGCCCTCCGGGTCGAACAGGAGCGGCGCCGCGAGCTGCGCGAGGGTGGAGCCGGAGAGCGACTCCTGCGCGACCGGCTCGGCGATCTCGGTGGCGCCGTCCAACGTCGTGGCCCCTCCGACGATCGACAGCGAGAGGAGGCCGGCCGAGACTCCCGGCGGCGATGCGGCGAGGGCGAGGTGACAGGCGAAGGCGACGGCAAGGATCGAACGTGGCACGGCGCGACCTCCGGATGGCGTGGGTGCCGGGGACCGAGCCGTCGATCGCAAGGGCCGTGCCGCCCGCCGCGCCACGAGGCTCCCGGCTGTTCCGTCCCGCGGAGACGCGCCGCGGGCGTCACGAAGACGGGGCCGGCCTTTCGGCCGACCCCGCCTCTTCCGTTTCCGTTGGTTGACGGCCCCGTCAACGGGCGGCGTCCCCGCGTCCCTCTTCAGCCCACCAGCTCGGCGATCGCCTTGCCCTGCAGGAAGAGTCCGAGGTAGTCGCGGCCCCCCGCCTTCGAGTCGGTGCCGCTCATGTTGAATCCGCCGAAGGGATGGATGCCGACGAGCGCCCCCGTGCACTTCCGGTTGATGTACAGGTTCCCGACGTGGAGCCGCCGCTTCGCCTCCACGACCTTCGCCCGGTCGCGCGAGTAGTAGGCGCCGGTCAGCCCGTAGATGGTCCCGTTGGCGATCCGGATCGAGTCCTCGAACGAGGTCGCCGGGATCACCGCGAGCACGGGTCCGAAGATCTCCTCCTGGGCGATCCGCGCGTCGGGCTTGACGTCCGTGACGACGGTCGGCTTCACGAAGTAGCCGGGGCCGCCGTGCTTTCCGCCGCCCGAGACGAGGGTGCCCTCGCGCTTGCCGACCTCGATGTAGTCGAGGATCGTCTTCTCCGCGCGCGCGCTCACGACGGGGCCGAGGTAGTGCTTCCGGTCCTCCGTGGGGCCGATCGTCATCGCGTCGACCTTGGCGCGGAGCTGCTCCACGAACGGCGCGAGGAGCGACCGGTGCACGATGGCGCGCGAGCAGGCGGAGCACTTCTGCCCCTGGAATCCGAACGCGCCCGCGTAGACGCCCTGCACGGCCGCGTCGAGATCGGCCCCCTCGTCCACGATCGTGAAATCCTTGCCGCCCATTTCGAGGATCATCCGCTTGAGCCAGATCTGCCCCGGCGGCACCTTCGCGGCGCGCTCGTGGATGCGGAGGCCCACCTCCTTGGATCCCGTGAAGGCGATGAAGCGGACGCGCGGATGATCCACGAGCGCGTCGCCCATCGACCCGCCGGGGCCCGGGAGGAAGTTGACCACGCCGGGAGGGACCCCGGCCTCCTCGAGGATCTCGATCAGCATCCAGGCGGTGAGCGGCGCGTCGCTCGACGGCTTCAGCACGGCGGTGTTCCCCGTCACGATCGTCGCGGCGGTCATCCCCGCCGTGATCGCGAACGGGAAGTTCCAGGGCGGGATCACCGCGCCGACGCCGAGCGGGATGTAGCGGTAGTCGTTGCTCTCGCCGGGATTCGGCGTGAGCGGCTGCGGGCCGCCCCAGCGGATCATCTCGCGCGCGTAGAACTCGCAGAAGTCGATCGCCTCGGCGGTGTCGCCGTCGGCCTCGGGCCAGCTCTTCCCCACCTCGTAGACCATCGTCGCCGAGATCTCGTGGCGCCGGCGTCTCATGATCCCGGCCGCGCGGAGGAGCACGTTCGCCCGCTCCTCGGCCGGGATCCACTGCCAGGAGGCGAACGCCTCGTCCGCCGCGCGAACCGCGCGGTCCACGTGCTCCGCCGCGGCCATGGAGAAGGCGCCGACCACCTGGGAGGGATCGGCGGGGTTCAGGCTCTTCGACGTCTCCTTCGTCTCGATCCGCTCGCCGCCGATCACGAGCGGGTAGCTCTTGCCGAACTTCGATCGCACGCACTCGAGCGCCCGGCGCATCCCCGTCTCGTTCTCGGGGCGCGCGTAGTCGAGCATCGCGCAGCTCTGATATTCCGGAAGCATGGACTTCTCCTTTGGGAGTCGGGTTCCTGGCGGACTATACTCGCGCGCCCATGATATCCGCTCTCGCCCTCACTGTCATCCCGGCCCTCGTGCTCCCGTGGCTCCTCCTGCCGCTCCGGAGCCCGTTCCTCTTCGCGGTGCTCCCGGTCCTGCCCTTGGCGTGGATCTACGCGCGGGCGGTGGGCGCCCGCGAGCGGACGCGCGCCGTAACGGTGGCGCTGGCGTGGGCGCTCGCGCTGACCGCGTCGACGGTCGCGGCGACGGCCTCGCGCCCGGACGACGCCGCGCGCAGCATCTGGCACGCCTCAGAGTTCCGGGACGACATGGTGCGGTGGATCGCGACCGGGGCCGGCCAGGAGGGCCACATCCGCCTCTATCTGCCGCGCGTGCTCGTCGAGTACGTCGTCGTCCTGGTCCTGTCGGCCCTGACCGCGGGCGCGGCCGCGCTCTTCCTGGGCGGGCTCCTGCTCGGCTACATGAACGGGTACGTCGGGTGGGTCGCGGCGCACGCCGATCCGCGGGCGGGCCCGCTCGCCGCCGCGCTGATCGCCTGGTCCCCTTGGGCGATCCTCCGGGTGCTCTCCTTCGTCCTCGCCGGAACCGCGGGGGCTCTCTGGGGATTCCCGCGGCTCTACGCGCGCGGGAGCGAGCGGGCACCGATCGGCCGGATCCTCGCGGCGTCGGTCCTCCTGCTCGCGCTCGACGTCTTCCTCAAGTGGTGGCTGGCGCCGATCTGGCGCGATTGGCTCCGCGCCCTGCTCGGCGCGGCGGCGGGATTGGAAGCGGGCGGGAGCGTCTGACGCTGGCGCGTCAGGCTCCCGCCCTCGCCGCGGGGGTGCGGCGTTCGCAATCGGTCGGGCCGGCTATTTCAGAATGGTCAGCGGCGCCGCCTCGTCGCTGTTCGACGTCTCGACGCGCACGAAGTAGTGCCCCGAGGAAAGCGTCGCTCCCCGGTCGTCGCGCCCGTTGAACTGCAGGTCATGGTCCCCCGCCGACTCGTAGCCCGAGTCGAGAAGCGTCCGGACCAGGCGCCCGTTCAGGTCGAACACGCGCACGCGGAGACGGCCCGCCTGCTCCAGGTTGATCGAGATCGTGGCCTCTGGGTTCATCGGATTCGGGCCGACGCGCTTGAGCGCGCGGGGCCGCGCCGGCTTCACCGCGGCGTTGAGCGTCGCGTCGACCGAACGCCCGTCGGTGAGGGACGCGTGGAGCGTCATCGTCCCGGCGACGGGATCGGTCACGTTCGAGAAGAGCGACCGGAGGGCGTCCTTCGCGAAGTCCATGCGAAGCTCGGGCACGCCGTTCCCGTCCTTGTCATGCGTCGCGTCGAGCGAGCCCGCGAGCGGCGCGATGGAGTTGACCATCCCCGATCCGTCCCACGCGCTCAGCCGGAGCGAGGCGAGGTCGACGGCGGCGAGGTCGAACGTCCCGTCGACCGGCTCCAGGTAGACCCGCTCCCGGGGCTTCCCCGTCTGGAGTCGGATCGGATCCGATTCCGACCAGGCGCGCGCCAGGGGCGTGACCTCCGTCGCGGTCACCGTCACGGTGACGACCACGTCCTGCGCCAGGCTCCCATCGGACGCGTGGAGCGTCACGTGGTAGACGTTCGCGCTTCCGCCCGCGGCGGAGAGCGACAGGGTTCCCGAGCCGTGGCCCAGGTCGGCGAGCGACGCCGCGAGGGCGTCCCCGCCGTCGTTCGCCGTCAGCGTGAGCGCCGGCGGCGCCTGGCCGCACGCCTCGTCGGGATCGTGCGCCGAGACCGAGACGGTCGCCGAGGTACCCTCGGCGAGCGTCGCCGTGTAGAAGGCGGCGGTCCACGCCGGCGCGCGGTCCACGTCGGTCACCGTGACGGTGAACGACTCGGAATCCTGGGTCGTGCCGTCACTGACCGCGACCGTCGCCGGATAGCTGCCCGCCTGGCAATAGCCGGGCGCGAAGGACAGGGTCGCCGTGGCCGAGCCCGGGCCGTTGCCCGTCGGCGTGAGCGTCGCGAAGCCGGGCAGCGACACCGACCACGCGAGCGGGTCCCCGTCGGTGTCGGACGCGGAGAGCGAGACGCTCGCGGTCTGGCCCTCGGCCACCGTCTGGTTCCCGATCGGCGAGAGGACCGGCGGCGCCGCGGTCAGCGAGCCCGTCACCGTCACGGTGAACGACTGGGACGTTTCCGCCAGGCCGTCCGAGACCGACACGGTGAGGACCGTCGATCCGAGCGGCGTGGAGACCGTCGGGGCCAGCGTCAGGTTGCCGCTCCCGTCGCCGAAGTCCGTGAGCTCCGCGTACGGCGGGAGCCCCGTCGCCGAGAAGGAGAGCGCGTCTCCGTCGTCGTCCGTGGCGCTCAGCGAGACGAACTGGGTCGTCCCCTGCTCCACCTCGCGATCCGGAATGAAGCTCAGGCTGGGCGGCGTGTTCGCGTTCACGACCTCGATCTGGACCGAGCCCGTGGCCGTGCCGCCGAACGTGTCGTCCGCGAGGAAGAAGACGGGATAGAAACCCGCCTGGTCCATGGCCGGCGTCCACGAGAACGTCCCCGTATTGTTGTGGTGATCGACGAACGAGGCGCCGGTCGGCACGTTCGAAGCCTGGAGGACGACCGTCTGGCCGTCCGGATCGGTCGCGGAGACGCCGAAGGTGAGGAACGCCCCCTCGAGTACGCTCTGCGGGCCGGGAAGGCTCAGCGTCGGCGGCGCCGCCGCGACGCACGGGGCGAGAAACGCCGCGAGCGCGGAGGCGAGAAGCGAAGCGACGAGCGTGCGAATCGGTAGGCGCAACATGGCGTACACCCCCAGCGAGTCGGATGACACACACACCGCGTGCCCCATCCGTGGGGGCCAGCCCTGGAACCAAGCGTCGAGCCAGTAGAGAGCATGGGGTGGGCCAATTATCCGCTCCAGGGGCTAGTTTTCGGCCGCGCCGACGGTTACGGAGCGGGGGCCCGGCGGAAAGGAGCCGGGGCGACGTTGCGTTTCGCCCCGGGGAGCGCATGCCGCCCGCCGCGGCCGGGCGCGGCCCCCCGCTCACGCGATCGATTTTCGAAAGCGCGTGGAGGCGACGACGAGGACCGTCGCGCCGATCAAGACGAGCGCGAGGAAGTGGGGCCAGAGGGCGTCGAATCCAGCGCCCTTCAGGAAGATGCTCCGCACGATCACGATGTAGTGGCGCACCGGGTTCGCGAGGGTGATCCACTGGAAGAGGGACGGCATGCTGGCGACCGGGAACATGAATCCGGAGAGCAGGATCGAGGGCATGAAGAGGAGGATGCTGGCCATGTACGCCTCCTGCTGCGTCGAGGAGATGGTCGAGATGAGGAGGCCCATGCCGAGCGCCGCGAGGATGTAGGCCAGGCTCGCGAGGACGAGGAGGAGGAAGCTCCCGCGGAACGGGACGTGGAACCAGAGGAGCGCGAGCGCCACGACCAGGACCATGTCGAAGAGCCCGATGATCGCGAACGGGATCGTCTTCCCGGCGATCAGCTCCCCGGGCCGAAGCGGGCTGACCATGAGCTGCTCGAGGGTGCCCATCTCCCGCTCGCGCACGACGGCGAGCCCGGTCAGGATGAGACAGATGAGCATGAGGAGCGTGCCCACGACCGCGGGCACGTTGTAGTTCCGGCTCGCCAGCTCGGGGTTGAACCACGCGCGCTCGCGCAGGTCCACCCCGCCCTCGGGGTGCCGCGGCAGGTACCGCTCCGCGAACTGGGCGACGATCCGCTCCGCGTAGCCGCGCGCCACGGTCGCGGTGTTCGATTGGGTGCCGTCGAGGACGAGCTGCACGGGGGCGCCCTTCCCCGCGCGGAGCCGCTCGGTGAAGTCGGGCGGGATCTCCACCCCGAGGATCGCGCGGCCATGGTCCAGGGCCCCGGCGAGATCGACCGGGCGGTCGCTTCGTCCGACGATCCGAAAATACCCGGAGGCCGTCAGGGCGTCGAGGAGGGACCGCGAATCCGCGCTCCGATCCAGGTCGACGACGAACGTCGTGGTCTCCCTCACGTCGGTGGAGACCGCGTAGCCGAACACGAGGAGCTGGAGGAGCGGCGCCGCGAAGATGATCCGGCTCAGCCGCGGGTCGCGGAACATCTGAAGGAACTCCTTCCTCATCACCTCGAGGATGCGGCCAGCCGCGGCGGGGAATTTCATTCGAGCTCCTTCCTGAAGACGCGGGTGGCCAGGACGAGGCCGACCGCCGCGAACAGCAGCATGAGGAGACCCTGCGTGTAGAGCACCTCCGCGCCCACGCCCTTCAGGAAGATCCCGCGCGTCACCACCAGGAAGTAGCGGGCGGGGACGAGGAACGTCACAGCCTGGAGGACCGGCGGCATGACGCTGATCGAGAACATGAACCCCGAGAGGAGGAAGGACGGGAGGAAGGTCACGACCATCGCGATCTGGGTGGCGAGCACCTGCGAACGGGCCACGGCGGAGATGAAGATGCCGAGCCCCAGGGCGCCCGTGAGGAACGCGAGCGAGAGGGCCATGAAGAGGACCGGATCGCCGCGGAAGGGGACGCCGAAGACGGCGATTCCGAGCACCGAGACGAGGACGATGTCGATGACGCCGATACCGAGGTACGGCAGGAGCTTTCCGAAGACGACCTCGAAGCGCCCCACCGGGGTGCTCGCGAGCTGCTCCATCGTCCCGCGCTCCCACTCCCGGGCGAGGGTCAGGGAGCTCAGCATGGCGGCGACCACCATGAGGATCACGCCGACCAGGCCCGGGACGATCGCGTTCCGGCTCCTCAAGTCCTCGTTGTACCAGACGCGGGTGCGCGCCTCGACCGGCGCCTGGAGCGAGGCGTTCTCGACCGCCACGCCGGAATTCCAGGAGCGCGCGATCGCCTGGGCGTAGGCGATCGCGATCGTGGCGGTATTGGCGTCGCTCCCGTCCACGATGGCCTGGACCGGCGCGGTCTTCCCCGCCCCGAGCCGCGCCGCGAAGTCGGGCGGGATCACGAGGGCGAGGGTGACGCGCGAGCGGTCGAGGAGCGGCCCGATCGCCTCGGGCGACGCGGGAGTCTCGAGGACGGTGAAGTAGCCCGACGACCGGAACGCGTCGACCAGCGCGCGGCTCGATTGCGACACGTCCTGGTCCACGACGGCGGTCGCGATGTTCCGGACGTCCGAGGTGATCGCGTATCCGAAGAGGACGAGGAGGATCGTCGGAAGGAAGAAGGCGAGGAGGAGGCTCCGCGTGTCGCGGCTCAGCTGGATCACTTCCTTCCGCGCGATCGCGAGGAGCCGGGTCCGGTTCAACATGGACGCCTCACGCCGCGATCGCCCCGCCCGCTTCGCGGACCCGGGCGATGAAGACGTCCTCGAGCGACGGCGCGATCTCCACGATTCCGCGGAGCGCGATGCCCCGCTCCCCGAGGCGCCGCTCGATCGCGGCGCGCGCCATGGCCGCGTCGCGCACGGCCACGTGCACCGTCCGGCCGAAGAGCCCCGACTCGAGGATCTCGGGCGCGCCGCGGAGCGCCGCGGCCGCGGCGGCGCCGTCGTCCACGCGCACCTCGAGGAGCGGCTCCTTCATGCCGGCGCGGAGCGCGGCGGGGGCGTCGAGCGCGATCAGCCGCCCTCGGTTCATCAGTGCGAGGCGGTGGCAGTACTCGGCCTCTTCCATGTAGTGCGTGCTCACGAAGACGGTCGTTCCCTTGTCCGTCATCGCGTAGATCAGGTCCCAGAAGTGGCGCCGCGCCAGAGGATCGACCCCGGACGTGGGCTCGTCGAGGAAGAGGATCGGCGGCTCGTGGAGCACGGCGCACCCGAGGGCGAGGCGCTGCTTCCACCCGAGGGGCAGCTCCCGGGTGAGCTGCCGCCGCTGGTCGCCGAGCCCGGCCATCTCGAGCACCCAGCCCTTTCGCTCGGCCCGCCGGGCGCCCCGGACGCCATAGAGCCCCGCGAAGAAGTCGATGTTCTCCTCCACCGAGAGGTCGGGGTAGAGCGAGAAGAGCTGCGACATGTACCCGATCGACTGCTTGATCGCCTCCGTCTCCGTCTTGAGATCCAGCCCGCCGACGGTGCACGCCCCGGAGGTCGGGCGGAGCAGGCCGGTCAGCATCTTGATCGTCGTGGTCTTTCCCGCGCCGTTCGGCCCGAGGAATCCGAAGACCTCCCCGCGCCGGACGTCGAACGAGATCCGGTCGACCGCGGTGAACTTGCCGAAGGCCTTGGTCAGCTCGCGCGCCTCGACCGCCATCTCCTGGCCGGGAGCCGCGCTCAACTCGCGACCTCCGACTCGGCGATCGCCATGAAGACGTCCTCGAGCGACGGGTCGATGGGACGCACGTCCTGGACGTCGAAACCCGCCGCGCGTAGCGCGCGCTCGATCACCGGCCCGTCCGCGGCGGCGTCTCGCACGCCGACGTGGATCTGATCGCCGAAGAGCGCCACGCGTCCCGCGCCCTGAAGGCCGGCGATCACCGTCCGCGCCTCGCGGGCACGGGGAACGGCGATCGCCACCATGGCGCCGTCCCAGAGGCGCCTCAACCCGTCCGGCGTGTCGAGCGCCACCGCGCGCCCGCGGTGGAGGAGGGCGAGGCGGTCGAAGCGCTCCGCCTCGTCCATGTAGGACGTGCTCACGATGACGGTGACGCCCTGGGCCACCATCTCGTGGACGATGAGCCAGAGGTCCCGCCGGGAAATGGGGTCGACGCCGAACGTCGGCTCGTCGAGGAGGAGGATCTCGGGCTGATGGACGAGCGCGCAGGAAAGGCCCAGCTTCTGCTTCATGCCCCCGGAGAGCTGCCCGGCGAGACGGTCGCGGAAGGGCCCGAGGCTCGAGAACTCGAAGAGACGGGTGAGCCGCGCCGCCCGCTCGCGCCGGGGCACCTCGTAGAGGTCGGCATAGAACTGGAGGTTCTCCATCACGGTGAGGTCGGTGTAGAGGCCGAAGCGCTGCGACATGTACGCGATGTGGCGCTTCACCCCCTCGGGGTCGCGCGCCACGCTCACGCCGCGCAGGATCGCGTCGCCCGAGGTCGGGCGGAGCACGCCGGCCAGCATCCGGAGCGTCGTCGTCTTGCCCGCGCCGTCCGGCCCGACGAGCCCGAAGAGCTCCCCCTTCCCCGCGGAGAAGGTGAGACCGTCCACGGCGCGGAGCGCGCCGAAGCTCCGCGAGAGCGCCTCGACGCGGACGGCCTCCGGCGCCTCGTTCATCGCGCCGCGGCGGCGCCGGCGGTCCCGCCGATCCGCACGTCCGCCGGCATTCCGGGCTTCAGCTCGTAGGCCGGATCGCCCTCGATGCGGACCTTCACGGCGTAGACCAGGCGCACGCGCTCCTCCTTGGTCTGAACGCTCCGCGGCGTGAACTCCGCCTGGGTCGCGATGAAGATCACCTGGCCGCGATACGCGCGCTTGGGATCGGCGTCGGTCTTGATCGTCGCCGCGTCTCCCACGTGGACGCGCCCGACCTGCCGCTCCGGAACGTAGATCCGCACCCAGCGGTCGTCGCGATTCCGGAGCGTCACGACTGGCGAGCCGGCCGGGACGACCTCTCCCCGCTCGCGGTGTTTCGCGGTCACGATCCCCGCGAAGGGGGAGCGGATCCGCATGTGTTCGAGGTCCGCCTCGATCTGGCGGAGCGCCCCCTCGGCGCGATCGACCGCGGCCCGCTGCGCCTCGATCCGCTCGCGGCGCGGGCCCGCCTGGGCGAGCTGATAGCCCTCCGCCGCCTGGGTCGCCTGGCTCTGCGCCACGTCGTGGGCCAGCGACGCCTTGTCGAGCGCCTCCTGGCTCACCGCCCCCGCCGCGAAGAGCGTGCGCGCGCGGGCGAGATCCCGATCGGCATCCGCCAGGCGGTCGTCGGCCGCCTTCTTCGCGGCGGCCGCCTGCGCCAGCTCCTCCGGGCGCGTCCCGCGCGTCAGTTCGAGGAGAAGCGCCCGCGACGCCGCGATCTCCGCGCGCGCCTGGTCGCGCCGCGCCGTCATGGCGCCGAGGTCGAGGCGCGCCAGGTCCTGCCCGGGCCGCGTCGTGTCGCCTTCGTCGACGCCGAGCGAGTCGAGCCGGCCGGCGAGCGTGAATCCGAGATCTACCTCCGTCGCTTCCACGGTGCCCGACGCGTCGATCGGGCCGTTCGACTCGCGCCCGCGGACCCAGAGGCCGAGGGCGACGAGGGCGATCACGACCGGGAGCGCGATCGCCGCGATGCGTCTCGGGTTCGGGTTCATCGGGCGGTCTCCAATCGGCTCGCGAGCCAATCGGCGTCGAGTATGCCCGCCACGCGGGCGAGCTCCGCGCGCGCGACGATCTCCCCGTTCTTCGCGTCGATCCAGTTCGCGCGGGCGGCGAGGAGGTCGGCCTCCCCCTTCAGATAGTCGGTCTGGGTCCCCGCGCCCGACTCGAGCTGGAGCTGCTCGATGCGCGAGACCTCGGTGAAGTTCGCGACCGCGCGGTCGAGGCTCTCGACGCGCGCCCGGGCGGCCGTCACCGCCGAGTAGGCGGCGTCGACGTCGCGCCGCGTCTCGATCTCGGTGAGACGTTCGCCCGCCTCCGCACCCTGGGCGGACGCGCGGGCCCTCGCGATCCGCTGCGTGATGGCGCCGCCCGTGAAGAGCGGGAGCGAGAGCCGAAGGCCCGCGTTCCATTCGAGCGCGTCGTCGCCGTCCAGGTCGCGCCAGTCGACGTAGGCGCCCTGGAGGGTCAATTCGGGAAGCCGGGCGCCGGTCGCGGCGCGGCGGGACGCCTCCGCGGCGAGCCGGCGGCGCCTCGACTCCTGGAGCGCCGGGCTCCGGTCGAGCGCGGTCTGGATCCA
>DASVDZ010000031.1:0-100747 GCA_036380835.1 Candidatus Eiseniibacteriota bacterium | reverse complement strand
CCAGCGAGTCGCCGAGGGCCTCGCGCTGGCGGAGGTCGCCCGGGAATCCCCCGGGCACGGGCTCAGCCTCGTCATCGCCCGGGCGATCGTGCGCGCCCACGAAGGCGTCCTCACCGCCGAGAACCTCGATTCCGGCGGAGCGCGCTTCACGCTCCAGCTGCCCGTCGCGGAAGATTCGGGCCACGTCGTGGCCGAGGATCTGCGGCTCGGCGCGGAAGCCCCCGACCGCCGCTGATCCGGGACGCCGCCCCGGCTCCTCCTCGCGTCCCCTCTCGCGCCCGTCTCTACTGGCGGGGCCCCCAGTCCGGATCCGAGTCGTTGGCCGCGTTCCTGGTGAGGTTCTTCGGATCGGTCCCGTCGGGCCGCATGGTGTAGATCTCCTCGTTCCCGTCGTACTGCTCGGTCACGAGAATGATCCGCTGCCCGTCGGGGGACCAGCGGGCGTCCCGCCCGACGCAGGGCGACGCGAGTCCGGTTCCATCCACGTTGATCACGTACACGCTCTGCGTCGCGCAGTAGAGGAGCTTCGTCCCGTCGGGCGACCAGGAGAGGGAGGTCTTCGCCACGCCGTCGCTCGTGACGCGCTGCGGTCCGGCCCCGTTCGAGCCGATCGTGTAGATGTCGTTCGTGGCCTGGCCGTCGAGGCCCGTCGAGACGTAGGCGAGCTGGGTCCCGTCGGGGCTCCACGCGACGTAGGACGCGCCGGCGTTGAACACGTGGAGCCCGGTGCCGTCGGAGTTCATGACGCCAAGGCTGTCCGCGACGAGCGCGAGCTTCGATCCGTCCGGCGACCACTCCGCGCGCTTCCCGGGAGCGAGCCCGACCGCGCCCGAGCCGTCCACGTTCATCAGGAACACGTTGGCCGGATTGAGCTCGCGCCTGAACGTGATCTTCGTGCCGTCGGGGGAGAGAAGCGGCGCCGCGTCCTGGACCCCGTTGAAGGTGAGGCGGGTCACGTGCGTCCCGTCGTCCAGCATCGAGTAGATCTCGCCGTGCCCCTCGTCCCGGTTGCTCGCGAAGACCACGATCCCGGGGGCCGCGGGCGGCTCGGGAAAGGGTCCGACGGTGCCGCCGCGCCGCGAGAAGCAGCCGGTCAGGACGATGGACAAGGCGGCGAACGCAAGCAATCTTCGTGCGGTCACGACGATGCACCCCCGATGTGGTCCGCGGGCCTTCTGAGGCGAGGAATGTGTCTTCTGTTCTATCGGCTCGACCGTCGCGCGGGATCACCGATTTAAATCGTTATACAATTTGTAGTTATGGGCGCTCGGCGATCGCGCGAGCACCCCCGCTCTGCGGGCCAGAGGGGAATCGTGCTAAGGTCCAGTCTCTTCAAGAGATGGGCCGTTAGCTCAGGTGGTAGAGCACCTGCCTTTTAAGCAGGGAGTCGCTGGTTCGAGTCCAGCACGGCCCACACCCATCCACCGACCACGCGCTCCGCTTTCGGCTAATGCCGCTTTCCAAACCTGCCGATATTGAACCGTTGGTCCGAGTCCCGCTGTAGCCGCCCCAGGAGGTCCCATGACTCGCTACCCCCCTCGAGTCATCTCCACCGCGATCGTCGCGATCGCACTTGCCTCCTTCCAAACGCCCACGGCCGCCGCCGCCACGCCGCCCCGCACGCCGGCCTCGCTCTCGTTCGCGCCCGGGCGGATCGTCGTCATCGCGGATGACGGCGCGCTCGACGTCGCGCCGGGGGGCGCCGCGTTCTCGCGTGACGCCCGCGTATCGGCCGCCCTCGGGCGCCGAGGCCTCGATCGCGCTCGCCGCCTGGGCCCCATCCCACGCCCCGGCGCCGCTCGCCGGGAGCGGATCTGGGAGCTCACCTCCTCGCGCCCGGGATTCGACCCGGTCGCCGCCTCGCGCGACCTCGAGGCGACCGGCGCGGTCCGCGCCGCGAGCCCCGACTACCGCTTCGGCCTCTTCGCGACGACCCCGAGCGACCTCTACCTCGTCTACCAGTGGTACGTGGACGACGGGAGCTTCGCGGACATCCGGCTGCCCTATGCCTGGGACGTGGAGCGCGGCGACACCTCCGTCGTGATCGCGATCGTCGACACGGGCGTGGACACGTCGCATCCCGACCTCGCGAGCAAGATCTGGCACAACCCAGGCGAGATCCCGGGGAACGGTCTCGACGACGACGGCAACGGGCTCGTGGACGACGTGGAAGGGTGGGACTTCGGCGTCGGCGACAACGACCCGAAGCCCGAGTACACGGTCGACGCCGCGTCGGGGCTCGACGTGGGGTTCCACGGCACCTTCTGCGCGGGGATCGCGGCGGCCGCGACCAACAACGACGACGGGATCGCGGGCGCCTCCTGGAACTGCCGCATCATGCCGCTCAAGGTCTCGAACCCGGACAGCGGCCTCACGTCGAGCGCGATCGCGAGCGCGTTCGCCTACGCGGTGGATCAGGGCGCGTCCGTCATCTCGATGAGCTTCGGCGGGCCCGGCGATCCGGGCGTTCCGGAGTACTTCCAGGCGCTCGTGGACATGGCGACCCAGTCCGGCACGCTCTGCGTCGCGGCGGCGGGGAACGACGGCGACAGCGTGCGCACGTATCCGGCGGCCTGCGACCACGTGCTCGCGGTGGGGGCCACCGACGACACGAACGCGCGGGCCTCCTTCTCGAACTTCGGCTCGTGGGTGGACGTCGCCGCGCCGGGGGCCACGATGTGGTCCACCATCGCGCAGAACTACACGCTGACCGACCTCGACCAGCTCTTCTACATCTTCTTCTTCGGCTGGGACGGCGTGAACCCGTACATGTACGGCGACGGCACGTCGTTCTCCTGCCCGCTGACGGCGGGCGTGTGCGCGCTCGTGCGGCATCGATTCCCGTATCTCACCCCGGAGACGGTGATCCGCCACATGATCGCGACGGGGGACGCCGTCGCGTACGACGAGCCGATCGGCGTCAAGGTGAACGCGTACCGGGCCGTGAGCACCGTTCCGACCGCGGTCGCCGAGGCGGGGGGCGCGCCTTCGTTCGCGCTCGTCGCGGGGCCGAATCCGGTCACGGCCTCAGCGGCGATGCGCTTCACCCTGCCCGCCGATGGCCCCGCGAGACTCGAGGTGTATGATGTCTCAGGGCGCCGCGTCCGCACGCTTGCCGACGGGGGCCTGCTCGCCGGACCACACCTGGTGCGCTGGGACGGCCGCGACGATCGGGGCGCGCGCCTCGCGTCGGGGGTCTACTTCGCGCGGCTCCAGAGTGGGGGAGACACACGGAGTGCGAAGGTCGTCCTGTTCAGCCGATAAGAGCATGGTTGGTTCATGGGCGCGACCGTTCGCCCCCTTTGGGCTGGCTCTAGGAGGCGTCGCGCTGGCCGTCTTCTCGGCGGGCGCGTCCCCCTTGGCGGCCATCTCCGCCCAAGCCCCTCCCACGATCGGCTCGCCCGAGAGCGTCATGCCCCCGTGTTTCGCCCCGACCGATGTGGACACCTCGGGGTGGAAGACGATCCGCTGGTACAGCGACGCACGACGCTTCACGTTGAGACTGCCTCCGACCTTCCGCGAAGACTCGACGGTGCGGTTCTCTCATGGGGGTAGGGCATGGGCGGCCGGGAAACGGCGATTGTTCGAGCACAACGGCATGGGCGCCGGTTTCGTGTGCTGGCCGGGGGATGGATTCGTCGGTTGTTCGGAGTGCCAGGACACGCTCGCGGGGATAGGCTTCACGCTGGTATCGAGCTTCTCCGTCCGTGACAGCCTGTACAACCTCGCCGCGGTGCATGGACCTCGCAGCAGCGGATGGTTCAGCGAGTTCACCGCCACGAGCCCCGATCCCGAGGATCAACGGACCTTCCTGGCGGTCTTTCGGTCACTCCGCGAAGTGTCGTGGGTCGCCACGAGGGGAACCCTCTTCCTCGGCGGCCACCGCCTCGAACCGCCGTACGTCTTCACGGAGGCGGATGGAAGGATCGCGGTCGGGGGACTTACGCTACCAGACGTCCTGCCGCCCCGGGTCCCCGCGCCGAACGCCGAGCTCGAGACTCGTCGGGCCCTCAGGAAGAGCCTCCTGGACCTGCGCGACAGCCTGCGAGCCGCCGGGGTGGACTGGCGAGGAGCCCGCGGGGTCTTGAGCTCGCGCGCCATGACGAGCACGCTGGTCGACACGGTAGTCCAATCGAATCGAACGCTCCAAGTGAGATGGCCATGGGGCTACCGATTTTTCGAGATCTACGAAGGCGGGGGATCATCCCAGTTCGGAAGTGCCGGCGCGTTCGAACAGACCGAGGATGCGGCTCTTGCCAGGCTCGAATACCTCGAGCGGACCTTGGACGAGGGAGGCGTGCTCTTTCTGCTGGGCGGCGGCGCCGAATACGTCGTCGGGTCGGCCAAGGCGGGACCCACTCTAGAGGCTGTCAACCGACTCTTGAATGGCGAAGAGCTGACCGGCACCCAAGGAGGCCTGATCCCGGAGGACGTTCGAGCGCAACTGCGCTCGCCGCTGATCTTGGAGCGAAGGCGCTAAGGGGATGACTTGCGCGATTTCGACCGCAAGGATCGGAGCGCTCCCGCCGCCCTGAACCGTCATCCTTCCTCCTGACCGCGGCGCCGGCAGCTTCGCCGGCCCGCCCATGAAGGAGGACCCATGTCCCAGATCGAGTACCGCGTCGTCGGCCTCGCGCCGGAGCCGTTCGCCCCCCTGTTCGACCTCGACGACGAGGAGCTGGCGCGGCGAGGGATCCGGCGCCGGTTCGTCGACGAGGCGCATTCGGCCCCGTGCCGCGTTAGCCTCGAGGACGCGGAACCCGGCGAGGAGGTGCTCCTGCTCCCGTACGCGCACCTGGACGAGAACTCGCCCTACCGCGCGCAGGGCGCGATCTACGTCCGCCGGATGGCCACGAGCCGCTTCGTCGGCTCGAACGCGATCCCGGATCAGCTGAGGCGCCGGCTCCTCTCGGTTCGCGCCTACGACGCGGCGCACCTGATGGTCGAATCCGAGGTCGTGGAGGGCGCCGACCTCGAGGGGCTCATCCAGCGGTTCTTCGCGAATCGGGCCGTGGACTACCTGCACGTCCACAACGCGCGGCCGGGGTGCTACTCGTGCCGGATCGAGCGGGTCGCTAGCGCCTGATCTCCAGGGGCGAATCCACGGCGGGCGCCGCCTAGTCGTCGTGGCACTCGGCGCAGACCTTCTTCTGCAGCACCGGCGCCGGGCCCTTCATGTCGTGGCACTCGATACAGGTCTTCTCGGTCTCGTCGATGTGCATGTCGTGGTCGAAGTCGCCGCGGAAGCTCTTCACCGTGCCCTTTCGGATCCCCGCGTGGCAGGTGACGCACTTGTCGGCGGTCGCGACGTTCGCGGCGCTGTGGTGGCACGACTGACAGGCGTCCTCGCCGAACCGGACGATCTCGCCCTGGGGCTTCTCCGCGTGCGGCCGGTGGCACGACTCGCAGCGCAGCTTCGCCACCACGACGTGGGGCTCGTGGGCGTAGCGCTTCCCGAAGATCTCCCCGATCTGCCCCTCGATCCCCTCGTGGCAGGTGAGGCAGGGGGATTCGTAGGCCGGCTCCTTCCACGGGGTCGGGAGCGGCGCCAGGCCGCGGGCGCGCCGTGCCGCGTTCATGTCCTGGTGGGCCTTGCCGAGGAGCGCGAACGCGTAGCCGACGTTGTGGACGCCTCGCCCGTGCTCGACGAGCGAGAGGTTGAAGCGGGCGTCCTCGAGCTGCGGGGACCCCGCGGCGCCGATCGCGCGCATCGTCTCGTCCATCTCGCGGCGTAGCCCGTCCGCGCGCCGCGCCGAGCCCTCGGTCCAGCTCAGGTAGATCTTCCGGTAGCCGGCGCCGTGGCACGACATGCAGGAGATGTCGGAGGCGCGGTCGACCGCCGCCTCGTGGCCGGGGAGGCTGAAGTGGCATCCCTCGCAGCGGACGCCCGCCTGGTACATCACGCTCGGCATCGGCTTGACGCCGCGGCCGCCGGTGCCGGTGTAGAGCGCGAGCTGCGGCGAGTGCCCGCCCGACTCGTGGCACGACTGGCACTGCGTGGCCGCCGTCTGGATCCGCGCGACCGCCGCCTCCGCCTTCACCGGCTCGACGTGCTGGATCTCCAGGTGGCAGTACATGCAGTCCACCTTGTGCTCGGTCACGTGCTTCCGGTGGAGGAGATCGGTGTCGCTGTACTTCTCGAGGCGCGCCGTCTGGTTGTGGCAGGTGATGCAGCGCTCCTTCGGCACGCGCCCGTCGCTGCCGGCCGGCATCCCGTGGCACGACTGGCAGTTCATCCCGAACCGGACCACGTCGCTGTGGTTGAACGACACGTCCCCGACCTTCACGGTCTTGGTCGGCACCTGGTGGCACAGCGTGCAGCGCGCCGTTCCAACGCCCGGCGTGCGCCCCTTGAAGTGACAGAGGATGCACGTCGAGGTGGTCACGGCCATGTGGCTGCCCTGGACGATCTGCGAATGGCACGACGTGCAACGGAGGGTCTTTCCGCGCCTCATCTCGGAGAGGTGCGAGGAGTGGTCGAACTGGATGTCGCCGATCCGCTCCTTGCCCATCAGGAGCCGGCGCTCGTGGCAACGGAGGCAGGCCGCGTCGTCGATCTCGGTCCACGGATTCGTGCCGTACGTGCCGGTGAAGTAGCGCGCGACCATCGAGAGCGCCTCGTACTTCTTCCGGATCTCCGCCGTCACGCCGGGCGGGATGTGGCAGTCGACGCACGCGATGTTCTTGTGCTTGGAGTGCCGCCACGACTCGTAGTACGGCTTCATGATGTGGCAGGAGCCGCAGAAGCGCGGGGTGCTCGTCACCTCGACGGCGGTCACGAGGAAGACGAGCCCGAAGCCGACCAGGAGCGCCAGCGAGAAGCCGGCGGCGCGCATCGGCGCGACTCGCACCTTGTCGCGGAGTCGCGCCAGGCGTCCGGGGGGCCGGGGAGCTTCCGCGCTCAAGAGCGGCCCTCGGCGGCGGCGGCGGCGCGGCGGCGCGCGCGGAGGATGATGCCGGCGGTCACGAGGAGATAGAACCAGAAGAGGCCGAGGCCCGCGATGCGCCAGCGCCGCTCGGCGATCTTGTCGTGGATCTCCTTCGAGACCTGTTCGGCGATCGAGCGGGCGCGGCGGGTGTGCGGCTCGACCTGGGCGGCGTCGAGGGCGTGCATGACCGGGTACGCCTCCAGGAGCGCCGTGCGCGCGTCGGTGAGGCGCGACTTGTAGTCGTCCACGTAGAGCGGGATGCGGGCGGCCTCCTCGACGAGACGCTCCGCGCCGTCGATTCGGTCCGACGCCTCCACGGCCATCGTCTTGAACGTGGCCGCCAGCTTCACTTCCTTGGATCCCTGGTCGTGGCATTCGAGGCAGACGGTGTCGAGCATGGCCACCGTGGCCGGCTTCGTCTTGTGATGGTCATGGCACGCGGCGCACTCGGGCTCGTCGGCCTTGTCCATGCCCGCCTTGTGCGGGCCGGCGAGGAAGTACGAGCGGACCGTCCCGTGGCACTGCCCGCAGACCTTCTCGACGTCGCCGATCCCGGGAGGCGTGGCGCCGTGGCTCCCATGGCAGCGCGTGCACTCGGGCGCGGCCGAGTTCCCCCCTTCGAGGAACGCCTTGCCGTGGACGCCGAGCTTGTAGTCGGCGGCCACGTCCTGCTTGATGCCGTACCGCCGCATGAGCGCCAGGTCGCCGTGGCACCGTCCGCAGGTGGTGGGGATGTTGCGGGCGAAGACGCTGCTCTTGGGATCGTCGGGAGGGCGGATCTCGTGGGCGCCGTGGCAGTCGGTGCAGACCGCGACGTGCTCGTCGCCCTTCGCGAGGAGCTGGCCGTGGCGCGAGGTCTGGTAGAGCGCGTACTGATCCGACGGCAGGTTGTACCCGCGCATGCGCGCCACGTCGGAGTGGCACGACGCGCAGAGCGTGGGGATGTCCCGGCGCCGCGGGACGCCGCGGAATCCGCCGCGGTGGGCCGCCTCGACCGTCGTCGCGTTCGGGTCGCCGCCGTGGCAGGAGGCGCAGCCGATCCGCTCCGTGTGGTGGATCCCGCGGTCGAACTCGACGCGGATGTCGGAGTGGCAGACGCCGCACATGGTGCCGGGCGCCGCCGACGCGAGGTCGGCCGCGGGGATGATCCGGAGCGCCTTGGCGGCGGCGCGATGCGTCGTCGCGGGCGCCTCGGGGGCCGGCGCGGCGGCCCGCGTCGAATCGGCGGCCGCGTCTCTCGCGGGCGCCACGGCCTTCGTCGAGTCGGTCGCTTGGGCCGGGGCCGTAGCCGGCGCGGCGAGCCAGGTCATCCCGGCAGCCGCCACCGCGAGCAGCCAACGCGCGCGGCTCATCGCGACACCTCCATGTGCCAGCCCGCCCACGTCAGGGCGAGCCAGAAGACGCAGGCCGCGATGCCGAGGCCGAGGATCAGGCGCCGCTTCGGCCCCGTCCCGCCCGTCCGGTCGATGAAGGGAAGGAAGAGGACCACGCCGAAGATCACCTCCAGGAAGATCCCGCGCAGAAACGGCGGGACGATGGAGGGAAGCGACTGCTGGAGCGCGTGCGGCGCGAGCAGGTACCACGGGGGGCGGGCGTCGGGCGGCGTCGTCAGCGGATCGGCGACCACGTCGAATGGATGCGGCCGGAGGACCGCCAGGGTCATGAGGGCGCCGACCAGAAAGATCAGGAGGAGCAGCACGTCGTAGAGCGCGACGCGGAAGGACCGGCTCGCGGGCGCCGCGTCGACGCGCGACATGCCCACGCGTCGGACACTCGAGAAGTGGACGTAGAAGAGCATCAGGAGGAGCACCGGGAAGACCACGATGTGGAGCACGTAGAACCGCGTCAGGACGAGCGAGTCGAGGCCGCGCCCGCCGACCAGGAACGTGAAGAAGGGGCCGATGAAGGGGAGCGCGTCGGTCACCTCGCGCGCCCGGATCGTGGTCCAGTAGCCGCTCGAGTCCCAGGGGAGGAGGCGGCCGCTCAGATCCGAGAACGTGGCCACCACGAACGTGACGACCGCGACCATCCAGATCACCTCGCGCGAGCGCCCGTAGAGGCCGGCGAAGAAGAAGCGAAGCACGCGCCAGGCCAGGATCACGAGGAAGGCCGCGGCGGCCCACCGGTGCACCTGGTTCACCAGGTTCCCGAAGGAAACGTCGCGCGCGATGGAGGTGGCCGAGGCGTAGGCCTCGCCCGCGGTCGGCTGGTAGTAGAAGGCGAGCATGATGCCGCTGATCGCGAGGAACACGAACAGGATGAACGCCAGGATGCCCAGCACGCGGGGCCAGCGCGCGTACGACGGAAGCGGCTGGCGGAGCGCTTCTCGGAGCGCCTCCCGGAGCGGCTTCCGCGAGTCCAGCTCCGTGGGGAGGAGACCGAAGACGCTCAAGAACGAGACGATCTCCGTCAGGTTCACCCGGTCTTCGATCCAGGACAGAATGGAGCGCTTTCCTTCCGGTGGTACTTCCACGAACGCCTCCGTCAGGTGTGAACGATGATCTCGTCGGCCCGAATCTCGGTCGCGTACTGCCGGAGCGGTTTCTTCGGGGGGCCGGAAAGGACGTTGCCGGCCTTGTCGAACGCGCCGTCATGGCACGGACACTGGAACGTCGAGGACTCCCGCCGCCACTTGAGGACGCAGCGCAGGTGCGTGCAGACCGCGGAAACGGCGATCGCCTGCGCGTCGGCGATCCGCACGACGAAGACCGGCTCGTCGCCGTGGCGCACCATCCGCGCCTCGCCGATCGCCAGGGACGAGAGGGTGCCGCCGCTCAGGAGCCGCTCGCCGGGGCGCATCTCGTTCGACGGCGCCTTCAGGAACGACGCGGCCACCGCGCCCGCCGTCGGCACCCAGAGGGCGAGGAACGCGCGACTGAGCCAGACGAGGACCTTGCGGCGCTCGGGATCGGTCGTGGGGGTGGTTTCGCTCACCTCGCTCACCTCGCACCTCCTTCCGGTGGCGGTTCCATCTCGGGCCGCTTCGTCGCGTCGGCGCGCGTCGGCTTGCCCGCCTCCGCCCGCTTCTTCGCCTCGTCCTCGGCGCGCTTCCGATGGAGCGCCTCGAGCTCGAGCGGATGCTCCTCCTCCATCTCCGCCTCGGACAGCGTGCCGGTCACCCAAGCGGTGTTCATCGGATAGACGTCGGGGTTGAAGATGACGAAGTACAGGTGCCAGACGAGGATGGCGAGCGTCGCGAGCACGGCCTCGTAGACGTGGACGGTCCGCGCGACGTCCCATCCCAGCTTGCTCAGGAGATCGATGAACGGGTCCTGGAACCACATCACCGTCCCCGTGGCCGCCATCACCACCGTGCCCCAGACGAGCGCCCAGTACTCGCTCTTCTCCACGTACGAGAAGCGCCCGAACCGCGGCCGTTCATGCGACCGGCCGAGATAGTAGCGCATCGCGTTCGAGACGTCCTTGAGATCGCTCGGGCGGAGCATGATGTCCCGGAGGAACTGCCGGCCGCGGGCGGTCATCGTCAGGTAGTGGATGTGGAAGAGCGACGCCAGGACCATCACGACGCCCGCGATCCGGTGGGCCACGCCGCGCGCCTCGAAGAGCGCGGCGCTGAACCGGCGGATCGGCTCGAAGAGCCAGGCCTCGGGGTAGCGGAGCGCGAAGCCCGTCAGGACGAGCACCGTGAAGCTGATCAGGAGGGACCCGTGCTGGATCCGCTCGCTCCGCGTCATCCGGAGGTAGAGACTCCGGCTCGACGGCGCCTCGCCCGCCTCGAGCCCCCGCCGCGCGCGCAGGCGATGGCGCGCCTTCCGGTAGAAGTCGAGGGCGTTGTGCAGGAACATGCCGCCGATCGTGACGACGATCAGGATCGTGTAGACGAGGGAGATCCAATACAGGAGCGGCTCGTCCTTCTCGGTCATCTCGAGGTGGACCTTGCCGCTCGCGAAGGCCGCCGTGGCGCCCGGGTGGCACTTGCCGCAGGTCGTCTTGAGGTTCGCGGGGTAGATGCTGCTCCTCGGGTCGCTCGACGGCAGGATCTCGTGCGATCCGTGGCACGAGGCGCAGTTGGCCGCCGACACCGATCCGCCGCGGATGGCGAGGCCGTGGAACGAATCGGAGAACGTCTTGAACCGGTCGTTCCGGATGCCGTACTTGGCCGCCAGCCGCACCGAGGAGTGGCAGGGCGAGCAGACCTGCTCCGAGACGTTCGCGGGGGCGACGGGGGAGGACGAGGCCTTCGCCTTCTGGATCGTGTGCTCGCCGTGGCAGTCGGTGCAGACGGGGGCATCGGTGCTCCCCTTGGCGAGCTGGGTCCCGTGCACGCTCAGGCTGTATTGGCGCGCGATCTCCTTGTGACAGGTGCCGCACGTGGCCGGAATGTGCGATTTGTTGGCGCGCGAGCGCGGGTCGAGCCCCTTGGCCATGTCGTGGCTGCCGTGGCAGTCGACGCAGTTGGCCGCGTGGGCGTTGCCGGCCTTGAGCGCGGCTCCGTGGACGCTTCCCTCGTAGGCGGCGATGAAGCCCGCGCCGGGAGCCACGCGCGAGCGGACCTTGGGATCGTCGAGGTGGCACGAGAGGCAGAGCTTCTCCTGCTCGATCTTGGTCGCCACCGAGTCGGCGCGCGACTCGCTCCCGGTCAGCGTGATCGCCTTCTCGTGGCACGTGAGGCAGTTCGGCGCCCCCGGCTGGCCGCGGGCCGCCGCGAGCCCATGGGCCGAGCGGTCGAACCGCGCGACCTCGTCCTGATGACAGCGCGTGCAGGCCGCGCTCCGGTTCGAGCCCTCCGCCGCGGCCGCCGGCCGCGACACCGGCTCGACGTCGTGGGTCCCGTGGCACTTCTTGCAGGCGGCGGTGTCGCCGCGGGTGCCGGCCGTCGCCACCATCGCCGCGTGGAAGACGTGTTTCTTCGCGGCGTCCTGGTGGCAGGAGAGGCAGTCGACGGGGGTGATGTGGGCCTTGTGGGGCGTCTCCTCCGGATCGAAGCCGACGTGGCATTGGGCGCAGCGGAGCCGGCCGTGCGCCGAGCGGTGGATCGCCGCCGCGTCGACGTGGAGATCGATCTTCTGTCCGGCCCGCTCCATCGAGACGTCCACTTCGCCGTGGCACTCGATGCACTCGGCGTCGGAGGGGACCGCGGCGAGCGCGGGACCCACGGTCGCAGGGAGGGGGGCGGCCGCGAGGAAGAGCGCGGTGAGGGCGGCGCCGGTCGTGATCGGTTTCATCAACGATAGGCGAAGAGCATCGCGTAGATGATCCAGAGGACGATGATGAAGCCGATCGTCAGGGCGGTCCACCCGAACGCTCGGACGGCGCGCAATACGATCGCAGGATAGGGCTCCACGAGGTGTTTCTCAAGCTCCCCGCGGCTCACCAGCGCTTCGTACTCGCCCGGCTTGTCCTCCCGGAACTCCTCGAGCGGCATCCGCCCCGTGAAGATCACGAGGTCCATCGGGAACTTCTCGGGCCTCAGGTGCGTGTTGAAGAAGTGCACCGTGAAGATGAATCCGACCGCCAGGAGCGCCTCGTCGCTGTGGATGATCGTGGCGACGTTGATCAGCCAGCCGGGGAGGACCAGCGTGAAGAGCTCGGGGAACCAGAGCATGAGCCCGGTCGAGCCGATCACCATCATTCCCCAGAAGACCGCGAAGTAGTCGAACTTCTCCCAGTAGGTCCACCGGCCGTACTTCGGGCGCGGACCACGACCGAGGAACCAACGGATGCTGCCGACGAACTCGGAGAGGTCGCGACGGTTGAAGATCATCGTGTCGGGGCCGAAGAGGAGCGCCCGCCAGGTGCCGTACTCACGGCGCTTGCGGCGGAAGAGGTCGGTGACGTGGGTCGCGAACGTGCCGATCATCAGGACCGCCGCGAACCGGTGGATGTATCCCGCCGTCTCGAACCCCCCGAAGAGCCGGGACATGATCCGGGCCCACCCCGTGTAGCTGAACTTGAGCGTGAGGCCGGTCAGGGCGAGGCTCATGAAGCTCACGATCATCACGATGTGGAGCACCCGGTTCAAACGGGTGAAGCGCTGGAACTGGGCGCCGTTCCTCTCAGGCTCCACGGGGCGCTCCTTCCTCGGGCGGCTCGGGTTCCTTGGCGCCGTCCCCGGCGCCCGCCTCCGGCGCCCCCGCGGCATCCCCCTTCGGGCCCTCGCCCGCCGCGGCCCGCGCCGCCGCCTCGACGGCCGCCGCGCGCTCGCGGCGCATGGCCAGCGCCCGCGGCAGCCAGAGCGCCGTGTGGATGCCGCCGACCGTGAACGTGGCGATGAGGAGCGACGTCATGCCCCAGAAGGTCCAGAAGAGGAAGGGGTACTTCTTCGGGTCGTGGTGCGTGGCGTGCGTCAGGTAGCCGGCGAACCGGCGCGTGGCCCCGGCGTGGCACTTCTGGCACGTCTTGACCACGTTGGCGTGGCTCAGGTGCGACCGCGGATCGTCCGACGGGAGGATGTCATGGGCGCCGTGGCAATCGTAGCACTTGGCCGTCTTCGTATAGCCCAGCTGCGACACCTTGCCGTGGTAGGTGTCGAAGTAGGTCTTCGCGATGTCCTCGTGGCAGCGGCCGCACTTCGCCATGATGTCGAGCTTGAACCCGGTCATGTCGGTGCGGCTGATCGTGTGCGCGGTGTGGCAGTCGCTGCAGACGGGAAGCGGCTTCTTCGTCTTCCCGACCTGGGTCGCGTGGACGCTCTTCTCGAACATCTCCTCGACGCCGTGGTGGCACCGCCCGCACGTGCTCGGGATCCGGCTTCGGTTGACGCTCGACGCCGGATCGTCCTTCGGGAGGACGCTGTGGGCGGTGTGGCAGCTCGTGCACATCGCCGTCACGGTGAGCCCGCTCTGGTTCAGCCCCTTCCCGTGGATGCTCTCCGTGTAGTGCTCGATGATGTCGTGCTGGCTCCCCTTGTACCGCCGCGCCGCCTTCTCTCCCTCGCGATGGCACCGCGCGCAGAGCTGCGGCACGTTCGTGGGGAAGGTGGCCGAGGCGGGCTCGGCCTTGCCGAGGATCCGGTGCGTCCCGTGGCACTCCTCGCACGTCGGCGCGTTGGCGTCCTTCTTGGCGAAGAGCTGCCCGTGCTCGCTCGCCGCGTATTCCTGGCCGATCTCAGCGTGGCAGGAGGAGCAGTCGACCTTCTGCTTGATCGTCTCGCAGGGACGGAGCCGCGACGCCGTCACGTCCGAGTGGCATTGGCTGCAGGCCGTCTTCGCGTGGCGCGACGCGGCGAGGTCCTCGGCCCTGACGAAGAGCGACCGGCCGTCGGCGCTCGACTTGAGCGCGGGGTCGGCGTGGCACCGCATGCAGTCCTTGTCGGCCATGCCCTGGTCGTAGAAGACCTTCCGGATCTTGTGCGGCTGGTGGCAGTCGACGCACGCCGGCAGGACGTGGGCCTCCTTCTCCCACAGCTCGCCCCGGATCACCTTGCGGTGCACGACCTCGATCTCCGCGTGGCACTTCGTGCAGGTCGTCGCGATGTTCCGCCGAGCGATCGACGAGGCTGGGTCGGTGTGGGGGAGGATGGAGTGCGCCGTGTGGCAGGACGCGCAGTTCGGGGCGACGATGAGCCCCTTCTTGAGGAGCGCCTCGCCGTGGATGCTCTCCGAGAAGTTCTCGAGAATGTGATCCTGATGGATGGGGCGCTGCCGCTGGACGGGGGCGCCCTCCTGGTGGCACTTGCCGCAGAGCATCGGCACGTTGAGCGGCGCGACGGGCGACCGGAAGTCCTTCACCGGCAGCACGTCGTGACGCCCGTGGCAGTCCTTGCAGCCGGGCGCGAGCTTGTCCCCGCGGGCGAGCGCCTGTCCGTGGAGCGACTTCGCGTGCAGCTCCGCGATCTCCTTGTGGCAGGAACCGCACTGGACCGGCGTGATCTCGGCCTTGTGGGGGGTCTCTTCGGGATCGAATCCGACGTGGCACTCGACGCAGGCGAGCTTGGCGTGCGCCGAGCCGCGGAGGATCGCGGGATTCACGGTGAGGGAGACGGTCCTCCCCCCCCGCTCCATCGTGATGTCGTCCTCGCCGTGGCACTCCAGGCAGTCTTCCGACGTGGGCGCCGCGAGGGCGGGGCGGGCCAGGGGAAGCGCGAGAACGAGGAGCGTCGCGAGCGCCGTCGCGAGCGCGGGGTTCCGAGACTCGCGATGACGGTCGCCGGGGCATCGGCTGGGGTCGCTTCCTTCCGGCGCGCGTGGGCGCGGGAGGGTCATCACGTCGGTCCTTGGTTATGGGATCTGGTTCGGGCGGGGCCACGCGGCGATGCGGTTCGCCCGGGCCTCGCCCGTGGGGCCGGCCATGCCGGCCCCGGTCGTCTCGGTACGGCTACTTCTTCGCGTCCTTCGCGTCTCCCTCGGCCTTCTCCTTCGGAGCCTTCTGCTCCATGAGCCACGCGGACAGGGTGGCGAGCTCCTCATCGGTGCCCTTCCAACCCTTGATGTGCTTCTTTCCGTCCTTGGTGGTCTCCAGCTTCTTCAGGTACTTCGGAAGCCAATCGGCCTTGGCGTCCAAGCCGGTGCTGGAGAGGTCAACGACCTTCTTCTGCGGGGCGGTGCCGGCCGCAGGCTCCGCGGCCTCGGCGCTCGCCTTTCGTTCGATCCCCACCGCGGTGACCGAATGGCAGGAGTTGCACTTGTAGGTGAGGAACAGCGTCTTGCCGGCAGGTTCCTTCTGCTCTTCACCGGCCGCGGCGAGGGCGCCAAGCGCTACGACGACCACCATGCCCGACACGGCGATGACCCAACGTTTCATGAGGGCCTCCTTTCGAACTTCCTATCGGCAACTGTGCGGCACGGGGGACGTCGAATCCAGGCGACAGGGGGAGGGGGTGGCGCGGTACTTTGGTATCGCGCCCGGCCGGCACGGCGGGTTCGCGGGGTCCCGGCCGAACTCGGTGTCCCGCCGAGACATCGCGGGGCGGCCCGGATTCGTTTGGACGTTGCCCTGACAAGATGGCGGGTATACCATCGTACCGGTCGGGGCGCGGCCCGGTCTTTCGATCCCGCCCGCGTCACCGACCCGGCTCCTGAGACCACGAAGCATCGAAGGCCTATATGAAAGGTTGCGTATGCGACCGGTTCGAGCGCGCCGGGCGAAGGCGGTCCGCGCCAAGACCAAGGCGAACGCCAAGCCCATTGCCCTGAAGCGGAAGCCCGCTCAGGGCTCCCGAAGGATTCGAATCCTCATCGCCGACGACCTCCCGATGGACCGAAGCGGGATGGCCGCCATCCTCGGCTCCCAGCCGGACTTCGAGATCATCGGCGAGACCTCCTCGACCATCGAGGCCTCGAAGCTCGCCCGCGACCTCAAGCCCTCGGTCGTCATCCTGGCGCTCCGCCTCGAGCCCATGGAGGGGAGGACGCCCCTGGCGGCGATCCACACCGCGTCGCCGGAGACGCCGATCCTTGCCGTAGCCGAGCGGAGCGAGGGGAACTGCCTCGTGCTGAACCCGCCCGGCTCGCGCCGAACCGACACCGCGCAGCCCCAGCTCGTCTGCTCGACCGGCACCGACTGCCTCCAGCTGGCGGTGGCGGAGGGGGCCACGGGGACCATTCGCCGGAGCGCGACCCCCGAGGAGCTGTTCCGCGCCATCCGAATCGTGGCGTCGGGGAGCGCGTGGTACGAATCGGGCACCGCGACGGCCATCATGCGCCACGCCCTCGCCGGAAACGGGTCCACCAACGCGACGGCGCCCCTCTCGTCGCGGGAGCTCCAGGTCGCGGAGCTCATCTCCGCCGGCCGGTCGAACAAAGAGATCGCGACGGCGCTCGACATCAGCGAGCCGACGGTCAAGAAGCACGTCGGGCACATCCTGGAGAAGCTCGGGCTCCAGGACCGGCTCCAGGTGGGCCTCTACGTCGCCCGGAACCCGCTGGTGCTCCAACCGCTGGAGTCGAAGCGACGCTAGCGCCCTCGGAGTAATACTTTCGTCCCGTCTCGGGTACGCCCGCCGCCGCGTAGACTGGTCGCTTCGGCGGGCCGATTCTTGTGGGGAAAGGCAGACCGCTTCACGGGATGGGTGGTTCGAGTCACGGTCAACGGAGGACGAAGATGATGAAGCGTTCACTCGTGGTCCTGGGTGCGATGATGCTGGTGATGGGGATGTCGGGTGCGGCGATCGCCGCCGACGAGGCGCCGGCCCCCGGCAAGCAGCTATTCCTCGCGAACAAGTGCAACTCGTGCCACACCATCGCGTCGCAGGGCGTCGAGAAGAAGTCCGCGGCCGAGGCGGAAGAGGCGAAGGAGACGAAGGAGCCCGCGGCGGAGGCCAAAGAGGGCGCCGCGACGACGAGCAAGAAGGTCCCGGATCTCGGCGGCGTCGGTGTCGAGCGGAAGGCCGACTGGATCGTGAAGTACCTCTCGAAGCTCGAAGCGATCGACGGCAAGAAGCACATGAAGAAGTTCCGCGGCACCGACGACGAGCTGAAGACGCTCGCCGCCTGGCTCGAATCGCTCAAGGACGAGACCGCGGGCAAGGCCATGATGGAGATGGAAAAGCCCGCGAGCGGTGACGCGAAGGCCGCGACCGAGACGAAGACCGAGGGTACGGAGAAGAAGGCCGAGGGCACCGACACGAAGACCGAGGGCGACTCGAAGTAGCCCACGACTCGAAGAACACGTAGACCGGCGGCGGGAATCCGAGGGGCCGCCATGGCGCTCTCCTTGGTAGCGCTGTTCCGCCCCTCCGGCCCCGCCGCCCTTTTTTCGTGCCTCCTTCGGTTCAATCGGGTGCGTTATGCTGCGGAGGATCGCTTCGAACTGGTCCTCCCACCCGAGGTCACGAGCCGTGGACGAACCGAAGGACGAGCACTCCGCCAAACCGCACGCGCCCGGCCACGTCGAGGCCGCCGGCGATACGCCCCTCCGCCCGCCCCGGCCCGCCATCGGGCTTCGGCTCATGCCCGACGGTCGCTACGAGCTTCCGCCGGGGAACCCGTGCGAGGGGTGCGACCACTGCTGCCGCTACATGACGGTCGCGATCGCGCCCCCGAGGACCCGGCGCGATTTCGACAACATCCGCTGGTACGTCCTCCATCGCGGGGTCTCCGTCTACGCGGACTGGGAGGGGACGTGGATGGTGCAGTTCGACACGCCGTGCGCGTGGCTCAAGGACGGCCGCTGCAGCCACTACGCCCTGCGCCCCGACATCTGCCGCGAGTACGACCCCGCCGAGTGCGAGCGCTACGCGACGACTCCGGCGGAGCGATTCGTCCTCCGGAACGAGAAGGATCTCGACCGGTTCCTCGCGGAGCGCGAGGCGCGCCTCACCGCGGACCGCGCGAAGCGGGCCGATCGGCGGAAGAACGGGACCCGGAGCCGCCGCGCCACCGCATGAAGATCGGGCCGGCGCCTCGACCCACTCTCCTCCTCGCCGGGGCGCTGGCGACGGCCGCGCTCGTCCTCGGATCGGCGGCCCCATCCCGGGCGGCGGGCACGACGATCGCCTGGCGCCCCTGGGGACGCGCGGCGTTCTCCGAGGCGCAACGGACCGGGCGTCTCGTCCTCCTCCACGTCACGGCCACCTGGTCGCACGCGTGCCACGCGATGGACCACGAGGCCTGGGCCGACTCGGCGACGGTCGGCGTGGTCGACTCGTTCTATGTGCCGGTCCGCGTCGACGGCGACCGGCGCCCCGACGTCGCCGAGCGCTACCTGGCGGGCGGCTGGCCCACGACGGCGGTCCTGACGCACGACGGACAGGTGCTCGTCGCGGAGGGGGTCATCGGGCCGGTCGCCGTGCGCGCGATGCTCCGCCAGATGTACGATCTCTACCGGCGCGACCGCACCGAGGTGGACCGGCGCGCTGCCGAGTCGGCGCGCCGCGTGGCGCACACGTGGGTCAGCGAGGCGCTTCCCGCGCCCGACATGCCGCTCGACGAGTGGATCGGCAAGAACCTCGACGCCGTCCGCCAGGCCGAGGACCGGACGAACGGCGGATTCGGCCAGTCGCCCAAGCTCCCCCAGTTCGAATCGATCTCGTTCCTCCTGGCGGAAGCGGCAGCGCGGACGGACGGCCCCTCGCGCGACCTCGCGTTCCGTGCCCTCGACGGCGCCCTCCACCTCGAGGACCGCCTCTGGGGCGGCTTCTTCCGGTTCGCGGGGGACGCGGACTGGAAGAAGCCGCACACGGAGAAGCTCCTCGCGGCGAACGCGAGCGCGCTCGGCGCGCTGGTCTCCGCCGTCGACGCGGGGGGCGGCGCCAGGTACCGCGACGCGGCCAAGCGGACGGAGGGGTACGCCGCGACCTGGCTCTGGGACGCGAAGCGCGGCGGATGGCTCGCGAGCCAGGACGCCGATCTCCTGCAACGCGCGGGTGGAGGGGAGCCGCTCGCCGGCGAGGTCTACTACGGTCTCGGGGACCGGTTGCGCCACGAGCAGGGAATCCCGGCGGTCGACTCGGTCTTCCTCGCCGACGCCAACGCGCGCATGGCCTCCGCCGTGTTGCGCGGCGCCGCGTCGGGCCTCTGGAAGGGCGCCGCGGTCGCGCGCGCGCTCCGCGCGCTCGACCGGCTCTGGTCGTTCCAGCGCGCGCCCGACGGATCGTTCTACCACTCGTGGGAGCGCGGGCGCGCCGAGACGCCCGGCCTCCTGGCCGACCAGGCCGCCGCCGGCGCGGCCTACCTCGACGCCTACGCGGCGACGAAGGACCGGAAACAGCGGACGCGCGCCGAGGCCGTGGCCCAGTGGATTCGAGGGCACCTGGAGGACCGCGTGGCGGGCGGCTTCCGCTTCGCGCCGCGTGACAGCGCGGCGGTCGGAAGGCTCCTGGCCGGGGACAAGCCGGAGGCCGCGAACGCCGAGGCGGCGACGCTCTTCGCGCGGCTCTACGAGATCGGCGGACGCGAGGAGGATCTTCGGAGCGCGCAGCGCGCCCTCGACTGGCTCCGGTCGGGCGACGTGCTGGCGCTCGATCCGGTGCGCGCCGAGCTGGGGCTCAGGATCGAGGCGATCGAGCGGGGCGGGAAGCCGCCGCGCTAGCTACGGACGCGGGGTGACCTCGCGGACGAGGTCGAGCGGATCGCCGATGCGGAGCGGTCCCGCGGCGAGAAACGGTTGCGCGCGCGTCGCCCCGACCGCCCAGCCGTTCACGCGCGAGACCATGTCCAGGTACTCGGCCAGGCTCTGCGCCCCTTCCTTCGGCTGCGGCTTCTCGGGATTCGCGAACTGGGTCCGGTGGCAGAGGAGCGCCTTCATCCAGTCCTCGAAGTAGTCGGTGACCTCCACGAGGAAGGTCGGCCGCGTCCCCGGCGGGAGGAAGTAGTAGAAGAGCGCCTTCGCCTGGTACGGCTCGCCCTCGATCGGCGCCTTCCTGAGATGCGCGAGGTTGTAGGCCTGCGAGACGACGATGCCGGTCTTGCCGTGATCGTTGTGGCCGAGTCCGCGTCCCGGGGGAATGTCGTAGTGCGGCGCGAAGACGATCTCGGGTCGGTGGCGGCGGATGGCCGCGGCGACGCGGCAGCGATTCTCGAACGTGTCTTCGATCCGGAAGTCGCCCATGTCCAGGTTCTCCCGAACGTCCAGCTTCAAGATCGCCGCCGCGGCGGCGCACTCGGCGTCCCGCTCCTCGGGCGTGCCCCAGCCCATGTCGCCGCGCGTCATGTCCACGATCCCGGTCGTGTGGCCTTGATGCTTCAGCTTGAGGAGGACGCCGCCGGCTCCGATCTCGGCGTCGTCCGGGTGGGGGCCGAAGACGAGGGCATCGATCTTCATTCCGATTCGGGCTCCTTGGTCTTGAAGAGTTGGTCGAGCTTCTGCCGCGCGTCCTTCGCGCGGTCCACCGTTCGGATCCCCGCCCGGGCGGCGGGGTTCAGGCTAAAATAGTCGCAGAAGTTCCGCCGCTCGCGATCCACGATCCATTCGGCCTGCGGCTCGCGGCACTGGTTGTTGACGGTTGGGTCGAAGTGGCGGCATTGGACGCAGGCGTGGAGATCGCGCCCGCAGTTTGGACACTCCGCTTCGCGCGGAACCCGCATCTTGGAATCGAGCGGCGTCCCGCAGAACGCGCACGCACTCATGGGAGCGACCCTCCGTGACCGGTGACCATCGATGATAAGAAGGCCACGGGACGGGCGGCTAGGGGTTTCTCTGGCGGCGCTCCTTCTGGCCGGCGGCGTCGTCGGGGGGGGACGGCCGGCCCCGCCGCCGCGCGAGCCGCTCCTCCGCGGCGTCTGCCTCGCGCACATCCACCGGCGCGAGCTGGGGTACGGGTCGGATCGGTCGCGCGCCACGCTCGAGGAGCTCCGCGGGCTCGGCGTGACCTGGATCTCGCTCACGCCGTTCGGGTATCAGCCGACCGTCCACGAGCCGCGCATCCTCTTCCGCGGCGATCGCTCGCTGAGCGACTCGGGCCTCGTGCGGGAGGTGCGCGCCGCCCGGGCGGTCGGCCTCCACGCGATCCTCAAGCCGCACATCTGGGGCGGCGACTTCTACGAGGGGCGCTGGCCCGGCGACATCGCGATGCCGGACGACGCGGCGTGGGACGCGTGGTTCCAGAGCTACGAGGCCTTCATCCTCCACTTCGCCCGGGTCGCCGAGACGGCGGGCGCCGACGCCTTCTGCGTCGGCTGCGAGCTGGTCCAGGCGACGCGCGCCCACCCGGAGCGCTGGCGCCGCCTGATCGCCGAGGTCCGGGCCGTCTACCACGGCAAGCTGACGTACGCCGCCAACTGGTACGACGAGTACGACCGCATTCCGTTCTGGGACGCGCTCGACTGGATCGGCGTGAACGCGTACTTCAGCCTCTCCAAGGAGGAGACGCCGAGCGCCTCGGAGATCGCGCGGGCGTGGGAGCGGGTGGCGCCGGGGCTCGAGGCCGTCTCCCGGCGCTACGGGCGCCCGATCGTGCTGACCGAGGTGGGATTCCGTAGCGTCGACCACGCCGCCGCGAATCCGCACGACTGGCCCGAGTTCGATCCCGATCCGCGCGCCAATCCGGCGGCGCAGGCCGCCGCGTACGAGGGAACCTTCCAGGCTCTCTGGGGCCGCCCGTGGCTCCGGGGATTCTTCTGGTGGAAGTACTACACGATGCCCGGGGGCGAGGGCCCGGAGGAGACCGACTTCACGCCGCGCGGGAAACCGGCCGAGCGGGTGATGGCGCGCTACTACGGGGCGCCCGATCCGGCCGAGGCCGCGCTTGACAGGGCCGAGCGGGCGGCCGATCATGGCGCGAGATCGTCCGGATCGATCCGGACACCCGGCGCGAACCAGGGAGGCCCATGAAGGCCACGTGGTCGGGTTGGGGATGGATGGTCGGCGCCTTCTCGGTGGCTCTCGCCGCCGGATGCGCGCAGCCGAAGCCGGAGGCCCCGCACGGGGTCGCGTGGAACACGTCGTACGACGCGGCCCTGGCCGACGCGGGGAAGACCGGCCGACCGATCCTCCTCGACTTCTATACCGATTGGTGACAGTGGTGTAAGGCTCTGGAAGAGTCTACCTACACTGATCCCCAATTCATCGACTGGTCCCGCAAGTTCACCATGGTGAAGGTCAACGCCGAGGTGGACACGGCGACCGCCGCCCGCTATCGCGTGCGCGTCTATCCCACCATCCTGGTGCTCCAGAAGGACGGGACCGAAGTGGATCGCATCGTCGGCTACCTGCGCGCGCCCGGCTTCATCCAGCAGGCCGAGGACTACCTCGCCGGGAAGGGAACGCTCGCGATGATGGTCGCCGAGGAAAAGACCCGTGGATCGGATCCCCGGTTCGTTTCCGAGCTGGCGGACAAGTACTTTGGTCATGGCCTGACCGACGAGGCGAGGGTCACGTACCTGCGCCTCATCGAGATCGACCCGAAGAACGGGACGGGGCAGGTCGACGACGCGCTCTACACGCTGGCGCGGATGAGCCGGAAGCAGAAGGACTACGCCGGCGATCGGAAGTACGCGCAGCGCATCCTCGATCGCTACCCGGACAGCGACATGGCCCATCCCGCCATCCTCGAAATCGCCGGCGCCTGGAGGCGCGAGGGCGACCTGAAGAAGGCCCGCGATCTCTACCTCGACTACGCGAAACGGTATCCGCAGGACGAGGACGCGCCCTGGGCGAAGGAGCAGGCCGACACGCTCTCCGTCCGGATGCGCCACGCAGCCTCCTGACCCGCCGCACGGACTGAATCCCCACCGATGAAGCTCGGAATCCTGGGCCCGCCCCAGAGCGGGAAGACCACGCTCTTCGCGGCGCTGACCCGGGGCGAGGCGGCGTCCGGCTCGGCGCGCGGCGAGAAGATCCACCTGGGATCGGTCAAGGTGCCCGACGCCCGCCTGGATCGACTCCGCGATCTCTACGAGCCCAAGAAGTTCACGCCCGCGAAGGTCGACTACGTGGACGCGCCGCCTCTCGAGACGGCGGGCCGGGTCGAGCGCGGCGCCCTCGCGTCCTTGACCGCGCTTCGCGACGTGGACGCCTTCGTCCTCGTGATCCGTGCCTTCGACGATCCCTCGGTGCCGCACTTCATGGAGCGGGTCGATCCGGGGCGCGACGCGGGCTGGCTCGCGAGCGAGCTGCTCCTCGAGGACCTCGCGGTGATCGAGCGGCGGCTCGAGCGGATCGAAAAGGCGGTCAAGGTGGGGAAGAAGCCCGAGGACCCGCACGAATACGAGGCCTTGAAGCGGGTAAGGGAGGCGCTCGAGGCGGAACGCCCCGCGCGCGCCGCGTCGCTGGGCGCGCCGGAGGAGCGGTCGCTTCGAGGCTTCCAGCTCCTGACGATGCGTCCCTGGATCGTCGTGGTGAACGGCGACGACGCGGCGCTCAAGCGGGGGGAGGAAACGCTCACCGCCCCGGTGGCGGCGCGCTTCTCCGAGCCGCGGCCCCCGGTGATCGCCCTGTCCGCGAAGACCGAGGCCGAGCTGGTCGCCCTGCCGGAGGAGGAGGCGCGCGAGTTCATGGGCGTGCTCGGGATCGCCGAGCCGGGGCTCACCCGGATGATCCGCCTCTCCTACGCGACGCTGGGGCTCGTCTCCTTCTTCACGGTGGGCCCGGACGAGGTCCGCGCCTGGACCGTCCGGGATGGCGCCCTGGCCCCCGAGGCCGCGGGGGAGATCCACAGCGACCTCGAGCGGGGCTTCATCCGCGCCGAGGTGATCGCCTACGACGACCTCATCCGCGCCGGCACCATGGCCAAGGCCCGGGAGATGGGGCTCTTGCGGACCGAGGGGCGGGATTATAGAGTGCGGGACGGCGACATCCTGAACATCCGCTTCAGCGTCTGACCGAAACCTTCCGGGGGCCCGGAAGCGTAGTAAGGGCAAGAGAATCCCTTGTCCGGGCGCCCCTCAGGAGGATGACATGAATCAGCACGTTCGAAGCGCCTACCCGGCCTGGCGCGCGCTGCTCGGCGCCGGGCTCGCGGGGTTGTTCGCCGCCTCCGGCTGCGCCCCCGGGGCGCGGGCCGCCGAGGTCCGAAATGTCAGCGAACGCGTCTTCCCGCTCGACCCGGGCGGCCAGGTCGTGGTGAAGAGCCAGAACGGCCGGATCGTCGTCGAAGCGTGGGACCGGCCGGACGTCCGGGTCCAGATCACGCGGGTCATTCGGGCCGACGACGAGAAGCGCGCCGCCGAGCTGATGCGCGGCCTGATGGTCGACGTCGACACGTCGCCGGCCTCGATCCGGCTCACCAGCCGCTATCCCAAGCGTCACGAGGAGATCGGCATCTGGGCCATCTTGGTTCACAAGGTCGAGGCCCTGAATGTTCATTATTACCTGCAAGTTCCGAAGCAATCTTCACTCAACTTGAGAACCTCGAACGGGGAGATCCGGATCCGCGGCGCTTTGGGAACCGTGAACGCGCTGACGGTGAACGGAGACGTGGAGCTGACCGGGGCGGCCGGCCCGGCGGACGTCCGGACCACGAACGGGGAGGTCCGCCTCACGGGGATCTCGGGATCGGCGATCGCGCGCACCACGAACGGCGGCGTGACCGCCGACGTAGCCTCGCTCCCGAAGGGAGGCGTCGTCAATCTTCAGACGACGAACGGCGACGTCGACGTCCGGCTCCCGAAAGACGTCGCCGCGACCGTCGAGGCCACCACGACGAACGGCAAGGTGAACCTCGACTTTCCCGTCGTGAGCCAGGGGCGGCTCACAACGAAGTCGATTCGCGGTACTATCGGGGGCGGCGGGGCGCGCGTCTCGCTGCAGACGACCAACGGCAACGTCGATCTCTCGCCCGCGCCGCCGGCCCGGGCTCGCTGAACCAGGAGGAACGTTCGTGAGCAGTGGAATCCCGCACGCCAACATCGCCGCGCAGGGACGCCTCTCGAGGGGCGACTTCCTGATGCTCCTCTTCTGGTACGCGGACACGCGCGCGGTGCCGGACGTGATCGGAATCCGCGGGCTCTCGCGCCTCACGCGCCTCGCGGCGATCCTCGGCGACGAGACTGGGTTCGCGCGCGAGATCGAGCCCTTCTTCACGTTCCACGCGACGCCCGGCGGCGGAATCGCCAGCGTCGAGATCTGGCGCGAGCTGCTCGGGCTCCGCTCGTACCAGGTGGTGGAGGCGCTGCCGGCCGACGAGCCGATGCCGCCCGAAGAGACCTCCGAGCGCCGCTACCTCCTCGAGAAGCACATCCCGCCGCACGAGCGGGACGACTATCCGATGCCGACCTTCTTCGAGCGCGACGTGCTCACGAACAAGGGAACCTTCTTCGCCGCCAAGCGCGAGGATCAACTGGTGGAGCGGCGGATCGCCGTTCTGAAGGGAGTCGCGGAGCTGAACCAGCTCCCGCTCGCCGAGCTGACCGCGCGCGCGCTCAAGGTCCTCCGGGTGCCCGCGGCCCGATAGACGGGATCGCGCCATGCCGGGGCGGAACGCTCCGAGGGAGAGGCCGATGTTTCGCTTCCTGCTTCGCTTCCTGCTCCTCCTGCTCGCGATGCGCCTCGCCGTTGACTTCTGGCGACGGGCGTTCGGGCCGGCGTCCCGCTCTTCCGGCCCGCCGGGCCCGTCCGGTTCCGGCTCCGCCGACTCGTCCCGCTCCGCCGGCGCCCCGGGCGCGCAGGGCCGCGTCCAGGGGCGCGCCGTGCCACGCCGTTCAGCGCGCGCCCGTCTCGATCGGGAGGACGCGGTGGACGTTCCGTTCGTCGACGTGGGGGGTGGCCAGACGGAGCCGTCGGCCCCTCGCGCCAGCGGCGCCGACCGGGGTTGAGGGACGGACCGTGGAGCCCCGCCACGCGGAAGGGAACGCCGCCGCCCACGTGAAGACGGCGGTGGTCCTCACGTTCCTGCCGGGTTGAGCGCGGCGGCGCCGGTGCGACCCCATGGGTGATTCCCTCGACCTCTTCCCGGAGGAGCGCGGGCGCCGCCCCAAGGCGAGGGTGCCGCTCGCCGACCGGATGCGGCCGAAGTCGTTCGAGGAGTTCGAGGGGCGCGAATCGCTCCTGGGCCCCGACACGCTGCTCGGGAACGCGGTCAAGCGGCGCGACGTCCCCTCGCTGATCTTCTGGGGCCCTCCCGGCTGCGGGAAGACGACGCTCGCCCGGCTCCTCGCCGAGGCGAGCGGCGCCGCCTTCGAGCAGTTCAGCGCCGTCACCTCCGGCGTGAAGGAGGTGCGCGAGGTCATCGAGCGGGCGCGGGCGGCCCGGCGCGCGACCGGCGCCGCCACCATCCTCTTCGTCGACGAGATCCACCGCTTCAACAAGGCGCAGCAGGACGCGTTCCTGCCCCACGTCGAGGACGGGACGATCGTCCTGATCGGCGCGACCACCGAGAATCCCTCCTTCGAGGTGAACAACGCGCTCCTCTCCCGGATGAAGGTGATCGTGCTCGGCATGCTGCCGGAGGAGGCGCTCGAGCGGATCCTCCGCCGCGCGCTCGAGGACGGGGAACGCGGCCTTGGGAGATCCGGCGTGACCGCCGAGGAGCCGGTGCTCCGGCTCATCGCGTCGATCTCCGGAGGCGACGCGCGGATCGCGCTCCAGACGCTCGAGATCGCCGCCGGCCTCGCGGCGCGGCGGAAGCCCGCGGCGCTCGCGCCGGAGGACGTGCGCGAGGCGGCGCAGCGGCGCGTCCTCCCGTACGACCGGGTCGGCGAGGAGCACTACAACATCATCTCCGCGCTCCACAAGGCGCTCCGCGGGAGCGACCCCGACGCGGGACTCTACTGGCTCGCGCGGATGCTCGAGGCGGGCGAGGACCCGATGTACGTGGCGCGGCGCCTCGTCCGCTTCGCCTCCGAGGACGTGGGGCTCGCCGACCCGGAGGCGCTCCGCCTCGCGATCGCGGTCAAGGACGCCGTCCACTTCCTCGGGATGCCGGAGTGCAACACGGCCTTGGCGCAGCTCGTCGTGGCGCTCGCGCTCGCGCCGAAGAGCAACTCCGTCTACGTCGGGTACGAGGCCGCGTCGCGGGACGCGCGGGAGAAGCCGCCCTACCCCGTGCCGCTCCACATCCGGAACGCGCCGACCCGGCTCATGAAGGACCTCGGCTACGGCGCGGGGTACCAGTACGCGCACCAGCTCGAGGACGCAATCGACACGCAGAGCTACCTCCCCGAGGAGCTGGGTGAGGCGCGCTACTGGCGAGGCGTCCCACGCGGCGCGGAGAAAGAGTTGGCGGAGCGGCTGGAGCGGATCCGGGCCGAGAAGGCGAAGCGACGCGGGAAGGGGACCCCCGGCGCGTGACCCTTCCGCTCGCGCGCCACTGGCGGAACGTGGGGTGGATCCTCTCCGTCGAGGTCTTCTGGGGCGTGTCGCTCGCCCTCATCTCGATGGTGGCGATCCTCCCCGTCTTCCTGACCCAGCTCGGCGCGAGCAACGCCGTGATCGGCGTCCTCCCCGTCATCTGGATCCTCTCGAACGCGATCCCCGGCGTCTTCGCGGCGCACCTGACCGGGCGCCTCACCCACCGGAAGCGCGCGGTGATCCTCCTCCACGTGGTCGCGGCGATCCCCTGGCTCTTCCTCGCGGCCTACTTCGGCCTCTTCGGGCCGCATCACGCGGAGACGGCGATCCTCGTGTTCCTCCTCGCGTGGGGCGGCGCCTGGGTTTGGATGGGGCTCACGATCCCGGTCTGGATCAACTTCATCGGCAAGGTGACGCGTCCCGAGCTACGCGCCCGATCGTTCGGCACCATCTTCTTCTTCCAGACGCTCATGGGCGCCATCGGCGGCTGGGTGGGGAGCCGGGTGATCGGCGGGGGGCTCGCGTTCCCCGCGAACTACGCGCTCGGCTTCTTCGTCGCCGCGATCTGCATGGCGGCCGGCGCGCTGTTCTTCGTCCCCGTCGCCGAGGAGGAGGGGGCCGTGTCCGAGCCGGGGCCGGCGCTCTCGACGATCCGGCGGCACACGCGCGAGATCCTGTCCGACCGGGGCGGCATCCGGATCTACCTCGGCGCGCTGATCCTGTCCACGGGGAGCTACCTGCTCGCCACGTACTACCCGATCTACGCGCAGGCGCGCTTCGGCCTCAAGGCGCGCGAGTCGGCCCTCTTTACCGCGGTCTGCATGGGAGGGTCGATGCTCGGGAGCGTCCTGACGGGCGTCGTCGGGGATCGGTTCGGGTACACGAAGGTGGCGGTGATCGCGCTCGCCGCGCTGACCGCGGGGCTCGGCTTCGCGGTGTGGGGGACGAGCACGGCCTTCTACTACGCGACCGCGTTCGCCCTCGGCGTCTTCATCGTGGCGGATCGCCTCGCCCTCTACAACCTCTCCATGGCGTTCAGCCCGCACGAGGACAACACCGCCTACCTGGGGATCATTCCGGCGCTGGTGGCGCCCATCACCGCGGTCGTCGCCGGGTCCTCCGGCGCGTTCATCGACCGATTCGGCTTCCACCCCGTCGCGCTGGCCGGCCTGGCCGCCGCGATCGTGGCCCTCTACCTGGTCGTCTCCCGCCTCAAGGAACCGCGCTTCTCGCACGCTGGAAAGCGGGCGGCGGCGGATTACTTGTAGGCCGGAATCCCCGTCGCGGCCTCGCCGATGATCAGGTTGTGGATGTCGTGCGTCCCCTCGTACGTGTAGACCGACTCGAGATTGCAGAGGTGGCGGCCGCACTGGTACTCGTCGGTGATGCCGCTCGCGCCCAGGATGTCGCGCGCCATGCGCGCGCACCGGAGCGCCACGTCGATGTTGTTCATCTTGCCGAGCGAGATGTGGTGCGGCTTGACCTTGTCCTGGTCCTTGAGCCGCCCCAGGTGGAGCACGAGGAGCTGCGCCTTGGTGATCTCGCGGATCATCCAGGCCAGCTTGTTCTGGACGAGCTGGAACCCGGCGATCGGCCGGTCGAACTGGACGCGCGTCTTCGCGTAGTGGAGCGCCTCGTGGTAGCAGGCCATGGCCGCGCCGACGCCGCCCCACGCGATCCCGTAGCGCGCCTGGTTGAGGCAGCCGAGCGGGCCCTTCAGCCCGTCCACGTTCGGCAGGATGTTCTCCGCGGGGATCCGGCAGTCCTGGAACGAGAGCTCCGACGTGACCGAGGCGCGCAGGGAGAACTTGCCGTGGATGTCGCGCGTCGAGTATCCGGGCGTGCCCTTCTCCACGATGAAGCCGCGGATCCTTCCTTCGAGCTTGGCCCAGACGATCGCGATGTGGGCCACGCCGCCGTTCGTGATCCACATCTTGCTGCCGTTCAGGACGTAGCCGTTCCCGTCCTTCCGCGCGGTGGTGATCATGCCGCTCGGGTTCGAGCCGAAGTCGGCCTCGGTCAGCCCGAAGCACCCGATCACGTTCCCCTTCGCCATCTCCGGGAGGTACTTGTTCTTCTGGGCGTCGGAGCCGTACGCGAGGATGGGGTACATGCAGAGCCCGCCCTGGACCGAGACGAACGAGCGGAGCCCGCTGTCGCCGCGCTCCAACTCCTGCATGATCAGCCCGTACGCCACGTTGTTGAGACCGGGGCAGCCGTAGCCGTTGATGTTCGCGCCGTAGACCCCGAGGGCGGCCATCTCGGGGATCAGGTGGGCGGGAAAGGTGCCCTCGCGGTTGTGCTTCTCGATGATCGGGATGACGCGGTCGGTCACGAACTCGCGGATCGTGTCCCGGACGGCGATCTCTTCCTCGCTGAACAGGCCGTCGACCTCCATGAAATCGACGCCGTCGAACTTCTGCATGGCCCCTCCGGTCGTTGCGCGCCTTGGCGCGAATGTCGAGAGTCCGTGAGGATATCGGCCGCCCCGCCCCGGCGCAACGGGGCAGTGCGGGGCGCGGGGGCACGGTGGGTCAAGAGGGAGGCGGGAATGGCGAGGCCGCCGCGGAGATCCGCGGCGGCCCGCCGGCCGGTGCGCCTGCCGTCAGTCCTTCGGAAGGGGGACGAAGGTAGAGGAAGACGCTACCAGCCTGCCTTTCCGGCCGAATAACGGGAGAAGTGGACCAGCGGGGTCATCAGCCCCTTGGTCGTGGTGTCGGTCCCCTCGAGCGGCGAAAGGGTCGTCTCGGTGATCGTCTCGAGCAGGGTGGCGTCGGTCGACAGATCCGAATCGCACGCCAAGCCGGTCCAGTCGGCCTTCTCCGGGTCGTACCAGTAGATCGACAGCGTGTCGGACGACACGTCCGTTCCGGTCGTGTTCACCGCCAGCGTGACCGGCACCTGGAAGCCGTTCAGCTCGGCCGGCGACACCTCGAGATCGACGACCATCACGGTGGAGTCGCGCATCAGCATCGACACGGTGCCCGTGCCGTCGAACGCGCCCGCCGGAACGTGGAGCAGGAACCGGCCGCAGCGGAGCATCCCTCCGACCGCGCCGTCGACCTTCTGCGAGACCATGAGCGAACGGTCGGTCGTGGTCAGCACGTCCGACCGGAGCGCCGCCACCGACGCCGGCATGAAGCCGAAGGTTCCATCGGCGCGGACGAAGAGGACCTCGGGGCCGCTCGGCGGCGCGGGCGTGCCCGGGCCCGAGGCGGGGCCGAGGAGCGTGTCGCCGCAGCCCGTCAGGGCGAGCGTCGCCACGACCGCCACGACCGTCGCGCAGACCCGCTTCCAGCTACGTCCTCCGCGTCCCGTCATCGAGATCTCCTCTCTCACGCCGCGTCGTCCATCGCGGGAGGCTCGGCGGCTTTGGCGTCGCGGACGTAGCGAACGTACGCATCGCGGATGAAGTAGGTCGCGATCACCGCGACGAAGGCGCTCATGTAGCCCCACGTCAGGAAGAGGATCGCGAAGAGGTAGCCGAGGAGGTTCAGCACCAGCGCCCCGACCAGCTCGTAGGGGAAGGCGAAGCTCGTCTTCCAGACCTCGCGCACGGAGCCGCCCGAGTTGAGCGCGACCACGCCCGCGACGAGGCCCGTGTTGACCATGAAGTACGTGAGCCCCATCAGGAAGAGCGGGGCCGCGTTGGTCGGCATCAGGAGATCGTCGACGTCGGCGCTCACGCCGCCGGCCGCGCGGAAGACGAGCGCCGCCACGAAGACCGTGCTCGCGCACATGCCGAAGTTGAAGAGGCCCTGATACCAGGCGCGGCGCCGGAAGACGAGATCGGCCGTGAGCCCCGCGACGGCGCAGACGACCACCGCCGTGGACGGCGGCAGGAGGATCAGCGTCGCCACGTTCGCGGCGTTCGCCATGCTCAGGTAGCCGCGCCCCTTCGGGGCCGGCAGCCAGAGCACCTCGCCGAGCAGGTTCGCGAGGAACCAGAAGAGAAGGGGGAGGACGCCCATGGTGGGGTCGGGAGCGCCCGCCGCCCACATCGCGAGCCCTCCCGCGGCGACCACCAGGGTGACGTAGACCGTCAAGAGCATCTCCTCGCCCCTTCTCGTCTGGTCCACTCCGTTGGAGCACTCCGTGCCCACGCATGGCGTCCATGCCTACCCGTTCCACAGGAGTGAATGGCATGGGCCGTGCCGGAAGATGCGAAAGGTTAAGTCGCATATATACAGCTGTTTATGGAGTATGTCTCATGTTGGGCGGGAGCCGGGTGGGTGCCAATCTACCCAATTCGTGGCTCGATCCGGCCAGGGCGTCGGCGGCTCCGGAGTCGTTTGCGGGGAGGGCGTGCGTGCGGTATATTGGCGCGGCTCGAATCGACTCCGCCCGCCTCGAACATCGCGGAATCAGGTGCGTCCCCATCGTCTAGCCCGGCCTAGGACACCGCCCTTTCACGGCGGCAACAGGGGTTCGAATCCCCTTGGGGACACCACACTACTGCCCTGCCGTCTCAGAGCCCCGCCGCGACTACCGCAGCCGCGTCAGCCAGCCGCTCTGGCCCATCAGGATGATCGCGACGACCCAGAGGACGAGCGCGAGCGCGATCCAGATGGCGGCTCGGGCGGCGAGGACGATGGCGCGGATCGCGGGCGGGATGCCGGCGCCGGCCAGGGCGGCCGCGATGCCGAACCGGAGCGCCAGGAGTCCCGTGGCCGACGGCGGCATGTGCGTCAGGAGCCCGCGCATGAGTCCCACGAAGGCTCCGAGGACGACGCCCACGATGGCCAGATTGCGGATCCGCTTCCCGATCGGCGCGTCGGAGATGGCGCTCGCCGCGCCTCCGGTCCCGCCGGCTCCGCCTCCGGCCTCACCGCCTCCGGTCCCGCCGGCTCCGCCCCCTCCGCCCACACCGGGCGAGGATGGGTCGGGCGGGGCCCACGGGCTGGGGGATCCGAAGTCCTGCGGCGGGGTTGGAATCGTCGGGTTCGGCGTGGTCGAAGGGTTCTGGACCTGGGGACCATGCGGCCCGAACGGGGACTGCCACGGGTACTCGCTCATGGGAGGCCAGGATAGCACGGGAGGCCCCAGGGAGTCGCCGCGGCGGGGGCGTTTTGCGGTATTCTCTGCCGCTGGACCTGTCGTCCCTCCGGGACGTGAATCCATTTCTCCCCATGTGAGGTTGATCGCCATGCATCGGAACCATCGGTATCTCCGGCTCCTCTTCGGGGTCGCGCTCGTCCTTGGCCTCGCCGCCCTGCCGTTCGCGGGCCGCGCGATCGCCGAGAAGATCAAGATCGAGAAGCTCGCCGACCTTCCGACCCACACCTACGACGTCTCCGGGAAGCCGAGCGAGATGGTCGAGAACCCGGCCGCGATCCTCGAGCTGGCGGGGCGCGTCGAGGCCGACGTGAAGAAGGACCTCGACACGTACGACATCCAGGACAAGACGACGCTCAAGCGCTTCGCCGGCGAGCGGCTCACCATCGCGATGCTTCGGAAGGACTTTCCCACGGCGCTCGCCCTGGTGGACCAGATCCGCGACCTCGAGGAGAAGCCCGCCGACAAGCTCATGACGGGGCTCCTGACCCGGGCGACGATCGCCGCGATGAGCGCGCCCGCCGACCAGGCGCATCAGGCGTTCCGCGACGATCTCAGCAAGTCGCTCGCGGCGCTTCCGTTCGAAGACGTCCGCGAGTCGATCAAGCAGGCGAAGGGGCGCGCGGAGATCCTCTCCCGCAACCTGATCGTCGGCCAGATCGCGAGCGCGATCGATCCGATGGCCGCCTCGGGCGGCAAGCTCAGCCAGGACTTCGCGGCGTCGCTCGTCGGCGCGTCCTACACCATCCAGAACTACCTCCCGTACCAGCAGGACGCCGCGGCGGTCTACGCGGCGGCGCTCGACGCCCACAAGCAGGAGCCGAAGCCGGACATCTGGGCCGCGCGCGACGTGACGCTCGACGCGACCCAGAAGCTGACGCCGGTCGTGATCGGCATCTGGGATTCCGGCGTCGACGTCTCCCTCTACCCGTCGAACCTCTGGGTGAACAAGGGCGAGAAGCCGGGGAACGGCAAGGACGACGACAAGAATGGGTTCGTCGACGACGTGAACGGCATCGCCTACACGCTCCACTCCGACCCGACGACGGGGCTCCTGATCCCGCGCGACGAGCTGGGGCCGGACGCCGACAAGTACAAGGCGGCCATGAAGGGCCTCGAGGATCTGCAGGCGAACCTCGACACGCCCGACGCGGACGCGGTCAAGAAGCAGCTCGCGTCCCTGCCACAAGATCAGGTGAAGCCGTTCATCGAGGGCGTCAACCACTTCTCGCAGTACGCGCACGGCACGCACGTCTCGGGCATCGCGGCCCGCGGGAATCCCGCCGCGCGCCTGCTCGGCGCCCGCATCACGTTCGACTACCACATGATCCCCGAGAAGCCGACGATCGAGCAGGCGAAGAAGGACGCCGTCGCGATGGTCAAGACGGTGGAGTACCTGAACCGCCACGGCGCGCGCGCCGTCAACATGAGCTGGGGCGGCGACCTCAAGTCGATCGACAACGCGCTCGAGCAGAATCACTTCGAGGGAACGCCCGAGGAGCGGAAGGCGCTCGCGCGGAAGATCTATGACATCGGCTATCAGGCGCTCGAGGGCGCGATCCAGAAGGCGCCGAACACGCTCTTCTGCATCGCGGCGGGGAACTCGGACAACGACGTGAAGTTCGACGAGGTCTTCCCGAGCAGCTTCAAGCTCCCGAACGTGATCGTGGTCGGCGCCGTGGACCAGGCGGGCGACCAGACGTCGTTCACGAGCTTCGGGAACGTGGACGTCTACGCCAGCGGATACGAGGTCGAGAGCAACATCCCCGGCGGGGAGCGGATGAAGCTGAGCGGAACCAGCATGGCCGCCCCGCAGGTGACCAACCTGGCCGGCCAGCTCTTGGCGGCCCATCCCAAGCTGTCGACGCTCCAGGTGAAGAAGCTGATCGTGGACGGGGCCGAGTCCAAGAAGGTGGGCGATCGGGAGATCCGTCTGCTCGATCCCAAGAAGTCGATGGCCCTCGCGGAGTCGGGCGGCCCGGCCGCCGGGGGCGGCTCGCCGTCGTCCGCGGGGAAATAACCCAGTCCCGGGAGCGACCATGATCATCAGCCAGAAGATGGCCGACGCGATCAATACGCAGATCGGCAATGAATTCGGCGCCATGCTGCAATACGTCTCGATCGGCGCCCACTTCGGCAGCGAGAGCCTGCCGGAGCTGTCGAAGCACTTCATGAAACAGGCCGACGAGGAGCGCGAGCACGCGCTCAAGCTCGTGAACTACGTGGTCGACGCCGGGGCGCGCGTGGCGGTCCCGGCGATTCCCGCCCCGAAGCCGCGATTCGCGACGGCGGAGGAGGCGGTGAAGCTCTCGCTCGATTGGGAGGAGACCGTGACGAAGCAGATCAACGGCCTCGTCGATCTCGCCATCAAGGAGAACGACCACATCACCCGGAACTTCCTGCAGTGGTTCGTGAGCGAACAGCTCGAAGAGGTCGCCAGCATGGACACGCTGCTCAGCATCGTGCGCCGCGCGGGCGAGTCGGGCCTTCTCTTCGTCGAGGAGTACCTCGCGCGCCGGGGCGGCATCTCCGTGCCGTCGGTCGCGGGCGGAGGCGGGACGTAGCCTCCGCGGCGCGGCCCGCTCCAGGGGCCGCCGTCCGTGGGTGGAAATGAAACGGGGCTGCCGGTGAGGCAGCCCCGTTCTTGTTTTCGCGCTTCGACCCGCTTCGATCAGTTCGTCGCGGGCGCGGCCTGCGTCTCGATGCCGTCCGCGTCGCGGTAGGCGATGGCGCCGAGCGAGAGCTTGGAGAGCTGGGGCTCGACGACCTTCTTGTCTCCCACCACCACGACCACCATCTGGTCGGGCGTCAGGTGCTTCTGCGCGGCCTGGAGCACGTCATCCTTCGTGATCGCGTTCACGCGGCCGGGGAGCGTCTGGTAGTAGTCGAGCGGCAGATCGAAGAGGTAGATCTGCGCCAGCGTCCCCGCGGTGCTCCCGGTCGTCTCGAAGTTGGCCGGGATGGAGCGGGTGATCGAATCCTTGGCGAGCTTGAGCTCGTCGTCGGTCACGCCCCCGTCCTTCATCTTCTTCACTTCCTTGAGGATCTCTTCGATCGACGGGCCGGTCGCGTCGGACCGCACGGCGGCGCCCGCCATGAGGGGACCGACCCCGCGGTTCTGCCCGATGAAGGAGAAGGCGCCGTACGAATAGCCCTTGTCCTCGCGGAGGTTCATGTTGATGCGGCTCGAGAAGAGCCCGCCCATGACCGTGTTCATCACGTCGAGCTTCTCGTAGTCGGGGTCGGAGCGGGCGACGCCCATCTGCCCGGCGAGCACCGCCGACTGGGCCGAGCCCGGCTTGTCGACCAGGACCAATCGCGAGCCGGCCGTCGCCCCGGCGGGAGGAACGGGGACGGAGGTCTCGGCACCCTGCCATCCGGCGAACGCGTCGGTCGCGAGCTTCTTGGCCTCGGCCTCGGTGACGTCGCCGACCATGACGAGCGCCGTGTTCTTCGGGGAGTAGTAGTTCTTGTAGAAGGTCTCGATGTCCGCGCGCGAGATCTTGCTGAGGGCGGCCTCGGTCCCGAGGACCGTGTGCCCATAGGCGTGCGTCGGGCCGAAGAGGCACGCGTTCATCACGCGGACCGCCGTGCCGAACGTCTGGTCCCGCTGCTGGAGGAGCTGCGTCAGCCGCTGGCTCCGGACGCGCCCCATCTCGCTCTCGGGGAACGCGGGATGGATCACCACGTCCGCGAGGATCGACATGGCGGCCGGCGCGTTCTGCTTCAACGAGGAGACGTCCGCGCTGCTCCCGTCGACGCTCGAGCCGGTGCCGAGCGAGGCCCCGAGCGCGTGGATCTGGTTGGCGATCGCGAGCGCGTCCCGCGTGGTCGTCCCCTCGTCCAGCATGGCCGAGGTGAACCCGGCGAGGCCGGGCGCGTCCTTCGGATCGATCCCGCTGCCCGAGCGGAGAACCAGGTCGCACGAGACCAGCGGGAGGTTGTGCGACTCGACGACGTAGACCGAGAGCCCGTTCGGGAGCGCGAAGCGCTTCGGCGCGGGCAGCTTGGCCTGGGATGCCGCCCCGATGGAGGGCGGCGTGTTCCGCCACGGTTCGGCCGAGACGACCGGCTTCTCGGTCTCCTCCGGCTTCGGCGGCGCCGGCGGATCGGGCGGCCGAATCTTCTCGCCCGGCATCACCGAGATGACGACGCGCGCGTCCTTCTTCAGCTGGGCCTGCGCGAACGCCTTCACCGACGCCGGCGTCACGGCGGCGTAGCGCGCCATGTCCTTGTTGAGGTACCCGGGATCGTGGAGGAACTGGTTGTAGCGGTTGAACCGGTCGGCGAGGCCGTCGAAGCCGCCGATCTGCTCGAGGCTGAATACCATCTGCGAGTAGATCGCGTTCTGCGAGGCGTCCACCTCGGCCTGCGTCGGCCCCTCGCTCGCGAAGCGGTCCAGCTCCGCGTCGACCAGCTTCGCCACGTCGTCCGGCTTCTGGTCGGGCTTGAGCGTCACGCTGATCGTGAAGACCGAGCCGAGCTGGAGCGACTGCTGGTCGACGCTCACGCTCTGCGCGACCTGCTTGTCGTAGACGAGCGCCTTGTAGAGGCGGCTCGCCTTGCCCTGGCCGAGGATGTTGGCGGCGACCACCGCGTCGGCGTCGCCGGGCTTGAAGATCGGCGACGTGATCCAGCCCATGTTGAGATGGGGGAGCTGCACGTTGTCGGTCAGGGCGAGACGCTTCTCGGACGTGATCGGCGGCGTCGTCGCGGTGATGGGCGGCACGTCGGCTCCGCGCGGCAGCGTCCCGAAGTACTTCTGGACCATCGCCTTCGTCTTCGCCTTGTCGATGTCGCCGATGATCACGAGGCTCGCGTTGTTGGGGCAGTAGTAGCGGCGGAAAAACTCCTTCACGTCCTCGAGTTTGGCCGCCTGCACGTCCTCATGGGAGCCGATCACGTCCGCGTAGTACGGGTGCCCCTTCGGGAAGAGCTGGTGCCACATCTCCTCCTCGGCGAGCTGATAGGGCGCGTTCTCGATGCTCTGGCGCCGCTCGTTCCGGACGACGTCCTGCTGGTTCGCGAGCGACGGGCCGGTGAGGCGGTCGAGGAGGAAGCCCATCCGGTCGCTCTCGAGCCAGAGCGCCATCTCGAGGCCGCTCGCCGGCATGTCCTCGAGGTAGTTCGTGCGGTCGAAATCGGTCGAGCCGTTGATGAAGGAGGCCCCCGCCCCCTCGAGGTACTTCCAGATCTGGTCCTCGCCCACGTGGCCCGAGGACTGGAACATCATGTGCTCGAAGAGATGCGCGAAGCCCGTGCGTCCCTCGGTCTCGTTGGCGGGGCCGACGTGGTACCAGATGTTCACGGCCACGTTGGGGAGGCGATGGTCCTCGCGAAGAATCACCTCGAGGCCGTTCGGAAGGGTGTACTTTTCGAAGTCGAGCCGGACCTGCGGCGGCTTGACGGCCGCCAGCGCGGCCGGCGCCGTGACCAAGGCGGCGACGATCGCGAGAAGGCCGGCCGCGCGGCGGATCCGCGCCGCGGGATCGAGATTCCGCGAGCGGCGGCGAGCAACCACTGGGATCATTCCATCTCTCCTTAGGAAGGTGTGAGGACGGCGTGCGGGGGACAGGGGCACTACGAACCGACTTCGGGCCATGTTCCCGAATTCACGGAGGGCTGTCAAGGCGGCTCGGCCTCCTCCTGTCGCTGGTCCTGCTGCCGGCCGGCTGCGGACGAAACGCAGAGACGCCGATCGCGCTCGAGAACGCCCGCGCCGGGTCGGGCGATTGGGGCCTGGTTAACCCCGCCACCCGCAACGAAATCGAGGGATACGCCTCGCCCTCGAGCGCGGCCCCCGGGGAAACGGTCGCGCTCCACGTCAGCACGGCCTCCTCGTGGTTGGATATCGACGTCTACCGTTTGGGTTGGTATGGGGGCCGCGGCGCCCGGCTCGTCGCGAGGCAGGCGCGGGTCCCCGGCGGCGCGCGGGCCCGGCCCGCGCCGCGGCCGGAGGACGGCCTCGTCACGTGCGCGTGGCCCGTGTCGGCGCGCGTCGTCGTGGGAGTGGACTGGCCGACCGGCGTCTACCTCGCGCGGCTCACCGCCTCGGACGACGGCAAGCAGGCCTACGTCCCGTTCGTCATCCGTGAGAGGCCGGACCGGCGCGCGCCGCTCCTCTTCCCGCTCGCGGTCTCCACGTGGCAGGCGTACAACGCGTGGGGCGGCACGAGCCTCTACGACTTCAACAGCGACGGTGGGCGCCGCGCCCTCCGCGTGTCGTTCGACCGCCCGTACGCGAGCGGGCCGGGCGCGTGGGCGGGGCTCGGAGCGGGCGAGCTCCTCACCGTGACGCACGGGCCGTACCGGGGCGGCTGGGAGTATCCGATGATCCGCTGGCTCGAGCGGAGGGGATACGACGTCGCCTACGCGACGGGACTCGACCTCGACGCCGACAGCGCGCTCGCCGCGGGGCGGCGCGGCGTGATCCTGGCGGGGCACGACGAGTACTGGTCGCGGGGAGAGCGGGATCGCCTCGAGGCGGCGCGCGACCACGGTACGGGGATCGCCTGCTTCGGCGCCAACACGGGCTACTGGCAGGTGCGGCTCGAGGCGTCCGCGGACGGCTCCCCGCGCCGCGTGATCTTCTGCTCCAAGGACTACACGCGCGACTCGCTCTGGAACACCGCCGCGGACCGCGACCTCACGGTCCGGTTCCGCGATCTCCACCCGCGCCGCCCCGAGGTCGCGCTCCTCGGCGTCATGACCCCGCGCGCGGAGAGCGACGTGGAGGCCGACTTCGTCCCCCGCGCGGCGGCCCGCGGCTCGTGGGTCTACGCCGGCACCGGCATCGCGGAGGGAGGAAGCGAGGCGATCCGGGGGCTCGTGGGCTACGAGATCGACCGGTCATTCGCCGGCGATTCCCTGTACGCGCGCTGGTCTCCGCCCGGCCTCTCCGTTCTGGCGCGGTCGCCGGTCCGATTCCGGGACGGCGGCGGCGAGGCGAGCGAGGCGACCGTCTACGCCGCCGCGTCGGGCGCGGTCGTCTTCGCCGCGGGGACCATCCAGTGGGCGTGGGGGCTCGACGACTGGGGGGCGCCGGCGGCGCGTCCCGCGCGGGCGAGCGAGGACGCGAGGCGGATCACGCGAAACGTGCTCGGGGCGCTCCTCAACGGACGAGCGAGTAGGGCCCCGGGTGGGAGCGGGACGTCGCCGTCCGGACGATCTCCTGGATGAGCGAGGCGTGGTCTCGCCCGGCCGCCTTCGCCGCCATCGCGAACTCCGCCGTCGAGTGGAGCCAGGGATTGGGGTTCACCTCGAGCGTGTACCACGTCCCGTCGGGCGCCAGGCGGAGATCCACGCGCGCGTAGTCGCGCACGTCGAGGGCGCGGCAGGCGCGGACGGCGGTCTCCTGGATCGCCACCGCGGTCTCCTCCGACAGGTCGTCGGGGAGGCGGAGCTTCGTCCGCTGATAGGCCTCCGTGCCGCGCTCCCACTTCACCTCGGTGCCCGCGATCCGCGGGGCGCCCTCGGGAAGATCGGCGAGGTCGAGCTCGACGATCGGAAGCGCCTGCGGCGGATCGTTGCCCAGGACCCCGACGTAGAGCTCCCGGCCCTCGATGTACTCCTCGATCAGCACGGGCGAGTCGAGGTCGGCGTGGAGCGCGTCGATCCGCTCCATCAGCTCCTTGATCGACCCGGCGACCGCGTTGAACTCGATCCCGATCGAGCCGTCCTCCCGCTTCGGCTTCACGATCACGGGGAACTGGACGTCGTGCGAGGAGTCGAGACGGCCGCGGTAGACGGCCGCGAAGCGCGGCGTCCTTATCCCGTGGAATTCGAAGAGCCGCTTCGCCACCGCCTTGTCCTGCGCGAGATGGAGCCCGGCGGGTCCCGATCCCGTGTAGGGGAACCCGAGCAGATCGAGATAGGCCGCGAGGTGGATGTCCTTCGTGTCGTCGCCGGCGTAGCTCTCGGTCAGGTTGAAGATCAGATCGACGTCGGCGCGCGCGAGGGCCACGAGGGAGCGCCTCCGGCCGTCGAGGCAGAGGTACTTGGGATCGTGCCCGAACTTCCGGAGCGCGTCGAAGATCTCCTCGCGGTCGCTCTTCTCGCGCTTCCGCCGGCGCCCTCCGCTCGGCGCGGCGGGCGCCCCGGCGTCGGCGTCCACCGTCTCGTGCCATTCGTCGTAGAGGATTCCGATGCGGAGCGGCGTCTCGTCCATGGCGCCGCCCATCTTAGCGCGCGCGCGGGGGCCGAAAATAGTGCTTTACAAGTCGAGGATTCCGGCCGATACTCCGTATCGTTACCTGCTGGTTGTACGAAACACCGACGTGGTTTCAACGCCGCAGGAATCAACCCTGCGGCTTTTTGTGTATCTGGGCGATGCGTCGCTCGGAGGCCCGACCAAAGTGGCCGGGCGAGCCGCCCTCGTGGCGGTGGTAAGATGGGGCGCGAGCCCCGTATTCTGGAGGAGTTGCATCAGTGGCGACAGGAACCGTGAAGTGGTTCAACGAAGCGAAGGGCTTTGGGTTCATTCAGCAAGAGGGTGGCGAGGACGTCTTCGTTCACTACTCGGCAATCATGGGCGAAGGATTCAAGACGCTTGCGGAAGGCGAGCGGCTGGAGTTCGACATCGTCCGCGGGCCGAAGGGCCTGCAGGCGGCGAACGTCCGCAAGGCCTAAGCGCCGAGCGAACCACAGCACGTAACGCTTCGAGCGGGGCGGCGTCTTCGGACGTCCGCCCCGCCTCCATTTCGGGGGACCGATGAGCCAGGACCGCGCCGGAACCGCGCCTCGAATCGGCGGCGTTCTCTACCATCGACCCGAGATCTACGACGTCGCCTTCGGCTGGGATCTCACGAAGGAGCTGGCGTTCCTGGAATCGGTCTTCGCGCGGCACGCGGGGGGATCCGTGCGCCGGGTGCTCGAGCCCTGCTGCGGGACCGGCCGACTCCTCGCGGCGCTCGCCGGGCGCGGCTACGCCGTCTCGGGATACGACCTGAGCGAGGAGATGGTCGCGTTCGCGAGGGCGCGCCTCGCCTCCCGAGGCGGCGAGATCCACCGCGGCGAGATGAGCGCGTTCGACCCGCCCGGCCCCTTCGACGCGGCGATCAACCTGGTCAATTCGATCGGCTACCTGCTCGACGATGCCTCGGTCGCGGCGCACCTGAGCCGGACCGCGGCGGCGCTGCGACCGGGCGGGATCTACGTCGTGCAGCTCTCCTATGGCGACGAGCCTCCCGAGCTCGCCCGATTCGGCCCGTGGGGGAATCGCCGCGGGGACCTCTCGACGACCCTGCTCTGGGAGGTGGCGCGCGAGGACGCCGCCGCCAAGCGCTCGTACCAGCGCTGCCTCATCACGGCGCGGCGGGGAACGGAGCGGTGGCGGATCGAGGAGGACCACGTGCTCCGCTACTGGACCCAGGAGGACGTGGACCGATTGGTCGGCGAGAGCCCGTTCTCCCTCGAGGCGATCTACTGGGACCGCTTCGAGAAATTCCCGCTCTCGCGGCACCGGACCGGAGAGAACGGGAACCTCTACCACGTGCTGAAGCGACCCGCCTAGCGGCGCCGCGGCGAGGAGAGGAGGGGAGGGCGGTCACCCCTCCCGGCGGTGGACGGCGTACGCCGAGGCTTGGTCGGTCGGCATGAGGAGCACCTCCTGCACGTTCACGTGGCGGGGGCGCGTCACGCACCAGACGACCGCGTCGGCCACGTCTTCCGCGCGAAGCGGCCGCGTTCCCCGGTAGACCGATCGGGCGCGCGCCTCGTCGCCGTGGAACCGGACCAGGCTGAACTCGGTCTCGGCGAGCCCGGGGGCCACGTTCATCACGCGCACGCCGGTGCCGAGCACGTCGTAGCGGAGCGCCTCGGTGATCGCGCGCACCGCGAACTTCGTCGCCGCGTAGACCGAGCCTCCGCCGTACGCCTGTTGCCCCGCGACCGATCCGATGTTCACGATGTCGCCGCGCTTCCGCTGGATCATGCCGGGGAGCACCGTCCGCGTGACCCAGAGCAGCCCCTTCACGTTCGTGTCGATCATCCGGTTCCAGTCGTCGGGGTCGGCCGCCTGGACCGGGTCGAGGCCCGCGGCGAGCCCCGCGTTGTTGACCACGATGTCGAGCCGGTCGAGGAGCCCGTCCGCGCCCCGGAGCGCCGCTTCGACCGCCTCGCGGTCCCGGACGTCGAACGCGAGCGGAACGGCCTCGACGCCGCTCGACCGCGCGATCTCGCCGGCGAGCGCGCGGAGGCGATCCTCGCGCCGCCCGGTGATCGCCACGTGGCAGCCCTCGGCCGCGAGCCGCCGCGCGATGGCGGCGCCGAACCCACTGGTGGCGCCGGTCACGAGCGCCCACCGCCCCTTCGTGTCGTTCATGCCTTCCTCCTTCGCCGCGTCCGCGCGCGGGGCGCCAGGATACCACCGTTCCACTGGCGACGCGCGGCGGGGTCCACTAGACTGCCCACGCCGCGCCGGAGCCGGGTCGCGGCCGGGGCGCGCGTTCATGGAGGGGCGCGGGGTGGTCGACATCCTGGTGGTCGGAGGGGGGATCCACGGGGCCGCCGTCGCGCGCGACGCGGCCCGCCGCGGGCTCACGGTCCTCCTCCTCGAGCGCGGCGACCTCGCCTCCGGCACGAGCAGCCGGACGTCGAAGCTGATCCACGGCGGCATCCGCTACCTCGAGACGGCGCAGATCGGCCTGGTGCGCGAGGCGCTCCACGAACGGACCCGTCTCCTCGAGACGGCGCCCGAGCACGTCCGCCCGCTCCCGTTCCTCATTCCGCACTACGCGCGCGAAGGGCGCCGGCGCGGCGTCGTGTCGCTCGGACTCGCGCTCTACGCCGGTCTCGCCGGGTCGGAACGCCTCGCGGAGCATCACCAGGTCTCCGCGGCGGAGGCCGTGGCCATGGTTCCCGGCCTGAGGACCGAGGGGCTCCTCGGCGGGTCGGTCTACTGGGACGCCCAGATGGACGACGCGGCGCTCTGCGTCGCGATCGCCCTGGACGCGGAGCGCTGGGGCGCGCGCGTCCGGACGTACGCGGAGCTGACCGCGATCGCGCGCACCGTGGACGATGCCGCGTGGCGCGTCCATTTCCGCGACACGATCGACGGCGTCGACGGAGAGGAGGAGGCGCGGCTGGTCGTGAACGCCACCGGACCGTGGGTCGACTCGGTGCGCGCGCTCGCGCGCGGCCATGTCGAGCCGACCGTGCGCAGGTCGCGCGGGACCCACGTCGTCGTGCCCATGCCCGTGGAGCGGGCGCTCCTCCTTACCGCGCGGAAGGACGGCCGCGTCTTCTTCGTCCTCCCCTGGGGGGAGCACGCCCTGATCGGGACCACCGACGACGACGATCCGGGGGAGCCGGGCGCTGCGCTTCCACGCCCCGAGGACGTCCGCTACCTCCTCGAGGAGGCCGCCCGGGCGCTTCCGGAGCGGCTCGGCGACGCGCGGCCGGTGCGGGCCTTCGCGGGGATCCGGCCGCTCGCCCGCGGGCGCGCCGATCGTTCGTGGGAGAACACGCGCGAGGCCCGGATCGTCGTCGAGTCCGGGATGCGGTCGATCGTGGGGGGCAAGTACACGACGCACCGGAGCCTCGCCGAGCGCGTCGTGGACGGCGCGGCGCGATCGCTCGGCGGCCGCGCCCGCCCGTGCGACACGCGAACGGCGCCGGTTCCGGGCGGCCGCGACGCCGCGATCGCGGCGCTCTCGCGCGAATTCCCGCGGCGCGTCGCGACGACCGGGGGCTTCGCCGTCGCCGAAGCCGAGGCGGTGCACGCCGCGCGCGCGGAGAAGGCGCGGCGGCTCGACGACGTGCTCCTCAGGCGGACGCGGCTCTGGCTCGACGGGCGGGCGCTCCGGGAGGCGGCGGTTCCGGTCGCGGCGTGGCTCGCGCCGGTGCTCGGATGGTCGGAGCGGCGGCGCACGGCCGAGGTCGACCGGCTCCTGGCGGCGCTCGACCGGGAAGAGCGCGCGATCGACGCGGTCCGCGGCGACGCCGAGGAGGCGACGGCGTGAGCCGGAGCGCGGCGGTGATCGCGGCGATCGACCAGGGAACCACCGGAACGACCGTGCTCCTCTTCGACAGGAGGATGGGCGTCGTGGCGCGCGGCTACGCCGAGCTGCCGCAGCACTTCCCGCGCCCCGGGTGGGTGGAGCACCGCGGCGAGGAGATCTGGGCGACGACGCTCCGCGCGCTCCAGGGCGCGCTCCGGGGGGCCGGCGCGCGCCGCGTGCGCCTCGAGGCGATCGGCATCACCAACCAGCGGGAAACCACGCTCCTCTGGGATCGCGCGACCTCGCGGCCGGTGGCGCCGGCGATCGTCTGGCAGGACCGGCGCACGGCGGATCGCTGCGCGACGCTTCGGCTCGCCGGGCTCGAGCCCTTCGCGCGCTGGCGGACCGGACTCCGCTTCGATCCCTACTTCTCCGCGACCAAGGTCGAGTGGCTGCTTCGCGAGCACCGCGCGCTCGGGGCCCGCGCGCGCCGCGGCGCGCTGGCGTTCGGCACGGTCGACAGCTGGCTCCTCTGGAAGCTGACCGGGGGCGCGACGCACGCGACCGATCCGACCAACGCGAGCCGCACGCTCCTCTACGACATCCGGCGGGCCCGGTGGGACGCGGATCTGACGGCGCTCTTCGGCGTGCCGTCGGCGCTCCTTCCGGAGGTCCGGCCGTCGGCGGGCTCGTTCGGCGTGACGCGTGGCGTTCCGGGCCTCCCCGACGGAATCCCGATCCGGGGCGTCGCGGGCGACCAGCAAGCGGCCCTCTTCGGCCAGGGATGCGTCGCGGCGGGCGGGATCAAGAACACGTACGGGACGGGCTGCTTCCTCATGCTCCACACCGGGTCGCGTCCGGTCGCCTCGCGCTCCGGCCTCCTGACGACCGTGGCGTGCGGCCCGCGAGGCGAGATCGCGTACGCGCTCGAGGGGAGCGTCTTCGTCGCCGGAGCGGCGATCCAGTGGCTCCGCGACGGACTCGGCCTCATCCGGAACGCCGGCGAGAGCGAGGCGCTCGCGCGCACGGTGCCGGACTCGGGCGGCACGCACCTCGTTCCCGCCTTCGCCGGGCTCGGCGCGCCGCACTGGCGTCCCGACGTTCGCGGCCTCTGGTGCGGCATCACGCGCGGGACGACGCGCGGGCATCTCGCCCGCGCCGCGATCGAGTCGATCGCGTTTCAGACGCGCGACGTCGTCGTGGCGATGGAGCGGGACGCGAAGCGCCGGGTGAGGCGCCTCCTGGTGGACGGCGGCGCGACCTCCAACGGGCTCCTGATGCAGCTCCAGGCGGACCTGCTCGGCGTGCCGATCGTTCGTCCCGCGATGGCGGAGAGCACGGCGCTTGGCGCGGCGCTCCTCGCGGGGATCGGCGCGGGGATCTGGCGGCGACGGGAGGACGCCCCGCTCGGGGCGCGCGGCGCGCGGACGTTCCGGCCGCGCATGGCGCCGGCGGAACGCGCGCGGCGGGTGCGGGCCTGGGACGACGCGGTGGCGCTGCTCACGGGGTGACGCCGCCGTTCAGGCGCCGTTCGCGGGCATCTCCGAATCGAGCCACGCCTCCAGATCGACGAGGACGCGCGCCCGCTCCACCTCGTTCAGCACCTCGTGGAGGAGTCCCGGGTAGAGGCGGCAGGTGACCCTCCCTACGGGCGCGCCGCGCGACCAGCGCTCCGATCCCTCCACGTTCGAGATCGGATCGGCCCCGCCGTGGAGGATCAGCGTGTCCACCTCGAGATCGCGCGCGCGCCGGACGAGATCGGCGCGCGCCGACTGGAACTCGAAGAAGAGGCGCGCGCTGATGCGGTAGTGGACCAGCGGGTCCTCCGCGTGCGCGCGGACGACCGCCTGGTCGCGCGAGAGCATCGAGGGCAGGATCGTGCTCCCCTGCGAGAAGCCGGGCCAGAAGCGCGCCGCGACCTGGGCCGCGCGCACCTTGAGCATCGAAGGGCGGAGCACCAGCTCGAACGGCGGGGCGCTCAGGACCAGCGCCTGGAGCGAGCGCGGCGCCCGAAGCGCGTGATCGAGCGCGACCAGCGCCCCCATGCTGTGCCCGAAAAGAGCGCGCGCGTCCCCGCCGGGGAGGCGGTCCCACCGGATGAGCCACGCGTCGAGCGCCTCGCGGTACTCCTGCCAGGCGCCGACGTGTCCCCGCTGCCCGTACGAGCGCCCGTGCCCGGGAAGATCGAGCGCTTCGACCGCGTATCCGCGGCCCGCGAGGTCGCGCGCGACGTGCTCGTAGCGGGCGGCGTGGTCGCCGAGCCCGTGCAGGATGCCGATCCGCCCGCGCGGACGCTCGGGGTCCCACGAGAGGCCGCGAAGGCGGCCCCGGTGGGGGATCTCGACGAAGAACTCGGTGACCGGCGGGATCACGACGTCCGGGGGATCGGGAATGGGAAGGGTCGGTGGGTCATGCGCGTGCTCCGATGATACGCCGACTCGGGCCGGCGCGGAAGGGTCTCGCGGGCCGCGCGGGAGGCGCCGCGCTCGACGGGCGCTCGACGGGCGCTCGGCGGCCCTCGGCGGCCGGCGAAACCAACCCGGCGCGGCGCGCATCCAATCCAGGTATGAAAACGTCCCGTTCGTCGTCGGCCCCAGACTCCCCGTCGCTCTCGTCCTTCGCGCTCCCCTCGTCCCCGAGGGAAGGCGACGACGCGCTCGACGCCTATTCGCGCGCCGTGACCGGCGCCGTGGAGCGCGTCGCCCCCTCGGTGGTCGCGATCGAGATCGAGCGGCCGGCGCCGTCGCGGCGCGGCGCCCGCGGTCGCGGCCCCGCGGGCGGCTCCGGCTCGGGCTTCGTCTTCACCCCCGACGGCTTCGTCCTCACGAACAGCCACGTGGTCCACGGAGCGAGCCGAATCGACGTCGTCCTCCCGGAAGGGCAGCGCGTTCGCGCCGACGCGATCGGCGACGATCCCGAGAGCGACCTCGCGGTGATCCGGATCGAGGCGCCGAACCTCGCGCCGGCCGCGCTCGGCGATTCGCGGGGGCTCCGCGTCGGGCAGCTCGTGGTGGCGATCGGCAACCCGTACGGCTTCCAGGCGACCGTCACCGCGGGCGTGGTGAGCGCGCTCGGCCGCTCGCTCCGCGGGGGAACCGGGAGGCTGATCGACAACGTGATCCAGACGGACGCCCCGCTCAATCCGGGCAACTCCGGCGGGCCGCTCGTGACGACGCGCGGCGAAGTCGTGGGCGTCAACTCCGCCGTGATCCTCCCGGCGCAGGGCATCTGCTTCGCCATCGCCGTCAACACGGCGAAGCTGGTGGCGAGCCAGCTCATCCGTTTCGGCCGGGTGCGCCGGAGCGTGATCGGGATCGAAGGACAAAATGTCGCCCTGCCGCGCCGCGTGACCCGCTATTATCGGCTCCCCGCGGAGAGCGGCGTGCTCGTGCTCTCGGTCCGGCCCCAGAGTCCCGCGAGGCGGGCCGGCGTGGAGGAAGGCGACATCATCCTCTCGCTCGGCGACCGGCCGGTCGCGGGGATCGACGACCTGCAGGCCCGCCTCACCGACCAGGCGGCGGGGGTGCCCCATCCGCTCGTGGTGCTTCGGCGGGCGGAGCGGCGGACGCTGGAGGTCGTGCCCGAAGAGGCGTAAACTCACGCGATTTCGCGCCCCCCCACGGGGAGCGCTTGGGGGAATCGGTGCACTGGACGCAACCCGCAAATCATTGCCACAATGTGTCTTGGAGGCCACGTAGCGGGCCCGTAGGCGTGCTCGCCACGGCGGTCGCGATGGCGGGGCTCTTCTTCTCCTCCGCGGCCCTTGCGGCGGACGCGCCTCCGACATCCCCCTCCGGCGAGGGGGTGAAGGGCGCGGCCATCGCGGCGGCCATCACGGCGAACCCGGACAGCGCGCTGGCGCAGTCCCTGGCCGCGATCGAGGGGACCCCGCTCACGCTCGGCGAGGCGGTCCAGGCGACGCTCGAGGGATCGACCGACGTCCGATCGGCCGAAGCGGCCTATCGCGCCGCCCGCGGCGCGGCCCGGCGGGAGCGGGGCGCGTTCGATCCCGAGCTCTTCGCCTCGACCACCTGGTCGGAGGCCGACGAGCCGTCGGCGTCGTTCTTCGCGGGCGCCAGCGTCCTCCGGATCCGCCAGACGGTCGCGAGCGGGGGCGCGCGCGTCACGCTGCCGCTCGGGACGGAGCTCTCCGCGACGCTCGACGCGACGCGCTACGAGAGCAACTCCTCGTTCGACGCGCTCAAGCCGCAGTACGACGCGGCGACCACGCTCTCGCTTCGCCAGCCGCTCCTCAGGGGCTTCGGCCCCGGCGCGTGGGGCGAGCGGGCGGCGACGGGCCGTGAGGTCGAGGCGGCGAAGGCACGGTACGACGACGCGGTGATGGCGGCGCGCGCGGCCGTGGAGCAGACCTATTGGGACCTCTACGCGGCCGAGCGCGACCTGGCGGTCCAGCGGCTCATCCGAGACCAGGCCGGCGCGCTTCTCGAGCAGGCCGTCCTCCGCAACAAGGCGGGCCTCGTGGGGCCGAACCAGGTCGCCAACGCGCGCGTCTTCTACGCGGAGCAGGTGCAGGCGGTGATCGATCGCGAGGAGTCGCTCGACAAGACGTCGGATCAGCTGGCGTCGATCATCGGACGCCGCCCGGCCGGGGAGGCGACGCGCTACCGCCCGGCGGACGAGCCGCCCTCCGACTTTCCGATCGCACCCGAGGACTCGCTCGTGGCGCACGCGGTTTCGAGGAACAACGACCTGAAGGCGCGCGAGCGGGCGGTGGCCGCGGCCCGGTCGCGCTGGACCGGCGCGCGGTGGAACGCGTATCCGCAGCTCGACGTATTCGGTTCGATGGGCGGGAACGGGCTCGCGGGGCGGCCGCAGGACGTCGTCTTCAACGGCCAGACGTTCCGCACGAACGTTTCCGGAGGCTTCGGCGACGCGTTCGCGCAGGCGCGCGACCGCAAGTTCCCGACGTGGAGCGCGGGCGTCGAGGTGTCGATCCCGATCGGATTCCGCGAGGGGGCCGGCGAGCGCGACCGGCTGCACGCGGAAACGGACCGCGCGGAACAGGACCTGATCGCGGCCCGCCGGTCGCTCTCGGATCGCGTGCGCGCGGGGCACCGCGAGCTGGTCTACGCGTCGCGGCGCCTCGAGGCGGCCCGGGCGGGCGTCGCCGCGTCCCAGGAGCAGGTCCGGATCGGCATCGTGGAATACGCGAACGGCCGCACGACGGCGTTCGAGCTGGTGCGACTGGGAGCCGACCTGGCCTCCGCCCAGCAGCGCTACTCCCAGGCGCTGGTCCGCACCGCCAAGGCGGCGGCGGAGCTTCGCCTGCTCACATCCGGCGACTATCCGTCCCCGGCAGGAACCGGAGGGAATTGAACCGCATGAGCCGATCGAATCCAGGAGCCGCCCGCCGCGGGCTCGCCGCGTGGAGCGTCCTCGTCGTCGCCGCCGTCGCCGGCTGTCAAGCGGGAGGGCCGCGCGGCGGCTTCACGCCCCCGCCGATGCCCGTCGAGATCGCCACGGCCGCCACGCAGCGCGTCGCGGACCGGTTCGACGCCGTCGGCGGCATCGAGGCGGGCGAGGCGATCGACGTCGTCTCCGAGATCGACGCCGTCGTCGAGAGCATGCCGTTCGTTGAGGGGCGTCCGATCGCCAAGGGCGGGATGATCGCCCAACTCGACGACCGCCAGCTCCAGGCGGAGTACCAGCGCGCCGCGGCGGTGCGGGACCAGGCGCGGGCATCGTTCGAGCGCGTGAAGTCGGTCGTCGACCAGGGCGCCGGCGCGCCGCAGGACCTGGACGACGCGCGCTCCGCGCTCAAGGTGGCGGAGGCGAACGTCTCGCTCGCGCAGACGCGGCTCGACAAGGCGCGCATCACCGCTCCCTTCGCCGGGATCGCCGGCGCGAAGCGGGTGAGCCCGGGCGCCTATCTCCGGAGCGGAACGGTCATCACCGACCTCGCGGCGATCGACGAGATCAAGGTCACCTTCTCGACGCCGGAGCGCTATCTGGGCGAGCTCCACCGCGGGGCGCCGGTCACGGTCTCGACGACCGCCTACCCGGGGTACGAGCTGACGGGGCGGATCGACGTGATCGACCCGGTGCTCGATCCCGCGACGCGGAGCAGCCAGGTCATCGCGCGCGTGCGGAACCCCGGCGGCAAGTTCCGCCCCGGAATGTCGGCGAACGTCTCCGTCGTGCTGAGCCAGCGCCCCGACGCCGTCACGGTGCCGAACGAGGCGGTCTTCTCGGAGGGAGGCCTCAACTTCGTCTACCTCGTGAAGCCGGACAGCACCGTGGCGCGGAGCCCCCTGACGCTCGGAACGCGCCTCGCCGACGTCGTGGAGGTCGTGAAGGGCATCGACGCGGGCCAGCGGGTCGTGGCGGCAGGCCATCAGAAGCTCTTCGACGGCGCCAAGGTGATCCCGATCCAGTCGACCGCCGGCACGCCGGACCCGGCCGCCGCGGGCGCCGGCGCGGCGGCGAAGGGGGACGCGAAGGCGGCCCCGGCCAAGGGCAAGGGCTCGAAATGAAGCTGAGCGAAGTCTCGATTCAAAGGCCCGTCTTCGCGACGGTCATGAGCCTCGCGATCATCCTCTTCGGGGTGCTCTCGTTCACCCGGCTCCCGGTGCGCGAGTACCCGGACATCGATCCCCCGATCGTCTCCATCACCACCTTCTACCGCGGCGCGAGCCCGAGCGTGGTCGAGACCGAGATCACCGACGTGCTCGAGGAGCAGCTCTCCACGATCGAGGGGATCAAGACCATCCAGTCCTCGAGCCGCGAGCAGGGCTCGGTCATCACGATCGAGTTCGAGCTCTCGCGGAACATCGAGGCCGCGACGAACGATGTCCGCGATCGCGTGTCGCGCGTCCGCGGCACGCTGCCGCGCGAGGCGGACGACCCGGTCGTCACGAAGGTCGACACCAACGCCCAGCCGATCGTCTGGCTCGCGCTCTCGAGCGAGCGCTACACGAACCTCGAGCTGTCGGACGTGGCCGACCGCATTCTCAAGGAGCGGCTCCAGCGGCTTCCCGGCGTCGGGAACGTCTTCCTGGGGGGCGAGCGACGCTACGCGATGCGCGTCTGGCTCGACCCGGCCCGGATGGCGGCGCACGGCCTGACGACCCAGGACGTGGAGAGCGCGATCCGCGCCGAGAACGCGGAGATCCCGGGCGGGCGCGTGGAGGGCTCCGAGCGCGAGTTCTCCGTGCGGACGCGCGGCGACCTCGCCTCCGCCGACGAGTTCGCGGCGATCATCGTGAAGCAGTCGGGGACGGACGCGGTCCGCCTCGACGACGTGGCCGACGTCACGGTCGGCGCCGAGGACGAGCGGACCGCGGTGCGCTGGAACGGGAAACCGGCCGTGGGCCTCGGGATCGTCAAGCAGTCGAAGGCGAGCACCATCGACGTCGCGGACGCCGTCCGGTCCGCGCTCCCGGAGCTGGCGGCGGCGCTCCCCGAGGGGATGAAGCTCGACGTCGCGTACGACTCCTCGACGTTCATCAAGGACTCGATCAAAGAGGTGTCGCACACGATCTTCTTCGCGATGGGCCTCGTGGTCCTCGTGATCCTGGTCTTCCTGAAGAGCGGCCGGGCGACGATCATCCCGGCGGTCGCGATCCCGATCTCGGTCATCGGGACCTTCTCCGTCGTCTACGCCCTCGGCTACACGATCAACATCCTGACCTTGCTCGCGCTCGTGCTCGCGATCGGCCTCGTCGTGGACGACGCGATCGTCGTGCTCGAGAACGTCTACCGCCACATGGAGATGGGGAAGGGGCGTTTCAAGGCGGCGCTCGAGGGCTCGAAGGAGATCGGGTTCGCGGTCCTCGCGACCACGATCTCCCTCGTCGCGGTCTTCGTCCCGGTCTCGTTCCTCCAGGGAACGGTGGGGCGCCTTTTCAGCGAGTTCGGCATTTCCGTCGCGGTCGCCGTGCTCCTCTCCGGCTTCGTCGCGTTGACCCTCACGCCGATGCTCTGCTCGCGGATGCTCCGGCCCCTCCACGGTCAGGATCAGGGGCGGATCTCGAACGCGATCGACCGGTTCTTCGACGCGATGAACGCGCAGTTCGAGCGTTCGCTCCGCTGGTTCTTGGCGCACCGCGCGGTCGCGCTCGCCGCGGCGGGCGTGCTGGTGGTGGTGATCGGGACGCTCTTCTTCCTCCTGCCGCGGGAGCTGGTCCCGACGGAGGACCGCGGCGTCGCGTTCGGCATCGTGATCGCGCCGGAGGGGTCGACGCTGGAATACACCGACCGCTACATGCGCCAGGTGGAGTCGATCCTCCTGCCGCTGCCGGAGCGCGCGGGCCTCTTCACCGCGACCGGCCTCGGGTTCGGCGGGCCGGGGAACGTGACCAACGGTTTCCTCTTCCTCGGGCTCAAGCCGCGCGCCGAGCGCCACAAGTCGCAGCAGCAGATCGTGCAGGAGCTCTTCCCGCGGCTCATCTCGATCCCCGGCGTGCTGGCCTTCGTGATCAACCCGCCGAGCCTCGGCGGATTCTCCACGTCGCCGGTCGAATACGTGCTCGAAGGGGAGTCGTACGAGCAGCTGCAGCAGGCGGTGGGGGCGATGATGGCCGACGGATCGAAGCTGGGCTACCTCCTGAACCTCGACACCGACCTGCGCCTCAACAAGCCCCAGCTCGACCTCTCGATCGACCGGGAGCGCGCCGCCCAGCTCGGCGTCTCCGTGACCGACATCGGGACGACCCTCGAGACCTTCCTCGGCGGGCGCACGGTGAGCGAGTTCAAGCGGGGGACGAAGCAGTACGACGTGATCGCGCAGGTGAAGCCGCAGGAGCGCGCGACCCCCGACGTGATCCAGGACATCTACCTCCGCGGGAAGGGAGGGCTGGTCCAGCTCGCGAACGTCGTCCACGTGCGCGAGACCGTGGCGCCCAAGGAGCTGAACCACTACAACCGGGTCCGCTCGGCCACGCTCACCGCCAACCTCCCGCCCGGTCTTCCGCTGGGGATGGCGCTCGACGCCCTCGACAAGATCGCGAAGGAGAAGCTCCCGGCCGGGGTGAAGCACGAGCTGGCCGGGCAGTCGCTCGAGTTCCGCGAGTCGAGCACGAGCCTCTACTTCCTGTTCCTCCTGGCGATCGTCTTCATCTACCTCGTGCTGTCGGCCCAGTTCGAGAGCTTCGTCCACCCGCTCGTGATTCTCCTGGCGGTGCCGCTGGCGGTGGCGGGCGCGCTGGTGTCGCTCTTCGTCTTCCGACAGAGCCTCAACATCTACTCGCAGATCGGGCTCATCATGCTGATCGGGCTCGTGACGAAGAACGCGATCCTGATCGTCGAGTACGCGAACCAGCTCCGCGCCCGGGGGCTCTCGATCGTCGACGGGGCCGCGGAGGCGGCGAAGATCCGGCTCCGGCCGATCCTCATGACGTCGTTCGCGACGGTTTTCGGGATCCTTCCGATCGCGATCGGGCTGGGGGCGGGAGCCGAATCGCGGCGCCCGCTCGGGATCGCGGTGGTCGGCGGGATGCTCTTCTCGACCTTCCTGACCCTGGTGCTGGTCCCGGTCGTCTACACGCTCCTGGCGCGCTTCACCAAGGTGGAGGCGGCGCCCGGTGAGGGGACGCTGCGCGACGAGGCGGCCGAGGAGGCCGCCGCCCCGGAGGGCCGCCACGAGCCGGTCCCCGCGATGGCGCGGACGCGGACGAACGCCTAGCGGCGGGGCCCCCGGTCAGCCCAGGCCCAGCTCGTCCAGCTCGTCCTCGTCGAAGCCCAGGTAGTGGCCGTACTCGTGGAGGAGGGTGATCCGGATCTCCTCGGCGACCTCTTCCCTCGTGTCTCCCGCGCGCTCCAGATTCCGCCGGAAGAGGAGCACCACGTCGGGATAGCCTCCCGAGCCCTGCAGCTTCTCGCCCACCGGCGTGCCGACGAAGAGCCCGAGCACTTCCGGCGTGATGTGGGGCGCCCGCTCGGCCATCTCGGGCGTCGGCTTGGCCTCGACCAGAACCGGCACCGCCGCGACCGCGTCGCGGATCACCGGCGGAAGCGTGGCCACCGCCTCGTCCAGGATCGAGCGGAATTCCGCGTCCGTGGTCCGAATCGGGAGGGGGAATTCCACCGGATCGAGGTGGTTCGCCTCCTCGAGCATCCGGTCGGCGCCGCGCAGATCGCCGGCCGCCTCGCGGATCCGGGCTTCGAGGTCGGCCCGGTCGGCGTCGTCCTCCTCGTCGTCCGGAGGGTGGAGGGCCTGCACGGCGCCCAGCGCCTCCTGGGTCCGCCAGAGGAGGTGGAGCGTCTCCGCCCGGTCGAGCCCGGCGCCCCAATGGTCGGGGTCCTCCTTGAGCGCGCGATCGAAGCAGTCGAGGGCCCGCTCGTAGTCCCCCTCTTCGAGCGCGTCCTCGCCCTCCTCGACCAACTCGGCTGCCGGATCGTCGTCGTCGTTCATGAAAGGTCCAAGCCGCGCGTCGCGATCGATGGCGCGTCGCGGCTCAGGATCCCGTCTTCTGCGGATTGTCCGTCATCATCGTGGCGCGATCGAGGATGCTGTCGATCTCGAAGAGGACCTGGTCGAGCTTCTGTTGCGCGGCGCGCACGCCGTCGACGTCCCCGGATTCGATGAAGGGTTGGGCATCCTTCATGAGGTTGCGCGCGGTCGCGGTCTGGATCTTCACCGACTGCGCGTCCATGAAGCTCATCTTGCCCGCCTGCGTCTCGATCGCGTCGAGGAGAGGCCCGCCGTCGGAGAAGATCGCTCCGATGTCCCCGGTGCGCCCTTCCTGCACGGCGGAGAGGAACCTCGCCCGGAAGTCGGCGATCTGCTTCCGGAGCGCGGCCAGCTCGGGCCCCTGATCCTTCTTGCCGGTGAGCGCCGTCTGCACGCGCTCGCACCCGAGCGGGGAGAGGAGCAGCATCGCGGCGATCGCGATCGCCCCCGGCGCGGCGAGGTTCCGCCGGCGGCCCGGCGCCGCCCCGCGCGGGCCTCGAGCGGCCGTCACTTCCACAGGTAGACCACCGAGAAGACGCAGACCCAGACGGCGTCGACGAAGTGCCAGTACCACGAGGCCGCCTGGAGGGGGAAGTGCTGCTCGCCCGTGATCCGGCCGCGCATCGTCGCGCCGTAGACCACGTTCAGGAACACGATCCCCATCAGGACGTGGAGTCCGTGGAACCCGGTGAGCATGAAGAACGTGGTGCCGAAGATGCCGCTCTTGATGTTGAACGCCGCGCCGTTCAGCGCGCCGTACTCGTAGGCCTGGCCGCAGAGGAAGACGGCGCCCAGGAAGATCGTCATGAGGAGCGCCGCCACGACGCCTTCGCGCCGGCCCTTCTCGAGCGCGGTGTGCGCCAGATGGCAGGTGACGCTCGATCCGAGGAGGATCGCCGTGTTCACGGCGGGCAGGAGGATCTCGAAGTGCGGCATTCCCGCGGGCGGCCAGGCCGGGGCGTGGTAGCGCGCGTAGAAGAGCGCCGCGAAGAAGGCGGCGAAGATCGCCGCCTCCGAGGCGATGAAGAGGACCATCGCCGTCCTCAGGCGGGCGTTCGCGTCGACGAGGTCGCGTCCCATGAAGCGATCGCCGAGGAGCTCTCCCCACCAGCGGCCGGCTCCGAGGATCGTGATGAGGAGTCCGACCAGGATGACCGCCAGGCCCAGCTTCGTTCCGTGCGCGTTCAGCACGAGGCCGACGGGAATCAGCCCGGCGCCGAAGGCCGTGATGATCGGCCAGTGGCTCGGAACTGGGTCGTGGGAATGATGCTCGATCGTGATCGCCATGCCTCTCCTCCGGATCGGTCGCGGGGTCGGTACGGCCAGGGAGTATGCTCACGAAGTCGCGCCGCCGCAAGGGCCTTGTGTCCCCCGGCGCGCGGCGCCCTCGCCGAGGGCCGGCGCTCGGGGAATTCCCGTTGCGCGGGCGGGGCACCGGGGTAGAATCACACGAAATCGCATCGACGAGACCCCTTCCGGAGGATCGAGCGGGCATGTCCGGACCGAACGGCGCTCCCCAAGACGACTACCTGAAGATCAACGGCACCCACCACGTGGAGTTCTGGGTGGGGAACGCAAAGCAGGCCGCGTACTACTACGCGAATGCGTTCGGCATGACCGTGACGGCGTACGCCGGCCTCGAGACGGGCCGGCGCGACCGCGCGTCCTACCTCCTCCAGCAGGGGAAGATCCGGTTCCTGCTGACCGCTCCGCTCGGCCCCGACGGGGAGATCGCCGAGCACGTCCACCGTCACGGCGACGGCGTCAAGGACATCGCCCTCGACGTCGTCGACGTGGACCGCGCGTGGAGCGAGACGACGCGGCGGGGCGCCCGCAGCGTGCAGCAGCCGGTCGACCTGAGCGACGAGAACGGCACCGTGCGCTGGGCCGCGATCTCCACCTACGGCGACACGATCCATTCCCTCGTCGACCGCTCCCGTTACCGCGGGCTCTTCCTGCCGGGATTCAAGCCGACCGGCCAGGCCGCCAAGGCGGGGCCGCTCCTCTACGTCGACCACATCGTCGGCAACGTGTCGCTCGGCGACATGGATCGTTACGTCGCCTACTACCGGGACGTGATGGGCTTCTCCCAGTGGCAGCACTTCGACGACAAGGCGATCTCGACCGAGTACTCGGCGCTCATGTCCAAGGTGATGGCCGACGGATCGGGGCGGATCAAGTTCCCGATCAACGAGCCCGCCGTCGGGAAGCGGAAGTCCCAGATCGACGAATACCTCGAGTACTACCGCGGCGCCGGCGCGCAACACCTCGCCCTCGCGACCGGGGACATCCTCGACACCGTGGCGCGCCTTCGCGACAGCGGCGTCGCGTTCCTGACCGTGCCGCCCGCCTACTACGAGATGCTCCCCGACCGGGTTGGCAAGATCGACGAGGACTTTCGCAAGGTCTCGAGCCTCGGCATCCTCGTCGATCGCGACGAGGAGGGCTACCTGCTCCAGCTCTTCACGAAGCCGGTGGAGGACCGCCCCACGGTCTTCTTCGAGATCATCCAGCGGAAGGGGAGCCGGGGCTTTGGCGCGGGGAACTTCAAGGCGCTCTTCGAGGCCATCGAGCGCGAGCAGGCGCTCCGCGGGAACCTGTAGCCGCCCCGGCGGCTGCTCCGATGCGATTCGTCTCGTTCGCCCGGGCCGGGGCGCCGGGCCACGCGCTCGGCGTGCTCGACGGGGACTCGGTGCTCCACGTCGCGAACGCGGCGGCGGTGCTCGGCGTTCCCGATGCGGAGCGAGCGGCGCTCGCCACGATGGAGACGCTCCTCGTCGACTGGGATCGCGGCCGGGCGCTCGCGCGGACCGTGGTCGAGCGCGCCGCGGCGTTCCCGCCCGGCGAGCGCGTCGCCCCGCTCCTGGCGCGGACCAAGATCCCGGTCCAGGCGCTCACCCTCCACCCGCCCGTCGCGCATCCGCCCTCGATCCGCGACTTCTACGCCTTCGAAGGCCACGTGAAGACCGCGCGGTCCCGTCGCGGGCTCGCGGTGCCCCCCGAGTGGTACGAGTTCCCGGTCTTCTACTTCTCCAACCCCGGCGCGCTGGTCGGCCCCGGCGCGCCCGTGCCGAAGCCGTCCTTCACCGAGGCGCTCGACTACGAGCTCGAGATCGCGTGCGTGATCGGGAAGCGGGCGCGGAACGTCGCCCCGGACGCGTGGCGGGAGGTCGTGGCGGGCTTCACGATTCTGAACGACTGGAGCGCGCGCGACGTCCAGCGGCGCGAGATGGCGGTGGGGCTCGGCCCGGCGAAGGGCAAGGATTTCGCCACGTCGCTCGGCCCCGCCGTCGTGACGCTCGACGAGCTCGAGTCGCGGCGCCGGGGCGAGCGCTTCGACCTCGCGATGGAGGCGCGCGTGAACGGGGGCGTCCTCTCGCGCGGCAACGTCTCGGACCTCCACTGGACGTTCGGGCAGATGATTGCGAGGGCGTCGGAGGACGTGTATCTTTTCCCCGGTGACGTGATCGGCTCGGGCACCGTCGGAACGGGCTGCATCCTGGAGCTCGGGACCGACGTTCACCGCTGGCTCTTGCCCGGCGACGAGGTGACGCTCGAGATCGACCTCTTGGGTTCCCTCACGAACACGATCACCTGACCGCGAGAGGTAACGTCATGCCCACGTACTATTCCCTCGGACAGATTCCGCACAAGCGCCACACGCAGTTCCGCCGCCCCGACGGGAAGCTCTACACGGAGCAGCTCATGGGCTCGCGCGGCTTCTCGGGTCGGTCGTCCCTGATCTACCACCACAACATGCCGACGCAGGCCAAGGAGATCCGGAAGATCCAGGACTGTTCCGTCACGCTCGCGAAGGAGCAGGGGCTCCGCCACTACCATTTCAAGACCAAGGGGCTCCAGCGGAGCGGCGATCCGGTCACGGGGCGCGTCGTCCTCCTCAAGAACGACGACGTTTCCATGGCGATCGCCGTGCCCGACCGGACGATGGAGTACTTCTACCGGAACGGACAGGGGGACGACCTCTATTTCGTCCACGAGGGGACGGGCCGCATCCAGACGATCTTCGGGGAGCTCCCCTACCGCCCCGGCGACTACGTGGTGATCCCGCGCGGCACGACGTACCGGTTCCAGCCCGACACGGGGGCGCAGCGCTACCTCGTGATCGAATCGGCCTCCTCGATCGAGACGCCCAAGCGGTACCGGAACGAGTACGGCCAGCTTCTCGAGCACGCGCCGATGTCCGAGCGGGACATCCGCCGGCCGGAGCGCCTCGAGACGTTCACCGAGTCGGGGAAGTTCGAGGTGCGGATCAAGGCCCGGGACCAGATCACCGCCTACGAGTTCCAGTTCCATCCGCTCGACGTCGTCGGCTGGGACGGATTCCTCTATCCCTACGTCTTCAACATCGAGGACTTCGAGCCGATCACGGGTCGGATCCACATGCCGCCCCCGACGCATCAGTGCTTCGAGGGGCGGAATTTCGTCGTCTGCTCGTTCGTACCGCGGATGTACGACTACCATCCGCTGGCGGTGCCCGTGCCGTACAACCATTCGAACATCGACTCGGACGAGGTGCTCTACTACGTGAACGGGAACTTCATGAGCCGCCGCGGCATCGAGGTCGGCTCGTTCACGCTCCATCCGTCGGGCATTCCCCACGGACCGCACCCCGGGGCGACCGAGGCGTCGCTCGGCGCGACGAAGACCGAAGAGCTGGCGGTGATGCTCGACACGTTCCACCCCCTGAACGTCACGACCGAGGCGGAGCCCTACGACGACAAGGCGTATCCCTACTCCTGGCTCGACCCCTCGGGGCGGTTCACGGGAGAGGGGGCGACCGGTTGAACGCACGCCCTCCCGGGCGGCGGCCGCGTTGAGCGCGCCCGCCCTGCGGGGGATCGAGCCGGCCTCGCTCTCGCCCGCCGATCGCTACGCGCTCCTGACCGGCTGCGTCGTGCCGCGCCCGATCGCGTTCGTCTCGTCCCTGTCGAAGACCGGCGTCCCCAATCTCGCGCCCTTCTCGTTCTTCAACGCCGGGGGCGCCAACCCGCCCTCGGTCGCCTTCATGCCCGTGACGAGCGGATCGCTGCGCGACAAGGACACGCTCCGCAACGTGCGCGAGACGGGCGAGTACGTGATCCACATCGTGCCCTGGGCGCTCCGCGAGAAGATGAACGAGACCTCGGCGGAGTTCCCGCCCGAGGTGGACGAGTTCGAGCGCGCGGGGATCGTGAAGGCGCCGAGCGTCAAGGTGAAGCCGTGGCGCGCCGAAGGCTGCCCGATCGCCATGGAGTGCCGCCTCTACACGATCGTGGAGCACGGCGAGGGCCCCTACCACGCGCACTACGTGATCGGCGAGGTGCTCTACTTCCACGTCCTCGAGTCGCTCCTGAACGAGAAGGGCCGGGTCGACTCGACGGCGATCGACGCGATCGCGCGCCTCGGCGGACCGAACTACACGCGGGTGACCGCCGAATCGGTGTTCGCGATGGCCCGCCCGCCGGCGCCGACCCGGTAGCTCGAGGAGGACCCCCTGTCCGCGACGCCCGAAGCGCCGGCCTCCCGCCCCGAGTGGCGGCGCCGCGCGTGAACACGCCCGAGCGGCGCCTCGAGTTCCTGCACCAGCTCGCCGACGAGGCCGACTCGATCGCGCTTCGCCACTTCCGCTCCTCCGGGCTGCGGGTCGAACGGAAGGCCGACGCCTCGCCCGTGACCGAGGCGGATCGCGAGATCGAAGCGATGGTGCGGCGAAGGACGCGGAGCCACTACCCGCACTTCGGCATCCTCGGCGAGGAGGAGGGAGCGCTCGAAGGCTCGTCGGAAACGCGGTTGATCCTCGACCCGATCGACGCCACGAAGAATTTCATGCGCGGGATCCCGATCTTCGCCACCCTGCTCGCGATCGAGGAATCGGGCGAGGTGATCGCGGGCGTCGTCTCGGCGCCGGCGCTCGGGACCCGGTGGCACGCGGCTCGCGGGCGCGGCGCCTTCCGCGGCGACCGGCGCCTCCACGTCTCGGCCGTCGGCTCGCTTCGTGACGCGCAGCTCCTCCACGGCGGCCTCAAGGACGCGTCGGGCGCCACCCTCGGCGGCGGCTGGTCCGCCCTCTTCTCGAGCGCCGATCGGACGCGCGGGTTCGGCGACTTCTACCAGCACGTGCTCGTCGCCGAAGGCGCGGGCGAGCTGGCCTACGACCCGCGGGTGAAGCCGTGGGACGTGGCGCCGCTGATCCTCCTGGTGGAGGAGGCGGGCGGGCGCGCCACGTCGGTCACCGGGGAGCGGGGCCTGGGCGCGGGCCACCTCGTCACGTCGAACGGGCGCGTGCACGACGAGGCGCTCTCGCTCCTCGCGCGCGGCGGCGCGGGCGCGGGGCCGCCCCCCGCGCGCTGAGGCGCGGCCCCTCCTCTCTCGTTCGTGAGACCCCCCCCGGGGTCAGCCGCCGGGGACGGTCGCGGCCCGATTTCGTTCCACGAACCGCACCATCCGAGTGAGGCCCTCCCTTAGCTCCTCGTCCGAGACGCAGAACGCGATCCGGACGCGCTGGAGCGCCTTGGGATTCGTGGGGTAGTCGGGCATGCCGCTCGGGCTCGGCTCGGCCCGCGGCGTTCCATCGGGAAGGAACTCGGGCTCGAGCGCGAAGCCGGCGCCGGGCGCCACGGCGACCCGCTCCTCGCGGAGCAGCGCCTCGGCGAATTGGTCGCCGGTCATCCCGGTTGACGAGACGTCGGCCATGATGTAGAAGGCCCCCTCCGGGACGTAGTCCGCGAGGCCCGCGGGCCGCAGGAGCTCGAGCGCGAGATCGCGACGGCGGCGGTAGACCTCGCGCATGCGGGCCACGCCCGCGCGCTCGCTCTCACGGAGGGCGGGAAGCGCTCCGAGCTGGGTCGGCATGGCGGCGCTCGCCACGAGCGGCTCCTGCACCTTCCGGAGGAGGGTCGCCGCGCGAAGCGACGGCGTGATCACCGCGCCGAGCCGAAGCCCCGTCATCGCGTACGACTTCGAGAACGTGAAGAGCGTGAAGACGCGCCGTTCGGACTCGGGCAGGTCCCGCTCGAACGAGGCCGGCGAGACGTGCGCGCCGCCGAAGACGAAGTCCTCGTAGGCCTCGTCGCTCAGGATCCAGAGGTCCCGCTCTCGCGCGATCTGGTAGAGGGTCCTCAGGGACGCCTCGGGAAACACGGCGCCGGTCGGATTGCTCGGACTGTTGATGAGGATGCCGCGGGCGGACGCCGAGCCGACGCGCCGCGCCGCGCCGAGGTCGGGTTGATACCCGGCCCCGAGGGGATAGAAGACCGGCTTTCCTCCGATCAGGAGGACCTGCTGGACGTAGTTCGGCCAATAGATCTCCGGGAGGAGCATCTCCTCCCCCGGACCGAACATCAGCTCCATCACCGCGAAGAGCGCCTGCGTGGAGCCCGGCGTGATCACCACGTGCTCCGTGGTCGCGGCGATGCCGTTTCGCGAGCGCGCCTTCTCCGCGACGGCTGTTCTCAGGTCCTGGACGCCGGCGCTCGGCGCGTAGTGGGTCTTGCCGCCGCGGAGGGCCGCGATGGTGCCTTCGAGGACCGCTTCGGGCGGCGTGAAATCGGGATCGCCGACGTGGAGCCGGTAGACCGGGCCGCCGCCGGCCCGCTCCAGCTCGTCCGCCATGCGGAACATGGTGCGGATGGGAGAAAACGGTATAAGCTCGGAACGACGTGACGCCTTGGGCATGGACCTTCTCCGGATACGCGTTTCGGACGGGACGACGCGAGTGTAGCAAAAAGGCGCTCGCTCCCGCGCGCGGCCTCGTCCCTCGGACCGCCTCGGCCGCCGCCGCGGCGGCGACGGCGCTCGCGGCGCTCGCGGCGCTCGTTCTCGTGCCCGGAGCGGCCGGCGCGAGGGGTCCCCGCGCCGCGACGACCGCCCGATTCATGCGCGGCGTCTGCTGGGTCGCGGGAGGCCGCATCGGCCCGGCCCATCTCGATCCGCTCCTCCGGGACCACGTCTCCTGGATCTCCCAGACCCCCTTCGGCTGGCAGCGCCGGCTCGACGAGCCGGCCATTCGCCTCTCGACGGGCTCCTTCGGATTCTGGGGCGAGAGCGACGCCGGGCTGATCGAGACGACGCGCCTCGCCCACGCCCGGGGAATCCGCGTGCTCCTGAAGCCCCACGTCTGGACGCACGCCGGGTGGGTCGGGGCGATCGCGATGAAGAGCGAGGCCGACTGGGCGAAGTGGTTCCAGGGCTACGAGACCTTCATCCTCCACTACGCGGATCTCGCGGAACGAAACGGCATCGAGGCGCTCGCGATCGGCACCGAGCTGGAAGGGACGACCCGGCGGGAGCGGGAGTGGCGCGCCGTGATCGCCCGGGTCCGCGCGCGCTACCACGGAGCGCTCGTCTACTGCGCGAACTGGAGCGGGGAGGTGGACCGGATCCGGTTCTGGGACGCGCTCGACTGGATCGGAGTCCAGGCGTACTACCCGCTCAGCGATCGCGTCGATCCTTCGGTGGAGGTGCTCTGCGCCGGATGGCGCGGCCCGCTGGCTCGGCTGGAGGCGCTCTCGCGGCGGCTCGGGAAGCCGGTCGTCCTCACCGAGGCGGGCTACCACAGTCTCGACACCGCCGCGTCCCGCCCCTGGGAGTGGGACCTGCGGGGGAACCCGTCCCCGGGGACGCAGGCGCGCTGCTACGAATCCCTCCTCCGGTGCGCCCGCGCGAACGCGTGGATCCGCGGCATCTTCTTCTGGAAGTGGTTCCCCGACATGGCGCGCTCCGACCCCGCGAGGAACACCGGCTACACGCCCCAGAACAAGCCCGCGGAAGGCGTCATGGCCCGTCAATACGGCGCCATCGAGCGATCGGGAGGCTGAGGGCGCGTCGGGCCGCGCCGCGCGTCGCCGGAACCCCCCATCCTTGCAGGGGTATGCCCCCTTTGATACGCTTGAGGAATACCGCCGTTCCGCCGCGTCGTGTCTGTCTCACAGGGAGGAAACGAATGCGAATCACCAAGACTGGGCTCGCGGGCGCGCTCCTGCTCGCGTCGATCATCGGGGCGCTCGCCCTGGCCGCGGGGCACGCCGTCGCGGCGCCTCCGGCGACCGGCACGAAGACCATCGTGGGCGAGGTGGTCGATCCCGCGTGTTGGATCATCAACGGCGCGCACGGGGAAACGCACAAGGAATGCGCGATCGCGTGCGCCAAGGCGGGCCAGACGCTGGCGATCCTCGAGAAGAAGACGAACCGGCTCTACATCCTGGCGAGCGAGAAGCCGGGCGAGGATCCCAACAAGGGGGTTCTCGATTTCGTCGCCCAGAACGTGGCCGTCACGGGGAAGGTCTACACGCGGAACGGGGCGTGGGGAATCCAGGTCACGTCGATCCAGCCCGCCGGAAGGGACGCCAAGTAGGCCCGTCGAAGCCGGCCGCGCGGAGGAACTCCAAATGAAACGCATCCAGAACGCCGGCCTCCTGGCGGGCCTCCTGCTCGTCGTCGCCCTGATCGGCCTCCACGCGCCGCGGGCGCGCTCGGACGAAGGGTCCCCGGCCGCGGTCAAGCCCCCGTCCGCCGGCGCCGCGGAGCACCAGCACCACGACATGGGATCGATGGGCGAGGCGTCGAAGGCGCTTCCCGATCGGGGCGAGTACAAGACGATCGTCGGAGAGGTGATGGATCCCGCCTGTTTCCTCGAGGCGGGGGAGAAGTCGATCGGACCGGGCCACTATCAGTGCGCGGTCGACTGCGCCCGTTCGGGCCAGACGCTCGCGGTCTACGACCGCGTCCAGGACCGGATCTATTTCGTCGCGGGCGAGCTGCCCAACCAGAACCCCAACGCGCCGCTCCTTCCGTACATCCACAAGAAGGTGGACGTCACCGGGCGCGTCTTCCACCGCTCGGACGCCTGGGGCATCGTGATCGTCAAGGTGGTGCCCCACCAGGGGACCGCCCAGCCGGCCGCCGTCCGGGCGAAGTGATCCCGCCTCGATCGGCGCCCGACGAAAACGGCCCGAGCCGTGGGGCCCGGGCCGCGGGGATCGCGACGCTTCCTCGGAGACGCGCCTAGTTTCCGGGGATATCCGAGTCCTTGAAGTTGGCGATCACGACCGGAACGCTCGCGAGCGCCGTCACGCCGTCTCCGTTGTTCCCGCCGTTCGTCAGCACGAAGCCGGTGAACTTGATGCGGGCCGTCGTGGAGGCCGCGGTGTTGAGCGGCACGGCCGCCTTGGAGGCGAGGTCGCTCAGCGCGATCGAGACCGTGGCGTTGCCGCCGGAGGGGACGCGCGCGGTCAAGCCGCCGGTCACCGACGCGTAGATCCCGCTGTCGTAGGTGACCGTATATCCGGTCACGACGATCTCGGAAAACGGCGAGCCCGGCGCGAGCGGGGCGCCGCCGTCGTTCTGGATGTTCCCGAAGACCACGTTCGCCTCGTCCGCGACGACCAGCCCGCTGTCGGAGACGAGGTCGCTGTAGAAGACCTTGCCGTCGTTGACGCTCTCCACCGTCAGAATCGAACGGGTCGACGTGCTGGTGCACCCGCCCATCCCGAGCAGGACCACCGCCGCCAGCGCCGCCAACGCGAACCACTTGAACGTCTTCATGTCGGTCTCCTTGGCCTCCGCGATCCCCATCGCGTCCATGATTCGGCAGGAATAGTCGGTGAAACCCGGGCGGGTGGTCGTGCAAGGGACATGCCACGGCGCGAAAACGAGGCGGCGCGGCGTAAGTCGCTGGGCTTGGGGGGGTTGATTCCTGCGGCGGTCAGTGGCGGGTGGGAAACGAAGCGGGCGCCGTGCAATGTGCACCGGCGCCCGCCGATCTGCAACGGACCGTCGATTACTTCTTGGCCATCGCCATGTTGGCGGCCGCGAGGTAGCGCCGGTTGACCTCGGCCCAGTTGATGTTGCGGAAGAACGCCTCGACGTAGGCCTTCCGATCGGAGCCGTAGTCGATGAAGTAGGAGTGCTCGTACGTGTCGCAGTTCAGGACCGGCGTCGTGCCCCAGACGCCCCCCTGGTTCTGGGCGTCGCCGATGAAGTTGTGGAGCTTCCCGTCGGTCGGGTCGTACGCCAGGACGACCCAGCCGCGCGCGCACATGGCGGAGGCCTTGAAGTCCTCCTCCCACGCCGCCAGCGTGCCGAAGTCCTCCTTGATCTTGTCGATCACCTCGCCCTTCTGCTGGCCGTCGCCGCCCATGACCGCGAAATAGATCTCGTGCAGGATCTGTCCGTTCGCGGCGAAGGTCTCTTCGGCCTTGAGGCCGCGCATCTCGGAATAGATCTGGTTCGCCTTGCTGCGGTCGACCTTTCCGAGCGCTTCCTCGATCTCGTTCCGCTTGTTCACGTAGCCCGCGTAGAGCTTGTCGTGGTGGATCTCCATCGTCTTGGCGCCGATCCCCTTGAGCCCGTCGTTGGCATAGGGAAGCGGCTTCACCACATGCTTCGCCATGGCGCATTCTCCTTTCGCCTGGGATTCCCGGTGGACGGTCCCGGCGGTCCGGGACGGAGTGATTTCCTGCGAGGCTCCAACTATATCAGATGCGGCCGGGCTAGGCCGGGTCGCCTGGAAGTCGCTTGCGGATCGATTCGATCCGGTAGCGCCGGGGCCCCTCGATGGTCGGGATGGCCACCTCCGCGCCCGCTCCCTTGCCGAGGAGCGGCCGCGCGAGCGGCGCCCGGTAGGAGAGGATGCCCGGCCCGAGGGCGTTGTCGCCCTCGCCCAGGATCCAGAGGGTCATCGGGGCGGCGTCTTGGTCGAGCGGGGCGAGCCGCGCCTCCGTTCCCACGCCGACGCGGGACGGGTCGATCTCCATGTTCTCGATCAGGCGCGCGTGCTGGATCGTCTTCATCAGCTCCTGGATCCTCACCGCGGCGTTCGCCTGGCGCTGCTTCGCCGCCTCGTACTCGGCGTTCTCCCTCAAGTCGCCGAGCTGGCGCGCCTTTTCGATCGCCGCGGGGATCGACGTCTTGAGCTCGAGCGCCATCCGCTTCAGGTCCTCCTGCAGCCGGTCGTACGTGCCGCGCGTCATGAGGACGAATTGCGTCTCCACGTCCTCCGTGCTCTTTCCCTCGAGGAGCCCCTGCGCGCGCGCCTTGCGGCGGCGCTCGTATTCGTCCGCGATCGGGCCCAGCCCGTTTCGATGGAGGAACTCGAGGATCGGCACGAGGCGGCGCTCGCTCCCCGCCCAGTGGACGACCGTCCGCTCGATCGCGTCCGACGCCTCGGCGTCCGGCGGCGAGCCGCCGAACCGCGCGTCGAAGACGCCCCCCTCGGCGACGAGGACGAGGAGGCGTTCCGGCACGCCCTCGGGCAGCTCGCGCTCGAGCAGTCGGATCGTCGCGACCAGGAGCGTCTCCTTGGAAGGAGCCCCCGGGTCCGCCGGCTTCGCGGTGAAGTGCTCGATCAGCCGCGTGGCAAGTCCCGTCTCCTCGCCGGATCGCGCGATCTGCTGTTCCACGGTCTTCGCGTATCGCCCGTCGCCGAGAAGCGCGCGGAGGCGCGCCCGGCCGCGCTCGCGAAGGCGGGGCAGGCGGCTCTCGACGGCGCGCCAGAGGAAGCGCTCCTCCCCCTCGGCGCCGTGCGCGAGGTCGAGGAGCTGATCCTGATTGAGGCCGAGCGCCACGTCGTCGGGCCTTAGCCCCTCGCCGATCAGCGCTTCGAGCGACGCCCGCGCGGCATCGGCGGCCAGCGCGTGCCATCCCGCCGCATAGCAGAGCGCCTGCGCGCGCCCGGGCACGTCGAGGCGCGAATCGTCGGCCCAGCGGGCGACCATCGCGCCGACCTCCTCCTTGAGGGCGTGCTCTTCCTCCGGATGCTCGCGGAGGAATTTCTTGATCAGGTTGAGCCCTGCCGCCGGAGCGCGCGGCCCGAGGCGCGGCAGGGTCACGCTCGCGGCGGCGGAGCCCTCCGCGGCGAGACGGAAGTTCCCGCGGTAGCCCTCGCTCGAGTCGATGCGAGGGTCGGCCTTCCAGGAGTCCTTGGCCTGCTTCCAGTACGCGCTCCAGTCGTATCCCGGGAGCGCCGCCTCGAGGCGCGGTTTGAGCTGGGCCTGCGTCGCGACGCCGCCCACGTCTCGGAGCACGCGGACGAGCACCTCGGCGCTCCCTTCGTCCGCCAACGCGCGCGCGCGCGCTTCGTCCTCGATCGCGAGGACGCGGAGCCCGTCCGGCGGAAGCCGGTCGAGCGACCGGGAGGCCATGGCAAACGACATCTTGTGTCCCGACCGCCCGGGAAGCTCGAGCGTGAGCGACTCGCCGTCGCTCGCGAGCACGCGGCCCAGGCCCCACGACTGGTGCGTGACGTACGCGCCGGGCGGGAGCTGGAGGATCTTCGGGAGCCGCGCGGCCACCTGGTCGAAGGGGATGGAAGGATCGGCGATCCCGGAGCCTTCGAGGATGGTCTCGGGGTGCGGCTCCTTCGCCACGACGATCCCGAGCAGCCGCGCGGCGATCGCGCGAGCCGCGGCCCGCCCGGGGAACTTGGGGCCGATCGGCGCCAGGTCGTCCCAGGTGATCGTCCCGCGCGCCTTCGCCTCGAGCTCGGGAAGCGCCAGCTCGAGGAGCGGCTCGACGTCGCTCCAGTCCGCGCGCGCCGCGTAGCGGAGCAGGATCCGCGCGACGCGGCCCGGGCCGTGCGCCAGGTCCTCCTCGATGACGCGGAGGAGCGTCTCGCCCAGGCCCTCGATCACGCCCGCTTCGATGGTCAGCTCGAGGGCGCGGAGCCGGTGCTCGCGCGCCGCGTCCATGTCGCCGACGCGCTCCAGGGCCTCCGAGATCTCCCGGTGGAGCGTCGCGTCGCCCGGGCGGATGCCCACGGCCTCGCGCAGGCGCTCGATCCGCTCCTCCTCGTCGGCCGCGCCCTTCGCGACATAGTGGAGGAAACGGACGGCCGAACCGCTCGGCTCGGGATCGAGGAAGTGGGGCAGGAGCGCGAGCACGCCCTCGCGATCGTCGGCCGCCAGCAGCTTGTCGGCCACCACCTCGAGCGCGTCGAGCGAGAGCGACCGTTCGCCGAGCCCCTGCTGGAGCAGCCCGGCGAGGAGGAGGAGGTCCCAGCGCTTCTTCCGCGCGGGTTCCTGCTCCAGCGCGCGAAGCGCCGCCTCCGCGGCGCTCGTCTCGATCAAGCGGCGCGCCAGCGCCTCCGTTTCCCCCCAGCGGGGATCGGTGAAGCGCGCCGGCGGCTCGTCGCCCTGCGCGGCCTTGAGATAGTGCCTGAGATCGGAATCGAACATTGGTCGGTCGGGTACCAGTCCCGTAGGATACCGCATCGGGTCCGAGGATGGCCAGCGGCGCTTGCGGCACCCTGCGGCCTCGGATAGACTCGCCCGGTTCGAGTCTCGAGCGACCCCCTCGAAAGGAACCCTCGATCGCCTCCCGGAAGCGCCTCGCCGCCGCGCTCGTCACGAACCAGTTGATCGCGAGCGGCACGCACATCGTCGCGAAGGGGGCGATGCTCGTCGTGAGCCCGCTGGCGCTCGCGCTCCTTCGATTCATCACGGCTTCGGGGGCGCTCCTCCTCTACCAGCGGTTCCGGAGCGCGCCCCAGGCGATCGCGCGGCGCGATTGGCCGATGATCGCGCTCCTCGGAATCCTCGTGATCCCGATCAACCAGGGATTCTTCCTCTTCGGCCTCTCCCGCTCCACGGCGAGCCACGCGGCGCTCCTCTACGCGCTCACCCCGCTCCTCGTGCTCCTCTTCGCGCGCGGCCTGCTCCGCGAGGGGGGCGTCGTCGCCAAGCTGGCGGGAATCCTGGTCGCCTTCGCGGGGGTCGCCGTGATCCTGCTCGAACGCGGCCTCCGCCACGAGATGTCGGTCCTGGGAGGCGATCTCCTGATCCTGGTCGCGGTCGTCGCGTGGGCGCTCTACACCGTGCTCTCGAAGCGCCTCCTTCACCGCTACGATCCGATGACCGTGACCACGTGGGCGATCGTGTCGGGGACCGTGCTGGTGCTCCCGGCGCTGGCGATTCCCGGCGCGGTGCCGCCCCTCCCCTCCGTCCCGCCCGCGGTCTGGGGCGCGATCGGCTACCTGGCGATCGGGACGTCGGTCATCGGATATCCGCTCTGGATGTACGCGCTCCGCCACATGGACGCGTCCAAGGTCGCCGTCACGTCGAACACCCAGCCGATCCTGACGGCGGCCCTCTCGTGGCTCGTCTTCCGCGAGCGCTTCACCCCGGGATTCCTGACCGGCGCGGCGCTCATCCTGGCGGGCGTCACGTGGGTCGAGACGCGCCGCGCCGCCGTGCCGGCCGAGGCGGCCGTGGCGGTGGAGCGCGTGTGATCCGGCGCGCGCCGCTTCGGGGCGACGAGCTTCCCGCGATCGTCGTGCCGCCGCCGGGCCCCCGGTCGCGCGCCGCGGCGCGACGGCTAAGGCGCGCGGAGGGGGCGGCGATCTGGGGGAGCGACGCGTCGCCCATCGTCTGGAAGCGCGCGCGGGGCTCGGTCGTCGAGGATCTCGACGGAAACCGCTACGTCGACCTGACGGGCGGATTCGGCGTCGCGGCGCTCGGGCACGCGGCGCCCGAGGTGCGGCGCGCGGTGGCCGCGCAGGCGGGGAAGCTGATCCAGGGGCTCGGCGATCTCCATCCGCACGAGACGCGGGAGAAGCTCGCCCGGAGGGTTGCCTCACTCGGCGGACCGCTCTCCAAAGCGCTCCTCGCCTCGACCGGCTCCGAGGCGGTGGAGCTCGCGCTCCAGACCGCCGCGCTCGCGACGGGACGCCGGCGGTTCGTCGCGTTCGAGGGGGGATACCACGGGCAATCGGGGGTCGCGCTCGAAGCGACCCACTTTCCGCCGTCGTCGCCGCTCCTCCTCCCGGCCGGGCCGGCCCGCGCGATGCACATTCCGTATCCCGATCCGCGGCGATGCGCCGCGCGCCGTGGCTGTTCCGCGTGCGACCTCGCATGCCTCGAGGAGGGGTGGAGGCGAGTCGAGCGGGAGTGCGACGGTCCCGACCCGCCGGGCGCCGTGATCGTCGAGCCGATCCAGGGCCGCGCCGGCGTGATCGTGCCGCCGCCCGCGTTCCTTCCGCGGCTGAGCGCGCTCGCCCGCGCGCGCGGCATGCTCGTGATCCTGGACGAGATCATGACCGGCGCGGGGAGGACGGGTCCCTTCTGGGCGTGGGAGCGTTGCGGCGCCACGGCCGAGCCAGACTTGTTGACGGCGGGGAAGGCGCTCGGCGGCGGCGTCGCGATCGCGGCGCTCCTCGGCAAGCCGGCGATCATGGAGGCGTGGGCGAAGCACGCGCCGGCGTCCGGCGAGGCGCCGTACGCGAGCACGTTCTACGCGCATCCGCTCGCGTGCGCGGGCGCGCTCGCGGCGATCGAACGCCTCGCGGCGCCCGGGACGCGCGCCGAAGTGGAGCGCAAGGGCGCGCTCCTCGAGGAGACGCTCCGGGCCGCGGCGACGCCAGGCTGGGAGGTGCGCGCCGCGGGCCTCATGGCGGCGGTCGCGGCGCCGGGCCGGCCCGGCGCGGGCGTCGCGCTCGCATCGCGCCTCCTCGGGCGCGGCGTGCTCGCGATCCCCGGAGGGCTCGACGGCACGTGCGCTTCCATGCTTCCCGCCTACACGATGGGGGACGGGCAGATTCGGGACGCGGCGGAGCGGATCGGCGTCGCGCTCGGCGACGGCTCGACGAGGGGATCGGAAGCGGTCTAGATGTCGTGCGGCATGTAGCCGACGGGGGATTGGTAGTAGTAGTCGCCCGGGTAGTGGAGGAAGTTCGAGACCCGGCTCATGTACATGCAGGCGAAATCCTTGAGCTGGTGGCCGAACCGGCTCGATTCGTTTCCTTCGCGGAAGAGCGATCCCCACCGCGAATTGTAGGCCCGGTCGATCTTGACGCGGAGGCTGTCGATCTCCGACTGGAGCTCGGGCGCGCGCCGGTCGAGCTCGGTGATCTGCTCGAGGATCTCCTCGATCCGCCGGGCGATCTCCTCGCGCCGCGCCGGGTCGGCGCCGTTCTGCTCGGAGATAACGTGCGCGAGGCGCCGGTGCTCCCGTCCGAGCGCCGCCTTGTCGATCTCCACCTGATGGCGCTCGGCGGAGAGGCGCCCCAGCCGCTCGAACTCCTTCGCGTGCTCCGACGTCACCGTGATCTCACGGTCCAGCTCCGGGACGAGCATCGCCGTCCGCCACCCCAGCACGCGCTTCGATTGCAGGATGTCGCCGTACGTGTGATCTCCGAAGTAGAGGACGTGCTCGCCGGCGGCGCCGAGGGCCTTCTCGAGCCAGACGCCGCCGCCATGGCGGCCCGTGACCGCGCCGAGCTTCTTTCCCTGGAGCTCGGGAATCGCCTCCGCCGGATCGTCGTCGTTGAAGAAGGCGGGCTTTCGCGCTTCGACCACCACCACGTGGAAGAGATCGGACCAGTGCCCCGGAGCGTCCTTTCCCCGCTGCAGGATGAATCGGAGCAGCGTGTCGGTGTAGGTCCACTCGCTGTTCGTGAGGAGGAAGAGCTTCTTCCCGTTTCGCCGGAACTCCTCGAGCACCGTCCTCAGCTCGGGGTCGAACCGGATGTAGCGCTCGAGGTCGCCCGTGATGACCGACTTGAGGCTGCCGTCCCGGTGCGCCTCGTCGATCATCTCGCGCACGTCGCCGTAGAGCTTCTCGTAGTCGACGCCCTTGCCGCCGTGCCGCCGGTCGAGGAGATCGACGAGGCAGAGGTAGAGGTAGACCTCGGGGAGGTGGAAGAGCGTGTCGACCGAGACGTAGTTCTCGTGCCCCAGGCGGATCCGCGAGGAGCGGTACGCCCGCTTCCGCTCGTCCGAGCGCAGGGGCGAGAGGCCGTGCGAGGCGCGCGTCACGAAGTTGAAATAGTCCATCTTGAGCAGGTTTCCGCGCTTCTTGTCGACGACCAGGCCGCGGATCACGAACGTGGGGTCGTATTCGAGCTCGAGGATCTCGCGGGGATATCCCTTGTTCGCGACGAGCTTCCGTTTGGTGAGGTCGAAGGCGAGCGCTTCGACGGTCTTGGGGTCGTAGTGGGCGAGCGTGTGGTCGAGGTCGAAGCCGATTGCGCGGATCTGCGTCATGCGGAGGTTCCGGTTCACGAAGACGCGGTGCCGTCGCGGGATCCGGTGCTCGCGGTAGCGGAGCGCCCGGGCGGAGGGTTCGCGGGAAGGGGCCGCCGCGCCCGCGCCGTGGGCTCCCGTCGCGGGCGCCGCGCCGGCCGGCACGGCCGCGTCCGGAGCGGCCGCCGGGGCGGGGGGCACGCGCGTCGCGGGCGCCCCCGTGCCGCCGGCCTTCGACGCGCGATCCTGTTTGACTTCCCCCATGCGGTCGGATTGTAGAGGCAGCGGCCTCCGATCCCAACGCCTTTCGGGCCGATCGCGGCGGCGCGCCGCGGCGGCCTCCCTTGACGCGGCCGCGGAGGCTGCCTACTCTGCCTGGGTGAATCTCTGCCTCTACGAGGATCCGGACGTCCGCCGGTTCGGTCCGCACGCGCTCCTTCGCCCGGTCTTCGCGCTCCGCTGCGGCGTCTTCACGCTCGTCGAGAAGCTCGTCCGGGCGTTTCCGGAATCGCCGCTCGTCCTCTCCGTCCGGCCCGAGCTCGAGGACCTGACGCGCGCGCTCTATCCGACCGCCGCGGTCGGCGATCCTCCCGCGGCCGAGACGCTCTTCGTGAACGCGCGCCTCTGCATGACCGACGACGAGGTGCTCCATTTCCTGGCCGCGTCTCCCGGCGAGGCCTCCTACATGGCGGGGGGCGTTCTCTTCGCCGCGAAGGTCTCGGCGGGCCGCGTGGCGCACGCGGCGCGGTGGCTAAGGGAGGGATCCCCCGATCGCGCGTTCGAGGAGATCCGGTTTCCCGCGGAGGTGAACGCGTTCCTCGCGCGCTCCGCGGCCGATCTCATCCGCTGGAGCCCCCGGCAGATCGTCCAGGACTTTCGCTACGCGTTTCAGCCCGGCACCGTCCGGGGGACGATCGAGGACGGCGCGCGCGTGCTGAACCCGGACGCGGTGCACGTCGCGCGCGGAGGACGGGTGATGCCGGGGGCGGTCCTGAACGCCGAGGCGGGCCCGATCCTGATCCGGGAGAACGCGGTGATCGAGCCTTTGGCGTACGTCGAGGGCCCGGCCGTGATCGGCGAGCGCTCCCTCGTCAAGGCCGGGGCGCAGATCCGGGGCGGCACGTCGATCGGTCCGGTCTGCAAGATCGGCGGGGAGGTCGAGGCGTCGGTCTTCCAGGGTTACGCGAACAAACAGCACGACGGATTCGTCGGGCATTCGTTCGTCGGCGAGTGGGTGAACCTCGGCGCCGGCACGATCACGAGCGACCTCAAGAACAACTACTCGAACGTCCGCTTCTTCCGGTCGGCGCGCGACTGGACGGAGCGAAACGGCGAGGACTCGGGGCAGCGGCTGCTCGGCCTCACCATCGGCGATTTCACCAAGACGGGAATCAACGCCACCTTTCCGACCGGCGCGGTGGTGGGGATCGGCTGCAACCTCTACGGCACCGCGCTCCAGCCGGCGTACGCGCCGTCGTTCGTCTGGGGGGAGCCGGGCGCGCTCGAGGAGCACCGGGTCGACGCCATGCTCGAAACCGCGGCGCGGGCCATGGAGCGGCGGCAGGTGGAGCTGACCGTGCCGCTCGACTCGCGCATCCGCCAGGCGTTCGACGACACCCGCGAGGAGCGGGCGCTCTATCGGGGCGGCGGGTTCGTGGCCGCGCGGGGGCCGCGCGCGTGAGCCCGCGCCACTTCGACACGCCGGGGGGCTACTCGTTCGGCGGGCAGATGACGCCGGCGGTTCGGACGCTCCTGATCACGAACGTCGCGGTCTGGCTCTTCCAGCTCCTGGCGGGCACCCTCGCGCAGGTGCGGCTCGACCGGCTCTTCGGCCTCGTGCCGTTCGACGTGACCCATCATCTCTTCCTCTGGCAGCTCGTCACGTACATGTTCCTCCACGGCGGGCTCTTCCACATCGGCTTCAACATGCTCGCGCTCTGGATGTTCGGGAACGAGCTCGAGTCCCTGTGGGGGACGCCGCGTTTCCTGCGCTATTACTTCGTGACGGGAATCGGGGCGGCGCTCTGCACGACGGTCGTCTCGTGGAACTCGTACGTCGCGACGATCGGCGCGTCCGGGGCGATCTACGGAATCCTCGCCGCGTACGGGCTCCTCTTCCCGGACCGCGAGATCCTTCTCTACTTCATCCTCCCGATCAAGGCGAAGTACTTCGTCCTCATTCTCGGAATCATCGCGTTCTGGTCGAGCCTCTCGGCGACGGGGGACGGCGTCGCGCACGTCGCGCACCTGGGGGGAATGCTCTTCGGGTGGCTCTACCTGAGCGGCTTCTCCGGAGGCGGGCGCCTCGGATACGGGCTCCGATCGTGGTATTCCCGCTGGCGGCACGAGCGGATCCGGAAGCGGTTCAAGGTCTACTACCGGAAGACGCGCGGAGACGACGACACCGGAGACGACGACACCGAGGAGTAGTCGCGCGGCCCCGCGCCTACATCCGGCCCGACTTGAACCCCGCCATCACCTCGTCCAGCGCGCTCTTCGGCGGCCGCACGCGCTCGAGCGGGAGCGACGCCAGCGGCTCGTCCACCATCGCCGCCTCCTCGTCGAACGCCGGCTTCCGCGGGTCCACGTAGAGGAGCCCGGTCACGAACTTCCCCTCTTCCCGCGACTGGTGGAGCGTGGTCAGCGCCCGGAAGGCGTCGCCCGGATCGTAGTCGGCGTCGAGCTTCCGGAGGGCGATCTTCGATCCGTCGTGGAGCCTCACCTCGCGCGTCTCGCCCGGCTCGTAGTCCACCTCGATGTTCTCGAAGTGGGGGATGAACGAGATCTCGTGGAGCGGGGCGTCGTGCTCCTTCACGGCCGCGTAGGACTTGGTCGAACCTTCATGGCTGTTGAACGTCACGCACGGCGAGAGGACGTCCACGACCGCGGTGCCGCGATGGCTCAGCGCCGCCTTGAGGATCGGACGGAGCTGCTTCGGATCCCCCGAGAAGGAGCGCGCCACGAAGCCGCAGCCGAGTTGCACGGCGATGGCGCAGAGATCGATCGGCATGAGCTCGTTCACGCGGCCGGACTTGCCGCGCGAGCCGAGGTCCGCGGTGGCCGAGAACTGCCCCTTGGTGAGCCCGTAGACGCCGTTGTTCTCGATGATGTAGACGACCGGGACGTTGCGGCGGACCAGGTGGCAGAACTGGCCCAGCCCGATCGAGGCGGTGTCGCCGTCGCCCGAGACGCCGAGCAGCGTGAGGTCTCGATTCGCGATGAAGACGCCCGTCGCGATCGACGGCATCCGTCCGTGCACGGCGTTGAACGCGTGCGAGCGGCCGAGAAAGTAGGCCGGCGTCTTGCTGGAGCAGCCGATTCCGGAGAGCTTCGCCACGCGGTGCGGCTCGAGGCCCAGCTCGAACGCGGCCTGGATGATGCTGCCCGTGATGGCGTCGTGGCCGCACCCCGGGCAGAGCGTCGACTTGGATCCCTTGTAGTCGGCCGCGGTGAGGCCGATCCGGTTCCGTGCCGGCTCGGGCGGGACGTTCTGGTTCATCGGGCCGCCACCTCCTCCCGCTCTCCGCTCCGAACGCCGTCGACCACCGTCTGGGCGTCGAGGGGAAGCCCGTCGTAGTGGAGCACCGGGCGGATTCGCGTCGCGCGCTCGGGGTATTCCATCCGGAGCAGCGACGCCATCTGGCCGTCGCGGTTCTGCTCGACGACGTAGATCCGTTCGTGGCGCGCGAGAAAGCGGCCGACCTCCTCCGGGAACGGATAGGACTTGACGAGGAGCGCGGACGTCTCGATCGCGTCCCCGCGCAGGAGATCGCGGGCCTCCTCCACGGCGTACCACGAGGAGCCGTACGAGACGATCGCCGCGTCGGCGCCCTTCACGTCGTCCACCACGGGCTTCGGAACCAGGGACCGCGCCGTCTCCCACTTCCGGTTCAGGCGGTCCATCACGCGCGGATAGGCCTCGCTCGATTCGGTGTAGCGCGCCGCCTCGTCGTGTCCCGAGCCGCGCGTGAAGTAGGCGGCGGCCGGATGCGGGGTGCCGGGGAGCGTCCGGTAGGGGATCGCGTCGCCGTCCACGTCGCGGTACCGCTCGAACCGGCCCAGCTTCTCGAGGTCGGCGGCGGTGAGCACCTTGCCGCGATCCCACGGCTTCTCGGGATAGCGGAAGGGATCGGCCATCCAGACGTTCATTCCCAGATCGAGGTCGGACATCACGAAGACCGGCGTCTGGAGGCGATCGGCGAGGTCGAACGCCTCGAGGCCGAACTCGTAGCAGTCCTCGACGGACGCCGGGAAGAGCATTACGTGCTTGGTGTCGCCGTGCGAGAGGAAGGCCACGCTCAGGAGATCCCCCTGTGACGTCCGCGTCGGGAGGCCCGTGCTCGGGCCGATCCGCTGGATGTCCCAGACGACCGCGGGGATCTCGGCGTAGTAGCCGTAGCCGGTGAACTCGGTCATGAGCGAAAGGCCCGGCCCCGACGTCGCCGTCATGGCGCGCGCCCCGGCCCAGGAGGCGCCCAGCACCATTCCGATCGCCGAGATCTCGTCCTCCGCCTGAACGATCGCGTACGTCGCCTTCTTCGTCGCCGGATCGCGCCGGTAGCGGTCCAGGAACCCCTGGAGGGCTTCGGCGAGGCTCGAGGAGGGGGTGATCGGATACCACGCGGCGAACGTCACGCCGGCGAAGACCGCGCCCAGGGCGGCGGCCTGATTGCCGTCGATGAGGATCTTTCCCCCGGTCAGGTTCCGCCGCTCGACGCGGAACGGGGCCGGCTTCATGTTCGTCTCGGCGTATTCGAATCCGGCGTCCACCGCCGCCCGGTTCATCGCGAGCGCCTTCGGCTTCCGTCCGAGCTGCGACTCGAGCGCGCGCTCCACCTCCGCCCGCTCGATCCCGAGGATCCGCGCCACGGCGCCGACGTAGATCATGTTCACGACGAGCTTCCTGAGCTTGGCGTCGGCGACGATCGGCTCGATGAGCTTCTGGAAGGGAACGACGTACGACGTCGCCCCGTCGACGACCTTGGGCGCCGGGACGCCCTCGGCCATGAGAATGACGCTCCCGGGGCCCATGGCGGCGATGTCCTGGACCGACGTCTCGGGATTCATCGCGACGAGGAGGTCGTTGCGTCTCTGTCGCGCGACCCAGCCGCGCTCGTTCACGCGGATCGTGAACCAGGTGGGGAGCCCCGCGATGTTGGACGGGAAGAGGTTCTTGCCCGAGACGGGGACCCCCATCTGGAACATGGCGCGCAGCAGCGTGTTGTTGGCGGTCTGGCTTCCCGAGCCGTTCACCGTGGCGACGTGGAGATTGAAATCGTTGACGGGGTGCGTCAAGTCGGAGTCCCTTTCGAAATTGGAAGCGTCGGAAGCGTCCGGAAAGCATCTCATTCTGTGACGCGAGGCGAGCCGGGTCAAGGGCAACCCCGGCTCGTAGAGGCGACACCTCACACCAGTTAGACGAACGCGAATCCGTTCGCGATTCACGCGGGCGCCGCGCGGGGAATCGCCCCTTGACCCCCGCACGGCGCCGCGACAAGAATGGATGCATGGCAACGAGAACCGTTCCGGAACGCTACCTCCTGCTCGATGACGCGGCGCTCGACGAGAGAATCGTCGAGGCGAAGCGCGCGCTTGGCGAGCGGCTGGTCGTCCTGGGGCACCACTACCAGCGCGACGACGTGATCCGTCACGCCGACGTGACCGGCGACTCCTACAAGCTGGCGCGTCTCGGCGCGGAGCGCACGAAGGCCGAGTTCATCGTCTTCTGCGGCGTCCATTTCATGGCCGAGAGCGCCGACGTCCTCGCGGCGCCGCATCAAACGGTGATCCTTCCCGACCGGAACGCGGGCTGCTCGATGGCCGACATGGCGCCGACGGAGGACGTGCTCGAGGCGGGCGCGACGCTGGAGCGTCTCGGTCTCCACGACGTCACGCCGATCACGTACATGAACTCCACCGCCGAGCTCAAGGCCTTCTGCGGTGAGCGGGGCGGCGCCGTCTGCACCTCGTCGAACGCCCGCGGCATCTTCGAGTGGGCGTTCCGCCAGCGGGAGAAGATCTTCTTCTTCCCGGACGAGCACCTGGGCCGGAACACGGCCATCGCCATGGGGATTCCGGCGGAGCGGATCGTGGTGTGGGACCCGAAGCGGGAGCAGGGGGGCCTGAGCGCCGCCGAGCTCGAGGCGGCCACGGTCGTCGTCTGGAAGGGGTGCTGCTCCGTCCACACCAAGTTCCAGCTCCGTCACGTCGAAGAGCGACGGGCGGAGGACCCCAGCGTGAAGATCCTCGTCCATCCGGAGGTGCCGCACGAAGTGGTGGCGGCGGCCGACGCGGTCGGGTCCACCGAGTTCATCATTCGAACGCTCCGGGAAGCCCCGACCGGATCGAGCTGGGCGGTGGGAACCGAATACCACCTCGTGAACCGCCTCGCGCACCAGATGACCGACAAGCGGATCGTCCTCCTGTCGAAAGATTTCTGCCTTTGCGCTACGATGTATCGAATTTCGCCGCAAAACCTTTGCTGGGCGCTCGAGAGCCTCGTGGGCGGCGAGGTCGTGAATCCGGTGCGTGTTCCGCGGGAGACCAAGGAGTGGGCTCGCGTGGCGCTCGACCGGATGCTCCAAGTCCAGTAATCGCCGCGAGTTCGAACGGAGGACCGGATGGCCTACGAAATCATCAAGGACGTCTGCGAGGGGGAGAGCTCCTGCGTGGACGTCTGCCCCGTCGACTGCATCAAGAAGGGCGAAGGCGAGAACGGCAAGGGAACCAAGTGGTACTTCGTGGTCGCCGAGGACTGCGTCTCCTGCAACGCCTGCCTCGAAGCCTGCCCCATCGAGGGAGCCATCCTCCCGGACTAGACCGGCCCGCCGCCAGTTTCGGGCGCCTCCGGGAGCGCCCCGCGCAACGCCCCGCCAGACCCCGCTATCGCCGCGAATCGCCTCAAGTTCTGCCGCTTCTCCTCCGATAGCTTCCGGTACGTGTCGCTGTGCGCCGCGCGGGAATCGTTCCCCTCGGCCTCGCGGCGCATGCGCAGGGGGTTTCTTCGGGTGGATTGCGTCGAAGCCAAGAGCAAGATGGAGCCCTTCGCGAGCGGCCGTCTCTCCTCCGACGACAGGGCCATGCTCGAGGAGCACCTCCAGTCCTGCGAGGGGTGCCGCCTGGAGGTGGAGCTCGTCCGGGCCATGGGGTCCGCCCCGCCCAAGTCGGCCGCCTCGAGCGAGGACGAGTGGACGATCGACCGGATCTTCGGCACCGGAGGCGCCGGGTCGCGGCGCGAGCGGGGGACCGCCGCTTCCACCGCGCCGCCCTCCGCCGAGCCGCCGGCCTCCGCCGAGCCGCCGCCCTTCGCCGAGCCGCCGCCCTCCGCCGAGCCGCTGCCCTCCGCCGACCCCGCGGCCCTGACCGCGCCCGATTCCGGGGCCCCGCCGGACGCCCCCGCGACGGATGCTCCCGCCGCCGCGGCGGAGTCCGCCCTAGGGACCGAAGCCATGGCGCCGGCGCCGCTCGCGGACGCGGACGCCGCGGTCTTCGAGAAGATCCCCACGCCGCCCCCGCCCGAGAGTCCCGCCGCCGCGATTCATGAGACCAAGCCGCCCAACGCCGGGACGGCGAAGCCGCCCGTCGCTCCGCGCCCCATGGCGGAGGCGCCGCGACCGGACGGGCCGGATCCGGAGGCTTCGTTCGCCGGAATACAGCTCGAGTCGATCCAGTCCTCGTCGATCGCGGAGCCGAAGCGGAAGCCGGACAAGGCGGGTCCGACGCCCGGGTCGAAGCAGGGATCCAAGGCCCCGCGCGCCGCGACCGGTTCGTCCGGGAAGGAAAGCTCGTGGGAATTCGAGCCCGCCGACGCGAAGCCCGCTTCGTCGCCGCCGGAGGGGAGCCTCTTCTTCGCGGAGGAGGCGCTGACGCGCCAGGGGGCGCGGAAGGGCAAGTCCTCGGCGCTTCGCGCGATCCTCTGGGGCGTCGGGAGCGTGGTCGGTCTCGGGCTCCTCGTCCTCTCCCTCTGGATCGCGCTCGCGGTCCGGCAGCCGTCCCGGTCGCCTGCCGGAGCCGTGCCCTCGGCGACCGCGTCGCGTGGCGAGACGAGCCCTCCCGTAGCCGCGACAACGGACGCCGAGCCGACGGACGCCGTCGCGCCCCCCACGACCTCGACCGCGCCGCCGTCCGGCGGAGACGGCGCGTCGGGCGCCGGCACGCCGAGCGCCGGCACACCGAGCGCCGGCACGCCTTCCAGCGCGAGCGCGCCGCCGCCGAGGGCGCGCGTCATCGAGGCGGCCACGGTTCCTTCCGGCGGGGTCGCGACGATCGGCGCGGAGAAGGCGTTGACGCCCGCGCCGAAGCCGACGCGCTCGGCGACCGTCTCCCCCTCGCGCCGGTCCTCCGCCAGCGCGGCGGAGCCGGCTCCGCCGGTCCGCAATCCCGCGCGCGCCACGGGAACACCGGGGCCGGTCATCACGAAGAGCGAGCGCGCCGTCCCGCTGGGCGGCTCCGCCGCCGGGGAGGGAACGGAGGAGGCGCCGAAACCCGCGCCGCCGGCCGGAACGCGGGCCATCGAACCGGCGACGCCGGACGTCACGACCGACGAAGCGGGGGAGCCGTCGAGCGCGCCCGCGACGACCCCGACGAGGCCGCCGGCCGTCTCGACCGCCCCGTCCGCGACCGCGACGCAGGAGGCGACGGCCGCGACCCCGGCGCCCCCCGCCGCGGAGCGGCCGATCGATCGGCTCCACCTCGCGACGGTGACGGCCGCGCAGAGCTCCGATCTCGACGCGCTACGAAAGCTCCGCGACACGTGGAAGGGGTTCATCAAGAGCAGCGTCGGCCCCGATCGGGCGCGCGCCAAGCGAGAGCTGGCCGACTGTCTCTGGAGCATCCAGGCGATCACCGGCAAGAACTCCGACAAGAAAGACGCGCTCCTCGCGTATCGCGAGTACGTCCTGAACGCACCGGCCGGAGGCGCCGACGCGCGCACCGTGGCCCGGATGCGCCAGCTCGAAGACGCCCTGAGCGACGCGCGGTAGAGACCGCGGCGATTGACGGGCCGCGCGCCACTCCGTACGCTTCCCCCCATCGTGCGACCGTGGTGGCGTTACCGCCCGGCCTGGCTCCCGGCGGGCCGGGCCCGCTGGCTCCTCTTCCTCCTTCTCGTGCTCGTCGCCCTCCTCGGCTACGACTGGTTCCGCCTTTCCTCCATCGCGTCGTTCCGCTACGCGGGGAAGGGGTGGAAGTTCCCGACCCGCGTCTACGCCGACTGGCGTGACTTCCGCGTCGGAGACCGGCTCGACGACGCGACGCTGCGCGACTACCTGACGCGGGCGCGATACCGCCGGGTCTGGGCGCGGCCCGCGGAGGCCGGCCAGTACCGGATCCGCGGCGCGACGTACGAGATCCGCCTTCGCCCGTTCACGTACCCGGATCGCGTCGAGGCGGGGGACGAGGTCGTCGCCGACCTGGCCGACGGCAAGCTCGCCTCGATCGCCGAGGGGTTCCGCGATCCGAAGCAGCGCGGGCTCCTCCGCGTCGAGCCGGAGCTCCTGGGGGAGTTCTCCGACGCCGAGCGGGAGCGGCGGAGCTACATCCCTCTGGAGCAGATCCCCCGGCGCGTGGTGCTCGCGGTGGTCGCGAGCGAGGACCGCCGGTTCTTCCGACACTGGGGGATCGATCTGCTCGGTCTGGGCCGCGCCACCGTGCGGAACGTCCGCGCGGGCGGCGTCGTCGAGGGCGGGAGCACCATCAGCCAGCAGCTCGTGAAGAACCTCTTCCTCTCGCGGGAGCGGAGCTTCTTCCGGAAGATCCACGAGGCCCTCCTCGCCGTGATGGTGGAGATGCGGTACTCCAAGGAGCAGATCCTCGAGTTCTACCTGAACCAGATCTACCTCGGGCAGCGAGGCTCCTGGAGCGTCTGCGGCGTCGAGGAGGCCTCGCTCTTCTACTTCAACAAGCACGTGAAGGACCTGACGCTCGGGGAGGGCGCGCTGATCGCCGGCATCATTCCGGCGCCGAATCACTTCTCCCCCTACCGGGACGCGGAGGAGGCGCTCGCGCGGCGCGACCACGTGCTCTCCGACATGGTGGACTGCGGGTGGATCTCGAAGGCCGAGGCGGACCGGGCCCGCGCCACGCCGCTCCACTTCGCGCCGAGCCCGCCCCCCGCCACGCTGGCGCCCTACTTCGTCGACTACGTGCGGGAATACCTCTCGAAGGACATCGCCGAGGCCGACCTGAACGCGCGCGGCTTCGCCGTCTTCACGACGCTCGACGCCGCGATGGAGGAGGCGGCCGAGCGCGCGGTGCGGGACGGAACGCGGGAAGCCGATTGGCGCTCGCCGCGGGGCGGCTCCGAGCGCGATCCCGCCGAGGGGGCCCTGGTCGCGATCGAGCCGGCGACGGGGTACGTCCGCGCCTTGGTCGGCGGCCGGAGCTACGTCGAGTCGCCCTACGACCGCGCCCTCGATTCGCGACGCCAGCCCGGCTCGGCCTTCAAGCCGTTCGTCTACATCACGGCGATCAAGACGGCGACCGGAGGCCGGCGGCCGCCGCTCACGCCGGCGACGATCCTCGAGGACCAGCCCGACACGTTCCAGACCAATCTCGGCCCGTGGGCGCCGCGCAACTTCGAGAACGACTACGAGGGCCAGGTGACCATGGCGCGCGCGCTCGCGCGATCGCTCAACGTGGCGACGGTCCACCTGGAGCAGATGGTCGGCGTCGACGGGGTCATCGAGACGGCGCGCCTCCTCGGGATCGAGAGCCGGCTGCGCCGGGTGATGTCGCTCGCGCTCGGCACGAGCGAGGTGTCGCCGTTCGAGCTGACGCGCGCGTACGCGGCGCTCGCGAACGGCGGCGTGCTGATCCAACCGACCCCGGTGCGCGCGGTGCTCGACCGGGGCGGGAACGTGCGGTGGACCCCGCGCAAGGAGGCGCGCCGCGTGCTTCGCCCGGAGACCGCCTACATGGCCACGATCCTCCTCGAAGGCCCGGTCATCTACGGCACCGCGGCGTCGATCCGGACGCAGTGGGGGTTCACGCGGCCGGCCGCGGGGAAGACCGGCACCACCGACGACGAGAACGACGCGTGGTTCGTCGGCTACACGCCGCAGCTCGCGTGCGGCGTCTGGGTGGGGTGCGATCGCAATCGCCGCCTGGGGCTCACCGGGACGCAGGCCGCGGTTCCGATCTGGGCGCGCTTCATGACCGCCGCGCACCGCGACCTCCCGTTCCAGGACTTCGAGGCGCCGCCCGGCGTCGTCGAGACCTGGATCGACGCCGACACCGGCTACCGCGCCGGGCCCGACTGTCCGCACGTCATGCGCGCGGCGTTCGTGGACAAGACGGAGCCGAGGCAGGTCTGCCCCGTCTTCCACATGCCGGCGTGGTCGGACAGCGCGGCGAGCGACACCACCGACTACATGAAGGACGATCTCGCGCCGCCGCTCCCTCCGGACGCGGAGGATCTGCCCGATTCCTCCGGGAAGGGCGACTAGCGGCGGTCGGCCGCGCGGGGGACGCGAGCTAGCCGAGGAACTCGCGGATGTGGAAGAGGGAGCGGAACGGGACGCCCCTCGCGGCGAATTCCTCCTGGCCCCCCTCGCCGCGGTCGACGACGCACGCGACGAGCCGGACGACGCCGCCCGCCTCCTGGGCGGCCTCGAACGCCGTGAGCGCCGAGCCCCCCTTCGTGATGACGTCGTCCACGATCGCGACGCGGAGCCCCTCGCGGAACGGCCCTTCGATGCGGCGCCCCGCGCCGTGCCCCTTCGCCTCCTTGCGCACGATGAACCCGGGGAGCCCGGCGCCGGAGAGCTCCGTCCAGAGGGCGACGGCGCCGACGATGGGATCGGCGCCGAGCGTGAGCCCGCCGACGGCTTCGACGTCCGCTTCGCGGAAAAGCGGCGTCAGGAGCCGCGCGATCAGGAGCGCGCCCTCCGGGTGGAGGCTCGTCTGCCGGACGTCGATGTAGTAGCGGCTCTTCGCGCCGGAGGAGAGCGTGAAGTCGCCGAAGCGGAGCGAGCGCTCGAGCAGGATGGCGCGCAGGCGCGCGCGATCGGCGGTCGGATCGCCCGCGATGGAGCGGGAATCGGGCACGCGCGATGGATACCACAGGCGCTCGCGGGGCGGAACCGAAAATGGCGCGGCGACCCGCTCGCGGCGGCGTGTATACTCCGGCGCGTGGACCGCCCGACCCCCATCCGCGCCGCCGCACCCTCCGTGTAGGCGATGAAGACGCCCTTCGTCCATCTCCACAACCACAGCGACTTCTCGCTCCTGGACGGCGCCTGCCGCATCGACCGCCTCGTGGAGCGCGCCAAGGGGTTCGGCATGCCGGCCGTCGCGCTCACCGATCACGGGAATCTCTTCGGCGCCGTCGAGTTCTACGGCGCCGCGAAGGCGGCGGGCGTGAAACCGATCATCGGGTGCGAGGTCTACGTCGCGCACGGAGCGCGATCCGACCGGACGCGCACCGTGGACGGGAAGGGGGCCTACGACCACCTGCTCCTCCTCGCGCGCAACAAGGACGGCTATCGGAACCTCATGAAGCTCTCCTCGCTCGGCTTCACCGAGGGCTTCCACTACAAGCCGCGCGTCGACAAGGAGCTGCTCTCCCGGCACGCCGAAGGGCTCGTCTGCCTTTCCGCCTGCCTGCGCGGGGAGGTGCCGCAGCTCGTCGTCAAGGGGGACGGCGCGGGGGCGAAGGCCGCCGCGGCGTGGTACCGCGAGATCTTCGGATCCGAGTTCTACTTCTTCGAGGTGCAGGACCACGGGATCCCCGAGGAGCGGGTCGCCGCGCGCGGGCTCTTCGCGCTCGGGAAGGAGATGGGGATCCCGGTCGTCGCGACGAACGACTGCCACTACCTGGCCCGCGAGAACGCGGAGGCGCACGAGGTGCTCCTCTGCATCCAGACGGGAAAGACGATGCTCGACTCGGACCGGTTCCGCTTCCTGACGGACCAGCTCTACGTGAAGTCGCCCGAGGAGATGGCGGCGCTCTTCGGCGACGCGCCGGAGGCGCTCTCGAACACGCTCGCCGTGGCGGAGCGCTGCGAGCTGACGCTCGAGACGGAGCGCGTGCAGCTCCCGTCGTTCCCCATCCCGCCCGAGTTCGAGACCGAGGAGGGGTACCTGCGCCGCCTGGCGGAGGAGGGGCTCGCCGCGCGGTACGGCGACGCGATCACCGACGCGCATCGGGAGCGGCTCGCGTACGAGCTCGAGACGATCTGCGCCGTGGGCTACGCGCGCTACTTCCTCATCGTCCGCGACTTCACCGACTACGCGCGGCGGAGCGGCGTGACGGTCGGCCCGGGCCGCGGCTCCGCGGCGGGGAGCATCGTCTCCTATTGCCTCGGCATCACCGACATCGATCCCATCCAGTTCGACCTCCTCTTCGAGCGGTTCCTGAATCCCGAGCGGGTCAGCATGCCCGACATCGACATCGACTTCTCGTACGAGAGCCGCCAGAAGGTGATCGACTACGTGGTGGACAAGTACGGGCGGGAGAGCGTGAGCCAGATCATCACGTTCGGCACCATGGCGGCGCGCGCCGTGGTGCGCGACGTCGGACGGGCGCTCGGCATGTCGTACGCGGAGGTGGACCGGGTCGCGAAGATGGTTCCCGGCGACCTCGGGATGACCCTTTCCAAGGCGCTCGAGATCGTGCCGGAATTCAAGGCGCTGGCGCAGGAGGACGAGACGCACGCGCGGATGATCCGCTGCTCGCTCGCCCTGGAGGGGCTCTCGCGCCACGCCTCGACGCACGCCGCGGGCGTCCTGATCGCGCCGGGCCAGCTCACCGACTTCGTTCCCGTCTACCGCTCGCCCAAAGGCGACTTCACGACGCAGTTCGACATGAAGTCGCTCGAGAAGGTCGGGCTCCTCAAGATGGACTTCCTCGGTCTCCGGACCCTCACGGTGCTCGAGGACGCGGTGCGCCTCGTCCGCGAGTCGACCGGCTTGGAGATCGATCTCAAGAAGATCCCGCTCGACGACGCGCCGACCTACGAGCTCCTCCAGAAGGCGCAGACCGTCGGCGTCTTCCAGCTCGAGTCCTCGGGAATGCGCGACCTCCTGCGCAAGGTGCTTCCGGACACCTTCGAGGATCTCATCACGATCAACGCGCTCTTCCGCCCCGGACCGATCCAGTCGGGCATGATCGACGACTTCGTGAAGCGCAAGCACGGGAGGCAGCAGGTGACGTACATGCACCCCGTGCTGGAGCCGATCCTCAAGAACACGTACGGCGTGATCGCCTTCCAGGACCAGGTGATGCAGATCGCGAACCGGCTGGCGGGGTTCACGCTCGCCCAGGCCGACCTGCTCCGCCGCGCGATGGGGAAGAAGATGCCCGAGGAAATGGCGCGCATGAAGCAGACCTTCGTCGAGGGATGCGCGACGCACCACAAGCTGGCGAAGAAGAAGGCGGAGGAGATCTTCGACCTCATGGAGAAGTTCGCGGGATACGGCTTCGTGCGCGCGCACAGCGCCGCGTACGCGGTCCTCTCCTATCAGTGCGCGTATCTCAAGGCCCACCATCCGGCCGCGTATCTCGCGGCCTCCATGACGAGCGAGGTCGGCGACACCGACCGCATCGTGACCCTGGTGGACGAGGCGCGCCGGACCGGCATCGAGGTCCTGGCGCCCGACGTGAATCGGAGCCTCGCCGCCTTCACCCTGGAGGCGGGCGCCGTCCGCTACGGGCTCGCCGCCGTCAAGAACGTCGGCCAGGGCTCCGTCGAGGCGATCGTGGCGGCGCGCCGCGCGGGGGGAGCGTTCCCGTCCTTGGCGTCGTTCCTCCGCCGCGTCGACGTCGCGGCGATCAACCGCCGGGTCGTCGAGTCGCTGATCCTGGCGGGCGCGTGCGACGAGCTGGGCGGCGACCGCGCGCAGCTCTTCGAGGCGGTCGGGGACCTCCTCGCCCAGGCTCAGGACCGGGCCCGCGGCGTCGCGAAGCACCAGGAGAGCCTCTTCGGCGCCGAGGAGGCGGCGTCGCTCGAGACCGAGCCGGCGCTGCCGAACGCGGCGGCGTGGGGAGGCGAGGAGCGCCTTCGCCGCGAGAAGGAGGTGCTCGGGTTCTACTTCTCCGACCATCCGCTGGCCGCGTATCGCCACGTGATCGAGGCGCGCGCGACGGCGACGACGGCGCGCCTCCGCGACTGCCGCGAGGGGCAGGAGGTGACCCTGATCGGTCTGGTCTCGGGGCTCAAGCCGCACGTCGATCGGAACAAGCGCGCCATGGCCTTCCTCACGCTCGAGGACCTGCGGGGGAGCGTGGAGGCGACCGTCTTTTCCGATCTCTACGAGCGGAGCCGGGCGGCGTTCGCCCCGGGCGCCGTCGTGGAGGTGCGCGGGCGCGTGAATCTCCGCGACGAAGCCGATCCCAAGATGGTCCTGACCGCGGTCCGGCCGCTCGCCGCGCCCGACGCATCGGCGCCGCGCGCCGTGCGGATCGATCTCGGCCGGGCGCAGGGCCCGGTCTCGCTCGAGGAGATCCGCTCCCTGCTGGTTCGCCATCCCGGCGAAAGCCCCGTATACTTTTCCGTCCCGGGGGAGCCCTCCTCTCCCGCCACCACGATCCGGGCGCGGCGCCTCCTCGTCCGGCTGAGCGACGATCTCTTGGGCGAGCTTCGGGAGCGCCTCGGATCCGACGCCGTCACGGTCGTCTCGCGCGACCTTGGCCCGGCCAAGAGCGCGAACGGGCACGCGGCGGCCGTCTCCTTCTAGGCGGAGGCTCGATGAACGGAACCTGGCTCGACTTCGAGAAGCCGATCCTCGACCTCGAGCGGCGGATCGAGGACGCGAAGAGCCTCGCGAAGGACGGCGATCCCGCCGCCGAGCAGGAGGTCCGTCGCCTGACGCGGAAGGCGGAGCGGCTCCGCAGCGAGATCTACTCCAAGCTGACCCGGTGGCAGCGCGTGAAGCTGGCCCGTCACCCGCGTCGGCCCTATACGCTCGACTACCTCAAGGTCATCGCTCCCGGATTCCTGGAGCTCCACGGCGACCGGCGCTTCGGGGACGATCCGGCGATCGTCTCGGGGATCGCCGTCGTCGACGATCTCCCGCTCGTGATCATCGGGCACCAGAAGGGGCGCGACACCAAGGAGAACATCTACCGGAACTTCGGCATGGCCAACCCGGAGGGATACCGGAAGGCGCTTCGCCTCATGCGCCTCGCGGCGAACTACGGCATCCCGATCGTGACGCTCGTCGACACGCCGGGCGCCTACCCGGGGCTCGGCGCGGAGGAGCGCGGCCAGTCGGAGGCCCTGGCGCGCAACATCCTCGAGATGGCGCACCTCCCCGTGCCGATCGTGACCGTGGTGATCGGCGAGGGGGGATCGGGCGGCGCCCTCGCGATCGCGGTGGGCGACATCGTGATGATGCTCGAGAACTCGATCTACTCGGTGATCACCCCGGAGGGGTGCGCGGCGATCCTCTGGAAGGACTCCGGCAAGGCCGAGCAGGCGGCGGAGGCGCTTCGCCTGACCGCGCAGGACCTCCTCGAGCTCCAGGTGATCGACGAGATGATCCCGGAGCCGTTGGGGGGCGCGCACCGTGACCCCGAGGAGGCGGCCCGGCGCGTCAAGGACGCCGTGATGCGCCACCTTCGCGGCCTGATCGGGCTGCCCGCCCAGGAGCTTCTCGACCGCCGCCTGGAGAAGTACATGCGGATGGGGGTGTATCTGGAAGAGACCGCGGCCGCGCCGGCCGCGCCGGAGGAGTGACCGACCGATGCCGATTCCCGACGAGCTGCTCCCGCTCTTGGTTTGTCCCCAGTGTCGCGGCGACCTCACGTACGATCGGGAGGCGGACCGCCTGGTCTGTCCGGCGTGCCGCCTCCGGTACCCGATCGTCGACGAGATCCCCGTGATGCTCGTCGAGGAAGCCGAGCGGATCCCGGACGCTTGACCCTCGCCGCGCGTCGTGTCCGCGCGCCCCGGCCGGCGGTCCTCGCCGTGGCGCTCCTCGGGGTCGGGGGGCACGGAGCCCTGGCCGCGAGCGCGCCGGCCGCGGAGCCGGCGCCGCCCGCGGTCGAATCGATCACGCCGGGCGGCTATCGCGTCCGCGTGCCGGTCGGCGATCCGTCGGTCGCGCGGGGTCGCGTGCTCGGCCTCGACCTCGCCGAGATCGACGTGCCGGGAGGGACGTCCGGGGGCGCGCCGGGCGGCCCTCAGCTTCCGGTCCGGACGATCCTCCTTCGCGTGCCGTGGGGTGTCGCGCCGGTCGCGCGCGTCACCGCGGCGGGCGTGCGCCCGCTCGGAACCCTCGATCCCGTCCCGTTCGCGCGGCTCCTCACCGAGCCGGACGTGCTCGCCCGCGTCGGGGCGCGCGCGGTCGCCGCGGCCGTGCAGGGGGGCCCGTATCGCGCGCCCGACGCCGCGACGCTCGGCCCGCTGGCCCGCGCCACCCCGATGGCGGCCGGCGCGGTGCGCTACCTCGCCGTGACGATTCGCCCCGTCACCTGGGATCCCGTGACCCGCGAAGCCCGCGCGGCGACCGAGGTGGTGATCGACGTCTCCTGGAGCGGAGCCGCGGCGGGATCGACGAGTCCGACCGGCGCGTCTCCTGCCGCGGGCCTCCGCGCCGCGCGCGGAGCGGCGCTCGCGCCGGAGGGCGCGGTGGGGCCGACGTACGCGCCGCGCATCGCGGGCGGCTCGGGCGCGCCGCGCGCCTCCGCGCGCGCGACGTCGGGAGGTCCGCTCCGGGTCGACCTCTCGCGCCCGTGGGTCAAACTCGGGGTCGTGCGCCCCGGCCTCTACCGGGTGACGCCGGTCGACCTGGCCGGCGCGGGGATCGCGACCGGCACGATCGATCCCATGACGTTCCGCCTCTTCCGGGCGGCTCCCGGCGATCTTCCGGAGAGCACCGACGTCGATCTCGGTCCCGATTCGCTCCGGGAATGCGCGATCACGGTGACCGGGGAGGGGGACGGCGCCTTCGACGCGTCCGACGCCGTCTACTTCTACGCGACCGGCGCGACCGGCTTCGGATACGACCTCGCCGCGGGGGGCGGGACCGAATACGAGTCGGCGTTCCGGAGCGACGTCGAATCCCTCTGGCTCACGTGGGGCCCCGGTCCCGTCGCCACGCCGCCGCTCCGGATCGCCGCGCGCGACGCGGCCCCCGGGACGATCGGCGCGCCGCTCCTCGCCACCGTGACGCACCGCGTCCACTTCGAGGAGGACCGGTTCGAGGGGGGCGACTACTTCCAGGCGCCCCTCCGCTGGGAGCGCTGGTTCATGCGCAGCCTGACCCAGGGCTCGCGCATCGCCTTCGTCGTCTCGCTCCCGGGCGCCGTTTCCGGCGGCTTGGTCTCCCTCCGGGCGCGGATGTGGGGGAGGGGCGCCTCCGCCGGGACGGCCCTCCCCGACCACGTCGCGCGGATGTACTGGAACCATTCGCTCGCCGACACGGCCGGATGGAACTTCAGCCTGGCGGGCGATCTCGTCGCCGCAGGGCCCGCGACCGCCGGGATCCGCGACACGTTCGAGGTGGAGGTGCCGTTCCTCCGCGATCCCACCGATTCGCTCCGGGGCGATTCGCAGTTCCTCGCCTGGTTCGAGGCGGGCTACCCGCGGTCGCTCGCCGCCGTGAACGACACGCTCCAGTTCGCGGCGCCCGACTCGGCGGCGGCGGGCCGGGTCCAGTACGCGATCTCCGCCGTCCAGGACAGCGCCGCGGCCTGGCTGCTCGACCGGACCGACCCCGAGCGCCCCGTGCGGCTGACCGGGGGCGCGTGGGCCGGCGCCGCGCCGTCCTTCGCGTTGACGGTCGAGGACAGCGTCGGGCCAGGGTACCGGCCCCGCTACTCGCTTCTCTCCACCGCCCGCGCGATCCGGCCGACGACCATCGCGCGCTACGCGCCGCTCTCGAGCGCCCACGCGATCGCCGATCTCCTCGACCCCGGGAACGCGGCCGACTACCTGATCGTGGCGCCGCCGGCCTTCCTGGCGGCCGCGGAGTCGCTCGCCGCGGATCGCTCGCGGAGCCTGAGCGGCGTCCCGTCTCCCCGCGCGGCGATCGCCACGACCGAGCGGATCTTCGCGCAGTTCGGCGCCGGCCTGCCCGATCCCGTCGCGATCCGGAACCTGCTCGTCTACGCCTCGCGGCACTGGGCGGCGGCGCCGCTCTACGTCTGCCTCCTGGGGGACGCGTCGGAGGATCCGAAGAACCTCTCGGGCTTCGGCGTCCCCGATCTCGTGCCGGCGTACGAGAACTACTGGGATCAGTTCCTTCAAGTGCAGTACATCACCGACGACTTCTACGCGTTCCTCGACGGGCCCGGGGACGCGCTCTTCGACCTGGCCGTCGGCCGGCTTCCGGCGCGCGATCCCGTCGACGCGCTCGCCATGGTCACCGGCAAGCGGCGGACGTACGAGGGAACCGCCGAGTTCGACTTCTGGCGCGCCCGGGCCCTCCTCTCCGCCGACGACGCCTGGAAGTGGTCGCTTCCGGACAAGCGCGATCCGGCCGGGCCCGACCACGTGCGCCAGATGGAGCGGAAGGACCGCCTCCACATTCCCTATCCGATCCGCCGCGCGAAGGTCTACGTCAACGACTACGCCTTCGCCGACTCGAACAAGACGTCGAAGCCCGGGGCGCGGGAAGCGTTCGTGGCCGCGGTGAACGCTGGAAACTGGCTCGTCGACTACGTGGGGCACGGCAACGAGAGCATCCTCGCCGACGAGCAGGTGTTCCAGGCGAACGACGTCGGGCGGCTGACGAACGCCGCGCGCGCCTCGATCTTCGCGTTCATGTCGTGCACCGTCGGACGGTTCGACGACTTCTCGCGGGACGGGCTGGCGGAGCTGCTCCTGCGCTCCCCGACCGGGGGCGCCGTGGTCTCGCTGGCGGCCAGCGCGGAGGTGTTCGGGGTGGAGAGCACGCGCTTGAACGACGCGCTGATGGACGCGCTCTTCCCGGCCGCGCCCCGCGCCGACACCGTGGCCGCCGCCGGGATCGCGTGGGCGCTCGCGAAGAACCAGCCCGGGAACGTGAACATCATCGCCCGGAAGTACAGCTACCTCGGGGACCCCGCGGTCGTGCCACCGCTCCCGCGGGGCCGCGCCGTCTGGGAGAAGGCGCCGCTCGATTCGCTTCTCCGCGGCGACGCGGCGACGATCCGCGGGCACGCGCTCAACGCCGACGGCTCGGCCGACACCGTCTCGACGGGCACCGCCCAGATCGAGGTGCTCGGGCCGGCCTCCATCCGGAACGAGCCGGCCTTCGAGCTCGGGTTCCCGGTGAACGTCCCGTATGCGCTCCCGGGGCCGCTCCTCTACCGCGGGGTGGTCTCGCTGGACAAGGGCGAGTTCGAGGCGCGCTTCGTGGTGCCGACCGACGGTCGCGTCGCCGGGCCGCGCGCGGAGCTACGCGCGCTCCTCTCGGCCGCCGGCGGGCGCGGCGTCGGCCTCGCGGCCGACTCGATCCGGATCGGCGCCGGGCTCTCCCCGCGCGTCGACCAGGAGCCGCCCACGATCTCGCTCCGCTACGCGGCCGGGAGCGATTCGGTGGTGAAGCCCGGCGACCGCGTGACGCTCGTGCTCGCGGATTCGAGCGGCATCGATCTGACCGGGCTCGACAACGCCCACTCGATCTTCGTGATCGTGGACGACAAGGGGACCCCGATCGGCCTGACGCCGGGGTTCGCGTACGATCCCGGGAGCCACACGCGGGGCAGCGTCGATCTCACGATCCCGCCCCTCGCGCTGGGGGCGCATCTCCTCGAGGTGCACGCCTCCGACACCTACCGGAACATCGGGGTGGCGCGCTTCTACATCGACGTCGCGCCGACCGCCGCCCCGGGGACGGCGCTGACCCTCACCGAGGTCTTCAACTATCCGAACCCGTTCCCGCGGGAGACCTATATCCACGCCCGCCTGAATCGGGCCGCCCGGCTCCGCATCCAGATCCTGACGGTGGCGGGACGGAGGGTCCGGGAGCTGTCGCTGGACGGCAGGGTGGGGGAGAACTACGTCCCCTGGGACGGCCGCGATTCTCAGGGAGAAAAAGTGGCCATCGGGGTTTATCTCTTCAAAATCACCGCGGACGCGCCCGGGGGGAGCCGGGTGACGGCCGTCGGGCGGGCTCTGCGGACGGACTAGGGCCTGGAGGTGGAAGCGCTTGAACGAGGCGGGATTCTGCGATATTCTTTAGGTCTCGTGGGGGGCGCTTCGGCGTCCCCGTTTTTTGCCGCTTAAGGAGGTCTTCGAATGAGCCGCATCCTGTCCCTCTGCATGGGTTTCCTACTCCTCGCCGGGATCGCCGCATCGGCCCGTGCCCAGTCCGAGGCCGGCGCCCAATCGCTCCTGATCGCTCCCGGCGCCCGTTCCGATGGGATGGGCCGTGCCTACGTCGCCGTGGCGAACGACGCCAACGCCATCTGGTGGAACCCCGGGGCCATGGCGTTCTCCCGGGGCCGTGACGCCTCGTTCATGTACACCCAGCTCGTCCCGGGCCTGGCGACCGACGTGAACTACTCCTACCTCGCCTACGTCCAGCACGTGGAGGGTTGGGGCGGGATCGGCGCCTCGCTCGGCTACCTGAGCTACGGCAAGAGCGAGGCGACCGACGTCGACGGCAACCCGATCGGCGAGTTCACGTCCTATGAGATCGCGCCCGCCGTCGCCTACGGCACCGAGGTGATGAACAACCTCGGCGTCGGCGTCGCCCTCAAGTTCGTCCGCGTCGACCTGGCCCCCTCGTTCACCTCGCTGGACAACCGGCCGGGCCGCGGCTCGACGTTCGCCGCCGACATCGGCGGCCTCCTCAAGGTGCCGCAGTGGCGGGCCTCCTTCGGCGGGACCATCGACAACCTGGGACCGAAGATCGCGTACATCGACGAGGACCAGGCCGATCCGCTCGGCCGGAACCTCCGCCTTGGCGTTTCCTACTCCCCGATCGAGAACGAGGTGCACCGCGTCCTGATCGCGGCCGACGCGACGCGCTACCTGCTTCCGAACCGGACGCTGGCGGTCGACGTCTGGGACGCCGGCGCCGAGTACGAGTTCAACCGGCTCCTCGCGCTTCGCACCGGCTACGTGAGCGACCCGCGGGGCACGATCACCGACTTCACGTTCGGTCTCGGCCTGGAGTACCGGGGGTTCCGGTTCGACTACGCGTCGGTGCCGCAGTCGAAGTACCTGGATCGAGTCAGCCGCTTCTCGGCCAGTTACCACTTCTAGACACGGCGGGACGACGCTCGTGCGGACGCAGCCGAAGGCCGCGCGCCGCGCGGCGCTCCTCATCGCCGGTTGCCTCCTCGGGAGCCAGGCCTCGGGCCTGGCTCCCGTCGCGTTTTCCGCCCCGGCGCCCACGCCGCCCCGCGGCGCCCTGAAGGCGGTCCGCCTCCCCGCGGGGGCCCCTTCGAGCCCCGAGGCGCGTGCCGTCGCGATCCGCCGCGCGGAGTTGGCCCGGGCGCTGCCGCACCGGCTCGGCCCGGTCCGCCGGGGGCCCTGGGTCTCGGGGGCGCGCGCCGGACGCCTCCCGCTCCTCGCGCCGTCGCTCGCCACCGGGGCGCTCGAGCGGACCCGCGCCTTCACCGGCACGCCCGAGACCCTCCGCGTGCTCGGTCTCAGGATCGACTTCGCGACCGACCGGCTCGGCTCGCAGACCACGACGCCCGACGGCCGGTTCGACATGCGCGACGGGAAGGCGCTCGGCATGGTGATCGACCCGCCCCCGCACGACCGGAACTACTTCCTGTCGCACCTCGCGGCGCTCTCCCGCTACTGGCGCTTCACCTCGTACGGCAACCTCGTGATCACGTACGACGTCTATCCGAAGGGGGATTCGGCCGCGTACCGGCTCGGGGACACCGGCGACTACGGACCCTGGACGCTCGGCCAGGCCTCGTACGACGAGGCCCAGCGCTTCTTCAAGGACGCGGTGACGATGGCCGACCAGACCGACTCGATCCCGTTCGGCGACTTCGACGCCGTCGCCCTCTTCCACGCGGGCTCCGACTTCCAGACCGACATCGCCGGGGACAGCCCGCGCGACTTCCCGACGTTCGAGATCGGGCTCACCGACTCGGTGCCGGTGAACGGCGGGGCCGTCACGATCTTCGGCGGGCTCGTCATGCCGGAGACCGAGAATCAGGACGGTTACCTGAGCGCGCTGAACGGAACCCTCGCCCACGAATACGGGCACGTGCTCGGGCTTCCGGACCTGTACGACATCAACACGTTCTTCCCGGCGGTCGGCGTCTGGAGCAACATGGATTCGGGGTACCTCCTGAGCACGCTCGTGACGGACTCCAAGACCGGCGCGGTCGTGGAGGCGACCGGCATCCTGCCGACGAGCCTCGACCCCTGGTGCAAGACACAGCTCTGGCCCGACCGGCTCGACCTCCTCGACCCCGGCCGTTCCACGTCGACCACGCTCCGCGCCACCGAACTCAACGATCGCCTCCTCTACCTCCCGCTGGGGGGCGACGAGTACTACCTCGTCGAGAACCGCGAGGCCGACCTGAACGGCGACAACACGATCTATCTGGACCGCGATTCGACGACGAGCGTGCTCCTGGGCCCCGGCCTCTCGAGCGACGACCCGAGCGACTCGCTCGGGGACAAGGAGTACGACTTCCTCCTCCCGGGCCAGGGAATCCTCGTCTGGCACGTCGACGACACGGTGATCTTCGGCCCGAACATCCCGCCCGACTACGGCATCAACTCCAACCCCGACCGCAGGGGCGTCGCGGTGGTCGAGGCGGACGGAATCGAAGACATCGGCGATCCGAACTCGCGCTACTTCTTCGGGAGCCCGTTCGATCCGTACTTCGTCGGCAACCGGACGCGGCTCGCGCCCGACACGAGCCCCTCGACCGCCAGCAACGACGGCGGCCAGAGCCATCTCGCGATCACCGTGAAGAGTCCGTCCGGCCCGAACATGGACCTCGACGTCCTCTCGGAGTGGCGCGCGCTCGGGTGGCCGGTCTTCACCGATTTCGGCCTCCCGGCCGCGCCGCCCACGTACGGGAGCCTGCTCCACGACGGAAGGCGGAACGTCGTCGGGTCGTCCGACAGCCTCGTCTACGCGTGGACGTCGCAGGGCGAGCCCTACTACACGGCGAACGGCGACGGCCGCTTCGCGACGCTCCCGGCTCCGATCCACGGGGCGGTCCTCTTCGCCGACAGCCTCTTCCATCGGAATCCGGCCGCCCCGCACGGCGCGGCGGTGGTCGCGACGGGAGAGGACGGGCAGGTCTACGCGGTGCGTCCCGCCTCGCGCGATTCGCTCGACTCGGCCGCGCTCTTCGGCTGGCCCCCGTCCCTGGGAGCGGGAATCACCGCGACGACCGCGCCGGTCCTCTCGCCGCTCGCGCTCGGGGGCGTGGTCGTCGGCGCGAACGACGGCCGCATCTTCGAGATCTCGCCCTCCGACAGCGTCGCCGTCGCGCCGATCGTCGCGTCCATCTGCGACTCGCTCCTTTCCGGAAGCGTTCCGATCGCGTCGCGCGTAATCGGGAACCTGGCCGTCGGACGCTTCACCGGCGCGGGCGGCTACATGGTCGCGTACGCGCTCGAGAACGGCGACATCCGCCTCGTGAGCCAGGCCGCCAAGGGCTCCGGCGTCGTCGACCGCCACTGGCAGGTCGGCGGTTTCAATTTCGATCCCTACATCCTCGGCGTGGACGTCGACCGGGCTTCAGACCGGGACCTCGAGATCGTCGTCGTCGACCGGCCGCAGGGGACGGTCCACTGCTTCGACCTGAACGGCAACGAGCTGCCCGGGTGGCCCGTCCAGCTCGCGACGACGATTCCGGGAGCCGCCGCCGCGGGCGACCTCGACGGCGACGGCTATCCGGAGATCTTCGCGGTGGACAACGAAGGAAACGCCCATCGTTGGAATCGGAACGGGATCGAGCCGAAGGGCTGGCCCGTCGCGCTCTGGAAGCGGTACGGAGCGGCCGCGACCGCGACCACCGGCTCGCCGGTCGTCGGCGACCTCGACGGCCGCGGCGGGTCCGAGCTCCTGGTCGGCCTCGCGAACGGCGTCCTGGTGGCGCTCGGGAACGACGGGAAAGCGATCGCGGGCTACCCGATCGCGAGCCAGGCGGGGCCGGGCCTCTCGCCGCTCCTCCTCTCGCTCGACGACACGGGGAATCCCCCGGATCCTCCGGGGCCGGCGTGGCTCCACGTGGTCGTGGGGGGAGGAGACGGCCTCTGGAACGGCTTCCAGGTCGACGCCCGCGCCGACAGCGCGCTCTTCACCACGGATGGCACCTCGCCCCGCACGCCCTGGATCGGCTACGGAGGGAACCGCCGGAGGAGCTCCGTGCTCGACGATCCCTACCTCGCCCCGGCCGCTCCCCCCGCCACGGCGCTCGCCCGGGGTTCGCTCTACTGCTACCCGAACCCGGCGCGCGGCAACGACATCGGCATCGCGTACACCCTCGGCGAAGGGGTTGGTTCGGTGGACATCCGCGTGCTCGATCCCCTCGGCAACGAGGTGCGGCGCGTCCAGGGATCGACGTCGGCGACGCAGAACGTGGCCAGAATTCCGGTACAGGATCTCGCGAGCGGGGTTTATATCGTTCGTCTCGAGGTGAAGCGTGGCGGCGCGAGCCAGGTGGCGTTCCAGAAGTTCGCGGTTGTCCGTTGACCCCGATCGGAGTACAATAAAGCATTGATGGTGCTCCACTTCAGACCGGTTGAAGGGATCCCGCTCCTGACTGCTCGCCGACCGAAACCCGTAGGGATTCTCGTCGCGGCCGCTTTTCTGCTCCTCTCGGGCACTGCACGCGCGTCGCTCCTCGATTACCAGCCGCTCTCGCCGAACGAGATCATCCTGGCCCAGCGCGCGATCGCGGATTCCGAATCCGCGGTGCCCCACAGCGACCCGGTCGCCGTCGCGTCGCCCCCGGCGGCGCCGCTCGTCCCGTCCACCGAGTCGCACAAGTCCCCGGGCAAGGCGTTCCTGATGGACCTCGTCGTGCCGGGGGCCGGGCATCTCTACGCGGGGAACAAGCGGGGATGGGCGCACCTCGGCCTCGAGGGGGCCGCCTGGGTCTCGTACTTCTACTATCACGATCGGGGCAAGGACAAGGAGCGGCAGTACATCGCCCACGCGGACGACCACTGGAGCTACGACCGCTGGGTCGCGAGCTACGGGGGTGGATCGCCGCCGCCCGACGCCGACAGCCTCATCCAGTATTTCCAGGCCCACAACAAGCAGCACTACTACGAGGACATCGTCAAGCTGAGCACGTACGCCGGCGGCTGGGACGACCCGGCCAACCGGAATTTCAATCGCGGCATCCGGAACGCTTCGAACAACTTCCTCAAGGACGCGCGCTACGCCGTGACCGGGAGCTTCCTGAACCGGGTCGTCAGCTCCGTCGACGTCTTCCGGATCCTCCGGAGTCGCGGGCGCGCGTCGCTCGGCGAGGACACGCAGCTCCGGTTCAAGGTCCATACGAAGCCCTTCTCGAACGAGAATTCGTTTGGTTTCGAGATTCGAAAGCGCTTGTAACGTCGCCATGACGGGCGCGCGCCGCGCCGTGGCGCGGCTCCTCGTCGCGGCGACGCCGCTCGCGCTGACGCTCGCGCCGCTCCCGGCCCGTGCGGACGGCCCGAGCGCGGCGTTCGCGGAGGCGTCGCCGCCCCGCGCCGTCGGCGCGTGGGCGCCGCTCGCTCATCTCTACGGGGGCGAGATCATCGCCGGAGCCGCGACGGCCGCCGCGGACCCGGCACCCGCGCTCTCGTGGCGGGAGGCGCGCGCGACGGACGACACGGGCGAAGCGGGGCGCGTCGGGGGAGGCAAGAAGGCGCTCCTCCTGTCGTTCCTCCTTCCGGGCGCCGGCGAGTGGTCCCTCGGCGCGAAGGGACGGGCGACCGGCTTCTTCATCACCGAGGGGCTCATCTGGACGCACTACACGTGGTTTCAGGTGGCGGGGCATTTGCGCCGCAACGACTACGTCGAGCAGGCGCAGCTCAACGCCGGCGTCGGGGTCGAAAGCGCCAGCGACGACTACTGGAAGCTGGTGGGGCGCTACGCGACGTCGAGCGGCTCGGGCGCCGACGCGTACGAGGAGACGCTGCGCCGCGAGGCGCGCGACCAGTTCCCCGACGATCCGGCGGCGCAGGACGCCTGGGTCGCCCAGCGGCTTCCCTCGGGAGACCGCGCGTGGTCCTGGTCGTCGCCCGATCTCCAGCAGGCCTACCGCGACACGCGCGAGCGGAGCAACCGCGCGTTCGACCGGGCCAAGTATTCGTTCGCCTTCGCGATCCTGAACCGGATCGCGAGCGTGATCGACACGCAGGTGCTCCATCGGAAGCTCGCGCGCGACGCGCGGAACGGGATCGGCGACGAGGGGATTCGCCTCGCGACCGACACCGCGTCCGACGGGAGCGGGAGGGTCTTCCTGACGCGTCGCTTCTAGTCCCCCCGTCCCCGCCACGCCCCGCCGAATCCGCCAACCCATGAGCGGTCCGTCGCTCCGTTCCTTCGTCGCCCTCGTCGCCCTCCTCGCGCCCGTCTGCCCCCTCGCGGGATCCGCGCGCGCCGCGATCGGCACGCCGTCCCTGCGGGAGCCCGCGATCGGGCCCCCGCGCGGCCTGCGCACCGAGCGCGTCCTCGATCGCGCGACCCTCGAGGCGTGGGGAATCGAGCGGCCCTCCCGGCTCGTCTACGACGCCGACGGCTCGCTCTACGTGCTCGACGCGTCCCGCCGGAGGGTCGTGAAGGTCGACGCCGGGGGGCGGTTCCAGCACGAAGTGGAGCTGGCGGGCGCCGACGACGCGCGGCTCGTCCAGCCCGCCGACCTCGCCATCGACGCGCGCGGATCGGTGCTCGTGCTCGACCGCGCCGCGGGCTCGTTGCTCGCGTACGACCGGCACGGCTCGCTCCTCGCGTCGCATGACTTCGCCCCCGACCTGATCGACGAGGCGCGGGTGCCCGGCGCGGCGATCCTCCTCGACTCCTTCTCCCGGCTCTGGC
>DASVDZ010000030.1:0-36115 GCA_036380835.1 Candidatus Eiseniibacteriota bacterium | reverse complement strand
CCGGAGGAGGGCACCTGATTCCCGAGCCAGCCAACGGCGCGGAGAACGGTGCCTTTGGGCAATAGGCCGCGCCCCCACTTCCCGCCCCGCTGGATTGGCAACGGACCCCCATAGGGCGTGACATGGTCTGGCGAGGAGAATTCCTGTAGGTCCGGAATGTTCATGGCCTGATGTTCGCATAACTGTTCGACCAGCGCCCAGCATCTCGTGCCTCCGACGCACGGGGTCCACGAGATCGCCCAGCCCGCGCGGTCAGCGACTACTTCCGCTTTGCGTCGACGAAGGCCGGCCCGGACTCGCGGCGCACGGGCGGCACGGTCCTGAGATACCGGTAGATCGCGCGAATGTCGCTCTCGTCCAAACGCGAAAAACCCTGCCACGGCATGGGCGATCCGGGCAGCACGCGGCCGGTCCGGAAGCGAGCGACGAATTGATCCTCGGTCAGCTGGCCCGTCTTCCCGGTGGGGTCGCTCGTGATGTTCGGAGGCGACCAAACGTGAGCCGGATCGTTCGGCTCGATGAAGCCGGTCGCGCCGCCGAAGCGTGGCCCGATCAGCTCGCCCGTCGCGTCGTTCCGCTGCGTGTGGCATGCCCAGCAGAGCGCGACCGACTCCACGAGGTAGCGCCCGTTCTCGACGGTCGCTCCGCGCGGGCTCTCCCTTGGCGGATCGCCCTTGGGCCCGACCGGGTTGGCGAGAACCGTGGCCTTCACGATCGCTCCGAGCAAGTTGTAGCGGTGCGGCGGCACGACGTTTCGAACCGGCGGCTGCGTCCGTAGGTAGGACACGACGGCGACGAGGTCTTCGTCCGAGAGCCCCTGGAACTCCATGAAGGGGAGCAAGGCGCGGCCGTCGCGGCCGACCCCGAAGCGCAGGGCACGCCCCACCTCGCGGTCGGCGAAGCGGCCGATCCCGGTCTGCGAGTCCGGGGTGATGTTGCGCGCGTGGAAGGTGCCGGGCGGGATGTTCCATGCGCCGCGACTCCTGCGACCAGCACCACGATCAGTGCGGCGAGCGAAAGCAGGATTCGACGGATCACGAGTGATCCCCCCTAATCGTGAGAGTCGGCGTGTACGCCCGCGGAAATCGGACGCCCGAAGGTATCACAGAGCGGAAGGATGGATTCGCGCGCGGTGCCAACTCGCTTGACGGGAAATCTCGTCGGTGATCCAATCACGAAACTCGTCGCGCGCTACCCCGATGGGTCGGCCCCCGGCGGCCGCGCGCATCGGCTGGTGGTCGTGGCACACCCTCCACCCGGCAGGGCCCGTAGGAAGGAGCCAACATGCCCGTGAAGAAGGATCCGTCCGGACGTCGCTCCGTCGGAGTCGAGACCGAAGTCCCCGGCACGCCGGAGGAGGTTTGGCAAGCGATCGCGACCGGACCAGGGATATCCGCGTGGTTCGTCCCCACCAAGCTCGAAGAGCGCGAAGGCGGCGCCATCGCCCTCGACTTCGGTCCGGGCATGGAATCGGAGGCCGTCATCACGGCCTGGGACCCTCCTCGCCGATTCGTCGCCGAAAACCAGGGCGGCATGGGCCCCGGCTCACCGACGGTCGCGGACGAGTGGACGGTCGAGGCAAAGGCAGGTGGCATGTGTCGAGTTCGCGTCGTGCATAGTTGGTTCGCGAGCACCGACGATTGGGACAATCAGTTCGAGGACATCGAGAGAGGCTGGCCCGCGTTCTTCCGTATCCTCAAGATCTACGTCGCCCACTTCCGTGGGCAGCCCAGCGAGATCATCGCCCTCATGGCCATGAGCTCGGAAAGCAGGTCCGCGACCTGGGAGAGGCTCCTTGGCTCGCTAGGCCTTGCGCGGCTGGCCGAAGGACAGCGTGTGGAGACGGCCAGAGGCGCGCCTCGCCTCGCGGGAGTCGTCGATCGGGTCGTCGACAAGGAACATGAAGAACTCTTCCTTCGCCTCGAGGAACCGACCTCGGGCGTCGCCCACTTCCTCCCGATCGCGATGGGCGACCAGGTCTGCCTGTCGGTTCGTCTCTATCTCTACGGCGCGCAGGCGCGGGCCGTCGCGGCGCGCGAAGGGGCCGTGTGGCAGGAATGGATCAACGGACTCCTTCCGCCCGCGGATGCGGCGACCCAGAGCGAGGCGACCAGGGCCTGACGGGAGGAACGCTTGCCTTCTCTCATCGCGACACCGCGGGCCAGGGCCCTCGCGCTCGGGTTCATGGGTCTTCTGATCTTGGCCGCGGGAGCACGGCCTGCCGATGCCGGCGCGCTCGAATCGACACCCAAGGAGCGTCCGGCGATCATCGGTATCACCATCGGCGCCCGGCTCTTCACGAAAGAACTCGAGCTTGGCAACGACTTCGCCTTCGGAGGTCGCGTCGGTCTGGGATTGAGTCGCCGCTGGGCGCTCTTGCTCGATTTCGTGGCGGCGCACACGTATCGCGAGCCGACGGGGAAAGCCGCCTATGTGGACGCACTTCGGGTCCTGGGCCGGGCCAATCTCCTGACGGGCCGATTCCGTCCGTACGTGCTGGCGGGCCCAGGTGGGCTCCTCTTTCTTCTCAACGACACGCCCACGACGGCGGGTGGGGCCGCGACGTTTGGATTGGGCGCCGATTATCGACTGGCGCCCCAGACGTTCGGGTTCGTCGAATCGTCCATTGATCTCTACTCTCAGCAGGACATCACGTACAGTCTCGACGGAAGTGTTTCCTTCGTGGGACCGAACCGAGCGCGAACCCTCGGGGCCGTCATCGCCGGCATCGGGGTGGAGTTTTGAGGCACGGTTCACGGGCGCCCGCCCGGATCCAACGCGCGCTGCTCGTGGTCACCATTACGTTCGGTATCTCCTGCACCCGGATGCCGACGGCGCCTCGGATCCCGGTGACGGTGGAGGGGCGCATTTCCGGCCCGTCCGGCGAGCCTCTTCGGGGCGCCTTCGTTTCGTTCCAGCCCGGCGAGACCGCTTGGGCGGAGTGGGAGACCGCGGCGACCGATTCGCTCGGCCTCTACAAGGTCTCCCTGCTGTCGGGGAAGTACGCGGTATTCGTCTATCCGCCGGATGACTATGGGGCCCCAGTGCACGACGATCGGGTCGCGTTCTCGAGCAGCCATGGGCGGTACGATTTCAGCTTTCAGGGATTCCGCGTCACCGGTCGAGTCATCGGGCCGACCGGCGCACCGATCGACAGCGGATATGTCTCGGCGCAAAGCCCCGGGACGCACGGAGGTGCCCGGTCGCCTCTGGCGAACGGGAGCTATTCGCTCCTGCTGCCTGGGGGCACCTATTCGTTCAATGCGAGAGACGCGGACTATCTGTCGGGCCTGCCGGGTCGATCCATCACCGGAGTGGCGATCTCGGCGGACGTGGCGATGGACATCGAACTCAACGGGATCCCGGTTTCGGGTCACGTCTACGGGCCGGATGGACTCCCCATGGGCGATGTTCGAGTGAGGGCCGATTACGTGGTCCAGAGCGTCACCGAGGCCGATGGTAGCTATCTCTTGTACCCCCCATCCGGCACCTACCGGATCTGGTTTCAGCCACCATCCCCTTTCTACATCTTTCCCCGCGTCACGGATCCCGTGACAATCGGTGGCCCTGTCTCGATCGACGCTGATCTCAGCGGAGCCGAGTGGACGGGGACTGTTCGTCGGGTTGGCACCGGCGAGTCCGTGTCCGATGTCACCCTCCTCGTCAGGCAAGTGGGCGACGAGCTCCGTCGAGTCGCGGCCATCAGGTCCGGCCCTCAGGGCGAATTCAGGTTCGTCCTGGAGCGGGATCGATCCTATGATCTCGAGACCTACGACTCTGGGACGGGCGAGTGGACGATCCGTCTTCAGGCCGTGGCCGCGACGGCGGACACGACATTCGAAATACTCATTCCGTAGCGGACATCAGGGCGCGCGGCGTGTTCCACCGGCACGGCCGTCCCTCGGGGAGCAGCCGGTCGACGATGCGCCGGACGTCCTGGCCGAAGTAGGCGCCGACCGCCGCGGCCCCACCATGACGTCGTTGGCGGCCCGACTCGAAGTGGATGCAACAGCCGCCGCCCTCGCGCCGACGGCTACTCCTTCGCTTCGGCCAGCCGGATCTTCTCTTCGAGGGCGGAGAACGGCACGGTGTGATCGGATTGTTGCAGGAACCAGGTCTGCATGATGTTCCGGACATCCAGCTTTCGTTCTTTGACGACGCGGTAGATGGCCTTTTCTCGGATGTTCGCCGGGCCGGGCTTCTTGTCGCGGAGGATGTACACCATGTCGCCGGTCACGATGAGCTTGTGGCTGGGCAGGTAGGGCAGCACGAACTCGTCCGTATGGGTGGAGTAATCGAACTCGTAGAGTTCCAGCCTCTGCGTTCCGTCCCGGATGGTCCGGGAACCATGGATCACCTCGATCTTGGGTTCCCGTGGGTTTCGCTGCTGCGCGTCGGGGTGGACGCGATAGGGCCGCGTGGCCAGATCACGATAGTAGGAGACGTTGCCCGCGGTCGTCAGGACGGTGATCCCTCGCTGCACGTAGGGGCGGAGGCCGTTGGCGTAGAGCGGGTGATGATGCGTCATGGCCACGTAGCGGACGGGCTTTCCGGGCAGCAGGAGATCCGCGGTAGCCAGCAGCCTCTCGGAGATCTCGCTGTAATCCCCGGCCTCCACGATGACGGCGAAATCGGAGAAGGCCACGAGCAGCGATCGTGCCGTGCTGGGGGGCAGCTCAATGATGTAGGCGCCCTTTCCCAAATCGTGGGACGGCAATGGCTCGTCCTGGTCCTCCGCTCTCGGCGACCGGAGCGTCCACTCCTCGAAGCCGGCTCGGAACGCCTCCGGAATGGAAAGCTCATCGGTGTTCACGATCGAGCCGAACTCGGCCTTGGTGATTTCGGAACGGACGTTGAACTGATAGGAGTCGCCCTCGGTGTGGGCTTCCGAGTGCAGGGGTACCGCGATTCCGTTCCGTTCGACGTAATCGGTGAAAGTCCGCCACTCCAACCGATCCCCCTTGTGCTTCCAATGGCCGATTCGCTCCACGCGGGTCAAGAGATGCGTCTTGGCGTCCAGGAAGAGCGCCCGAGCCTCGCCGTTGTCGAGAGTGTACGTGAGCACGTCGCAGGTGTCCGAGCCCGATAGCAGTCGGAGACCGGCGGCCCCGGCTCGCGCCTGGCGCAGATACTCTTGGGGGAGGATTTCGAGCTCTTCCCGCAGGCGGGTCTCGAGGTCGGCTTCCGGAATGGAGTCCGGCCGACTCCGGCCGGTATGGAGCACGAGTCCGTTGGCCGGGCCGACGATGGCGAAGGAGGGCCAGCCCCGGCCGGATTCCTGCCGCGTCATCTCCGACTTCGACGCCCGGAGCCCGGAGGAATAGATCAACGTCCCCTCGATGGGGTAGTCCAACTGTGCCCAGGGTCGGGCGAAATGGCCTTCGTTGATCAACGTGCCCGTGAACGAGATTCGGATGTCCAGCGCCCGTTGGAGCAACGGCTCGCCGCCGTGCGCCGCCACCGCGCGGTCGAGCACCTCCGACGCTCGAACGAAATTCTGGTAGAGGAACGATTCCTGAGGTTCGCCGGAGCCGAGCGCCGCGGGTACGTCGGCAAACACGAGTACCCACACGAAGAGGCAGACGAAAACGTGCGCGAATGATCGTTCGAGGCGGAGGTAGCGGGCTGTGCTCATGATGACGGCCCTCCCTTCGCCGGAAGGGTCTCGAAAGTGGCCCGTCAGAGTCAATGGGCTGGCGACATCTTGCCGTAACGCCGACCCCTGGCCAGTCTTACCGGACGCGCCGCCAGCTCGAGCGCCCCGAGGCGGAATTGCCGCGGGACTCAGCGCACGCGAACGAGCCGTATGGCCTCGGTTCGCTCTCCGACGCTCAATCGGGCGAAATAGACGCCGGATGCCATGTCCCCGGCGCTCCAGGGGACCTCGTGCGGCCCCGCCGACATCGACGCGTCGAGAGCCCTCGAAGCGTGGCGGCCCGCCACGTCGAACACGTCGATCGTCACGCGCCCGGGCTCGGGGAGATCGAACGAGAACCGGGCGGCTTCCCGAATGGGCTGAGCGCTCCTGATCCCGAACTGCAGGGCCGCGGAGGGCGGTTCCGCCGCCTCGGGCGGGAGCCGGCGGCGCCACAGGCCGTCGGGGAAGCGGGCGGCGTAGAGCACGTCGCCGGCCGTCGCGATGTTGACGGTCACGATGCCCGGCAAGGTGTCGAGCACTTGCCAGGTCGCTCCGTCGTCCCGGCTGATCTCGATCGCCGTGCTACCGTTCATGAAGGAGCCGAGCAGCTCGTGGCCTCGAAGCGCGAACGTGGCGGTGAGAAGCGGCCCGCGCACGCCTACGTCCACGAAGGTCCACGGGGATTGACCGAGCGCGCTGATGAACACTCCGATGTTCGTCCCCGCGACCCAGCTCCGCCCGGTCCAGATCGCGGTCAGCGGGGCCAGCCCCGGCGCGAACCGGTCGTTTTCTAGGAGCGATTCCGTCCAGTCCGGCTGCCCCGGATCGCGGAAGAACACCTGGCCGTTGAAACCGGCCGACGCGAGCAGGCGCGACCCTCCCGCGGCGATCGCCTGCATGCTCGGCGCCTCGAACGCCTCGAAGTCGCCGAAACGGCCCCAGGTCCCGGAGGTGAGATTCCGCACCCATGCGCCGGCGCCGGCGGTCGCCGCGTACAAGCTGTCGCCGCGGATCAAGAGATCCACGACGAGCAGCTGCGAATCAGCGAATCCGCCGACGAGCCCCTGATTGAAATCGACCCAGGTGGCGCCGAGGTCATCGCTGATGAACACGCCCTTGCTCTGGGTGCCGGCGTAGAGACGGCCGTTGCGCATTCTCACCGCATCGATGATCGTTACGTCGGGTGCAGGCTTCGCCGATGGCTTCCACGTGGCCCCCGCATCGGTGCTGACGTAGATCACGGTGTCGGCGCCCGCCGTGATCGTGTCGCCGTTCGCCCAGACCGAGAAGATGGTCGTCGGGGGTATCTCGTTGACACGGGTCCATTGGGCGAGCGCTGGCTTAGCGGCGGTGACCGCGGAGAGGACGAGGGCGAGGACGGCAAGACGCAGCGTTGCGGTCACGATTCGGGCCTCCGGAGGGCTTGGCCTTTGATCTTGCTTCCGGGAATCCACATCCATAGATGCGGCGGACCTCGGATGGACTCACGCGATCTTCCAACACCAGAGGCGCGGCCAGCGGACCACGACGAGGCCTTCTGGAACTGTCTCGGACGGATCCGGTGCCTCCGTATGGTCGCGCGCAGCGACGATCGGACCGGGTGGAACGGCGCGGGCGTCGGCTCCGTCGTGGTCGACTCGCCGAGCGTGGCCGCGCTGACATTCACCGAGACGGGCACGTGGCGACCGGTCGCCGGCGCGGAGACGCGATTCCATAACGTCCTTCGTTGGCGCCGGGTCGAGTCCGGGCGGATCCGCCTCGAGCACCTTCGTTTCGGTGAGAGTCGCCCGGTCTTCCTCTTCGACCTCGCGCTGGACGCCACAGGCTCCTGGCGCTCGGTCGAGCCGCACGTCTGCGGGGAGGATCGCTATTCGGCCGACGCTCGGGTGTGGGAGTGGGGACTGCATTTGCGCTGGGAGATCGCCGGACCGCGAAAGCAGGCGTGGATCGACTACGAGTATCGCGCCTCTCGACTCGCCTCGAGTCGGGCGGCTCGCCTCGAATCGCGGAGTTAGTCCGCCCCCGTGTCCGCACCGAGAAAAGGCGCGTACACCTCGGGAATCGGGATGCCGAACGCGCTGCAGAGCAGAAGGACGTCGTGGGCATCCTTCCGCGTCAGCTCGTACCCGAGGTGACAGAGGACCTGCACGGGCGCCGAGATGCAGGGAACGGCCGCGCCCGCGATCTTCCCCACGACGAAGCCTTCGGGCGGATACCGGAACGACCCACCGTCCGGCTGGGGCTGCACCCCACCGCCCTCCGAGTCGAAGCGGACGGTGTGGAAGTCGAGTTGCTCGCCCTTGCCCCGGAGCACGAACCCGGTGGGGAGATGGTCTTCGTGCGGCGTGAAGCCGAACGGCAGCAGCGCCTCGCGGATTCGCGGAACGTCGCTGAGCGCGACCACCAGGTCGAGGTCGCTGTGGGGCCGGGTCTCGCGCCCCAGCAGCGCGTCGACGCCCCAGCCGCCGTCGATCGTCGCCGCGATCCCGCACGAATGCAGAACGGCGAGAAGCTCGAGGACGCGGGCGCCAATCATTCCGCAAGTGTAGTCGATAGTACCCTGCGCCAAGCAGGGGCTGGGTGGGGGCGGCACCCGCACCCGACCCCGCCGGCCGTCGGCGCTACCTTCCTGACACGACCGCGCAGCGATAGACCTCGTCGGTCACGACCAGGTGGATCTCGGGATTGGCTCCCGAGGCCGCGTCCAAGACCTCCTCATCCGAGACGAACTGGTGAGGCGTGAATCCCGGGTTGAAGACAATGAGGTTCTGCCGCCACAGGGGATTGAAGCCGTCGCCCTGAATCGCGTCGATCACCGGGAAGAAGTCCTGCTCGTCGTCCAGGTCGTTGGTGGCATAGATCTCGTTGATGCTCTGGTTGTTCGCGATCGTCGCCGCCGAAGCGCCCTTCGGGACCTCCGTCGAATTGATCGTGATCAGCTCGCCATCGTAGTAGGCGGGCATCTCGCCCGCGGCCCCCTTCGTGCTGGCGGCCGTCGTGGCGGCCGCCTTCGACGGCGCCGCGAGGAGGCCGGCCTCGTTCGATTGCGGAGCCATCGCGGGCCGCAGATGGCTGTCCTTGCTGCATGCGCCGCAGAAGACGCCGACCAAGGCGAGAGCGGCGAATGCACGCGTCGAGTGAAGTCCGATACTCATGGTTCCTCCTGGAGGATGGTGATGGGCTCGCGTGATCCAAGTCACGCAACGAGAGATCGCCTGTCGAAACGGACGCGGCGATATCGGTGTGATGCGCTAGCAGCAAGCGCGGTGCGGCGAGGAGCCGCTTTCTCGATATCTTGAAAAAAGCGTCACAGAAGACGGCCGGGTGCGTCTTGCGGAGAGAAGCCCACGACTAGGCTATCTAGGCTATCGCCGACTGCGCGGCGGAATCCCGAGGTCGAGCCGCATGACCGGGCGGTGCGCGACGTGGCGCGCCACCGTCGTGAAACCGGCGCGGGCGAACGCCGAAGCGGTGCCCGTGAAGAGATTCGATCCGCTCTTCGGCCGGCCCGTATCGACGGGATAGGCCTCGAGCGCGGGCGCCCCGGCGTGGCGCGCGGCCTTCACGGCGGCGGCGATCAACACGGCCATGACGCCCTGGCGGCGATGGCCCCGCCGCACGTAGAAGCAGGAGAGCGACCAGACCGGGACGTCGTCCACCCGCCGGAATCTCCGCGCCCCGTCGAGCCACGGCAAGTCGTCGCGGGACGTGAGCTGGCACCATCCCACCGCCGTGTCGCCGTCGAACGCGAGCAGGCCGGGGGGTGGCCCTCGCTTCACGATCCGCCGAAACGCCGCGCGGTTCTTCTCGCGCGGCCGCTCATGATAGGCGCTCCCGATCCTCCAATACATGCACCAGCAGCCGTTGCTGGCGCCGCTCTTCCCGAACAGATCTTCGAAGGCGGGCCACAGGTCGGGAGTGAGCGGGCGGACGACGAGCTTCATGCCTCGCGGCCCACCGCTACGGCCGCGCCGAGCCCCGCGCGGCCGCGTCCCTCATTCCCGCCTCGAGGCCGGCCAGGGCGTTCCGCCGGCCGGGCGCCACCTGGAGCACGGCCTTGTAGGCCGCGACCGCGTCGCCCGGCCTCTTCACATCCATCAGGAGGTCGCCGAGCTGTTCCCGCGCCGGGATCAAGGGGCCGGGCGTCACCGGGTTCTTGTCGATCGAGTCCTCGAGATCCGCCGCGGCGGTCAGCTTCTCCAGCGCCTCCGGGTCACGCCGCTCGGCGTGCGCGATCCATCCCGCCACTTCGCGACGCTGCACCTCGACCTGGTCGGCCCAGTTGTACCCCTCCGCGCCCGCGAGCGACTGGTGCAGGGAGTCGAGCGCCGCGAGAGCAGCCCGCGCGGCCTGGGTATTGCCGGAGCGGGCCGCTCCGATCCCACGGGCGGCCTGCGTCAGCGCCCCAGCCCACGCGAACTTGTTCCACGAGAACCACGCCGGCCACGGCGTGAGCTTCGCCGCCTCCGCCCACTGATGCCGCTCCAGGGCGATCCTCGCCGGCACGGCCGCGAAGGAGTACGCGGCCGACGCCGTCTCCTGGTTCACCTTGGTTACGGCGCGCATGGTCTTCAGCATCTCGTCGGCCTTGTCGAAGCGCCCCTCCTGGAGGTACGCGTAGGTGAGGTAGTCCAGCTCGTGCAGCTCCTCGAAGTACGTCGCGCCGGGATGGGTGTGCGCCATCTGCGCCCGCGCGGTCCTCTGCGCGGCGAGGTTCGAGGCGATGCACTCGTCCCAGAGGCCGAGCCGCGTGAAGATGTGGGACGGCATGTGTTGGGCATGCGGCGCCGACGGCGCGATCTTGGCGTAGGCCCGCGCCGCCGGGAGCGCGAGATCGGCGAGACCCGGATAGTCGAGGCTGTGGATCAGGTAGTGGGCCACGCCGGGATGGTCGGGAGCCTTCGGCAGCACGGCATTGAGCAGGTCCGCGGCCTTCCGCTGTTTCGCGAAGGTCCTGTCCGTGGTGGGCGCGGTCCCGAGGATGGCGAGCGCGTAGAAGATCGTTCCCTCCATGTCGTCCGGGAACCGCTCGTGGAGGCCTGCCATCGCCGTATCGTAGGCCGCCTTTCGGGTCGGGAAGTCGAGGTGGTCGTCGTCCCTGTAGTAGGTCGCGATCGCCTCGATGTACGCCTTCTCGCGGTCGGTCTTGCCTCCAACCTGAAGCGCCTTCTCGCTCGCGGCCTTCCCCCGAAGGTAGTCGTCCTGCGTCGTGGGTCCCCAGATCGGATGGTAGTTGCACATCGCGATCCCCCAGAGCGCCATCGCGCACTGCGGATCGGCATCCGCGATCTTCCGGAACGCCGTCTCCGCCTCCTCGTATTCGAACGAATGGAGGAGCGCGACCGCGCGATCGAACGCCTTCTGCTCGTCGGCCGCGGCGGTGATCTCGAAGTGGACCGTCCCCAGCTTCTCGGGCGGGACGGGCACGTGCTCGTGGCCCTCGTGGTCGTGGGCTAGCGCCGGAGCGGCGTGGCCGGCGAAGGCGACGGCCGCGATCGCGAACGCCGCGAGGATCGCGCGGTGAAACGGACTCATGGTTCCTCCGGATTGGGAAGTTGTGCGTGGTTGGTCCTCGATGCCGCGATTCTCACGTCGGTGCCGTCGACGCGCTCCGTCATCCCAGTCTCACCAATCCGGCGGCCGTCGGTCTGAAGCCGCATCGCTGGTAGAACCCGGCCATCAGTTCCTGGTCCGCGTCGACGTGGACCCACTCGCCGCGGCCCCGGCAGGCTTCGATCGCTTCTTGCACCAGGCGGCGCCCGATTCCTCGGCGCTGCCAATTTGGATGCACCGTGGTATCGAGCAGGAAGAAGTGCGTGTCACCGTCCCACGCCACGTTCACGAAGCCGACCAGCTCGTCGCCGCACGATGCGGTCACCCAGGTGAAGCTGTGGGCGAACACCCGCGCGTAGCCCGGTTTCGGCTTGCCCCACGCGGCGGCGAAGAGGGAGTCGAGCTCCCGTAGGTCGAGATCTCGCCGCCGAGCGTAGCGAATCGCCGGATCCATCGGCGGAGTATGGGCCGCCGTCAAGCCCGCCCGCCAGCGGCCGCGCGGGCGCGCGCGAAGAGGTTCGGCCGGCGCCAGCTCTCCGCGAGCGCTTCGAATCCCGGGGTCGGTCCCCGATACGCGAGCTGATCGACCGTGACCTTGGGCTGGTCGGTGCGCAGGGTCGCGAGCTTCCGGAAGAGAAGCGCGTCGTCCCAGTGCTCGCGCAGCGTGTTCGCGAGCTTCTCCGCCCCCCGCAGCGGCACGTTCCAGTCGGTCGCGGACTTCGGGATCTTCTCCAGACGACCGAAGCGGGCGAGGACGGTCGCGGCCGACTTGGCGCCCCAGCCCGGCAGGCCGGGGAAGCCATCGGCGCTGTCGCCGACGAGCGCGAGGTAGTCGGCGATCGATTCGGGGGGAACGCCGAACCGCTCGACGACTCCGCCCGCGTTCCAGATCTTCCCGCTACGGCGGTCCAGCTGCACCACGCGATCGCCGCGCACGCACTGCGCGAGGTCCTTGTCGGGGGAGCAGAGAACGACCTGCTCCACGCGCCTGTCGGCGGCGGCGACGGCGGCCGCGGCGGCGAGCGCGTCGTCCGCCTCGACCTCGACCATCGGCCAGACCACGACCCCCAGCGCCTTGACCGCCGCTTCCAGCGGCTCGAATTGCTGCCAGAGCCGGGGATCGATCCCTTCGCCGGTCTTGTACCCGGCATAGAGCTCGTTCCGGAACGACTCGATCACGTGGTCGGTCGCGACGCCCAGGTGGGTCGCCCCTCCTTCGAGCATGGCGATCAGCGTCTGGACGACGCCGACCACGGCGCCGCGCTCCTTGCCGGCGGCGTCCGCGAGAGGGGGAACCGCGTAGAAGTGCCGGAACAGCTCGTACGTGCCGTCGACGAGGTGGACGCGCATCAACGACGGCCCCGTTCCGCCAGCAGCCGGTCCGCCTCCGCCGCCAACTCCCGCACGATCTCCGCCGCCGGCTGAGCCCGTTTCACGCCGCCGACCGACTCGCCGGCCCAGTGCGGCATGGCCGCGATGTTCCCACGCATCTCCCGGCGGGGGGTGAACGAGTGGAGGCGGGGGATCGGGTAGACTTCGCCGGTCTCCTCGTCGACGATTTCCGCGATGTTCTCGTCGGTGAAGGCGAGCGCAGCCTCGACGCTCGATCGGAGGCAGCGGTGGGGCGCGTCGGGCCAGTTCCCGGAGAACGTCTCCGTGATGACGGTGTCCTTCGCCTCCGCTCGGATCAGCGCGTCGACGTAATCCGGGTGCGCCCCGGCCTCGAGCGACGCGACGAAACGCGTTCCGACGCGGACGCCGTCCGCTCCGGCGGCGAGCGCGGCGGCCATGGCCCGCCCCGAGCCGATCCCGCCCGCGGCCACGACGGGCACGCGAACCGCGCCGAGGACCTGGTCCAGGAGGGCGAGCAATCCGATGTGCCCCCGCACGTGCCCTCCGGCCTCGATCCCCTGCGCCACGACGAAGTCGCACCCGGCGTCCGCCGCCGCCGCGGCTTCGTCCCGCGAGCCCACCTGCCAGCACGCGAGCGCGCCGCCGGCGTGGGCCGCGGCGATCAGCGACGAATCCGGCTCGGAATAGAAGAACTCGACGACCCGCGCTCGCGCGCCGGCGGCGGCCGCGACGCACTCACGCACCGCTCCCGCGTCCATGAAATGCAGGATGAAGTTCGCGCCGGCCGGCGCCGCGGTCAGGGATCGGATCTCACGGACGGCAGCCCCCACCTCGTCCGGTGTGCGGCCGTAGAGGGCCATCATCCCCAAGCCCCCGGCGTTCGCCACCGCGGCCGCCAGCGCGGGGTTCGTGAGCGATCCGATGGCGGCCTGCTGGATCGGCACCGAAGAGCCGACGAGCTGGGTGAATCGGGTGGTCAGCATGATCTCTCCATGTGAGGGGCGGAGGCTAACACGTTTCGGCCTCGGTTCCGATCGCCGCCACCTGTGCCTCGTTGCGGTAGTATCGCTTCTATGGACGCAGCTCTGTCGCGGTGTCCCGGGCGGGAGATCGGATGACGGTCAGGGAAGACGCCGGATCACTCGGTGGGAGTTCCCGCTCCTGTTCTATCGCGTGGGGGAGAGCCGGATCCGCGAGGTCTCCTCCGAGGCGGAGTGGAGCGCCCTCCAGTCCCCACGCGCGATCCGGTAGAGCACGTGGCGCCGGAGCGGGTGCCCCTCGGGCAGGAGCGGATGGTCGAAGTCGTCCTTCGGGCCGCGCGTCATGCCGATCTTCTCCATGACGTGGCGCGAGCGTGCGTTCGCCGGCACGGTGAACGACACGATCTCCCCGAGGCGAAGCACGTCGAAGCCGAACGCGAGCACCGCCCGGGCGCCTTCGGTGGCGTAGCCGCGGCCCCAGTGCTCGGCGGCGAACCGCCATCCGATCTCCACGCAGGGCTGGAACGGCGCGTCGAACCGCGGCGTCGAGAGGCCGACGAACCCCGCGAACGGCGTGACACCGGGGATCTCGACGGCCCAATGGCCGTAGCCGTGCTTCTCGAAGTGGGCTTCGATCCGCGCCACGAACGCGTCGCTCTCTTCCCGTGAAAGGGGCGTTGGCAGGAACTCGGTGACCCTCGGGTCGGCGTTCATCGCCGCGAAGGGCGCGCGGTCGGACGGGAGCCACCGCCGCAGCAGCAGGCGATCGGTTCGGATCTCGCGCGGGATCGTCGCGTGGTGTGCGTTCATTCCACGGGGAGTTTAGGCGTCACCCCAGCATCTTCGCGAGGGCGAACGCGGCCGCCGCGGCCAGGCCGCCGACGAGGGCCGTCTGGAGCGCGCTACGAAGCGGACGCGCGCCGGTGAACCGTCCCTTGATCCACCCGAAGACGAGGAGCGCGGCCACGGTGAGCCCGACGGAAGCGGGGAGCGCGGCCCCCGCGGTCTTCGCGAAGAAGTAGGGGGCGAGCGGCACGAGGCCGCCGGCCACGTAGGCGCCGGCGATCGTGAGCGCGCTCCTCAGCGCGCGGCGCGGGTCGGGCGCCTCGAGCCCCAACTCGTAGCGCATCATGAAGTCGATCCACGCCGGCTCGTTGGCGCGGAACGCGCGGAGCACCGGCTCGATCTCGGCGTCGGCGAGGCCGTAGCCGCGGAAGATGGCGGCGACCTCCTCCGCCTCGGCGTCCGGGATCTCCGCCACTTCGCGTCGCTCGCGCTCCCGCTCGCTCTCGAAGTGCTCGGCGTCGCTCCGCGCCGCGAGGTAGCCGCCGAGGCCCATCGCGATCGACCCGGCGGCGATCTCCGCCATCCCGGCCGTGACGATGATGCCGGTCGCGGAGACCGCGCCGGTGAGGCCGGCCGCGAGAGCGAATGGCACGGTGAGTCCGTCCGACATTCCGATCACGACGTCGCGGACCGATTCGCTCGCCGTGAAGTGGCGCTCGACGTGGCGGGTCTGGGGCACGCTCCCTCGCTAGTCTTCCGAAGAACCTCCGCCGGGCACCCAGCGGAGGCCCAACGTCACCTCGACGTCCGGAACGAAATCGTAGCCGATCTTCTTCGCCGCCGCCTGCCCTCCGTTGTAGAGACCTTCGAGGCCGAGCGCGACCTCCGGCGACACGCGAACGTCGAGCCCGACGCCTCCGTTCAGGCCGAGCTTCGCCGACGTGACCTCGAGCACCCCGAGGGAGTCCTCGGAGACGAGGCGGACCGGGTACATCGCGACTCCGGCGACAACATACGGATCGAGCGTGGCTCCGGCGCCGGCCAGCTCGCGACGCACCCGGGCGCCGATCCTCCACTCGCCGAGATGAACGTTGTCGTCCTTGACGCCGAAGAGCTCGGACGACGGGATGGCCGGTTTGAGCCGCCGGTAGGACATGTCGAGCGCGACGTCCGTGTGCTTGCCGCTTCCGTAGGAGATGGTCAGCCCGATCGGAACGCCGCTCTTCCAGTCGGTGCCGAAGGAGCCGACCGGTATGGCCGCGCCGGAAGCGAAGCGGATCGAGTAGTCGCCCTGGCCCGCGCGAGACGCCGGAGGGCCGAGAATGAGGGCCGCGGCCGCCAGCAGCGCGGGCGCGAGAAATCGCAACGGGATACGGGGCATCGAATTCCTCCCGGGGTTGGTCCGGGTCGGAGACCCGACCGTGGATTCGCTGGGGTCGGATCGCAGCGCCCTCAGTATACGCGCCGCCGGGCCGATGCTAAACTGGAGGCGTGGAACGAATGGGTTCCGCGGGCATCCAAAGCATCGCACACGAGAAAAGGGGGCGAACGGATTCGACGGCGTCGTGAACGTTGAAACGCGCGCCGAGGTGCCGGTAGGCCTCGTTAATCAACCGGCAAAACTCAGAAGCCAATTCTGAATTGGCTCTCGCGGCCTAACTAGGCTGCTTGCGCTCGACCGGTTCGAGCCCGCCGGGGCTGGATCGAGCGTCATTCAGGTGGGCTGGCCCTCGAGATCCGCCCGAGTCGAGACGGCGAGACTTCATCGGGATAGTGGTTCCGTGACCTAGTCCGTTGGCGTCCGGGGCCGCGAAAACGGATAACGGACTACGCGCGTAGTTGTTTCTTCGGGATCTGCGTTCGGACGAGGGTTCAATTCCCTCCGCCTCCACCACGTTTTCGCGACGACGCCGGCGCGCCGCTTCAGCGCGCCGGCGAATTCGTTCCCACCGTCAGCATCACGCCGTTCCGCGACGGATCGCGCGCGAGCACGCCGGAGTCCGTCTCCTCCAGCGCCACCGCCGCCCGGGTGAGGCGCTCGAGGACGCGGTCGCGGGCGCGGGCGTGCGGCAACACCAATTCGAAATGCCGGAGCCCCGCCCCGTCCGAGGGAGGAGGAGGCGCGCCGGCACCGCCCCAGATGTTCAGGCCGACGTGGTGGTGATAGCCGCCCGCGGAGACGAAGAGCGCCGAGCGGTCGTACCGCGCCGTGACGTCCAGGCCGAGCGCCTCCACGTAGAAGGCCTCCGCGCTGGAGAGGTCGGCGACGCGCAAGTGGACGTGCCCCATGACGGTGCCCGCCGCGAGCGGCGCTCCTTCCGCGACGCTCGCCGGGCGGTCGGCCTCCTCGAGGAGTCCCTCCAGGTCGAGCGGCTCGAGGCCGAGCACGTAGCCTCCGTTTTCGCGCGGCCATTCCTCCCGCGGCCGGTCGCGGTAGATCTCGATCCCGTTCCCTTCGGGATCGGCCAGGTAGGCCGACTCGCTCACCAGGTGATCGGAGAATCCCTGGAAGCGCTGTCCCGCCGCGGCCAGAAGATGCACGCTTCGCGCGAGATCGGCGCGCGACGGCGTGAGGAGCGCGAAGTGGTAGAGACCGGTCCGGCCGGCCAGGTGGCGCGCGCCGGGGCTCTCGGTGAGGACGAGGAGCTCGGGGCCCACTGCGGCGCCGGGACCCGCCGCGGCGCCGAGCCGCGCGACCGGGCCCTCCTGGGAGAGAAGCGCCATGCCGAGGCGGTCGCGGTAGAACGCCACCGCGCGCGGCAGATCGGCCACGGTGAGGTGGACCGCGCCGACGCGGGTCGCCGGGTCGATCGGGTCGTGGGCCATCGGGGAAACCATACGCCCTTTGGATGCGGCGTGGTATAAACCGGGCATGGCTCAGGCCGCCGCGCCGGGGCACCCGCCGGGGCACCCCGCCCTCCTCAAGCGTCAGATCGGCCTCTACGCCGCGACCGCCGTCACGGTCGGCAGCATCATCGGCTCGGGCATCTTCCGCTCGCCCCACTCCGTCGCGCTCGAGCTCCACACGGTGCCCTCGATGCTCCTCGCGTGGATCGTCGGCGGCGCCCTCTCCCTCTGCGGCTCGCTCGTCCTGGCCGAGCTCGCGGTGGCGAGCCCGGCGACGGGCGGCCTCTACGTCTTCATCCGCGAAGCGTTCGGCGACCGGCTCGGATTCGTATTCGGCTGGGCGTCGCTCTCCGTCATCAAGCCGACGGTCATCGCCTCGATCACGAGCGTCTTCGCCATCTACTTCTGCGCGGCCCTCGGACTGCCGGACTCGGCGCGCCTTCCCGCCGGGCTGGCCGCGATCGGGGTGCTCACGCTCGTCAATTGGCTCGGCGTGAGGCAGGGAGCGGGGGCGCAGACGCTCCTCACGACGCTCAAGGTGATCGGCATCCTCGGGCTCTGCGCCGCCGCGTTCGCGCTGCCGCACGCTGGCCCCTCCGCCGGCGCGGCGGGCGCGGCCGGCGCCGCGGGCGGGGCCTCCGCCGCCGCGCGCCCCTTCCTCCTCGCCTTCGCCGTCGCCATGATCCCGATCTTCTTCGCCTACGACGGCTGGACCGATTCGACGTACGTCGCCGGCGAGGTGCTGAACCCGCGCCGCGCGATGCCGATCGCGATCCTCCTCGGCACGGTGATCGTGATCGCGGTCTACGTCGTGACCAACCTCGCCTATTTCTCCGTCCTGAGCCCGGCCGAGGTGGGGAGCTACGAGGCGGTCGCGAGCGAGACGATCCGCCGCATCCTCGGCGACTGGGGGAGCCGCGCGCTCGCGGTTCTGGTCGCGATCTCCGCGTTCGGGACGATCAGCGCGTCGGTCCTGACCGGCCCGCGCGTGACGCTCGCGATGGCCGCGGACGGCCTCTTCTGGAAGCGCGCGGCGCACGTGCACGGGCGCCGCGGCACCCCGGACTTCGCGCTCTGGCTCCAGGCGGCGCTCTCCGGCGTCTGGCTCTGGTGCGCGCAGGGGTTCGAGGACGTCTCCGGCTGGTTCGTCACGACGTCCTGGCTCTTCTACGGCGTGACGACCGCCGCGATCTTCGTCCACCGGCGGCGGGAGGCCGGCGCCGCCGCGGCGGCGGAGCGCGGCTACCGCACGCCGCTCTACCCGGTCACGCCGATTCTCTTTATTCTGGTCACCGTCGCGATCATCGCGAGCGACCTCGGTTCCAGCGGATGGCGCGCCGCCGCCGGCGTCGTGATCGCGGCGATGGGGTTCCCGCTCTACGTGTTCTGGGCCCGCCGGAAGACGTAACGGGCCACGGCACCACCCAATCGAGGAGGTCGGCGATCGTGTGTCCCCCCACCGATCGGTCGCGGACTCGGCGTTCCCCGGCGCCGTGCGAAGGCGCGCTCTCGGCGCGGGCCGAGTGGCTCCTCTTCGCCATCGCCGTCGCCGCCCGGCTGCTCCACCTCTTCGCCGTCTACGACACCGTCTGGTTCCAGGTCCCCATCATCGACGCCGCGACGTACGACGCGGCGGCGCGCGCGATCGCGGCGGGGCACGGGCACCCCGATCGGATCTTCTGGCAGGCCCCGGGGTACTCGTACTTCCTCGGGGCGCTCCACGCCATGACCGGCGGGAGCGTCTTCGCTCCGCGGATCGTTCAGACGCTCCTCGGCGGGGCGACCGCGGTCCTGACCGCCCGCATCGGGGCGCTCCTGTTCGGACGAGGCGTCGGGCTCGCCGCCGGGTACGGCGCCGCGGTCTACGGCACGCTCGTCTACTTCGACGGCCAACTCCTGACGCCGACCCTCGGCATTCCGCTCCTCCTCGCCGCCGTCTGGCTCGCGCTCCGCGCCGAGCGCGCGCGGAACGACGCGCGCCTCTGGTCGGGGGCGGGCGCCATGACGGGCCTCGCGGCGCTCGTTATCGGGAACGCGCTCGTCCTGGCGCCCCTCTTCGCGTGGCGCGCCGGCCGGCGGTGGTGGGTCGTGCTCGCCTCGACCGCGATCGCGATCCTTCCGGTCACCATGCGGAACGTCGCGCGCGGCGGCGAGCCGGTGCTCGTCTCCTCGAACGCCGGCATCAACCTCTATATCGGCAACAACCCGCGCTACGACGAGACGGTCGGCGTGCGGCCCGATCTCCAGTGGAAGCGCCTGAGCTCCGAGCCGCTCCAGTTCGGGATCAAGGGCCCGAGCGCGGGCTCGACCTACTTCGCGCGCCGCGTCCTCCGCTACGCGGCCGGCGATCCCGCCGGGTTCGTCGCGCTGCAGGCGAAGAAGGGGCGTCTTCTCCTGGGCGGGAACGAGATCTTCCGGGACCAGGCGATCTATCCCGAGCGCCGGGAATCGCCGCTCCTCGCGGCGCTCCTCTGGAAGATCCCCGGTGCCGCATTCCCCTTCGGGCTCCTGCTCCCCCTGGCCTCGATCGGCCTCGCCGCCGGCGCGCGCCGCGCGCCGCTCCTCACCGCCACGATCGCCGTCTACGCGCTCTCCGTGCTCGCGTTCTTCATCACCGCGCGCTACCGGCTGCCGCTCGTCCCGCTCCTCCTCGTCTTCGGGGCCGAAGGAGGGCGGTGGCTCTGGAAGGAGGCGAGCGCGGGGCGCCGCGTCGTCGCGCTCGCGGGCGCCGCCGCCGTCTACCTCGTCGCGAACCTGGGGCAGGGCCCGATGGAGTCGGTGATGAACGCGGACGCCGAGTTCAGCGTCGGCGCGCGCCTGATCGAGCGCGGGGACCGCGCCGCGGCTCGGCCGCACATCGAGGCGGCGCTCGAACGAAATCCCGACTATCTCGAGGCGTGGGTGAATCTCGGCGCGCTCGACGCCGGGGAGGGGCGGACGGCGGAGGCGGAGGCGGCGTTCCGCCGCGCCGTCGCGATCGATCCGAACCAGCCGACCGCGCTCTTCAACCTCGCCGTGCTCTGCGAGAAGACCGGCCGCCTCGACGAGGCCGCCGCGCTCTATGAGCGCCTCCTCGAAGTCAACCCCGGCGACGCCGGCGTGATCGCGCGCGCCGCGGCGCTCCGGCGCTAGAGGGCGCGGAGCCGCGCCGACGTCATCGCGACGAGGCCAGTCGTCGCGCCAAGGAGGCCGATCACGCCGAAGAGCTGCGGCGCGGTCAACCGGTCGAGCGCGATCCCGGCGAGGCCGAGGGAGAGCGCGGTCATTCCGTAGACCGTGAAGTTCGTGAGCGCGAAGACCCGGCCAAGACGCGCCGCCGGCACGATGCGCTGGAGGATCGACGCCCGCGGAACCGTGATGAGCGGGATGGCGATCGAGTGGAGGAGCGACACGACGAGGAAGTACGGATAGCTCCGGCAGAAGAAGAGAGGCGCGTACGTGATGCCGTCGAGGAAGATCCCCCAGAGCACGACCCTCCCCGCGCCGAACCGGCGCGCGAGGCGGTCCACCGCGAGACTCCCCGCGATCATGCCGATTCCATAGACCGCCTCCACGAGCGCGTACGACGCGGCGCCGCGCTTCAGCGTGTCGCGGACCATCACCGCGTTCCCGAGGATCGCCGGGCCCATGATGACCAGGTTGTCGAGCGCGGTGATCACGAGGAGGAGGACGAGGGTCCGGTCCGCCGCGATCGCGCGGAACCCGTCCACGAAGTCTCGCGCGAGGGCCGGCGGGGCGCCGGCGCGATGCGCGCGGCCGGCTCCCCTGAGGGCGAGCAGGAACCCGAGCGATCCCCCGAAGAGGAGCACCCCCGCCGGGAAGACCGCGACCACGCCGCCGGCCTGGATGAGCGCGCCCGCGGCCAGGGGCCCGGCGAGGAACGCCGCCTGTTGGGAGATCTGCACCCACGCGTTCGCGCGCGTGAGCCGCTCCGGCTCCACGAGCTCGGGAAGCAACGAGTCGCGCGCCGGATTGAAGAGGCAGGCGGCGGTCGACGCCACGAAGGCGATCGCCGTGAGCGCCGGCGCGGTCAGCGCGCCGCGCCAGAGGAGCGCTCCCGCCGCGGCGAGGAGGAGCCCGCGCGTCAGGTCGGCGGCGGCCATCACGCCGCGGCGGTTCCACCGGTCGATCAGGAATCCCGCGACGATGCCGAAGAGGAGCGACGGCAGGTAGGAGATGGTCGTCGCGAGGCCGGTGCTCGCCTTGGAGCCCGTGAGGTCGAGGATCAGCCAAATGAAGGCGACCTGGAAGATCGAGTCGCCGAACTGCGACAGGAACTGGGAGGCCCAAAGGAACGCGAACGGGGAAGACCGGCGGCCGGCCCTCCCCGTCGCGATGTCGGGCGTCACGGGACGAACGCCCCGCCCTCGTCTATGCCTGCTGGTGCTGGCGCGGCTTGAACTCGGCCGCGTTGTTCTCGAAGTCCCACATGAAGGGCGGCTCCACGCCCAGCGCGCGCAGGAACGCGTAGAGCTGGCCGCGGTGGTGGAGATGCTCGTCGAAGACGATCTGGACGCAGACCCAGCCCGGGAAATCCATTCCCCAGGGCGACTTCACCATCGCCGTCGCCTGCTCGGGCCGGAGGCCGCCGATCGCCTTGTTCGCCTTGGCCCACGCGTCGCGCATGAGCTTGGCCAGGTCGTCGCGCGACTGGATCGTCGGGCAGAGCGCCTTCTCGCTCGACTCGTATTCCTTGATCTCGCCCGAGACGATGCCTTCGACGACGCCGCGCATCGTCTCGGCCATGTGGACGACCAGCTCCGTTGGGGTGCGCATGTCGCGCACCGGACGCGTGCCGATCTTGTCGGCGGGGATCGCCTCGATCACCCGCGTCGTGATCCCGTTTACCAGGCGGAACTCTTCCCAAAGGGTGCGAACGTATTCGATGTTCATGGCGTTGCTCCTCTAGTCCTTCGCGCCGTCCGCTGCCATCACGTCCTTGTCGTTGATGTCGATCGTGATCATGAACCCGTTGGTGCCCTTGTACTCGAACGCCTTGTCGCCCGCGCGATAGGCCTCGACCTCGTTCGGCATGAGCGTGAACCCCGAGTTCCGCTTGGTTCCCCAGTACTTGAGATTCTGGATGACGACCGGCTGATCGGTGTTGCCGGCGAAGCGCTTCAGGGAGACCTCCGCGGCCTTCCCGCCGTCCAGCGAAGCGTGCGCCGCGTCCTTGGAGGCCGTCCAAGCGATCGGCGCGTCGGCCGCGACGGCGAACGACTTCCACTTGACCGGGTAGACGTGACCGACGATCGCCGCGATCCCGTCCCGCTGCTCCTTCGTCACCGAGGGATCGAACGTGACGACGGCCCATTCCATCTCGCCGCCGCTGAACTCGGCGCCGAGGTCGCCGGCGACCCAGAACTTGGCGCCGTCGAGCTTCACGCCGCCGTAGGAGCCCTTGTTGACCCGGTAGGCGTTGTTGAACTTGCAGTAGTGCTCCGCGCCGGCCATCCCCTCGTGCCCTTCCATCGAGTGTCCCGCCGGCTCCGAATTGAAGTAGCACTGGCAGAACATCGGGCAGGAGCAGGCCTCGATGATCGTCGCGTTCATCGACCAAGAGGCGGGCGCGGCGGCCTTCGGAGCGTCGGCGCCGATCGCGGCGACGCCACAGATCAGGAGGAGCGCGAGGAACGCGTACGGCGTGGAACGGATGCCATGCGACATGATCCAACCTCCGGAAAGAATTGAGGGGCTCGGCTCGCGCGGCGGGGGGCCCCACGCCTCCATCGCCGGCGCCTATCTAATACTACTTTGGTCGCCCTTTGGGAAGCGCTTCCGACGGGCCCCGCGCGCGGGGGCGTCGGCGGTCGAGGGCCCTGGCGAGGCGCCGCGTCAGCGGTCCAGGAGGGAGCGGAGTTTCGCCACGGGGAGGCGCCGGGCGAGCGCCTCGACGTCGTGCTTTCCCCCGACCAGCTCGACCGTGATCGATCCGATCCGGTCGACCCGCGCCACGCGCTGCCGCGTAGCTCGCGGAGCCTTGCCCTCCACCTGGGCGCGAAGCGCCCGCTCCGCGGCGGGGTCCGCCACGAGGACGCGGATCGCGGTCACGGCGGTCGCCGCCTGCGCGGCGGTCATCGGGAGGGCCACCCGTCCCCCCGAAGGCGGTGCCGCGGCGGCGGATGCCGTGTCGGCCTCCATCGCGCCGATCGTCGTCACCTCGACCGCCGTGGCGCCCTCGACCGGCAGGAGGCGCGGCGTGTCTCCGACGCTCTGAAGCGAGGTGGGGGGGCCGATTTCGGAGTTCACGAAGACCCGGACGTCGAGGTCGGGGGTCGCGTCGCTCCCCTCGCCTTCGCTGGGGCGGTCCCAGGTCCAGGTGACGGCGGCCCGGGCGACGCCGGGCGCGAGCCAGCGGCTCGTCGCGTCGTTCCATGGAGCGGTCGGGTCCGCGATCGCGTCCCCGTCCGGCCCCTCGTCGCGCACGTAGGGCGCGGGGGGATCCGGGACCAGGGACATGGCGACCCCGGCGGCGCCGGCGAGCCGTCCCCGCTCCTTCGCCGACAGGGGCCGCTTGAGGGAGCCGCCGGAGGAGTACTGGACGCAGGCGTACGGGTCGACGATGCCGATCCCGACGAGGAGCGCGACGGCGGCGACGAGAACGTGACGGATCATCGGTTGCCCTCTCCTTGGTTTCCGGCCACGCGGCGAAGCGCCTCCCGCATCACGGGCGGCTCGGTGAGAAGGCTGACCACCGCGAGGTCGTCGTGCCCCAGGTCGTAGAAGTGGCCGGGGTGGAGCGACACGTCGTGGCGCCTTAGCGCCCACTCGGCGACGTCCTCGTCCGGTGCCGGCCCGCCCGCGGGCGGATGGAGCCGGAGCACGGCGCTCCACCCGGCCTCGGCGCGGAACGGCTCGAGCGCGCCGCCGGATCGCGCGGCCGCCTCGTCCAGGATACCCAGATTCTCGCCGATTCGTTCCCGGACCGCCGCCTGAAAGGGGCCCCGCTCCGCGAGGAGCCGGGGGAGCGCGCCCATCACCGGCGTGCCGACCGATAGGAAGAGGTCGAGGATCCATTCCAGGCCTGGGAGGATCTCGGCCAGCGCCTCCTCCGGCCCGTCGGCGGCGATCCAGCCCAGCTTGAGCTGCGGAAGCCCGCACGACTTGGAGATGCCGCCGAGGACGAGCGTCGGCACGCTCCGCCCGCCGAAGAGCCCCGGGAGCGGACGGCCTCGCGGCCGATGGGGATAGTCGCCGAACACCTCGTCCGAGATCAGCGCCAGGCGGCGTTCGCGGCAGATCGCCTCGACGCGGGCCAGCTCCGGGGCGTCGAGAGAGGATCCGGTCGGATTGTTCGGCTCGACGAGGACGACCGCGCGGGTTCGCGGGGTCAAGGCGGCCTCGAGCGAGTCGACGTCGAGGCGCCAGCCGGCCCCGTCGTACGCGAGGCGATACGCGTGCACCGAAACGTCCTCGAGGAGGGCGATCGGCGTAATCAGGGGATAGCTCGGGCGGGGCGCCAAGACCTCGTCTCCCGGGTCGCAGAGAAGGCGGAAGAGATGCGCGTAGGCTTCGCTGGTGCTCGCGGTCAGGTAGACGCGATCGGCCGGCACGGTCGCGGCGTGGTCCCCGCGCCCGGAGAGATAGGCCGCCGCCGCCTCGCGCGCCGCGGCGATCCCCCGCGGGTCGGGCTCGTAGGCGAGGGCTCGGGGATCGGCGAGGGAGGCCAGGATTCCGGGATCGGGCGGGGGGAGCCCGGCCTGGGTCGGATTCGTCCGGGTGAGGTCGAGGAGCGGTCGCCCGGCCCGGCGTTTCTCCTCGAGGAGCCGGGCGAGCCGATTCGGCGAGAATTCGGCGGGAACGCGATGGGACGGCATTTCCGCACGCTCCTACCGGCGCCGCGGCGCCGCGACGATCACGAGTCCTCCCGTTCGGCCTTGGTGGCTCGGCTCCAGATCAGGTTCACCGCCGAGAGGACCACCGATCCGATCAGCGCCGGTTGCCACCCGTTGAAGTCGAAGCCGGGAACCACGAACGCGGTGACGATGAGGAGGAACATGTTGAGCACGAACCAGAAGAGTCCGAGCGAGAGCACGAGGAGCGGCAACGAGAGGAGGACCAGGAACGGGCGGAGGGTCGCGTTGATGAGGCCCAGGACGAGCGCCGCCAGGACCGCCGATCCCCAACCGGCCATGTGGAAGCCGGGCACGTAACGGGCGAGCAGGAGAAAGGTCGCCACGATCAGCAGGAAATGGAGCAGGACCTTCGCCACGGTCGTTTCCTCCTTGGGGCAAGGACTCCGGGTGACGCGCCGATCCTAGCACGTCGGCGCGAGACTTCTTGCCCGGACCGGCAGGGGCGGTGTACCCTTGTGTCGTCCCTGGCGGCACCGGGACCGGCGCGTTCGCCCGCGCCGAGGGGTGCGACGTACAACGCTTTTCTGTTTCGCCGCCTTCCGGCACCGTCGGGGTTGCGCCTCCTGTTCCACCACAGGAGCCGACCCATGGTCGCTGAGTATTGGTATCGGTGTAACCACTGCGGGTACATGTACACGCCGCAGCAGGTGCAGGCCATCGTCCAATTGTACGCCTCGCGGTCCGGCGGCGCCGGCGTCGAAGCAGGGACGCCGCCCGACCAGATCCGCTGCCGCAAGAAGGGCTGCGACGGGATCGTACTCAAGACCGATTCCGTCTACCGCGAAGGGCGTTAGGCGCCCCCCTGGCCTAACGCCCCTCCCGCGGGGCTCACCCCCCTGAGGAACCGCCCCGCCCACGAGACACCGCCCGGCGGGGTTTCTGCTTGTCCCCTTCATCCCGGCGCCCCTATACTGTCCCGCTCACGATTTCCGGGGGTGTTCGAACGCGCGACCTGGCACCACTTTCGGGGCGTCTCGACGGAGTACGCGAGCGGATCGGACGGTCCCTCGACCGGGCCGGACGGCCGCGCGATTCCGTTCGGCTGCTGGCCGTGACGAAGGGTTTCCCGGCGGAAACGGTGCGCGACGCGATGGGGGTGGGTCTCGCCGAGTTCGGAGAGAACCGCGTCCAGGAGGCCGAGGGAAAGATTCCCGAGGTCGGACCGGGGCCGCGCTGGCACCTGATCGGCCACCTCCAGACGAACAAGGCGAAGCGGGCGGTCTCGCTGTTCGACGAGATCCATTCGATCGATTCCGATCGGCTCGCCGAGGCGGTCGCGCGCCACGCCGCGGACGCGGGCCGCGTGATCCCCGTCTATGTGGAAGTGAACGCCTCGGGAGACGCATCCAAGTACGGCGCGGCTCCCGAGGCGACGCTGGATCTGCTCGGACGGGCCCGGGCGCTCGCCGGGATCCGGATCGCCGGGCTGATGACGATCGGTCCCCTGGGCGGCGGGATCGAGGGGGCGCGGGCGGCGTTCCGCGCGCTCCGGCGCCTCCGGGACGAAGCGGTCGCGGCGCGCGTCCTGCCGGAGGACGCGGGGCTCTCGATGGGGATGTCGGACGACTTCGAGATCGCCGTGGAGGAAGGAGCCACGATCGTGCGCGTCGGCTCGGCGCTCTTTGGCCCGCGGCCGGCGGCCTGAGGCGGGTCGCGGAGGTCGGGACGATGCGCGTGGCGGTGCGGGTGACCCCGAAGAGCCGCATCGAGGCGGTCGAGGCGTCGCGCAAGGACGGCACGATCCGCGTTCGCGTCACCGCGGCTCCGGAGGACGGTCGCGCCAACGAGGCCGTGCTGAGGCTGCTCCGAGAGCGGCTCGGCGTCGCGCGGGGCGCGATCCGGATCACCGGAGGCGCTGGCGCGCGCCGGAAGTGGATCGAGATCGACGGCATGGAGGAGGCCGATCTGTGGCGCAGACTGGAAGCGGCACCCTGAAGAGCGGCACCGCCCCGACGTCCGACCTTCTCCGGGCGATCGAGGAGGCGCGCGCCTTCGTCGCCTCCCGGTCCGACGTCCGCCCCGAGGTCGGGATCATCCTCGGCACGGGGCTCGGCCGCTTCGTCCAGGCGATGAAGCGCCCCGACGTCCTACCCTACGCCGAGATCCCGAACTTCCCGACCACGTCGGTGGAGAGCCACGCGGGAGAGCTGGTGCTCGGCTCGCTCGGGGGCCGCCCGACCGCCGTGATGAACGGACGCGCCCACTACTACGAAGGCTATTCGATGCGCGAGGTGACCTTCCCCGTGCGCGTCCTCCGCGCGCTCGGCGCGCGCACGCTGGTGGTCACGAACGCGGCGGGGGGCATGAATCCCCTCTACCGTCCCGCCGACGTCGTCGCGGTCGTGGACCACGTAAATCTCATGGGGGACAACCCCCTGATCGGCCCGAACGAAGACTCGCTGGGACCGCGCTTCCCGGACATGTCCGAGCCGTACGACCGCTCGCTCCTCGCGCTCGCCAAGGAAGTCGCCATCGCCGAGCGGATCGACCTCCGCGAGGGGGTCCTGGCCGCCGTCGCCGGCCCCAATCTGGAGACGCGCGCCGAGTATCGCTTCCTCCGCTGGGCGGGAGCCGATCTCGTCAGCATGTCGCTCGTTCCCGAGACGATCGCCGCGGTGCACGGCGGCATGCGCGTGCTCGCGTTCGCGGTCGTCACCGACCTCTGCCTTCCCGACGCGCTCGAGGCGGTCGACGTGCCGAGGATCCTCGCGAACGCCGCGCAGGCCGAACCGGTCCTGACCCGCCTCGTCACCAAGGTGCTCGCGCGCCTCCCCGAGGTGCGCCCTTGAGCGTCGCGTCCGAGCGGTTCCACCCCTTCCCGCCGGGGCTCGATCTTCCCGCCTCCGAGGCCAAGGTCCGCGACCTCTGGAGGGAGATCGGCGCGTTCGAGGAGGGGCTCAAGCGCCGCGAGGGACAGCCGCCCTTCATCTTCTACGAGGGGCCGCCGACCGCGAACGGGTTGCCGGGCGTGCACCACGTGATCTCCCGCACGTTGAAGGACGTCGTCTGCCGCTACCAGTCGATGAACGGCCGCTACGTTCCGCGCAAGGGGGGCTGGGACACCCACGGCCTCCCGGTCGAGATCGAGGTGGAGCGCGAGCTCAAGATCAGCGGCAAGGACCAGATCGAGAAGTTCGGCATCGCCGAGTTCAACGCGCGCTGCCGCGCGAGCGTGCTCAAGTACGAGGGGGAGTGGCGGCGGAACACCGAGCGGATCGGCTTCTGGCTCGACATGGACCACCCCTACATCACGTTCCAGAACGACTACATCGAGTCGGTCTGGTGGCTCCTCCAGGAGATCTGGAACGCGGGGCTGCTCTACCAGGGTCACAAGATCGTTCCGTACTGCCCGCGGTGCGGCACGCCGCTCTCGAGCCACGAGGTGAGCCAGGGCTTCGACGACGTCACCGAGCCCTCGGTCACGGTGAAGTTCGCGCTCGTGGACGAGCCCGGCGTCTTCGTCCTCGCCTGGACGACCACGCCCTGGACGCTTCCCGGGAACGTCGCGCTCGCCGTGGGGGGCGACCTCGACTACGTGGTCGTGCGCCAGGAGCGGAGCGGCAAGGTCGAGCGCTACGTCCTCGCCAAGTCGCGCCTCCCGCAGCTGGTCGGCGAATACGCCGTGGAGCGCGAGTTGAAGGGGCGCGACCTGGTCGGAAAGCGCTACCGGCCGCTCTTCGACTTCATCGACCTCGGCGCGCTGGCCGGGAAGAAGGCCTACTACGTCGCGGAGGCGCCGTTCGTCACCACCGAGGAGGGGACCGGCGTCGTGCACACGGCCGTCATGTACGGCGAGGACGACTACCTGCTGGGCCAGAAGCTCGACCTGCCGCAGCGCCACACCGTCGATCCGCAGGGGCGGTTCACGGAGGAGGTCGCCCCCTGGGCGGGCCGCTTCGTGAAGGACGCCGAGGCGGACATCCGGAAGTGGCTCGCGGAGCACGGCGCGCTCTATCGCGAGGAGATGACGACGCACGCGTACCCCTTCTGCTGGCGGTGCGACTCGCCGCTCCTCTACTACGCGTGGAAGACCTGGTACATCGCCACGACCCGGATGCGGGACCAGCTCCTGGCCGCCCACCGGACCGTCGCGTGGCACCCGCCGGACATCGGCGCGAACCGCTTCGGCAACTGGCTCGAGAACAACGTCGACTGGGCGCTCTCGCGGAACCGGTACTGGGGGACGCCGCTCCCGATCTGGCGCTGCGAGGGATGCGGCGCGGACCGGTGCGTCGGGAGCGTCGCCGAGCTCAAGCGGGGACAGGGGCTCGAGGAGCCGCTCGATCTCCACCGGCCCTTCGTCGACCGGGTCACGTTCGCGTGCGCCACGTGCGGCGCCGTGATGCGCCGCGTCCCCGAGGTGATCGACGTCTGGTTCGACTCGGGATCGATGCCGTTCGCGCAGTGGCACTACCCGTTCGAGAACCGCGAGGCGTTCGAGCGCTCCTTTCCGGCCGATTTCATCTCCGAGGGAATGGACCAGACGCGCGGGTGGTTCTACGTGCTCCTCGCGATCAGCGTCGCGGTCCGGGGGAAGGCGCCCTACCGGAACGTGCTCCCGAACGAGCTGGTCCTCGACAAGCAGGGAAAGAAGATGAGCAAGTCGCGCGGGAACGCGGTCGATCCGAACGCGATCCTCGACGCCCGCGGCGCCGACGCGCTCCGCTTCTACCTGATCGCGACGAGCCCCCCCTGGACCTCGACGCGGTTCGACCCCGAGGGGGTCCACGAGGTCACGAAGAAGCTCTTGGGCACGCTCCGGAACGTGGCCCAGTTCTTCGCGCTCTACGCGAACATCGACGGCTACGATCCCGGGGCCAAGGCGCCGTCCCGCCCGGCGCTCCTCGACCGGTGGATCCGTTCGCGGCTCCACTCGCTGATCGGGGCCTGCCGGAAGTCGCTCGACGACTACGAGCTGACGCGCGGCGCGCGCGCGATCCAGGACTTCGTGATCGAGGAGCTGTCCAACTGGTACGTGCGGCGCTCGCGGCGGCGCTTCTGGAAGTCCGGCGATCCGGCCGACAAGGGGGCGGCGTACGGCGTGCTCTACGAGTGCCTCGCCACGACGTCGCGCCTCCTCGCGCCCTACGCGCCGTTCATCACCGAGGAGCTGCATCAGAATCTCGTCCGGGCGGCCGATCCGGCGGCCCCGGCGAGCGTCCATTGGTGCGACTACCCGGTCGCCGATCCGGCCGCGATCGACGAGCCGCTCGAGACGGCGATGGACCTGGCGCTCCGGGTCGTGAACGTGGCGCGCGCCTGCCGGAACGCCGCGTCGCTCCGGGTGCGCCAGCCTCTCGCGCGCCTGGTCGTCGCGGGGGTCACGAAGTCGCAGGCAGAGGCGCTCCTCTCCCTGGCCGACCTGGTGAAGGACGAGCTGAACGTGAAGGCGATCGAGACGGCGGTCGACCGCGGCGCGTTCGTGACGCTCACGGTGAAGCCCAACTTCCCCGTGCTAGGCAAGAAGGCGGGCGGGGCCATGAAGGAGCTGGCCGCGGCGATCGCGGCGGCCGACCCCGCGGCGGTGCGCGCCGCGGCGGCCGGGGACGGGTGGGAGGTGGAGGCGGGCGGACAGCGCTTCCGGCTCGCCATGGAGGACCTCGTCGTCCAGGAGTCGTCGCGCGAGGGGTGGTCGGCGCTGAGCGACGGACCGCTCACCGTCGCGATCGACACGCGGCTCGACGACGCGCTCCAGGACGAGGGGCTGGTTCGCGAGCTGGCGCACCGCGTGCAGGCGCTTCGGAAGAGCGCGGACTACGACGTGACGGATCGCGTCCGGATCACCTGGGAGCTGACGCCGGGGTTGAGCCGGGCGTGCTCGCGTCACGAGGAATACCTGAAAGACGAGGTGCTCGCCGAGGAGATCGCGTCGCGGTCGGTCTCGGGCGACGCGATCGAGGAGTGGAGCTTCGACGGAGAACGAGCCCGCGTCGGAATCGCGCGCGTGCGAAAAGGAGGATGAAGTTGCTCACCAAGAAGGATCTCAAGCACTACGAGGATCGCCTGCTCGAGGAGCGGAAGAAGCTGCTCGGACAGATGGGATATCTCGAAAAGACGCTGAACCAGACGCAGCGCGACTCGGCGGGGGACCTCTCGGCCTATTCGTTCCACATGGCGGACATGGGCACCGACGCCATGGAGCGCGAGAAGACGTTCCTCTTCGCCTCGGCCGAGGGACGGCTCCTCTACAACGTGGATCAGGCGCTCCGCCGTCTCTACCGGAACGAATTCGGCCTCTGTCAATCGTGCGGGAAGGAGATCGGGAAGCCGCGTCTCGAGGCGATTCCCCACGCGAGCCTCTGCGTGGCGTGCCAGGAGAAGCAGGAGAAGGATTCGAACGCGGCCCGCGGATGAACCGAGGAACGACGCTCTTCGCCGTGTGCGCCGCGCTCGTGGTCGTCCTCGACCAGTTCACGAAGGCGATCGCCTCGGCGCGGCTCCTCCTGGGCGACCCGGTGACGCTCCTCGGCGATCTGGTCCGGTTCACGCTGGTCCACAACACGGGAGCGGCCTTCGGCCTCTTTCCAGGGAGCCGGCTGCCGTTCATCGCGATCTCCATCGTCGCGATCGGCGTCGTCGTCTACCTCTTCTTCCGTGAAACGTACCGGAGCGCCCTGAACCGCGTCCTGCTCGGGTGTATCCTGGGCGGGGCCATCGGCAACCTCATCGATCGAATCCGGCTCGGCTGGGTCGTCGACTTCATCGACATGGGGCTCGGCCGTACCCGCTGGCCGGTCTTCAACGTCGCCGACAGCGCCGTCACCCTGGGGGTCCTCCTCCTTGCCTGGAATCTCGCACGAGCAGGGCGCGACGCCGCCCCTGACCCCGAAGATCCACCGCGTGCCGGCCTCGCGGGCGGGTGAGCGGCTCGACCGTTACCTGGCCGAGGCCGAGCGCTCCTTGTCCCGTTCCGCCGTGCAGCACCTCATCGACGCCGGGCACGTCCGCCTGAACGACGGGCCCGCGCGCGCGAGCCGCCGGCTCAAGGAAGGCGACCGCATCGAGGTGGTCCGCCCGCGGCGGGCCCCCTCCCCCCTCCTGCCCGAGGCGATCCCGCTCGAGGTCGTCTACGAGGACGAGCATCTGGCGGTGATCCTGAAGCCGGCCGGGATGGTGGTCCACCCGGCCGTGGGACACCGGACCGGGACGCTCGTGCACGCGCTCCTCCACCGCTACCGCACGCTCCCCTCCGCGAACGGGGAAGAGCGCGCCGGGATCGTCCACCGCCTGGACAAAGGGACGTCGGGGCTCCTCCTCGTGGCGCGGACCGAGGAGGCGCATCGGGAGCTGGCGCGTCAGATCGAAGCGCGCGACGTGAAGCGGGTCTATCGCGCGCTCGTCTGGGGACGCCTTCGGCACCGGACCGGGAGGATCGAGGCGGCCCTCGCGCGGAGCCGGAGCGACCGGAAGAAGATCGCCGTCGTGGCCAAGGGGGGGCGTTTCGCGGCCACGCGCTATCGCGTCGAACGGGAGTACGACTACGTGAGCGAGCTCCTCCTCACGCTCGAGACCGGCCGCACGCACCAGATCCGCGTCCATCTCGCCCACGAGGGGCATCCCGTCTTCGGCGATCCGGAATACGGCGGCCGTCGCGGCCCGCTCCTCCGCCTCTCGCCCGCCCGCCGGGCCCAGGCGGCGCTCCTCCTCGCGGAGCTGGACCATCAGGCGCTCCACGCCGAGACGCTCGGCTTCCTCCATCCCGCGTCGGGCGAGCCGATGGAGTTCACCCGTCCCGTGCCGCCCGACTTCGAGTCGGTGCTGCGCGCTTTGGCATGCGAATCCTAGGCGTGGATTTCGGACCGCGCCGGATCGGGCTCGCTCTGAGCGACGAAACGGAGCGGCTGGCGACGCCGCTCCGCGCGCTCTCCGTCTCCTCGATCGACGAGGCGCCCGGCGCCGTGACGGCGGCCGCGCGCGAGGCAGGGGCGGAGGCGGTGGTCGTCGGCGCGCCGCTCGGCCTCGAAGGGGAGGAGGGGCGGATCGAGATGCGGCGCGTCCGCCGGTTCGCCCGCGCGCTCCGCGCCCTGAGCGGGCTCCCGGTCCACCTCGCGGACGAGAGCCTGAGCACGCGCGAGGCGGAGGAGCGAACGGGGACCCGCGGGCGAGCCGCCGCGACCGAGCCGCTCCACGCCGCCGCGGCCGCCGTCATCCTGCAGCGCTGGCTCGATAGGCCCGCGCGCCGCCCGAAGGGGGAGGCGTGAGGCGCCGCCACCGCATCCGGCGCACGCTCGTCCTCGGCGGGATCGTCGGCGTGGTGCTCCTCTCGGGGCTCCTCTTCTTTCCCTCCACGGTGACCCGCCATTTCGAGACGCGCGAGGTGATCATCCCGAAGCACGCCAAGATCGAGGAGATCGCGGCGCTCCTCCACGACCGGGGCCTGGTCGGCGACCCGCGCCTCTTCGTCCTCGCGGCGCGCGTCCTGGGCTACGACCGGGGGCTCAAGGCGGGGCGCTTCAACATCCCCGTCGGATCGAGCATCTACCGCGTCCTGAGCCAGCTCGCGCACGGCATGGCGGCGCAGGACATGGTCACGGTTCCCGAGGGGCTGCGCGCGGACCAGATCGCGTCGCTCCTCTACGACCGCGCGAAGATCGACCCCATCGGTTTGCTCGCCCTGGTCGGCGACTCGTCGTTCGCGTCCTCGCTCGGCGTGTCGTCGAACAGCCTCGAGGGGTATCTCTATCCCGACACGTATCCCTTCTATCCGCTCCTCACGCCGGAGGAGGTGCTGCGCGTGATGGTCTCGCGGGGGCTTCGCGTCTTCGGGGAGGAGATGGCCCTGCCCGGTGCCAAGGAGGGCCTCTCGCTCCACCAGCTCGTCACGCTCGCCTCGATCGTCGAGGCGGAGGCGCAGGTGCCGTCCGAGCGGGCGCGGATCGCCGCGGTCTTCTACAACCGCTTGCGGCAGGGTATGATGCTCCAGTCCGATCCGACGGTTTCCTACGCGCTCGGCGTCTGGCGGGGGCGGGTCTTCTACAAGGACCTGGACGTGAAGTCCCCGTACAACACGTATCGCAACAAGGGCCTGCCTCCGGGCCCGATCTGCAGTCCGGGGCGCGAGGCGATCCACGCGGTGCTCTTCCCGCTCCCCGATTCGACCGAGCTCTACTTCGTCGCGCGGGGCGACGGGACCCACATCTTCTCTCGCTCGTGGGAGGATCACTTGAAGGCGATCGCGCACGTGCGCGCGCAGGCCCACCGGGAGTCGACGCTGACGCCCGAGGGGGCGGGCATGAGCCCGGAGGTTCCGAGCATGCAGGCGATGCCCGGTCCCGTCCTGCCCGCCCTTCGCTCGACGTCCCCACCCCCTGGCCCGGCCCCGCCGGCGGAGCGCACGCCCGCGACCCATACGCCGACGCCGACGACCCACAAGGCCCCCGCGCACAAGTCGTCGACGCCGCGGAACGGCTCGAAGCGATGATCGGCGTCCCGGCCCGCCTCTTCGTGCCGAGCGACGCCCGATCGCCCGAGCTGGCCCTGAAGCGGACGGCCCTCGAGACCGCGCTCAACGGCATGGGACGGACGCTCGTAGCCTACTCCGGCGGCGTCGATTCCTCGTTCCTCCTGGTCGAGGCGCACCGCGTCCTCGGAGACGGCGTGGTCGGCGTGATCGCGAGGAGCGCCTCGCTCCCCGAGGCGGAGCTGAGCGCGGCGCTCGACCTGGCCGCCGGCCTCCGGATCCCCGTCCGGATCGCCGATACCCACGAGATCCTCCGGTCGGCCTACCGAGCAAACGCGGGCGACCGGTGTTATCACTGCAAGGCCGAGCTCTTCGAGCGGCTCGAGGCCATGGCGGCCGAGGAGGGGTTCTCGTCCCTGGCCTACGGCGCGGTCACGGACGACCTGGGCGAGGTTCGCCCCGGCATGCGAGCCGCCGCCGAGTTCGAGGTCCGGGCGCCCCTCGTCGAGAGCGGGCTCTCGAAGCTGGAGGTGCGGGTCCTGGCGAGAGCGATCGGCCTTCCGGTCTGGGACAAGCCGCAGTCGGCCTGCCTGGCCTCCCGAATCCCGGTGGGCGAGGAGGTCACGGAGGCGAAGCTCCGCCAGGTGGAGCGGGCCGAGGAGTGGATCCGGGAGCGGTTCGGAGTCCAGATTCTCCGGGTGCGCCATCATGGCGCAGTCGCGAGGATCGAGGTTGCTCCGCGAGAGGTCGGCCGCATGCTCGAGCCGGCGACTCTGGCCGAGCTCGCCGAGGGTTTGCGGCCAATGGGGTTCGAACGGGTGGAGGTGGACGAGCGGGGGTACCGCCGTCCCGACCCGATGCCGGTTCTCGAACGGGAGGAAGGCCATGGCGACAGCCGCTGAGGCACGCAGAAAGGGCCGCAAGCCACCGGCCACCAAGGTGCCCGAGGGGACGGGGGTGGAGTTGCCGTTCGGGCGTAAGAACTACATTTTATTCGGGTTAGCCGCCTTGTCCATCATCGCCGGGTACCTCGCGCTCTCACGCGGGTCGATCACGCTCGCCCCTATCTTGCTGTTGTTGGGCTACCTGGTCCTGATCCCATGGGGAATTCTGGCGAAATAGGGGCGAATAGCTCAGTTGGTAGAGCACTTGCCTTACACGCAAGGGGTCACAGGTTCGAGCCCTGTTTCGCCCACCATTTTCGCCCCGATCTCCTTCCGAACGCGTTCTTGTCCTTGACTTTGCTCATCGGAGCTGCTAGACTGTTTGAGTAAATAAAAGCGCCCACGAGGACATGCCCGTTGGGACCGTGGGCGCGTGGTCTAGTAAGCTATTGAATTTAATTGAGATAAAGACGACTCATCGATACCTGATTCGCTCGAAAGGAGGTGTTTCGGACCGCCACGGCTACACGCCTACCACTTCGTGCTCTCATATCTCCTTTGCATCCGTGTGGTTCGACGCAGCTGTTGAGACCCTAGGAGGTGTAATGATGTTGAAAGTGGCCAAGCTGGGCATTGCGATCGCGGCAGTTTTGGCATGGATCGTCCCGGCCGCCCAAGCCGGAGTTCCGGACTTGACGCAGTCGTTTTACGTGCCGCAGGTGGGCTCGGTAGCGACGCCGACGGAGGGGACGAACGCGATTAAGCTCTTCCGTGGATGTCCGAACAACGATGGTGGCGCGAGTTTGCCGAGCAGCGCT
>DASVDZ010000029.1:0-15211 GCA_036380835.1 Candidatus Eiseniibacteriota bacterium | reverse complement strand
CCGGCAGGTAGCGAGCGTCCTTGTGGAACTGCGCGTAATCGGCGATGCGGCGGCGCTCGACTTCCTTCAGGCGCTTGAGGAGCTCGAGGTCGACGCCCTTGTCGTGGACGATCACGCCGTTGGAATCGGAGCAGGCGACGACCTTCGCCCCGAGCTGCTGCAGCTTCTCGATGGTGTAGAGCGCGACGTTCCCCGAGCCGGAGACCACGCAGGTCTTCCCTTCGAGATGGTCCTTGCGCACTTTCAGCATCTCGCGCACGAAGTACACCGCGCCGTAGCCGGTCGCCTCGGTGCGCACCAGCGACCCGCCCCAGCCGATGCCCTTGCCGGTGAGCACCCCCGACTCGTAGCGGTTGGTGAGCCGCTTGTACTGGCCGAAGAGGTAGCCGATCTCGCGGCCGCCGACGCCGATGTCACCGGCCGGCACGTCGGTGTCCGGGCCGATGTGGCGCTCGAGCTCGGTCATGAAGCTCTGGCAGAACTTCATGACTTCGTTGTCGCTCTTGCCCTTGGGGTCGAAGTCCGAGCCGCCCTTGCCGCCGCCCATGGGCAGCGTCGTCAGCGAGTTCTTGAACACCTGCTCGAAGGCGAGGAACTTGAGGATGCCGAGATTCACCGACGCGTGGAAGCGGAGCCCGCCCTTGTACGGGCCGATCGCGCTGTTCATCTCGATCCGAAACCCGCGGTTCACCTGCACCTCGCCGCGGTCGTCCATCCAGGGCACGCGGAACATCAACACGCGCTCGGGCTCCGCCACGCGTTCGAGGATCTTCGCCGCGCGATACTCGGGATGGCGCTCGAGCACCGGGATCAGCGATTCGAAGACCTCCTGGACGGCCTGGTGGAACTCCGGCTCGGCCGGGTTCTTGCCCCGGATCTCGACCATCAGGTGGTGCACGTACTCCTTTGCCGTCGTGGTCTTGGCGGGGGTCCTCACCGCCGTTTCCAGACTGCTCATTCGGGCGCTCCTTTCTTGCTCACGGGAGCCGGCGGGCGCATGGTCCGCGCCGGCGTGGTCGATTCTGCGTCGCTTCCGAAGTCGGCGACCGCCACCGAGTTACCCCCGCGGCCGGGCGTGCGCTCGGCATGGGCGCGCTGGGGGCGATCGTTTCCCTCTGAGTCCCATCATCGGGCCGTCCACGCGGCGTCGCAAGCTCGATTCGATGGTCCCGAAGGACCGTCCGCCGTTGCCCCGGAGGGGTACCGCGGGACCGCCCGGACCCCGCTGCGGTCGTTCCATCACGGGGCGGCGCGCCGCCCGATCGGCCAGATTGGCAGGCGATCCGCCGGCGCCGCGGGACCGGCCCGTCTCCTGGGGGCATCTCCCGTTGCGAATCAATCGGTTCTGGTCCCGGCGAAGAGCGGCACGGCGTGTGCATCCGATCCTGGTCGTGGCGCTTCCCTCCATCCGTGCCGGGGCGGGGACGGCGCCGGGGATCCCACCGGGAGGACGATCATGACTTCTGTCGATGAGAAAATGGAACGCACGCGGCGGTTCTTCGCGGATCGCGCGGAGCGGGCCGCGAACGAAACGGACCGCTCGGCGCAGGAGCAGCTGGCCGACATGGCGGAATCGATTCAGGAGACGGTGCGCCTTCTCGAGCACTTGCGGGTGCAGGTCGACGAGGTGCGCCACGCGATCGGCCTCCACCTCGAGACGACGGGCCCCGTGCCGCACACCCACCGCGGCCGCCCCGTGCGAGGCGCGCGCTGACGATCGCCGGGAGGCGATCGCCTAGAGCAGCTTCCGCTTCTTCGCGCCCGCCTCGAGCTCGTCGCGGAAGCGCGGGTGGGCGATGGCGATCAGCGCCTTCGCCCGCTCGCGCAGCGACATCCCGTGCAGGTCGGCGACGCCAAATTCTGTCACGACGTGGTGCACGTCCGCCCGGGACGTCACGACCCCCGCCCCCTCTTCCAGGAAGGCGCTGATGCGCGAAACGGCGCCGTCCTTGGCGGTGGAGCGAAGCGCGATGATCGCCTTGCCGTCCTTGGCGCGCGAGGCGCCGCGGACGAAGTCCACCTGTCCCCCGAAACCCGAGTAGACGCTGCCGCCGATCGAATCCGAACAGACCTGGCCGGTCAGATCCACTTCGATGGCGGAATTCACGGCCGTCATCCGGGCGTTCTGACCGATCACGAACGGATCGTTCACGTAGCTCGTCGGGTGGAATTCCACGATCGGATTGTTGTGGATGAAGTCGAACAGAGGGCGCGTGCCGAGCACGAACGAGGCGACGATCTTCCCCGGATGGAGCGACTTCCGCTCGTTCGTGACGATTCCCTGCTCGACCAGCTCCACCATCCCGTCCGAGAACATCTCCGTGTGCACGCCGAGATGTTTCCGATCGCGGAGGTGATGCAGGACCGCGTCCGGGATTCCTCCGATGCCGAGCTGGAGCGTGGCGCCGTCCTCGATGAGCGAGGCGACGTTCCGGCCGATCTCCTCGAAGTCCGACGACATGCGCACGCGCGGCAACTCGACGAGCGGATCGTCGGTCTCGACGAAGGCCGTGATCTTCCGCACGTGGATGAAGTTGTCGCCGAGAACCCGCGGCATGTTGGGGTTGACCTGCGCGACGACGTACCGGGCGGCTTCGGCGGCGGCCTTCGTGGATTCCACCCCGACGCCGAAGCTGCAGAACCCGTGCTCGTCCGGGGGGGAGACGTGGATCAGGGCCACGTCGACGGGGATCCGCCCGCTCGTGAAGAGCCGTGGTATCTCCGAGAGAAAGACCGGCACGTAGTCGGCGCGTCCTTCGTTGATGGCGTCCCGGACGTTCTTTCCGGTGAACAGCGCCACGTGTCGGAAATGGCGCTCCATTCCGGGCTTCACGTAGTCGGCCCGGCCGAGCGTCATGAGGTGGATGACGCGGACGTCCTCGAGCTGGGGTGCCCGGGCGACGAGCGCGTCGAGGAGCCGCTGCGGGACGGCGCAGCCGGGGTGGACGTAGACCGTGTCCCCCGACTTCACGGTCTCCAGCGCGCGCGCCGCGGGCATCAGCTTCTCGTGGAAGTGGCGTTGGATCGGGCCATCGGCCCTCGCCGCCGCGGCGGCGGCGGGCGCGCGCGGGGGCGCCGGGATCACGACTTCATCGGGCATGCGCGACACTCCGTTCGAGCTCGAGGTCCTGGAACGGCAGGTCGAGCGCCTCGGCGATCTTTCGTTTCAAGCAGACGCCTCCGTGCGTGTAGAAGCCCCGTCCGAGGGTCGGGTTCGTCCGCAGCGCGTGGGCCGCCCCGAACCGCGCCAGCTCCTCGACATACGGGAGCAGGATGTTCGACAGCGCGAACGTCGCCGTGCGCGGGACGAGGGCGGGAATGTCGGGCACGCAGAAGTGGATCACGTCCTCCCGGACGTAGATCGGATCGAGGATGTTGGTCGGGCGCGACGTGGTGGAGCAGCCGCCCTGGTCGATCGAGACGTCGAGGAAGACCGAGCGCGGCCGCATGCGCCGGATCAGCGCTTCGTCCAGGAGATGGGGCGTCGCCTCGAGCTGGATCAGGACCGCTCCGATCAGCACGTCGGCGATCGGTACGAACCGGTGGATGTTGTACGGGCTCGCCGTGGCCGTCACGATCCGTCCCTGGCTCCGCTCCGCGAGGCTCCGGAGTCGCGTGACGTCCATGTCGAGCACGATCACCTGGGCGCCGACCGCGGCGGCCCGAAGCGCGGCGTTCGAGCCGACCACGCCCGCGCCGAGGATCACCACCACGCCGGGCGGCACGCCGGGGAGCCCCTCGAGGAGCGTCCCCGTTCCTCCCTGCCGCGTCTGGAGGTAGTGCGCCGCGATCGGGATCGCGAGCTTCCCCGCGATCTCGCTCATCGTGGTGAGCACCGGGCGGTCGCCGTCGGGCCCCTCGATCGCTTCGAAGCCGATCGACGTGATCTTCCGCTCGAGGAGGAGCGTGAGGAGGCGCGGCGTCGCCAAGGACGGCTGGAGGAACGAGAAGAGGATCTGTCCCTCCTCGAGACGCGCGCACTCCTCCCCCGACGGCGGATAGACCTTGAGGACCAGCCGTGAGCGGGAGAAGACCTCGTCGGCCGAATAGACGACCGTCGCGCCCATGTCCGCGTAGGCCTGGTCGTCGAAGCCGGAGGCGGCGCCCGCCCCCGACTCGAGGACGACGCGGTTGCCCTGCTTCGTCAATTCGCCGACCGCCAGCGGGATCAGCGGGGCGCGGGTCTCACCGACGTAGATTTCCTTCAGGATTCCGACGTCCATCTCAGACCAGCTCCTCCGCCATCGCGGGCGAGAAGGGATGACGCTCGTGCTCGCCCGCCAGGATCTGCGCCTCGACCACCGCGATCGCGGCGATGTTGATCACCTCGTTGTCGTCCGACGCCTGGGAGACGATGTGCACCGGTTTCGCGAGCCCGGTGAGGATCGGCCCGATCGTCTCGGCGTTTCCGAGCCGCTGCATCAGCTTGTAGGCGAGGTTACCCGATTGGAGATCGGGGAAGATGAGTACGTTGGCGTCACCCTGGATGCGACTGAAGGGGAACTGCTGGCGCGCCATCTCGGGGTCGATCGCCGGCTCGAGCTGCATCTCCCCCTCGACGGGCAGATGCGGGGCGCGGGCGCGGACGATCTCCGTCGCCTTCCGGACGGTTTCCACCACCGGATGCTTCACGGAGCCGAAGCTCGAGAAGGAGAGCATGGCGACGCGCGGATCGTATCCGAATTCGCGCGCCACGCCGGCGGCCAGGATCGCGATCTCGGCGAGCTCCTCGGCCGTCGGCTCGATGTTCACCGTGGTGTCGGCGAAGAAGTAGCACTTCTTCCGGGCGATGATGCAATAGATCCCGCAGACGCGCGTCAGGCCGGGCTTGAGCCCGATGATCTGGAGCGCCGGACGGATCGTGTCGGGATAGTGCTGGCTCACTCCGGAGACGAGGCCGTCGGCGTTCCCCAGGTGCACCATCATGGTGCCGAAGTAGTTCGGATTCCGCATGAGCCGCTCGGCGTCGGAGTGCGTGAGCCCCTTCCGCTGCCTCATGCGATAGAGCTCCTCCACGTACGCCGACCGGTTCAAGTCGTGCGCCGGATCGACGATCTCGATTCCGTCGACCGGGATCTCGAGGTGCCCCGCGACCCGGAGGATCTCCTCGGCGTCGCCCAGCAAGACCGGACGCGCCACGCGCTCCTCGACCAGGTGCGCGGCGACCCGCAGGATGCGCGGATGCGTCCCCTCCGGGAAGACCACGCGCCGCGGCGCGCGCTTGGCCCGGTTGACCAGGGCCCGCGCGATCTCCCGCGACTTGCCGAACCGCGCCTCCAGCCGCTCGCGATACGCGTCGACGTCGATCGTGACGCGCGCCACGCCGGAATCCATCGCCGCCTTCGCGACCGCCGGCGCCACCCAGAGGAGCACGCGGGGATCGAACGGCTTCGGGATCAGGTAGTCGGGCCCGAAGTGGAGCGACTCGACCCCGTAGGCCCGCGCCACGACGTCCGGCACGTCCTCCTTCGCGAGGTCGGCGAGCGCGCGAACCGCCGCGAGCTTCATTTCCTCGTTGAACTTCCGGGCGCGCACGTCGAGCGCCCCGCGGAAGAGGAACGGGAAGCCGAGCACGTTGTTCACCTGGTTCGGGTAGTCGGAGCGCCCGGTGGCCATGATCACGTCGGGCCGCGCGGCCTTGGCGTCGGGGTAGGAGATCTCCGGATCGGGATTCGCGCAGGCGAAGAGGATCGGCCGATCCGCCATCGAGCGGACCATGTCGGGCGTGACCGTGTTGGCGGTGGAGAGCCCGAGGAGCATGTCGGCGCCGCGGAGGGCCTCCGCGAGCGTGCGCGCGTTCGTGTCGGAGGCGAACTCCGCCTTGTGGGGATTCATGTCCCCCTCGCGCCCCTTGGTGATGACGCCCTTCCGGTCGCACATCACGATCTGCTCGCGGCGCATGCCGAGCCGCGTGAAGAGCCGCGCCGAGGCGATGCCCGACGCGCCCGCCCCGACGATCACCAGGCGGATGTCGCCGATCTTCTTCCCGGCGAAATCGAGCGCGTTGAGGAGCGCCGCGCCCGTGATGATCGCGGTGCCGTGCTGGTCGTCGTGAAAGACGGGGATCGAGACGAGCGATTGGAGCTTCTGCTCGATGTAGAAGCACTCGGGAGCCTTGATGTCCTCGAGGTTGATGCCGCCGAAGGTCGGCTCGAGGAGCCGGCAGACGTTCACGACCTCGTCGGGATCGGTCGACGCGACCTCGAGGTCGAAGACGTCCACGTCGGCGAAGCGCTTGAAGAGGACCCCTTTCCCTTCCATCACCGGCTTCCCCGCCAGGGCCCCGATCGCGCCCAAGCCGAGCACGGCCGTGCCGTTCGAGACGACCGCGACGAGGTTCCCTTTCGCCGTGTACTCGTAGGCGGCCTCCGGCCGCTTCTCGATCTCGCGACACGGCTCCGCCACGCCGGGCGTGTAGGCATAGGAGAGGTCTCGCTGCGTGGCGCACGGCTTCGTGGGGACGACCTCGATCTTTCCGGGGCGGTCCCCCCGGTGGTACTCGAGGGCTTCTTTCACGTATGGGTAGGTCATGGCGACGCTCCCCTTCCTTTCGCTTCGATCGGTGTGGGGCCCGGCCCGGCGCCCCGTGCGATACCACTCATACGCATTGGAGTCCCGCAAGCACCGTGCCGTCAATACGCCTCAGGTCTACGCGTCAACCCGGCCTGTTTCAACAGCATACGGGGGCGCCACGCGACCTCGAGGCGGAGTCGGTGCCAAGCCGAGCCGAGAACCTGACATGATGGCATGACGGCGAGGGGCGGGGCCGCCGCCGCGAGCGGGAGGATCGACGGCGAAACGAGGCGGCCCCACGGGGCGGGACCCCGTGGGGCGACTCGAGGAATTCGCGGCTGGCGCCCGTCATCAGCCGGAGGCCGAATCCGGGGGGGCGACCTCGCGCCCGACGTTGAGGAAGATCCAGACGCGCCGCCAACGGTTCGCGGCGTTCTTGGCCGTCACCGAGAGACCGACCCGGTCGCCGGCCGTCTGAAGCGGGGCGCGATAGAGCGTGCGCCAGACCCCCGACGCCTCGTCGAACGTGAAGGGCTGCGTCCTGCCCCTCCCGTCGGTGAGCGTCATCGCCGTCACGTCCGCGGACCCCTCGGCCGTGATCTCCACGATCGCCCCGGGAGCGGCGTGCTCCACGGAGGTCGAAGCGATCACTTCCGGGGGCAGCGAATCGCCGGAGACCGTTCCCATACGGAGACCCTGCACCGAGGTCTCGTCCGCCTGGGGCGTCGTCTCCGCGACCCCCGCCGTCGGCGCGGAGGCCGGCGTGGCCGCGGCGTTTCGCGCCACGCGGGTCGGGGCGGAAGCGGCCGCGCCGGTGGCGACGGTCCCGCTCTCCTCCTTGCCGCAGCCGAACGCGAGGAACGCGATCGCGAGCCCCGCGGCCAGCAACGTCGTCCCGAGCGCCAGTCCGCCCGAGAGCCCGCGGTCGTAACGCTCCTTCATGGCCACTTCCAACTTCGTCTCCTTCGCGGTCGTCGCCGCCGCGATCTTCCGGTTCGCATCCCGCTCGTTCCGTTCCATTGCTCGTCTCCCATCCGGCCGGGCCTCAGCGACCGTATGCCGGCCTGCCGGGTGCCGGCTCCTGATCGCCTGGCCTTCGGCGGGTGCCCCGCAGGCCAGGAGCGGGGCGGCGGGCCGATTGCCCGCCGCACGCCACGACACAAATCAAGGTCCGTACCACTGGCGTAACAAGCTATATGGTAGTCAGTTAACATTTTCGCCACCCGCCTCCCCCCATCAGAATGTGTCTGTCTTGACACGGGCGTCGCGGAGCCGCAGGCTGGAGGGGACGCCAACGGATGGCGGCTCAATCGCTGGGGCCGGCGTGGCAGCGATGACACGGAGGGAACGCCTCGATGCACGACGGCCCACGGCCGGCACGTTCGATCCTCGCCGCGTGATGGGATCGCGCGCGCGCGGAGCGACTCGCGCCCTGATGCTCGGAGCCGCGCTCATCGCGACCGCGGCGACCCCCGCCGCAGCGGATCCGGCGCCGTCCATGGCGCTCCACGCGCGCGTCGTGTGGTCCCGGGGCGATCGCGTCTATCTCGCGGCGCTCGATTCCACCGCGATCGTCCCCGGAGCCCGCCTCACGCTCCTCGACCGGGCGAAGGTGGTCGCGACCGCCGAGGTCACCGCCGTCTATCGAGGCGAGATGCTCGCGGCGCGCGTCACGTCGGGGACGCTCTCGCGCGTGAAGCGGCCCGAGCGGCTCTCGGTTCGCTGGGAGCCGGCGGCGCTCGCGCCCGTGTCGACCCTGCGTCTCGGCTATCCCGGCGCCTCGCGCGTGAACCCGCTCTTCCGCTGCGCCGGGGCGGCGCCCGGACCCTCGCTGTCGAACGGTCGCTACCGGTTCGTGGACTCCACCGCGACCTCCTGGAGGCTCGTCCGCCGCACGAACGCGGGCGAGCCCGCCCCCGTGACCGGGAGCGGGAGGGAGCCGCCGTGGCCCGACACGCTCGTCCTGCGGTTCTTCGACGACGTCGCCGACGAGGAGATCGCGCTCGAGCGCGGCGAGATCGACGGGGGCCTCTTCTGGCCCGGCGAGGCCTCGTCGCACATACGGGACGCGATGGGATGGGAGGGTGGCCCGGCGGGCCCGGCGGGCCCGCCCGCGCGCGGGTTCGTCACGGCGGCGGTTACCGGATCCGCCGCGTCCGATTCGCTCCCGGGAGACACGGGGATCCGGGACGCGCTCATCGCGTTGAACCGGGATCTCTTTCGCGGCGACCTGGCTCCGCTCGCGCCGCTCCTCGACGGTGGAGCGCGGCCCGGGGACGCGCCCGCGGAATCGACCCGGCTCCCGGATCACGCGATCCGATTCGAAGTGGACGCCGCGTGTCCCGGGCGGCTCGCGATGGAACGGCTCCTGAATCGGCGGCGCGCGGCCGAATCTCCCTCTCCGTCCTCGCGCGTGCTCCGTCTCCGCTACGTCGCGGGCGCCGTCGAGCGGTCGCCCGCGGGGCTCCCGGTCTTCGCGGTCCGATGCCCCCTGATCTGGGCGCCGGGCTTCCGCACGAGGCTCGGCGCGATCGACGACGGCGCGATCGACGCCCTGGTCGAATGCCGCGCCGAAGGCGGACCATGACGTCGCTCCGCGCGCGTCTCATCCTGGGAGCCGCGATCGTCGCGGTCGTCCCGCTCGCCCTCTCCATGTACCTGCTCTCGCGGCGCATCGAGACCGCGGTCCGGTCCGACGCCGCCGAACGGCTGGGCGCGGCGCTCGGCGGGCTCGACGCGGAGCTCCGCGCGGACGCCGGACGGATCGAGGAGAAGCTCCAGATCCTCGCCCGCGATCCACAGCTCCGCCGGCTCACCCTCGTCCGTTCCGCGGGGCTCCGCGACCTCTCCGAGTATCTGGCCGAGCGCCGGTTCCTCCTTGGGCTCGACTTCCTCCAGGTGGCCGACACCACCGGGGCCCTGATCGCCGACGGCTCGACCGCGATTCCCGGATTCTCGAGCGCGGGCCCCGAGTCGGGCCGCGTCGACGTCGCGACCCCGCGGGGACCGTCGGGGCCGCGCGTCGAGGCGATCGAGAACGCGCCCGGCCTCGTCCTGGCCGCGGGCGCCCCGATCCGCTACGAGAACGCGACCGCGGGCATCGTGCACGGCGGCACGGCGCTCGACGTCGCGTTCCTCGCCCGCCTCCGGAACGCGGGCGGCATGGAACTGGCCCTCGACGACGGAGCGGGGCGCCTCGTCGCGACGACCCTTCCGCCCGGCGCCGCCGTCACGGCGCGTCACGACGGGGTGGGGCGGGCTCGGATCGGCGGGCGCTCGTACTTGAGCCGGACCGTGCCCATCGAGATCGGGGCCGCCCCCTACGCGGCGATCACCGGATTCGTCTCCACCGAGGCGGCCGACCGCACGGTCGCGACGCTCCGCATCACGTCGCTCTCCCTCGGCTTGATCGGGCTCGGCGTCGCGATCCTCCTCGGATTCGTCTGGTCGTCGCAGGTCTCCCGCCCGGTGGAGCGGCTCGCCGCCTTCTCGCGCCAGCTCGCTCAGGGCGATTGGGACGAGCCGCTGCGCCTCGAGGGCGTGCGCGAGATCCGGACGCTCGGCGAGGCGCTCGACCGGATGCGCCGCGACCTCGCCGCCTACCGCGCCCGGCTGATCGTGAGCGAGCGGCAGGCCGCGTGGAGCCAGATGGCGCGGAACGTGGCGCACGAGATCAAGAACCCGCTGACGCCGATCGCCGTCTCGATCTCCGATCTCAGACGAAGCTACGACCTCGGACGCGAGGACTTCCCCGCGATCCTCGACCAGGCGACTCGGACGATCTCCGAGGAGATCGAGACGATGAAGCGGCTCCTCACCGAGTTCTCCGAGTTCGCGCGGATGCCGGCGCCGCGCTTCGCGCCGTGCCGCCTCCGCGACCTCTTCGCCGACCTCGGCGCGCTCTACGCGCGCGAGGTCGCCTCGGGCCGCCTCGCCCTCGTGACGCCGGCGCGCGACGTCACGTTGGAGGCCGACGCCGGGCAGATCCGGCAGGCGCTCGTGAACCTGGTCCAGAACGGTCTCGAGGCCGTCGCGAGCGAGGGCGGCCTCGTCACGGTCGAGGCCGGCGCCGACGGCACCGACCTCATGATCCGCGTCGCCGACACCGGCCCCGGATTGAGCGACGAGCAGAAGGCGGGCCTCTTCCTCCCCGGCTTCACGACCAAGACGACCGGGAGCGGGCTCGGCCTGACGATCGTGGAGCGGATCGTCAGCGACCACCGAGGCACGATCGCGGTCGATTCCGAGATCGGCCGCGGCACCGCGATCCGGGTCCGACTCCCCCTCGTGCGGAGGACGTAGCCATGCCGTCCCTCCTCCTCGTCGACGACGAGGCGAACATCCGAAGCAGCCTGAAGGCGGCGCTCGAGCGGGAGGGCTACCAGGTCGACGCGGCCTCGTCGGTCGCCGAGGGCCGGCGGATGCTCCGGGAGTCGTACGACTTCGCGCTGCTCGACGTCCGCTTCCCCGACGGGAGCGGGCTCGATCTCCTCGGCGCGATCCGCGAGGCGGCGCCGGAGACGGCCGTGGTCATGATGTCGGGCCACGCGACGATCGACGTCGCCGTGCAGGCGACCCGGCTCGGCGCGTTCGACTTCCTCGAGAAGCCGATCTCGCTCGAACGGCTCCTCGTCCTCCTCCGAAACGCCTCCGAGGCGCTCGCCCTCCGCGCCGAGAACCGGCGGCTCGGGCGCCCTTGGTCGCTGCCGATCGTCGGGGCCTCGCCGGCGATCCAGGCCCTTCTCCGCGAGATCCGGATGGCCGGTCCGAGTACGGCGCGCGTCCTGATCCAGGGCGAGAACGGGACCGGCAAGGAGCTCGTGGCCCGCGCCCTGCATGCCTTGAGCCCGCGGCGCGACGGGCCGTTCGTCGCCGTGAACTGCTCGGCGATCCCCGAAGAGCTGATCGAATCGGAGCTCTTCGGCCACGAGCGCGGCGCGTTCACCGGGGCGACCCAGTCGCGGAAGGGGCGCTTCGAGGAGGCGCACCGCGGCACGCTCTTCCTGGACGAGGTGGGCGACCTGAGCCCGCGCGCCCAGACGAAGCTCCTCCGCGTGCTCCAGGAGGGGGAGTTCCTCCGCGTCGGCGGCAACCGGGCGATCCGGGTCGACGTGCGCGTCCTGGCGGCGACCAATCGTGATCTGGCGGGACGCGTCCGGTCCGAGCAGTTCCGGGAGGATCTCTACTTCCGCCTGGCGGTGATCCCGATCACCGTTCCGCCGCTCCGAGACCGCCCGGAGGACGTGCCGCTCCTGGTCGAGCACTTCGCGGCGGAGATCGCGCGGGAGACGACGGGCAGGGCGAAGCGGATCACGCCGGCCGCGATCGACCTGCTGCGGCTCCATCGTTTCCCCGGGAACGTCCGGGAGCTCCGGAACATCGTCGAACGCCTCCTCATCATGACGCCGGGAAGGACCGTCGGGCCGGAGGAGGTGCGCGCCGTGCTGCCGCAGCTCCCGGCTCCGGATGGCGGCGGGATCCGGCGCCTGAGCGACGCGGTCCAGGACTTCGAGCGCCGGCAGATCGAGGCCGCGCTCCTCACCGAGGGTGGCAGCATGACGAAGGCGGCGGCGCGTTTGGGGCTGGAGCGGAGCCACCTCTATAAGAAAATGAAGAAGCTCGGTTGGAAGGCGGACACGTTCGGCGCCTGACATCCGTAGGAACCGGTGGAAGGATCGACGGGTTCTAGACGGACGAGCGACCCCGCGCGGAGGACGACGTGCTGACTGCCGAAAATGCAGGCGTGATCGAGTGGCCCCCCCTCCCGACCGCCGGATTCGGACGAACGTGACGCCGCGCCTGCCTCGGATCGCCGCGCTCCTCGCGGCCGCGCTCCTCGCGGCCGCGACGCCGCACGCCGCGTTCGCTTCGGGCGCTCCGGGGCCCGGCTCGCCGGCGCCCCGATTCACGCTCCCGACGAGGGCCGGCACCGTTTCCCTCGACTCGCTCCGCGGCGAGGTCGTGCTGGTCGATTTCTGGGCGTCCTGGTGCGGGCCCTGCAAGAGTTCCTTCCCCTGGATGCGGGACGTCTACCAGCGCTACTCGGGCAAGGGCCTCACGATCGTCGCGGTGAACCTGGACAAGAGCCGCTCCTCCGCGGACGACTTCCTCCTGGACCATCCGTCCCCCTTCACCGTCGCCTTCGATCCATCGGGGGCGACCGCCAAGGCCTACAAGGTCTGGGGCATGCCGACCAGCTTCCTGATCGGGCGGGACGGAACGATCCTCCTCGCGCACTCCGGGTTCGATCCGAGGCGGGCGGGAGAGGTCGAGGCGGCCATTCAGAAGGCGTGCTCGCCGTGAGCCCGGCCGCTCGACGATTCATCCTCGCGGGGGCGACGGCGGCCCTCGCCGCGCTCTCGGCCGGCTGCGCCACGATGAGGGTCGAGCCGTGGGATCGAGACCTCCTGGCGGAGAAGAAGATGACCTTCAACCCGCTACCGCTGGAGCGCTCCATCGACGACCACATCTACTTCAGCAAGGAGGGCTCGATGGGGGGCCAGGACGCGGGCGGGGGCGGCTGCGGATGCAACTGACCCCGGGACCCCGAGGGCCCGCGCTCCGGAACCGCCTCGGGGCGGCGGCGTGTCTCCTCTTCGCGGCCGGCGCGGGCGTCTCTCCCGCGCGCGCGGAGAACCCGCCTCGCTGGCAGTTCGACGCGTCGGGCCTCATCTACGGCGAGAGCCAGCGCGCGAGCGTGGTCGAGCCCACGGCCAAGATCACCCGCCTCTTCCCCGACGGCCAGCGGCTCTCCGCGGCGCTCGGCATCGACGTCATCACCGGCGCCTCCCCGACCGGCGCGCTCCCCAGCGGCGACGTCCAGACGGTCACCACACCGTCGGGCAACGTAACGACGCACGCCGCCGGCGAGATCCCGACCAAGAAGTTCAAGGACACCCGCGGCGTGCTCGACCTCGGCTATGAGAAGCCCTTCGCCGGGTGGCTGACCGCGACGGCGGGCGGACACTTCTCCCGCGAGAAGGACTATCAATCGCTCGGCCTGAACGGCACGGTGGCCATCTCCTTCCTCCGCCGCCTCTCCACGCTGACGCTGGGCGCGGGGATGAACGACGACGACGTCTTCCCGGTCGGCGGAACGCGCGCTCCGCTCACCGACGGGTCCGTCGTGATCGGGACCGGATGGAATCCGAAGCGCGTGCGATCCGGCATGGTCGGGCTCTCGCGGATCCTGACCCGGCGATGGATGATCGGCGCCAACGTGACGCGCACGCTCGAACGGGGCGATCTGACCGATCCGTACAAGGTCCTGAGCGTGGTCGACGCGTCGACGGGCATGCCGGTCGGGCAGCTCACCGAGAGCCGTCCCGGAACGCGCGATCGGCGGGACGTCTACTTCACATCGGTCTACCACCTCGAGCGGGACGTGACGTACGCGTCCTACCGGCGCTACTGGGACGACTGGGGCGTCCATTCGAACACCATCGACCTCAAGTACCGCCGCGAGCTCGAGAACCACGCGTTCCTGCAGCCGCACGTCCGCTACTACTTCCAGACCCGCGCGACGTTTTTTCGAGAGGGCCTGGTGCAGGGCGAGGCGGTCCCGCGGTACGCGACGAGCGACGTCCGCCTCGGCGACCTTCGCACGCTGACCCTCGGCGGCACGTACGGATTCCAGCCTCCGGGCTCGCCCGGCGAATTCACGATCCGGGGCGAGTACATGCGCCAGTGGGGGCGCGGCGCCGAGGAGGGCGAGGGTGACATCGGCGAGGAGCGCCAGTTCGACCTCTCGCCGCCGGTCGACATCGGCTCGCTCGTCCTGACCTATTCGGTCGCGTTCTGAGCGGCCCCGTGCGCACCTTGACGCCGAAGGCCGGGCCGGATCCGGGGAACGCGCCGTCCTTGACGCGGCTCGAGGACGCCTTCCTCGGGCGCTTCACCGCCATGGCGAGCCCGTGCGAGGTGCTGATCGACACCTCCGACCGGGAGGAGGCCGAGGCGATGGTCGCCGTCGCGGCCGCGGAGGCCCTGCGAGTCGAGGCGAAGTTCAGCCGCTATCGGACCGACAACCTCGTCCACCGGATCAACCACGCGGGCGGCGACCCGGTCCGCGTGGACGAGGAGACCGCCCACCTCATCGACTACGCCGCCACCTGCTATGAGGTGTCGAACGGGATGTTCGACATCACGTCGGGGGCGCTCCGCCGCGTCTGGACGTTCGACGGCGGGCGCCGCATCCCCACGGACGGCGCGGTGGACGAGGCGCTGCGACACGTGGGATGGCATCGCGTCACCTGGCGGGACGCGACGCTCACGATGCCCGCCGGCATGGAGATCGATCTCGGCGGGATCGGGAAGGAATACGCGGTCGATCGCGCCTCAGGGCTCATCGCCGCGCGCACCGGCAGCGCGCACCTCGTCAACTTCGGCGGCGATCTCTTCGCGAGCGGCCCGCGGCGCGGCGGGCGGCCCTGGATCGTCGGCGTGGACGATCCCGACCGGACGGGCGAGGCCGCGGTCTTCCGGATCGAGCTCACGCGCGGCGGCCTCGCCACGACCGGCGACGCGCGGCGGTACGTGCTCTGGAAGGGCCGCCGCCTGGGCCACATCCTGAATCCGAGGACCGGATGGCCCGTCGACGCCCCGCCGCGCGCGATCACCGTTCTCGGCCGGACCTGTCTCGAGGCCGGCACGCTCTCGACCCTCGCCTACCTGCAGGGCCCCGGCGCCCAGGACTTCC
>DASVDZ010000028.1:0-2286 GCA_036380835.1 Candidatus Eiseniibacteriota bacterium | reverse complement strand
GCTTCAACCGGCCGATGTTCAAGATATTGAAGGCGATCTTATAGCCTTTGCCAATCTCGCCGAGCACGTTCTCGACATGGACTGGAACGGGTGGACCGTCTCGTCGAGGCGCCACGACTCCGGGGTGAAGCCGAAGGCGTCGAGGATCCGCCGCTCCAGCGTCCGCTGCCGCTCGATCGGGTAGGCGCCGCGGAGGAAGGAATCGTCGACGGCGCCCGACCGCGCGGCGATCTCGGAGATCAGGGGCACCAGGCCCGCCTTCATCTCCGCGAAGACCGCGCGGACCTCGGCCGTCGTCATCCCCGGCTCGTAGTCGTCGAGGAGCACGTCGTAGTCCTCGTCGGCCGGCTCGAAGCAGTCCACGTAGCGCCGCCTGAGGTCGATCGCCGTTTCGAGTTGGGGAAGGAACATGTCCCAATCCGACCGCCGGCGCGCCTCGCTCCAGATGGGGGTGGCTAGGGACGACGTGCGGGAGATATCGGCGCGCAGCTCGGCCGGCACACGCCTCGCTTTCTCGTAGTCGCGCCGGGTGATGCGCACAAGGCAGGCGTCGTCCGAATCCGGGTCGAGCGACGCCGCCGCGCGTTCGGCCTGCTCGAGGAGCGCCCCCGTCTCCTCCGACGTGAAGAGCTCGTGGGTGACCCGCGCGAGCGTGCCCAGCTGCTCCGCGCGGGCGCCGACGCCTCGGGGCGCCATCATGGTCCGCTGATCCCAGCCGAGCACCCCGGCCGCGTCGCGAAGGTCGGAGACGACGGCGAGTCGTTCTCGAAGCGCTGTCATGGCGTGGGGCACGTCACCTCCTTCGAATTCCGGGGCGGACCGCGAGCCATGGAGGATACGCGGATCGCCGGGCGCGAATCCAGTCGCGCGGATGCCACCCTGTCACCCTCGATGACATTTTGGCAGCGGGACGGCGCTGGGATCCGCCTGGACGAATCGTGCCCCGACGCCCGTGGCGCCAGGCGTAACCCGGCGTCGAACCGGCCGTTGGGGTCCGCCGCGACCGAGACCGTCGCCGGGGCATGCTCGATGCAACCCACCATGGAAGAACCGCTCCGGCCCACCCAGGAGAATCGCCATGGACCAGCCGTGGATCGTCGTGCTCGCGGGAGGCGAGGGATGTCGCATCCGCTCGATGACGCTCGCGCCGGATGGCACCCCGGTGCCGAAGCAGTTCTGCCGGCTGCGCGACGGGATGAGCCTGTTCCACCGCGCCGTCGCGCGCGGCCTGGCGCTCACGCGCGGCGCGCGCATCGTGCCCGTGGTGCGCGCCGACCACCGCCGCTGGTGGGAGCGCGATCTCCGAGGGCTGAGTCCCGAGATCCTCGTCGCGCAGCGCGAGTGCCGCGGAACCGCGCACGCGGTGCACCGCGCGATCGAGGAGGTGGCCTCCCGCGACCCGGACGCGACCATCCTGATCCTGCCGAGCGATCACGCCGTGGACGACGAGACGCGCTTCCGCTCCGCCGCGGCGCGGATCTGCCTGGAGGCCGAGGCGGCGCCCGACCGCCTGATCCTGCTCGGCATCGCGTCGAAGGAGCCCGACCCGGAATACGGTTGGATCCTCCCCTCGACCGTCGGAGAGAACGGGGCGCGGCGCGTCCTGTCGTTCATCGAGAAGCCGAAGCGGGAGCAGGCGGCGGCGTTGATCCGTCGCGGCGCGCTGATCAACGCCCTGGTCGTCGCGGCGAGAGCCCGATCGTTCCTCGGCCTCTTCGATCTCTGCCTCCCTGATCTCGTCGAGGCGCGGCGGGCGCCCGGTGCGGGCCATGACCGAAGGAGCTGGGACTTCAGCCGCGACTTCCTGAGCCACACCACGGCGTGGCAACGCGTCCTCGCCGTTACGGGCTGCGGATGGTGCGACCTCGGCACCCCGGAGCGCCTCCGGCGATGGATGGAGCAGCACGACGAGTTCTTCTGGTGGGAGCAGCCGGCCCGAAGCGCGCGAGGCGCGACGTGGGGTCCACGGAAGGCGGTGAGAATCGGCGAAGCCACGGCGTCCCATTAGGTTCGGGAGGTCGGTTTCAGGAACCCCCCAGCGCCACGGCGACCGGCGGCCGCCTGGCCCGCCCGCGAGCGCAACCGAAGCACCGGGCCTAGCGAACGCGCACAGACCCTCGGCACCCGCGCGGCAGAGACCGGCGGGTCAACCAGGGCCGCCCCTCGAAAGAGAGGCCCGAGACTCGAGCGCAGCGGCGGAGCCGGGTAGGCACCGGCCCTTCGCCGTTCGCGCGTCCTCCCCTGGCCACTTCTCCTAGTGCAGCTTCTCCGCGAACACCTCGACGC
>DASVDZ010000027.1:0-27167 GCA_036380835.1 Candidatus Eiseniibacteriota bacterium | reverse complement strand
ATGCTTGGGACGTCTCCGGAGCTGTGGTTGAATATGCAGCAGGCGTTTGATTTGGCGACTGTAGGATTGGAGCGCCGTAAGGAGATCGAACAAGTCGAAGCCTTAGAACCGGCCTGACAAAAGGGCTGCGGCCCGACGCGGGTGGTTGCCTAGTGATGAAGGAAGGAGGTCCATTCCGCATCGACCTTTTCCTTGGACGCAAGATAATCGACTATCGGAAGCTCCACAACCGAAACCAATACGACCGCCGTGCCCGCATCGGCATAAAGTCTCCGCATTTCTTGGAGCGCCAACGGAAGGACCGGCGCGCTACGCCGAGGCCTTTTACAAGGGCGCGATTGCGGACGCCGACACTGACCTTTGGCTGTTCGTCGCAGTAGGGCTTAACACGGCCATGCGGCATTCTGAGATTATGCCCAATCGCCGCAATCGACACCAATGGTGGCGGGGCCGAGGTTGTCCAGCTTCCTGCTGTACAAGCAACGGCATAACCGGCTGGTGGACAGGGGTGGATTCGAACCACCGTACGCTTGCGCGGGCAGATTTACAGTCTGCTGCCTTTAACCACTCGGCCACCTGTCCACCTGGTGCCGGTGCGACGGGCGAACCCGTGTGCTAGGTAGTCGACCTCGTGCAGGATCTCCTTGAACCAGAGCTCGTAGATCTGGTGGATCACGATGAAGAGCGTTTCGTCGTGCTCCGGTCCGTCGGAGACCGGTCGCTGCAATTCGAGGAGCTCGTCGATCTTGAGGTAACTCGAGTAGGTGAGTGCCATCGGACCCTCTTCGCGATCAGGTGAAGCGCGGGCGGAACTTGTTGAGCGATTCGTAGGGATCGGGCCACGCGAGCGGGTGCCGGAGCTCGTAGGCGGCGTGCCGCGTCCAGTACGGGTCCCAGAGGTGCGCGCGCGCGAGGAGGCAGAGGTCGGCGCGCCCGGCGGCGACGATCGTGTTCACGTCGGCGTAGGACGAGATGTTCCCGACCGCCATGGTGGCGATCCCCACCTCGTGGCGGATCCGGTCGGCGAACGGCGTCTGGAAGAGCCGCCCGTACGCGGGGCGCTGCTCGGGCACGGTCTGGCCCGCCGAGACGTCCACCACGTCGCAGCCGTGTTCCTTCAGCATCCGCGCCACGTCGACCGAGTCCTCGGGCCCCATGCCTCCCGGCACCCAGTCGACCGCGGAGATGCGGGCCGACATCGGGCGGGCGGCGGGCCACGCGGCGCGCACGGCGTCGAAGACCTCGAGCGGGAACCGCATGCGGTTCTCTAGCGGCCCGCCGTACCCGTCCTCGCGGTGATTGGTCAGGGGCGAGATGAAGCTGGCGAGGAGGTAGCCGTGCGCCATGTGGATCTCGAGGAGGTCGAATCCGGCTTCGATCGCGTATCCCGTCGCGCGCACGTACTCCGCAACCGCCGCGTCCATGTCGGCGCGGGTCATCTCCCGCGGCACCTGGCTGTGGGGGAAGTAGGGGAGGGGCGAGGGGGCGACGATCGGCCAGTTCCCCGACGGGAGCGGCTCCACGTCCCCCTCCCAGGAGACGCGCGTCGAGGCCTTCCGTCCGGCGTGGCCGAGCTGGATCGCGATCTTGGCGCGCGTCCTCCCGTGCACGAAGTCGACGACGCGCTTCCAGGCCGCGGCCTGCCCCGGGGTGTAGAGGCCCGTGCAGCCCGGGGAGATCCTCCCCTCCGCGGAAACGTCGGTCATCTCGGCGAAGACGAGGCCCGCGCCGCCGACGGCGCGGGAGCCGAGGTGGACGAGATGCCACTCGTCGGGCACGCCGTCCACCGCCGAGTACTGGCACATCGGCGAGACGACGACTCGGTTCTCGAGCACCAGCTCGCGGAGCCGGAACGGCGTGAACATCGGCGGCGGCGCGGGGCGCGCCGCCACGGGCACGCGCGCCTGGCGCTCCGCCCGCTCGGCCACCCAGTCGTCCACCGCCGCGGTGAACGCGGGATCGCGCACCTTGAGGTTCTCGTGCGTGACCCGAAGGCTCCGGGTCAGGAGGGCGAACGCGAACGGCACGGGATCGAGGTTCATGTAGCGCTCGGTGTCCTCGAACCACTGGAGCGAGGCCTGCGCCGCGCGCTGGAGGCTCTCGACCGGGGGCCGGCGCGCCTCCTCGTACGCGGCGAGCGCCTCCGGGATCCGCTCGTGCTCGCGCAGCGCCCGGACGAGCGCGATCGCGTCCTCCATGGCCAGCTTGGTCCCCGATCCGACCGAGAAGTGGGCCGTGTGCGCCGCGTCCCCCGCGAGGACCACGTTCTCGTGGCGCCACCGCTCGTTCCGGATCGTCGGAAAGCTCCGCCAGATCGAGCGGTTCGATAGGAGCGGATGCCCGGCCAGCTCCTCGGCGAAGAGGCGTTCGAGGAACGCGATCGTCTCCTCCTCGCTCGCCCGGTCCATCCCCGCGTCCCGCCAGGTCGCCTCGCGCGCCTCGACGATGAACGTCGCGTGCCGGCGCTCGTACTGGTAGGCGTGCACGCGCCAGAGGCCGTGCCGGTCGTTCTTGAAATAGAACGTGAACGCCGGGAACGGCTTCGTCGTGCCGAGCCAGACGAAGCGGTTGGGCCGCACGTCGATCGAGGGGCGGAACCGGTCGCGGTAGCGCTCGCGGACGATCGAGTTCACGCCGTCGGCGGCGAACACGAGGTCGACGCCGCGGCGAAGCTCTTCCGGATCCTGTATTTCGTGCTCGGAGCAGAGCCGCACGTCCTCCTCCCGGCAGCGTTCGGCGAGGATCGCGAGGAGCGCCTTTCGCGAGAGGCCGGAGAAGCCGTGCCCGGTCGACGTGAGGCGCGTCCCGCGGTAGTGGATCTCGATGTCGTCCCAGCGGTGGCACCGCGCCGCCATCGCCGCGGTCACGCCGGCGTCGGCCTGCGCGAGCGCCTCCTCGGTCGCGTCGGAGAAGACGACGCCGAAGCCGAAGGTGTCGTCGACGCGGTTCCGCTCGTAGACGACCACGTCGTGCCGCGGATCCTCCTTCTTGAGCAGGAGCGCGAAGAAGAGGCCCGCCGGTCCGCCGCCGATCGAGGCCGCCCTCACGCCTCCGCGTCCTTGAGCAATTGGCCCGCGATCACGAGATGCTGGATCTCGGTGGTCCCCTCGTAGATGCGAAGGGCGCGCACCGACCGGTAGAGCCGGTCGACCGGGTGGGATCTGAGCACGCCCGCGCCGCCCAGGATCTGCACCGCGTCGTCGACCGCGCGCTGCGCGGCTTCGGTGGCGAAGGCCTTCGCCATCGCCGCCTCGAGCGTGACGCGCGGGGCGCCGCGGTCTCCCTCCCAGGCCGCGCGATAGACGAGGAGCCGGGCGGCGGTCAGCTCCATCGCCACGCGCGCGAGCTTCTCCTGGATCAGCTGGAACTCGGCGAGCGGCTTTCCGAACTGCCTTCGCGCCCGCGCGTGGTCGAGCGCCTCCCCGAGCGCGCGGGCGGCCATGCCGCAGGCGGCCGCCCCGACCGTCGCGCGGAGCCGGTCGAGCGTCATGAGGCCGAGCGCGAAGCCGCGCCCCTCCTCGCCGAGGCGGTTCGCCTCCGGGACGCGGCAGTCGCGGAACGAGATCTCGCCCAAGGGGTGCGGGGACGAGAGGACCTGCGCGCCCTCGAAGCGGAGGCCCGGCGTGTCGGCGGGAACGACGAAGCAGGAGATCCCCTTCCCTCCCGCGGCGGGATCGGTGGAGGCAAACACGGTGTAGAAGTCGGCGATCCCGGCGTTCGAGATGAAGCGCTTGACGCCGTTCAGCACGTAGGACCCGCCGTCCCGGCGCGCGGTCGTCGCCATCGCCGCGACGTCCGATCCCGCCTCGGGCTCGGTCATGGCGAAGGCCCCCATCGCCCGCCCGGCGATCGCGTCGTCAACCCAGCGGGCGGCCATCGCCGCGTTGCCCGACGTGAGGATCGGGACCGTGCCGAGCGCCTGGAGGGCGAAGACGGCGTCGGCGAGCGGATTCGCCGCGCCGAGCGCCTCGCGCACGAGGCAGGCCGCGCGCCAATCGCGCGCGCGAACCGGTTCGAGCCACCCGGCGCCGCCCATCGCGGCGAGGAGCGCGCGAGCCTCCCGGCGCGCCGCGTCGTCGTCCGCCGGCTCGGGCCGGGTCGCCAGCTCCCGCGCGGCCCAGGCGGCCACGTCGCGCGCGAAGGGGAGATGCGCCTCGTCGAGGAACGCGCGGACCGCGCCGACGTCGGGAATCGGGGACCGCGCCATCAGACGAACTTGGCCTCCCGCTTGGCGCGGAACGCCTCGTACGCCTCGCGGAAGTTGGGATGCTCCATGAGCCGCGCCTGCGCCTCGGCCTCGTGGTCGAGCGCCGCCTCGAGGTCGAGGTCGGCCTCGAGATCCAACGACCGCTTCGTCACCGCGAGCGCCTCGGAAGGACCGCGCGCGAGCCGCTCCGCGAGCGCGGTCGCTTCGGCGAGCGCCCGGTCGGGCGCGGTGAGGCGCTGATAGAGCCCGATCTCGGTCGCGCGCCGCGCGTCGATGAAGTCTCCGGTCATCAGGAGCTCGGCCGCGCGGCCGAAGCCGACGAGCCGCGGCAGGAGCCACGAGGCGCCCATGTCGGCGCCCGAGAGGCCGACGCGGACGAAGAGGAACGCGATCTTGGCCGTCTCCGAGGCGACCCGCAGGTCGCACGCCGCGGCGATCACCGCGCCCGCGCCGGCCACGGTGCCGTTCAGCGCCGCGACGACCGGGCGGCGGCAGCGGCGGATCGCGGCGATCAGGTCGCACGTCATGCGGGTGAACTCGAGGAGCCCCTTCGCGTCGTAGGAGAAGAGCGCTCCGATGATCTCCTCGACGTCGCCCCCGGAGCAGAACGCGCGCCCCGAGCCGGTCAGCACGATCGCTCGCACGCCCGGCTCGGTGTCGAGCGCGCGGAACGTGTCCCGAAGCTCCGCGTAGACCTCGAAGGTGAGGGCGTTCAGCCGCTCGGGCCGGTTCAGCGTGATCGTCGCGACGCCGGTCTCCCGATCGTGCGCGTAGGCGAAGGACTTCGATGCGATCGCCATGTCAGCGGTTCCCTCCGATCACCGCGGTCGCTTCGATCTCGACGACCGCGCCGCGGTCGACGAGCCCCTTCACCTCGAGCAGCGCCACGGCGGGGTAGTGCCGGCCCATGCGCGCGCGCCACGCCTCGCCGAGCGGCTTTCGGCTCGCGTGATACACGGCGAGGTCGGTGACGTAGATCGTCATGCGGCCGACGTCGGCGGCCGTTCCGCCCGCCCCGCCCACGACCGCGAGCACCTTGTCGAGCGCGAGGCCGAACTGCTCGATGAAGCCGGGAGGATCGCCGGGCAGGCCGGTCTCCCAGCCCGCCTGGCCCGCCACGAAGAGGAGTCGGCCGCCGGGGGGCGCGAGGAGCCCGTGGTTCCACCCCTTCGGCTGGCCGAGCGACTCCGGATTGACGATCTCGAAGCTCATGGCGCGTCCGCTCCCGGGTTCAGGACGATCGACTCTCCGTTCACGCCGCGCGCTCCGTCGCCGCAGAGCCGGACGGCCTCCGCCGCCACCTCCTCGGCCGCGACGAGCCGCGCCTGCCCCGTCGTCGCCAGGACGGCGGCGAGCGCCTGCTCGCGCGGGAGCCCGGTTCGCGCGCGCACGTTCTCGAGCGTCCGCTCGGTCATCGGCGAGTCGACGTAGCCGGGGCAGATGGCGTTCGCCGTGACGCCCCGGTCGCCGAGTTCGAGCGCGATCGACCGGGTGAATCCGATCACGGCGTGCTTCGAGGCGGCGTAGGGGGCGATGTACCGCCCTCCGGCCAGGCCCGCCACCGACGCGATCGTGACGACGCGGCCCCACCCGCGGTCCGCCATCTCCGGCGCGAACTCGCGCGCGCAGAGGAAGGCGCTGGTCGCGTTCGCCGCGAGCATGCGGTTCCAGTCGTCGAGCGTGACCTTCCGAAGCGGCGACGACGTCGCCGCGCCCGCGGCGTTCACCAGGACGTCGATCGCGCCCAGCGACCGGCGGGCCTCGATCCCGAGGCGGCGCACGTCGGCCTCCACCGAGACGTCGGCGGCGACCGCCCAGGCGGTCCCGCCGCGCGACTCGATCTCCCCCGCGACGCGCTCCACGCTGTCGGCCGTGCGCGCGGCGAGGACCACGCGTGCCCCGGCGTCGGCGAGCGCCACCGCGACGGCGGCGCCGATCCCGCGGCCCGCTCCGGTCACGACGGCGCCGCGCCCGGCGAGCGGGCGCTCGGTCACGCGGCGCTCCCGGGCGCGATCGCCTCGAGGGTCGCCTCGGCCAGGATGGCTCCGAGCGCCGCGACGGTCTCCCGCCCTTCCTCGGCGCTGGCGTCGGCCGGCCAGCCGAAGTAGGCCCGCGGCCCGCCCGCTTCCTCGAACGTCCTTTTCCCGGCGCGGATCGCCGACGCGAGCGAGGACGGGTTCGGCGGGAGCGCTTTTCGCGCGTCGTCGCGCACGAGGTCGGGACGTTCGGCGAGGACGATCGACCCCTCGTACCGGCCGGCGTGGCAGGCGCCGCCCTTGAACTCCTCGGTGAGCCTCAGCGCCCACGGCTTCCTCGAGACGTCCGGCGCCGCGACCGGGAGGAGCCCCTCCGCCCGCGCGCGCGACGCGGCGTCGGCGATCGCGCCCAGGTGGGCCGGGTCGAGGTGACCGTTCGCGATGGCGAGCGCCGCGAATCCGTGCCGGGTCAGCTCGCGCGCCAGATCGAGCACGATCGCCGAGACGGCGGCCGGCGAGACCGAGAGCGTCCCCGCGAAGCCGGCGCCGAACGGCGCCGCCGTGTAGGCGAGCGACGGGAGCGTCAGCGCGCCGAAGCCGCGCGCCCGAAGCCGCTCGGCGCCCGCGCGCGCCATCGCCTCCGCGATCACGACGTCGGTGCCGAGCGGAAGGTGCGGCCCGTGGGCCTCGATCGCCCCCACCGGCAGGAGCGCCACGGTGCGCGCGCGCTCGAGGTCGCGCGCTTCCTCCCACGTCAAGTCGGCCAGGCGAATCGCCATCGATCGGTGCTCCTGAGAGTCTCCCGAGAGTCCGGGGTTGCGGCTCGCCCGGCGGGCGTCCATCATGGGCGGCGCCCGACCAAATTACCATGACCCACGAGCCGCCGGAACGCTGGAACATCGCCGATCGCTTCCTCGACGCCCGCGTGCGCGAGGGCCGGGGGGGCCGCCCCGCCCTCCTCACGGACGCCCGAACGTGGACCTACGCCGACGTCCAGGCGCTGGCGAACCGGTTCGGCAACGTCCTCGCCCAGTCGGGCGTCGAGGCGGAGCATCGGGTGCTGATCGCGCTCCCCGACGGCCCCGAATTCGTCGGCGCGCTCTTCGGAACGCTCAAGGTGGGCGCCGTAGCGGTCATGGCGAATCCCGCGCTGCCCGCGAGCGACGTCGCTCCCCTCCTCGAATACACGCGCGCGAGAGCCGTGGTCGCGCACCGGGACGGCGCCGCCCCGTTTCAGGAGGCGGCGGCCAAGTCCCGCTTCGCGCGCGCGTCGTTGACGGTTGGGGACGAAGCGTTCGACCGCCGGGTCGTCGCCGCCTCTTCGACGCTCGAGACCTTCCCCGCCCACCGGGACGACGCGGCGATCTGGCTCTTCTCCGGCGGGACCACGGGGCGCCCCAAGGCGGTCGTACAGACGCATCGCGCCTTCGCCAACACCACCGCGTGCTACGGCGGCGGCGTGATCGGCTACGCCGAGCGGGACGTGACGCTGTCGGTGCCGAAGCTCTACTTCGGCTACGCCACGGGGGCGAATCTCTTCTTCCCGTTCGCGGCCGGGGGCGCGGCGGCTCTCTTCCCGGAACCGCCCACGGCGGAGGCGCTCTTCGACCGGATCCGGCGCTTCCGTCCGACCATCCTCGTCAACGTCCCGACGATGATCCACAAGATGGTGTCGCACCCCGAGGCGCGGTCCCAGGACCTCTCGTCGCTCCGGATCTGCACGTCGGCCGGAGAGGCGCTGCCCGTCGAGCTCTACGACCGGTGGAAGGCTACCTTCGGCGTGGAGCTCCTGGACGGGCTCGGGACCGCCGAGATGTGGCACATCTTCATCTCCGGCCGGCCCGGAGCCGTCCGCCCCGGCACGCTCGGAACCGCGGTGCCGGGCTTCGACGTCAAAGTCTGCGACGAGGATGGCCGCGAGCTTCCGCGGGGGCAGGTCGGCTGGCTCTGGGTGCGCGGCGATTCCCGCGCGATCGCGTATTGGCAGCACATGGAGAAGACCATGCAGGCCTTCCGCGGCGAATGGTACGTCTCCGGCGACCTGATCGCGATGGACGGCGACGGGTACGTCACGTATCACGGACGCGGCGACGAGATGCTGAAGGTCGCCGGGAAGTGGCTCGCGCCCCAGGACGTCGAGGGGTGCCTCCTCGGCCACCCCGCGGTCGCCGAGGCGGCCGTGATCGGCGTGCCCGACGAGCACGGGCTCGTGAAGCCGCGCGCGTACGTCGTTCCGCGCGACCGGCGCCCGGGACTCGAGGAGGAGCTCCGCGCCTTCGTGCGCGAACGCCTCGAGCCCTACAAGCATCCGCGCGAGGTCGTCCTGGTCGATTCGCTCCCCCGCACGCACCTGGGCAAGGTGGATCGCGGCCGTCTCGCGCGATCCTGACCCCGACCCGGAGAAGGAGGCGCACCGTGACTTCCGTCCATGGCATCCACCACGTCACCGCGATCTGCGGCGACGCGCAGGAGAACCTCGACTTCTACACGGGCGTGCTCGGGCTGCGCCTCGTGAAGCGCTCGGTCAACCAGGACTCCCCCGACACGTATCACCTCTTCTACGCCGACGCGGCCGGAAGCCCGGGCGCCGACCTCACGTTCTTCCCGTGGCCGGGGATGTCGGCGGCGACCAAGGGCGCCGGCCTCGTCATGGAGGTGGGATTCGCGATCCCGGAGGGGAGCTTCGGATTCTGGGCCGACCACCTGAGGGACGCGGGGGTGGCGACCGAGCGGTCGAAGCGCTTCGGCGAGGCGACGCTCTCGTTCCAGGACCCGCACGGGCTCGCGCTCGCGCTCAGCGAGTCGCCGCGCCCCCTGCCGGTGACCCCCTGGGAAGCGAGCCCCGTTCCGCCGGAGCGGCAGATCCGCGGATTCCACGCGGTGCGCCTCAGGGAGCACGGGCTCGGGATCTCGGGGGGGTTCCTGCGCGACGTGATGGGGTTCGAGGAGGTCGGATCCGAGGACGGGTGGCACCGCCTGGCCGTCGCGGGGGGCGGCTCGAGCCGTCTCGTCGAGATCCAGGAGGAGCCCGACGCGCCGCGCGGCATGTTCGGGGTCGGCGGTGTCCATCACGTGGCGTTCCGCGTCGCGGACGATGAGGAGCAGCACGCGGTGCGGCGCCAGGTGCTCGCGGCGGGACGGCCCGCGACCGAGGTCATCGACCGCTTCTGGTTCCGCTCGGTCTACTTCCACGAGCCCGGCGGCGTGCTCTACGAATTGGCCACCGACGGGCCCGGATTCTCGGTCGACGAGGCGCCCGGCGAGCTCGGGGCGCGGCTCATCCTGCCGCCCTGGCTCGAGCCGCATCGCGGCGAGATCGAGCGGGCGCTGCCGCCGCTCCACGTCGGCCCGACGCCCGGCCGGAAGTAGCCCGTGCCGGCGCGGCCCTGGCGGCGTCACCCGGTTTGGCTGCTCCTCGCGCGCCCGGTCCTGATCGCCTTCCCGTTCGGGCTCTTCTTTTTCGTGCTGAACGGGGGCCGCCTCGGCCAGCTCGGCGAGTACTACCTGGTCGCGCTCTTCTTCGCCCTTTTCGTGAACCTCGCGACGACGGCGAACGGGCGCTGGGTCGTGCCGCTCCTCCCGACCGTGAGGTTGGATGAGGGGACGGCTCCTCACTTCGCCTTCCAGATCGCGTCCTACACCGTGGCGGGCGTCGTCGGCAGCCTCCTCGCCGCCCTCACGCTCCATTTCACGATCATGCCCCAGATGCTCGGCTCGGCCCGCGCCGTCGTCCAGCTCGTGATGTTCGCCCTTCTCTTCACCACCCTCTTCCTCGGCGTGATCTACGCGTTGACCTTCCAGCGCCGTCTGGTCGAGCGCATCCGCGAGGAGGCGGAGCGGCAGGCGCGCGAGGGGCAGGAGATGAAGATCGCGGCGGAGATCCAGCAGGCGCTCCTCCCCCCTCGCTCCCGAGCCGGGGGGTGGTACGGCGCCGCCGGAGCCTCGGTTCCGTGCCGCACGATCGGCGGCGACTTCTTCGAGTACTTCGATCTCCCGGACGGCCGGGTGGGCTTCGCGCTCGCGGACGTCGCGGGGAAGGGGCCGCCGGCGGCCCTCCTGGCGGCGATGGTGCAGGGGATCCTCGATTCCCACGCGCGCCGCGGCGACGGCCCGGCGGCCACGCTCGCGCGCGTGAACGAGGCGATCGCCGCGCGGGAGATCGAGGCGCGGTTCGCGACCGTCTTCTACGGCGTGCTGGATCCCGGCGGCGAGCTCCGCTTCTGCAACGCCGGGCACAATCCCGCCGTGCTCCTCAGGCGCGAGCGGGTCGTCGGGCGCCTCGAGGCGGGCGGACTCATGCTGGGACCGTTCCGGGACGCCAAGTGCGTCGAGGAGTCATGCCGCCTCGAGCCGGGGGATGTGCTGGTCGTCTACTCGGACGGGGTAACGGACGCGGAGGCGCCGAGCGGCGAGCAGTTCGGCGAGGAGCGTCTCCTCGAGTGCCTGACGGGCCCGCCCCACGATTCGGCCGAGTCGGTGCGCGACCGCGTTCTCGACGCGGTCCGCTCGTTCGCGTGCGAGCGCTCCCCCTTTGACGACGTCACGGTCCTGGCCGTGCGCTACGTCGGGCCGGGCGCGGACCGCCCGTCCGCGGACGGCCCGCCCGCTCCCTGACGCCCGTCAGCGCGCCGGCGGCCCGCCCTCGAGCTCGCGCAGCGTCGCCCCGGCGAGCGAGTCGCCCGGCGCGACCGCCGCGAGTCGCCGCGCGATCGCGAGCGCCGGCTCCCGGTAGCCCCCGATCCGATATTGCCCGATCAGGTAGCGGAGCGCCTCCGGGTCGGAGGGGGAGACCTCGAACGCCCACCAGGCGAGCGCGTCGAGCGGGCCGCTGACCGTCGGCTCGGCGAGGATCTGCCCCACCATGTCGCGCGCCTGATCGGGCCCCAGCGGCGGCGCCGTGGCGCGGAGCGACTCGGCCTCCGCCGCGCGCCCCGCCAGACGAAGCGCCGACGCCGCGACGCGCAGGTCGTACGAGCGGAGCGGCGCCGGATCGAGACGCGCGAGCCGGCCCAGGATCGCCGCGCCGCGCTCCGGCTGCCCCGACGCCGCGAGGCCGCGCGCGTACGCGCGAAGCGGCAGCGCCACCTCGTCCAGGCGCGCGCGCCCGCCGCTCGCGCGGAAGTAGCCGCTCCTGGGATCGATCTCGATCACGGCGAGGTCCGGCGTGACGCGGAAGAGATACTCGCGCGCGGGAGAGGGCGGCCGCGTCTCCGGCGCGAGGGTCACGATGGAGGGGTCGCGGTACCAGACCCGAAGGGCGTCGTAGCGGTGAAGGGTCTGGAAGAGGCCGAGCGTTCCCGTTCTTCCTACCGAGACGAGCGCGTGCGCGCCCGGCGCGAGCGCCGGCTCGAGGTCCCGGAACGCTACCTCGACGCGACGCGCGGCCCGCTCGGCGTCGACGAAGGTGCGCTCCGTCCAGACCTCCGCGCCCGGCACGATCGCCCCGCGGCTGAAGACTCCGAGCACGAGGAACGCCGCCGCCGCGAGCGCCGCGCGACGGACGGGGAGGCGCGCGAGCAGGACGCCGCCGAGGATCGCGACGCCGATCGACGGCACGGCGACGAAGTAGGCGCCCCACGGCCGGACGAGGAGGGCCGGGAGCGCGAGCGGCGGGATCGTGATCCAGGCGCCGAGGCGCGCCGCCCGCCCGACGCTCCATGGTCCCGCCTCGACGACCCGCGGTTCCGCGTCGCGGGTCGTCCATGCCCACGCCGCGATCACGGCGAGAGCGGCGAGGCACGCGAGGGTGAGGCGCGCGGGCCACGCGGTCGCGAGCCCGGTGATCGGCAGATTCACCGCGGTCAGCGCGTACCGCGCGAAGTACTCGATCCAGCGCTCCGGGTGTTCCAGTCCGACGTAGCCCGTGGCCCCGCTTCGAAACCCGTTCCCGATCAGGGCTCGGATCCCCGGATGGATCGCGGCCCAGGCGAGCGCGACCACGCCGTACGCCGCGGCCCGCCTGCCGACGCGGGCCGGCTCCTTTTCCAGGAGCCGGTCCCAGAGGACGAGGGCCGGGAAGACGGCGAGGGCCGTCTCCTTCGAGAGGACCGCGGCGGAAGCCGCGGCCAGCGCGGCGAGCGGGCGGCCCGAGTCGCGGAGCCGGAACGCGAGCAGGAGGAAGAAGACCGCCGCCAGGTCCTGGATCCCGCTCGCGTAGGCGACGAGCGCCGGAAGGCACGAGGAGGCGGCGAAGACGAATCCCCCCGCGACTCCCGCGCGCGCTCCCGCCGATCGGGAAAGGAGCGAGGCGAGGAGCCAGGTCGCCGCGGCCAGGAGGACGAGGTTCGCGACGTGGCCCGCGGCCGCGCCCGCCGGGCCGAGCGCCGCGAGCAGGTGGAAGTAGAGGCCCTGTGAGATCGGCCGGTAGAACATCGCCCCGGGATCGGGGCGAAGGAGCGCGGACGGATCGGACTGGATCCGGGTCAGGAAGAGGTAGTCGTCCCAGAAGTATCCGAGCGTGAGGCCCGGGATCGACAGGAGGATCGCGACCAGGACCGGCGCGGCGGCTCCGGGAAGCGCGCCCGCTCGACGCTTCATCCGACGATCGCTCGCGCCGCTCGGGTCCATCCCACCGGGGACCTAGAAGTCGGTCGCCGGCTTCACCTGGCCCCGGTGGCAGGTGGTGCAGTTCACGATCGGCTTGTCGCTCTTCAGATTGGGGATCGCGGCAAGCAGGGAGTCGTTGATCGTATGGACCATGCCGATCATCTCGCGCGCGATCTGTTTCGGGGCCTTGTCGTCCTCGGCCCAGTGGCCCGGGATGTGGCAATGGTTGCAGGTCACGCCGAGCGAATGCGCGAACCCGTGGTTCATGATCCCGACGAGGCGCCCCGCCGGCACCTGATGCAGCACCCTGATGTTCTTGAAGACGCTGTCGGCCGGCAGATCCTCGCGCCCGGCGATCCACCGGAGAACCTGCTGCGAGTTCTCGTCCCGGTCGGCCTGGAGCGAATCCTCGTGCGACATGGTCTCCGCGGCGGGCTTCTTCGGGGTGGCCGTGCGTTTGCCGCTGCCGGCGGCCGACGCACGCGGCGTCGCGGTCCCGAGCGGCGCCGCGGCGAGACCGAGCGCGACGGCCATCGCCCCCATCCAATCACGAGCGCGAATCATCCCTTCCCCTCCTTCGGCGTCCGGCACGATCGGCACCGCCCTCCGGGAGCGGATGGCGAAGACTACCCCGGAACGGGCGATCGCTCCAGCGCGGAGGTCAGATCCTGGCGCGGCGGAGCCGGAGCGCGTTTCCGATCACGGAAACCGAGCTCAAGCTCATGGCGGCCGCGGCGATCACGGGGCTGAGGAGGAGACCGAACGCGGGGTAGAGGATCCCCGCCGCCACGGGGACGCCGATCGTGTTGTAGACGAACGCGAAGAAGAGGTTCTGCTTGATGTTCCGCATCGTGGCGCGGCTCAGCCGAAGCGCCCGGACGATCGCGTTCAGGTCCCCCTGGACCAGCGTCACGCCCGCGCTCTCCATCGCGACGTCGGCTCCGGTGCCCATGGCGATTCCCACGTCGGCCCGCGCGAGCGCGGGCGCGTCGTTGATCCCGTCCCCCGCCATGGCGACGACGCGACCGGCTTCCATGAGCCTCCGGACCGCTTCCGCCTTCTGTCCGGGCAGGACCTCCGCTTCCACGTCGTCGATCCCGAGGCGCTTCGCCACCGAGATCGCGGTCGCGCGGCTGTCCCCGGTCAGCATGACGATCCGGATCCCTTCCCGATGGAGCGCGCGGACGGCGGCGGGCGTCGTCTCCTTGATCGGATCGGTCACGACGAGGAGCCCCGCGACCGCGCCGTCCACCGCGACGAACATCACCGACGCTCCCTCGGCGCGCAACGCGTCGGCGCGCATGGCGAGCGGCCCGGGGGCGACGCCCCGGTCTTCGAGCAGGGAGCGGCTGCCGAGCGCGACCGCGCGGCCGGCGACCGTTCCCGTCACCCCCTTCCCCGTCACCGAGGCGAACCCGGCCGCCTCCTCGAGCGCGAGGCCGCGCGCCTTCGCGGCGGCCATGATCGCCGCCGCGAGCGGGTGCTCGCTCCCGCGCTCGAGGCTCGCGGCGAGCCTCAGGACCTCGTTCTCGTCCCGCCCGTCGGCCGCGAGGACACGCTCGAGCTTCGGCTTCCCGACCGTGAGCGTGCCGGTCTTGTCGACGACCACGGTGTCCACCTGGCGGAGCCGCTCGATCGCCTCGGCGTTCCGGAAGAGGACGCCGAGCTGGGCCCCCTTCCCGGTCGCGACCATGATCGAGACGGGCGTCGCGAGGCCGAGAGCGCAGGGGCAGGCGATGATGAGCACGGCGACCGCGTTCACGATCGCGTGCGCGAGGCGCGGCTCGGGGCCCGCGAGCGCCCAGACCGCGAACGTGACGACCGCGACCAGGACCACGGTCGGAACGAAGTACCCGGAGACGACGTCCGCCAGCTTCTGGATCGGCGCGCGGCTCCGCTGCGCCTCGGCCACCATCCGGACGATGCGGGCGAGCGTCGTCTCCGATCCGACGCGCTCGGCCGTCATCACGAAGGAGCCGGTCCCGTTCACGGTCGCGCCGATGACCCGGTCGCCCGGCCCCTTCTCGACGGGGATCGGCTCGCCGCTCAGCATCGACTCGTCGACGGCGCTCCCCCCCTCGACGATCGTCCCGTCCACCGGCACCTTCTCGCCGGGGCGGACGCGAAGCCGGTCTCCGGGGCGCACGCGCTCGAGCGGCACGTCCTCCTCCCGGCCCTCCTCGATCCGGCGCGCGGTCAGGGGGGCCAGCTCGAGGAGCGAGCGGATCGCCTGCCCGGTGCGGCTCCTCGCGCGAAGCTCGAGCACCTGGCCCAGGAGCACGAGCACCACGATCGCCGCCGCGGCCTCGAAGTAGACGTCCACCTCGCCTCCGTGACCGCGGAAGCCCTCGGGAAACGCGCCGGGGGCGAGCGCCGCGACCACGCTGAAGACGTAGGCCACGGCCACGCCGAGCCCGATCAGCGTGAACATGTTCAGGCTGTGGAGGGCCACCGATCGGACGGCCCGGACGAGGAAGGGCCACCCGCACCAGAGGACGACGGGCGTCGCGAGCAGGAGCTGGGCAAGCGTGAGCCCGCGCGGGGAGAAGACGGCGCCGAGGTTCAGGAACGGCACGTGCGCTCCCATCGCCAGGACCAGGAGCGGCGCCGTGAGCAGGACGCCGATCCAGAAGCGCCGCGTCATGTCGTCGAGCTCGGGATTCGCCTCTTCCTCGAGCGACGTCGTGAGCGGCTCGAGCGCCATGCCGCACTTGGGGCAGCTCCCGGGCCCGACCCGGCGCACCTCGGGATGCATCGGGCAGGTGTAGATCGTGCCGGCCGGCTCGTCGTGGCGATCCGCCGCGGCCTCCGCGGAGCGGGCGGGACTCAGGTAGCGGGCGGGATCGTTCCGGAACTTGGCGCGGCACCCCTCGCAGCAGAAGTAGTACGTGCGGCCGTCGTGCTCGGCGTGGATCGCGCGCTCCGGATCGACGCTCATGCCGCAGACCAAGTCGCGCTCCCGGGGTCCCGGCGCCGGGGCGGGCCACGGCGCGCCGGGCGCGTGGAGCGTCAGCCGGGTCGCCGGTGCGCCCTGCCGCTCGTGGGTTTCGTCCATCACGCCGAGTCTACCACGGCGTTTCCCGGGAGCCGGCCTCCCGGCGAGCGCGGCGCTACGTCGCGGAGGGCGGCCCGGCCGGGGTCCCAGGCTCGACGCCGCCCAGGCGGGCGAGCCGCTCGAGGCGGGGCGCCTCGCTTTCCTGGAGCCATGGATCGCGCGACAGCTCTCGGTACGCGTGCGCGAAGTGGGGCTTCGCCTCCTCTTCCCGGTGGGAGAGGAGCAGGCACTCGGCGATCTCCTCCACGACGTAGCCGTCCATGCCCCCCTCCGCCTGGAACTCGTCGTAGAGCGCGCGCTGCGCGGCGAGCGCCTCCTCGACGCGGCCGAGCGAACGGAGGCAGCGCGCCACGCACCAGCGCGCGATCCGGATCTCCGGTTTCTTCCCTTCCTTCTGGCGTTCGGTGAGAGCCTTCTGGAAGAGGTCGAACGCCGTGGCGTAGCGCCCCCGGCCGTGGTAGGTCCACCCGAGGTTGTTGTAGAGGGAGCCGAGCCAGCGGCGCGCCTTGGGGTCGGGGGACGATTCGGCGAGCGACATCGCCCGCTCGTTCCACGTGATCGAGGCCTCGCCGGTCTCCACGATTCCGAGCATGTGCGCCGCGTCGACCGCGAAGGCGTGGGCTCCGGCCCCGCGCGCGAGGTTCCATGCCTCGAGGAAGAGCGGCTTCGATTGCTCCCGGCGCTTGGAGGAATTCAGCACGCGGCCCTGCTCGAGCTTGAGGCGCACGCGCGCCACCCCTGTCTCGGACGTGAGCAGCGATTCGGCCTCGGCGAGCGTGCGCTCGGCGTCGTCGAACCGGCGCTGCAGTCCCTCCGTCCGGGCGATCTGGGTGAGGAGCTGGACCAGGTAGTCACGGCTCCCCGATGCGCGCGCGGCCGGGAGGAGCGCCCGGAACCTGGCCTCGGTCTCCCCCGGACGGTCGTAGTCCCATTGGGCGTCGAAGTCCACGAGGCTCGGGGGCGGATCGGTGCCGGGAGAGAGGGCCATGGGGGGAGACTCTAGGTCACGCGGGACCTCGGGGGACAGCGGAAAGACGGTTCCGGCTATGGGTTCCGGCCGTTCCCGTCCGTCGGGCCCGCTCCGAACCGCGGCAGCACGAGCGAGACCGGGATCACCTGGTCGCGCCGGCGCTCGTCCTCGAGGTGGCGGGCGCGCGCCTGAAGCAGGTCCTCGAGCGAGACCATGCCCACGAGGCGGCCCGAGCCGTCGGGATCGACCACCGGGAATCGCGTGACGCCGGTCTCCGCCATCCGGTGGACGACCTGGCGAAGCGACTCGTCGGGGCGGGAGACGGCCGGCGACCTCCACGGCAGGTCCCGCAGCGATCGCGCGCTCGACGCCTCGTCGGTTCCGCTCCCCCGCGCGCGCGCGGCCGCGTCGCGCAGCTCGCGTCGCGTCGCGACGCCGACCAGCACGGCGCCCTGCCCGACGATCGGAACGAGGCGCTGTTCGGCGTGCCCGTCGCCGCGAAGGCGCTCCCCGATCGCGTCGAGCGAGAGGTCGTCGCGAAGCGCGAGCACCTTCGTCCGCATGACGTCGCGGACGAAGAGGAGCTCCAGCGGATCGAGGGCGTATTCGCGGCTCACGTGGAACCCGCGGCGGGCCACCTTCTCGGTGAGGATGGAGCGGCGAAGCGTGAGCACGGTGAAGCCGTGGGCGATGAAGGACGCCGCGAGGAGCGGGAGCAGCGCCGAGACGTCGTGGGTGAGCTCGAACGCGAAGACCACGCCCGTGAAGGGCGCGCGCATCGTGCCGCCGAGGATCGCGCCCATCCCGATCAGGGGCCAGAAGCCGGGGCCGACGGCGGGCAGCGCCGGCGCGAGCATTCCACCGACCGCGCCGCCGAGGAGAAGGAGCGGCGCCAGGACGCCGCCGGAGGTGCCCGACCCGAGCGCGGTCGCCCAGATGATCCACTTCACGGCGAAGAACGCGATCAGGAAGGAGGTCGCGCCGCCGCCCTGGAGGAGCGTCCGGATCGTGTCGTATCCCACCCCCAGCGCGCGCGGCTCGACGAGGCCCCCCAGCCCGACGACGAGGCCGCCGATCGCGGGCCACCACATCCAGTGGATCGGGAGGCGCGCGAAGGCGTCCTCGGCGCCGTAGACGGAGAGGGTGAGGAGCGCGGAGAGCCCGCCCGCCACGAGACCGACGAGGAGGCTCGCGGCCATCGCGCCGGGGCCGAGGATCAGGGGATGCGCCGGAACCGGGAAGAGCGGGCCGGCCCCGAGCAGGTAACGACGGGCCACGGCCGCCGTGGCGCTCGCGAGCGCGACGGGGATCGCGCTCCGCGGCTTCCACTCGAAGAGGAGCAGCTCGACGGCCAGGAGCGCCGACGCGATCGGCGCGGCGAACGTGGCCGACATGCCGGCCGCGGCGCCCGCGACGAGAAGCGTCTTCCGCTCGTGGCTCGTCAGCCGGAAGAGCTGCGCGAAGAGGGAGCCGAACGCGCCGCCCGTCATGATGATCGGCCCCTCCGCGCCGAACGGGCCGCCCGACCCGATCGAGATCGCCGCGGAGAGCGGCTTCAGGATCGTCACCCGCGGCTCGACCTTGCTCCCGCGCATGAGGATCGCCTCGATCGCCTCCGGGATGCCGTGGCCGCGGATCCGCTCGGAGCCGAAGCGCGCCATCAGGCCGATCACGAGCGCGCCCGCCACCGGGACCAGAACCGACCAGAGCCCGAGCCGGTTCCCGGCGGGCGATACGAGAACGCTCGACCAGCGCTCGTAGTAGAAGAGGTTCGTGAAGAGCCCGATCAGCCGGAGGAGGCCGAGCGCCACGAACGCGGCCAGCACGCCGATCGCCATCGCCGCGATCGAGATCGGAATGGTGCGCCGGTCGGTGGTGAAGTCGCCGAGGGCCTCGGAGGCGGGGGCCTGGGTCACGAGCGCTTCCGGCCCTTCCGGGAGGGACGGTCGGCGCGCGGCGACCGCGGGCGCTCGGGGCGCCGGGCGCCCCGCACGACCCGCTCGAGGGCGCGGACGAGCACGGGACCTTCCGTCCGGTACTCCTGGAGCAGGGCGCGCGTCAGGCGGAGCAGGGTCGCCTCGCCCCGGGGGGTGAGCTGGACGATGACGCGCCGGCGGTCCGCGGGATGGCGCCCGCGCCGCACCAGCCCGCGCCGTGCCATCCGGTCGACGAGGCCGACGGCGCTGTGGTGGCGGATGACGAGCCGCGAGGCCAAATAGCCCACCGTCGCCTCGTCGGGCCGCTCGGCGGCCCGGAGGGCGAGGAGGAGCTGGTGTTGTTGGGGCAGGAGACCTTCCCTGCGGGTGGCGCGCACGCTGAAGTCGAGGAACCGGCGAATGGCGTACCGAAACTCAGCGAGCGCGCTCCACAGGGTCTCCGGGATCCGTGGGGGGTCCATGAAGGACCCGAACATATCGCGACGCGATATACATGTCAAGCGCCGTTCCGCGGGCGCGCTACGCCGGACGGACGAAGGAGCGGTCGAGGTCCCCGGGGCGGGGGCAGCCGGCCAGGGCGAGGGAGAGCGTCAGCTCGGCGCGCAGGATCTCGAGGACGCGGCGGACGCCCGCCTCGCCCCCCGCGGCCAGGCCCCAGAGGTACGGCCGGCCGATGAGCACGGCGCGCGCGCCGAGCGCGAGCGCCTTCAGCACGTCGGTGCCGCGGCGGAACCCGCCGTCGACGTAGACCTCGGCGCGTCCCTGGACCGCGTCGACGACGTCGGGGAGCGCGAGGATGGTGGCTTCCCCGCCGTCGAGCTGCCGGCCGCCGTGGTTCGAGACGACGATTCCCGACGCCCCGGCGTCCACCGCCCGGCGCGCGTCGTCGGGACGGACGATTCCCTTGAGCACGATCGGGAGCTTGGAGTGCTCGCGGAGCCAGGCCACCGTCTCCCACGAGAGGGACGGGTCCATCATCTGGTGCACGTGGGCGAACATCCCGCCGGGCGCGGTCCACCGCGCGTAGACGTCGCCGTGCCCCTCGAAGTTCGCCATGCGGACGTCGGGCGGGAGCATGAATCCGTTCCGGAAGTCGCGCTCCCGCCGTCCCAGGAGCGGCGTGTCGACGGTGAGCACCAGCGCCTTGTAGCCCGCCGCTTCGGCGCGCCGGAGGAGGTCGCGCGAGATCTCCCGGTCGCGGTAGACGTAGAGCTGGAACCAGAGCGGCCCCGTCGCCGCGCCCGCGACCTCCTCGATCGACTGGCTCGAGATGGTGCTCGCCACCATCAGGGTCCCGGCCGCCCCGGCGGCCCGGGCGGTGGCCGCCTCGCCGCCCGGGTGCGCCAGCCGATGGAAGGCCGCCGGCGCGAGGAGGATCGGCATGGAGACGGTGGTACCGAGCACCGCCACGGCGGGATCGACCTCGCCCACGTCGGCGAGCACGCGATGGAGGAGCACCCAGCGCCCCATCCCCTCTCGATTCCGCCTGAGGGTCCGCTCGTCCTCGGCCCCTCCCGCGTAGTAGTCGAAGAACGGGCGCGGCATGAACCGCGCGGCCGCCGCCTCCGCGTCGGCGACGTGGAGCAGCCGTTCGAGCCCCGCCTCGTCGAGACGGGCGGGCCCGGCGGGGCGCTTCGATTTCTTCACGCGCGGCGCGGCGGCACCCGCTCGGGCGCGGGCGGGGGATCGCTTCGGCGGCATCGGCGGCTCCTCAGGACTTGGCGGCGAGGAACGCCTCGAGACGTCGGACGAACGCCTCCGGCTCCTCGAAATAGGGGAGGTGTCCGCTCTTCTCGAACACCGTGAACTCGGAATTCGGGATCGCCTTGTGGATCTTCCAGGCGACCGCCGGCGCCACGTTCATGTCGTACCGGCCGGTCACGACGAGGGTCGGAAAGCGGAACTTGGGAAGCTCGGGATTCAGATCGTATCGGGCGAGGTCGGCGTTCAGCGTCTCGTTGACGGCCCGGTTGTAGTGATAGTCGCCCTCGTGCGCCATGAAGCGGTCGCGGTTCTCCGGCGAATAGAAGAGCTGGCCCATGTATTCGTGCAGGTCGGCGTGGAGCGCCTCGGAATCGCCGAGCGCCTCGGCGAACGCGACGGCCTCCTGCCTTTCGATCCCCTCGGGGAAGACGTCCTTGAAGAGGAAGACCGTGTCGGACCACTTGGGCGCGGCGGAATCGACGATCACGAGATGGGCGATCCGCTCCGGATGGCGCGCGGCGTAGGCCATCACGAGGTAGCCTCCCCAGGAATGGCCGAGCAGATCGATCCGGTCGAGGCCGAGGTGCGCGCGCACCGAGTCGAGATCGGCGATCTGGTCGGTCAGCGTGCAGGAGACGCCCGCCGGGAGCGGGCCGGAGCGCCCGTTCCCGCGCTGGTCGTAGAAGACGACCTTCCGCTTCTTGGCGAGCACGTCCCACGCGTCGGAGCAGTGCACGTAGTTGTGGTCGAACCCCGGCCCTCCGTTCACCACGAAGAGCGGCGTGCCCGGCGCCGATCCGCGCACCTCGACATAGAGGGAAACCGGCCCGGCCTGGAAGATCCGGCCGTTCTCGGTGGCGGCGGACGCGCCGCCGGCCAGGAGCGCCACGGCGGCGAGGGCGAAGAGCACTCCGGCGGGACGCGGAGCGGTTTCCATGGGCGACGGTCTCCTCTTCAGGGTTGGGGACGGGATCGCGGCGGCGCCTCGCGGCGCGGCGGGCGCGTCCCGGGCGGCGCCAGTATGCACCCCCCGCCCCGCCCGCTCAAGCCGGCCCCGGCCGGCGGCCGCCGTCCCTCCCGCCGCCCCTCCTTGCCCGCCCGGCCCCGGGTCGCTACGATGCCGGCCGTGCGACTCGTGACGTCGATCTCCGCGACCCGACGCGGACGGGGCGCCCGCCGTTAGCTCCCCGATCGGACTCTATGCGACGGGGGCGCTCCTCGGCCTGAGCATCGTCGCGCCGCCCGGCCCGGTGATGGCGATCATGGCCACCGCGTCGATCGAGGGCCGCCCGCGCGAAGCGGTCGTCACGGCGCTCGGCGCGATGTCGGCCGACGCGGTCTGGCTCCTGGCGGTGACGGCCGGCTTCATCGCCTTCCTCCACGACTATCCCCGGGTGGTCGGCGCGCTCGGCGTCCTCGGCGGCGGGCTCCTCCTCTGGATGGCGTGGGGAGGCTATCGGTCGGCGCGCCGCGGCATCGCGCGCTCGTCCCTGCGCGGGTCGTACCGGCTCGGGTTCCTCACGGTCCTGACGAGCCCGTTCTCGCTCGGCTGGTGGATGGCGAGCGGCCCGATCGTGATCGCGTCGCTCCACTGGCAGGGGATCGCGGGCCTCTTCTCCTCGATCCTCGTCTACGCGGTCCTCTTCGCCTACGCGCTCCGCTGGCTCGGAGAGCGGGTGAAGGGGACCGCGATCGTCGTCGCCTACGTCGGCGTGGCGATGCTCGGCTACTTCGGCTTCTTCTTCGCCCGCGAAGGCGTGCGGCTCCTGTTCGCGCCCTAGCCGGCCCGGGCCCGGAGCGGCCGGGAATCCTCATGGAATCTTCACAACTCCGTGCGATCCTCATTCACGGCGGCGCGGCACCGATCGCCCGAACCGAGACGAGGAATTGGCCAAGACCCGGATCCTGATCGCCGAGGACGACCCCAAGACGGTCGCCTCGGTGCGCCTCTATCTCGAGCACGCGGGATTCGAGGTCCTCGCCGCGCCGGACGGCCGCCGGGCGCTCGCCCTCGCACGGGCGGCTCCCCCTCCCGACCTCGTCGTCCTCGACATCATGCTTCCCCACGTGGACGGCCTCGCCGTCTGCCGCGCGCTGCGCACCGAGTCCGCGATCCCCATCATCCTCCTCACGGCGCGGGCGACGGAGGAGGACCGCCTGGAGGGCCTCGACCTGGGAGCCGACGACTACGTGACGAAGCCGTTCAGCCCGCGGGAGCTGACGGCGCGCGTCCGCGCCGTGCTGCGGCGCGCTCCGGGCGGGAGCGACGCCTCGCCGCCCGGGCCGCCGATCCGGCTCCGCGGCTTCTCGCTCGACCCCGCGCGGCGCGAGGTTCGCGTGCGCGGAAAGCGGGTCGAGCTGACGCCGCGCGAGTTCCGCCTGCTCGAGACGATGGCGCGGTCCCCGGGACGCGCGTTCACGCGCGAGGAGCTGGTCGCGCGCGCCTTCGGCCTGGACTACGAAGGGCTCGATCGCACGATCGACGCGCACGTCGTGAACCTGAGGCGGAAGATCGAGGCGGGTCCCACGGCGCCCCGATGGATCGAGACGGTCTTCGGGGTCGGCTACCGGTTCGTGGCGGGTCGCTCCGATGCGTAGCCTCAGGGTCCGGCTCCTCCTCCTGACCGGGTCGGTGGTGGCGATCGCGCTCGTCACGGTCGCGCTCCTCTCGCAGCGGACGGTGCGCACCGAGTACCAGCGGATGCAGGTCGACGACCACCAGGAGAAGCTGGCGCGCGCCGGGGAGGAGCTTCGGTCCCTGCTCCGGACGCGCGGGACCCTCGCGGGCGCGGACACGGCGCTGGCGGGCCTTCGAGGCGGCGGGCCGGGCGAATGGGTGCTGCTCGCGCCCGACGGCCGGATGCTCGGAGCGACGCTTCCGAGGCTTCGCTCGGCGCGCGTGACGGCCGACTCCTCGGGCCGCGTCACGGTCGAGGAGGTGTCGTCCCGAGGCGGCGGCCGCCAATCCGTGAGGATGCTCCTGATCGGCGTTCCGCGGACGACGATCCGCGACGAGGAGGGGCGGGCGCGGGCCACGCTCTTCGCCCTTCCCGAGTTCCCGAAGGAGGGCCGCGAGACCGAGCCCCCCTTCCTCACGTCGGTGAACCGCGGGCTCGCCCTAGCCGTGCTGGGCGCGGGCCTCTTGGCCCTCCTCCTCACGCTCGCCCTGTCGCGCCGCATCCTCGGGCCGGTCGAGGCGCTCACGAACGCGGCGCGGCGGATGGAGCGGGGCGACCTCGGCGCCCGGGTCGAGGTGCGCTCGCGGGACGAGATCGGGGAGCTGGCCCACGCGTTCAACGCCATGGCGCGGGCGCTCGCCGAGAACGAGACGCTCCGCCGGAGCCTCGTCGGAGACGTGGCCCACGAACTCCGCACTCCGCTCACGAACCTGCGCTGCCAGATCGAGGCGATCCAGGACGGCCTCGCGCGGGCCGACGAGGGGACCATCCGGTCGCTCCACGAGGAGACGATGCTCCTCGGGCGGCTCGTCGACGACCTCCAGGATCTCGCGCTCGCGGAGGCCGGACGGCTGCCGCTCCACCGCGCGCCGGTCGACGTCGCGGCCGCGGTCGCGTCGGCCGCCCAGGCCGTCTCCCCCCGGGCGAGCGAGCGCGGCGTCTCGGTCCGCGCCGCCTGCCCTCCGGGACTGGTCGTGAGCGCCGACCCGGCCCGGATGGGGCAGGTCCTCCGGAACCTGCTAGAGAACGCTCTCACGCACACGCCGGAGGGCGGCGCCGTCACGATCGAGGCGGCGGGCGGGACGGCGGACGGGACGACCGGCGGCGAGGCGGTGACGATCGTCGTCTCCGACACGGGATCGGGAATCGCGCCCGAGCACCTGCCCCGCGTCTTCGAGCGCTTCTATCGCGCGGATCCGTCCCGGGCTCGCGAGACAGGAGGCGCCGGGCTGGGCCTCGCGATCGTGAAGCACCTGGTCGAGGCGCACGGCGGCTCGGTCGCGGTTTCGAGCGAGCCGGCCCGGGGCGCCGTCTTCACCGTCACGTTCCCCGCCGCGACTTCATAACCCCTTCACAACCGGGTCGTACGATTCGCGGGTCTCGTGAGCGGACGCCGCCGCGCGTCCCGCGCCGGAACCCGAAACGGAGGATCTTCCGATGCTTCGTCATTCCCTTCTTCCGTCCGCCGTCCTCATGGCGGGCGCGTTCGCGGCCGCCGCGTCGGCGGCCCCCTCGCCCTCCCATCCCGCGATGTCGGAGCGCCAGGTGGCGGCCGCGCTCACCGCGCGCCTCGACTCCCTCGCCCGAGTGGGCGCCTACTCCGGCGCCGTCCTTCTCGCGAAGGGAGACCGCGTGCTCGTCCGGAAGGCGGTCGGGCTGGCCGACCGCCGTTTCGGCGTGCCCAATCGCGCGGACACGAAGTTCAATCTGGGATCGATCAACAAGACGTTCACCAGCATCGCGATCCGTCAGCTCGCCGCGGCCGGGAAGCTGTCGCTCGACGACACGATCGACCGGTTCCTCCCCGAGGTGCCGCCCGACGCGGCGCGGCGGATCACGATCCGGATGCTGCTCGATCACGAGGGAGGGGTGCCCGACTTCTTCGGCCCGAACTATCGCGCGGCCAACCACGCGGCCTTCCGGAAGCTCGAGGATTGGCTCCCGCTCTTCGTGAACGAGCCGCTCCGGTTCGAGCCCGGGACGCGCCAGGAGTATTCGAACGGAGGCTACCTCCTCCTCGGGCTGATCATCGAGCGCGCCTCGGGCGAGAGCTACTACGACTACGTCCGCGAGCACGTCTACCGTCCCGCGGGGATGAGGGAGACCGATTCCTACCCGGTGGATGACCCGACTCCGAACCTCGCCACCGGGTACGCCGAGGGGCTGGGGAAGGGGCCCGATGGGCGCGTTCCGACGAACGTGGCGACGCTCCCGGGCCGCGGGAGCTCCGCCGGAGGCGGCTACTCCACCGTGGACGACCTCTTCCGCTTCGCGCGGGCCCTCCGCGCGGGAACGTTCGGCCCGAGGGAGGGCGGCATGGGAGTCGCCGGCGGCTCGCCCGGAACGAACGCCGTCCTCGAGATGGAAGGCGACTGGACGATCATCGCGCTCGCGAACCTCGATCCTCCGGCGGCCGAATCGCTCGGTGAGACGGTTCGCGGCTGGCTCGGCTTGGGAGGGGACGAAGGGCCCGGCGGGAAGCGAGTCGTGGTGGGCGCCGGCCGTGGCTCCGCCGCGCGCGCGACGCACGCGGGGAGCGACCCCGACACGCTCGACGAGGGACAGCGCGCCCCGAAGAGCACCTCGCTGCCCGCGGAGCCGGTCGACGCGCCGCTCCGTTTCACGGGGCGGCTTCCGGTGGTCGACGTGATGGTGAACGGGAAGGGGCCGTTCCATTTCGGCCTCGACACCGGAGCCGCGGGGACGGTCCATCTCGACTCCACGTTCGCCGCGCGCCTCGGGCTCCCCGTCGTCGGGCACACACAAATCGGGGATCCGAGCGGGCGGAATCAGCGGGACGTTCCGCTCATGGAGGTCGCGTCCCTCGAGATCGGCGGCGCGCGATTCGCGGGCCTCACGGCGCCGGTGCGGAGCTATTCCGCGATGAGCCACGGCGAGCCGATCGACGGCATCCTCGGCTTTCGCCTCTTCGCCGACTGCCTCGTGACGCTCGACTGGCCGAACGGGCGGCTCCGGATCGAGAAGGGCTCCCTCCCACCGGAGAACGGACGCGACGTGATCGCCTTCCACGACGAACGCGGCATTCCGTCGTTCACGATGCGCGTGGCCGGCCACGACGTGGACGCCGATCTCGACGCCGGCTCGATGGGTGGGATCATCCTTCCCGACTCGATGGCCACGGCGCTGCCGCTCGCGTCCGAGCCGCGCGTCGTCGGCCACGCTCGCACCGTGAGCAACAGCTTCGACATCAAGGCGGCGGACCTCGACGGCGACGTCTCGGTGGGCTCGCTCACCTTCCACCGTCCCACCGTCGAGTTCCAGCCGCTCTTCCCCATGGCCAATCTCGGGTCGCGCATGCTGCGCGATCTCCGGGTGACCTTCGACCAGAAGGGCAAGCGGATGCGGATCGAGCGCCCGTCGTGAGGGGCGACGGCTCGCTCACCGACGCGTCACGCGCTCACGATCCCGGAGGCGCCCTCGATCGCCGCCCAGATCGCGGAAGCGCCTGATCGCCGCTCAGTCGATCTTCGTCAGCTCGACGCGCCGGTTCTTGGCCCGGCCCGCCGCCGTCTCGTTCGAGGCGATCGGGTGCGTCTCCCCGTATCCCTTCGCCTGGAGGCGCGAGGGCGCGATCCCCTTGTCGATCAGGTACTGCCGCACCGACTCCGCGCGGCGCTGCGAGAGGTCCATGTTGTACGCGGGCTCCGCGACCGAGTCGGTGTGGCCGCCCACCTCGACCTTCACGTCCGGCCAGTCCCGCAGCGACGCGGCGACGCGGTTGAGAACCGCGCGCGATTCCGGCGTCAGCTCGGCGCTGTCGGTCACGAAGTTCACGCCCTCGAGGATCAGCGACTTCTTTCCCTTCTCGAACAGCGCCTTCTCCTTGACCGGGCACCCCGTCGCGTCGACCTTCGTGCCGCGCGGCGTGCCGGGGCAGCGGTCGATCCGATCGGGCACGCCGTCGCCGTCGGTGTCGACGTCCTCCTTCCGGTCGCGGAGCGCGATCGACCAGCCGAGGAGGAGCTGGGTGTTCGCGACGTCGAAGCCGTTCAGCCCCTCGTCGCCGAGCCAGTACTCTTCGCGCAGCTCGAGGTGCCAGCGGCTCCAATCGTTCGCGTTCAGCCTGATGCCGA
>DASVDZ010000026.1:0-29203 GCA_036380835.1 Candidatus Eiseniibacteriota bacterium | reverse complement strand
GGCGTTCTGGTCCGTGTGCAGGTAGACGCTCACGTTCGTCGCGACGCCGTTCGCGTTCATCACGTCGGCCGTCGTGTTGACCCCGTCACCGTTGGTGTCGAGGTACATGTACTGAGCGTGGGACGTCCCTGCGAAACCAGCAATCGCCACGACCGCGAACAGAATCGTGAGAAGCCGTTTCAGCATGATGTTGAACCTCCGTGGTGCATGCATGGAACCGATGGAACCGAGGTCTGGGGCCTCCGGAGCGAGGCACCCCCTTCCCGCGCCCGGCCGTTCCGGACGCGGCGGCTGCGCGCACGAGACTTCACCCCGTGAATCGGGTCGGCGCAGCCGTGCTGACTACTCGCTTGTGATGCTCCCCTCGAGCCATCACCCCCTTCCGTCACTGACGATATGCGCTTCCCTCTTCGCGTTACTTCAGCATGGTGAGCCTGGCCGACTGCCGGCTCCCTCCGCCCTCGATCTGGGCGAAGTAGATCCCCGACGCCAGGTCCCGCCCCTCGGACGTCTTTCCGTTCCACTTGACCCGGTAGACGCCCGCGGCCATGGAATCCTCGACCAGAGTCGTGATCCGCCTCCCCTGGAGGTCGAAGATCCGCACCGCGACGGGCCCCGACTTGGGCACCGAGAACTCGATCGTGGTGCTCGGATTGAACGGGTTCGGGAAGATCCGTCGGATCGACACGCGCGTCCCCGCGGGCGCGCCGTCCACGTTCTCGACCCCGCTGATCGTGTAGATGGAGTAGACCCCGACGTCGTCGAAGTAGATGCCCTCCGTCCTAAGCCCGAGGTTGACCGCGCCGGGATCGCCACTCGACGCCTTCTCGTCCCGGAGCCGGAACCCGAGTCGGATGTACTTCGTCCCGGGCTGCACCCCCGTCTTGACCGTGGCGTAGGGATCGAAGCTGAGCGTCGATCCCTCGACGCACTGCGGGATGTCCACGTAGAGGACGAGCGTGCTGAGCGCGTTCCGCCACGGGGTCCACGTCGTGAGATCGTTCGAGCCCGAGATCCAGAGCGACCAGTAGACGGCGTTGTCGAAGGGGAGGTTGACCCAGTCGTCGAACTGGAGCCGGAGCGACGTCGTGCTGTTGTTCGGGCTGAACACCCCGGAGAGGTCCATCGGGGGAGTGGTGAGCATCGCGTCGACGAAGTCGGGAACCTGGCCGAAGTAGCTCCCCTGGAACGGAACGAAGACGTTGGTCGAGAGGAAGAAGCAGCTCGCCGGGATGGAGGTTCCCGGCGCGGTCTCGAGATGCCAGAGCGAGCCCGGGTCGGGGGACGCGGCGATCCACTTGGACGAGCCGGCCTCCATGTCGTCGAAGAAACGGACGTTGTTTCCCTGCGCCGTGATCTTCACGTCATCGACGCTCCAGCCCGTGTAGGCCCCCGTCGAGTCCTCCGCCGAGATCGAGAGGTCCGATCCGAACAGGAACATCAGGGTGACCGGCTGCGTCACGGTCGTGAAGCTGTCCGGGATGGAGACGGAGGCGCTGTTGCAGCTCGTGCCGAAATCGCCGGAATAGGACGCCAACGTGTCCCAGCGCGCCCCCGCGTTGCCGCCCTTGATCAGGACCCAGCCCCAGTCGAAGTAGAGCTCGCTCCGGGCGCGGTACTTGAACGTCAGGTTATTGTTGTTCGTCCCGTTGAGGGTGATGGGCACGTTGGTGGTCAGGGTCTGGACCCAGTTGTTGGGATAGCCGTCGCCGTGCGGGAGGCCGGTCTGGCCGCACCACCACGCGGATCCCACGCAGGACTGCGTGCCCGAGACGATGTGCCAGGCGACCGGCTGCCCCTGGCGGAAGTCCACCGCGCCCCATCCCGCGGTCGAGCCCTCCAGGTCGTCGAAGAAGACCTGGTGGCGGATCGTCGTCTCGGCGACGGCCGGCGTTCCGCGGCCGGGGGTATAGGTCAGGGGCGTCGTGACGGTGACGATGTCGGACATGGGCTTGACCACCGTCTTCTCCGCAGCCAGGGAGGAAGACGCGAACGAGACGGCGGCAAAGACGGCGAGGAACGGAGCGGCTCGGTTGATGCGCGTGTGCAGTGACACGAGGGGACCTCTCTCGGATGTCTTGCCGCTGGTGCGTGAGGCTGCTACGTCTGCCGCGCGCCCGCCGACGGAAGCGAACTACTCAGGACGGAATGGACCCAAAAATGAAAACGAGGCGTCGCCCGCGCCGCGCCCCACGACGTGCGCAAGTGCCCACCTCGAAACGTGATCGCGAGACGGCCTGTCGCGAAACGGGGAGATTTCGCCATTGCCTCTTCTGACCAACGGTTGGGCTTTCGCCCTGTGTCTGGTAGTTCGTTCCGATCGCTTGGCGAGGGGTTCCCCAAGCCGGGACATTATACCATCACCTCGAGACCCAGTCAACGGTACGCTCGAAGCCCCCGTCCCAGGGATCCGCCAGTCGTGCCGCCAGAACGTTGTAGCCTCATCTATTTCAACAGATTAACCGTCCGGGACAGGTATCGACCCCCCGCTTCCAGGCGGAGGAAGTAGGCGCCCGACGCGACGCCGTGGCCCGCGTCGTCCCTCCCGTCCCAGGTCAAAGACCGCCTCCCCGCCGCGAGATAGCTGTCGAGAAGCGTCCGGACGAGCCGGCCGCTCACGTCATAGACCCGGAGCGACGCCATCGCGTCCCGGTCGAGCGTGAATTCGACGGTCGTGGCGGGATTGAACGGGTTGGGGTAGTTGCGCAGCAGGCGGGCCAGCGAGGGCTTCTCCGACGTCGGAACGGCGGTCGTGAACCCGTAGCCCACCTTGTAGAAGACGTCGTGGTTCCTTCCAAAAGTCGCCGGAAGCCGATCGTCGCTCCACGTGACGTACGTCGCGCCCACCACGTCGTGGGTGATGCCCGGGAAGTGCTGCACCTGGTTCGTCGTGTCCGTGCCGGCGCCGACGAGCGAGATCTCGGGCTGCCAGACACCCGCCTCGCGCGTCGTGTAGTAGATGTCGGGATTGCTCGAGCCGTTGCGGAGGTCCGTCCAGACCAGATAGACGTTGTTGGCCGGATCGGCGTCCACCTGCGGCTCGATCTGGGTGAAGCTGTTCACGGTGACGCGGGTGTCGACGGCGTCCCAGCCGACGCCCGGCACGTACTCCTTGTAGTAGATCTCGCTGTTCCCGTCCCGATTGTCGCGCCAGGTCAGATGGAGATGGCCGTTGTACGTCGCGATCAGGGACGGGGCCGTCGCGGTCGAGGTGCCTGGCGTGGACACGATCTGCTGCGCCGCGGTCCACCCGCTCCCCGGGACGAATTTCCTCCAGAAGAGCTGCGGCCTCGATCCGTTCCGCGTGTCCGCCCAGACCACGTTGACGACTCCGTCGCGCGTCGCGGCCACGGTCGGGAGCGACGCGCCCGTGCCGGGATCGGTCTCGAGCGGCTGGGGCGGATCCATCACGCGGGTATTCGAGTGGTAGACCGCCGTGTAGAGGTCGCCGAGTCCGCCGTTCTGCTTCGTGTAGACGATCCAGACGCGCGACGAATCGCCGACCGTCAGCACGGGCGCCGTCGCCGCGTTCAGAGAATCGTAGGGCGAGACCTGGATCTCGGGACCGAAGCCGACGCCGCCCTTCGATTGGAAGGTCCGGAAGAAGATCGTGTACGAGGCCGGCGCACCGACCGTGGGGACCGAGAAGAGCCTCGCGTCCTGCCACGCGATGTAGACGCGAGCGCTGTCCTGCTGGGTCGGGATGTCGTTCTGCCCCCAGTTCAGAATGGCGATCGAGGGATAGCGCGAGGGATTCGACGCGTTCGTGACGCGCGTGATGTACGGGGAGCCGAAGTTGTAGGTGAATCGCCGGATGTAGATCTCGAAGTTGTCGTCCAATCCCGCCTTGTTCCGGTCGTCGAAGAACGTGATGTACAAGTTGTTGCTGTCGTCGACGGCGGCGAAACGCTGGTTGTTGAGCGACGTGTACGTGTCGCTCACGTCCCCTTCGGAGATGTCGTAGTCGGGGGACCAGAAGGGCGTCGCCTTGACCGCGGAAGGGCCGAGAAGGCAGGCCGCGAACAACGCCACCGATAGCAAGCAACGCTCCAGGCGGGGGGAGAACGCCATGGGGAACCTCCGAGATTTCGGACCGCTGCGGGGCACCACGAATCCTTCACGGAACCAATGCGTGATCGCCGGCGACGGTCGTAGCAGCTTTGGTGCGGAGAAACGGTTCAAGCGCCCTCGGAGCAAACGCGATGGTGTCATGGCACTGCGAACCGGTACCGTGGCAGAGGTCCGGCGACCGTTGCACACTCCAACAGGCGACATTATAACCGTTTGAGGCGCCGCTTGCAACCACGGAGAGGCCCCGCTGGGCCCCGTCGGTCCGCGAAAAGGGCAGGGGCGGGGTGGCCCGAGGGCCCCCCGCCCCGCCGTCTACCGACTGCCGAACTCCGGCGGCCGCTGCTTGCCGCCGGTCGATACGGACGACTACTTCAGGAGCGCGAGCTTGAAGATCGAGCTGCCGTTCGCCGTCTCCGTCTTCACGAAGTACATTCCCGACGGAACCTGGCGGCCGGCGTTGTCCATGCCGTTCCAGCGGACTTCGTGCGTGCCGGCCGACGTGAACTCGTCGCGAAGCGTCTTCACCAGACGGCCCTCGATCGAGTAGATCCGGATCGAGACGCGACCGCTCTGCTGCATCGTGTAGCTGACCGCCGTCTCCGGATTGAACGGATTCGGCGAGGCGAACGCCGAGACCGGAGCGCCGGGGCCCGTGTTCTTGATCTTGAAGGTGCCCGTCGCGATGATCGGGATCGCGCCGGTTGCCGTCGTCGTCTTGGCGTTCATCGTGAGCGTGACCGTCGAGTTGTTCGGCAGGCCCCCGAACAGCAGGTTCATGTCGGAACGCGTGAAGGAGATGACCATCTCCGGGATGCCGTCCTTGTCGAGGTCGCCAATCGATGCGGTCTTCGGATCACTGCCGATCGTCGAGCCCGAATACGTCATCGTGATCGTGTTCGGATCGATGTTCGTGGGCTGGTTCGGCGGGGGCAGCTCGATGCCCATCTGCTGCACGCCGCCACCCGACACGCGCATCGTCGCGCCGGAAAGCTTGGCCGTCGCGCTGCCCGTGATCGAATCGAGGATCTTGACGCCGGCCGACGCCGAGCTGCTCAGCGGAGGCAGGCCGTCGTCCGTGACCGTGAGCGTCGCGAGGTAGTTGTTCGCGAGCGAGTAGGTGTGGCTCGGCGTGGCGCCGGTGCCCGTGGAGCCGTCACCGAAGTCCCACGCGAACGAAAGCGCGTTGCCGTCCGGATCGGACGACCCGGAGCCGTTGAACGCTACCGGCTGCCCCGTCGCGCCGTCGTACGGACCGCCCGCGTTCGCGACCGGCGGGTTGTTCCCCGCGGTCACCGTGATCGAGATCGCCTGGCAATCCATCAGGCCGTAGAGGTCCACGGCGCAGATCGTCAGGTTGTACGTATTGGCGTCGGCCGGCGACGGCGTCCACAAGAACATTCCCGTGTTCGTGTCGAAGGTCGCGCCCGGAGGGGCGGCCGGCGAGAGCGTGAACGTCACCGCCTCGTCGATCTGATCGTTGGCGTCCGTCGCCATCGCGTGGATGCTGAACGGAACGAACGCCGGAGCGGTGTACGACGGACCCGCTGGATCCAGCGAGAGCGTCGGCGCGGCGTTGCCCTGCCCGGCCACGATCACGTTGAACGGGCCGTGCGGGTCGTCGCTGTTGACCATGAGGGCGCCCGACTCGTTGACGCCCGCGCTCGGCGCGTAGGTCACGTCCATCGTCGTGGAGCCGCCGGCCGCGACGGTCAACGAACCGAACGAGGCCGAGAAGCTGGCACTCGGGGGGGTCGCGCCGCTGATGTGGAGGTCGGAGTCTCCGGTGTTGGTGATCGTGAACGTCGTCATCGCGCTCGACCCGATGTTCACGGCACCGAAGTCGTACGATAGCGGGGTCACGTTGATCACGGGGCCGCTGACGGCCGTGGCGCGAGCCGCGGCGTCGGAGGCCAGCGCGATCTCCGTCAGGTTCTGCCCCTGGCCGGCCGCGGCGGCGATGCCGGGCGCGAGCGCGAAGGTCAAAAGCCCGAGGAGAGCGACGAGTAGATAAGCTCGGTTGCGCATTTCTTGTCCTCCCTCAAACGAACCATGAAACGGAAGCGCGGGTATGAATCTTAGGTTTGAGCCTGTTCACAACCGATGAAGACCGGCTGCTCACCTCCTCTCGATCACGATCCTTGATGTGGTTTCGTGTCCTATTTCAAATCTGGAAAGGCACTCGGTAACGATTTGCTCATCGCGTATGCGCGCTCCGACGACGGATTCCGCCGCAGCGCCTCGTCGATCCATCGCGCGGCCTCCGCGCGGTCGCCCCGCTCCGCGGACAGAGCCGCGAGGTTGAGGAGCGGATCGACGAAATCGCGCCGTCCCTCGGCCGCCTTTCGGAACGCCTTCACCGCGCCCGTCCGGTCGCCCGACCGGAGGAGCGCCACGCCGAGATCGTTCCTCATCTCGGCGTAGTACGGATTCTGCTCGAGGGCGATCCGGAGTTCCCGGATCGACGCCTTGAGCCCCGCGTCTCCAAAGACGTCGGGGTTCGAGAGATAGAGTCGAGCCAGCTCGTGGCGCGTGACCGGATCGCTCGGGTTCGCGGCGATCGCCGCGCGGTAGGCGTCCGCGGCGGCCGTCAACCGGATCGTCCGGTCGCCGAGGGCCGACGCTGCGGTCGCGGCCTTGGCCGCGCCGATCGCGTAGCGATCGTCCCAGGGAGCGAGGCGCGAGGCCCGCTCGTAGTCGCTCATCGCGCCGATCGCGTTCCCGGACCGCGCCTCGCGGTCGGCCTGGAGCGCCGTCGCTCCCGCTCGGGCCCCGATCAGGCTCACCACCACCCCGAGCGCGGCGGCCGCCACGCCGATGCCGCCGGCCCACCGGGCGCCGCGGCCGGCGGCGCGCTTCGGTCCCGGCGCGCCGGCCGCCAGGAGCCCCGCGTTCGTCGCGAGGAGGACGCCGTGCGGCAGGAAGGACAGGTTGTCCTCGAAGAGCGCGTGGACGAGGAGCGCCGCGAGCGACGCGATGAGCCCGGCCGAGAGGAGTCGGGCCTCGGTCGGCGCGCCCGTTCCGAATACCGCGATTCCCCCGGCCAGGGCGATGCCCACGAAGAGCGCGAAGGCGAGGAGCCCGAGGGCGCCCCGCTCGGTCAGCGTCTCGAGGTAGAAGCTGTGCGCCTGGTCGGCCGTGCGCCCGCCCTCGGCCTCGAGGCGTTTCATCGTCGCGCCCTTGGAGCGATCGAACGCTTCCCGAAACGTCCCGACGCCCCACCCCACGACGGGGCGGGCGGCGATGGCCGCGAACGCGCCCGACCAGACCGCGCGGCGCATCGAAGCGCTCCCCTCCCGCTCCGGATCGATCGGGAGATTGGCTGTCGTCGTTCCGCCGGGTCTTCCGGCGACGCGGGAGGCGATCGACGGGAGGCTCAGGAGAATCGGCAGCGCGACGGCGAGGAGGGCGAGCGCGAGGAGCGGCGGCGCGGGCCTGAGGTCCGGCCAGCGGACCATCGCGGCGCCGAGCGCGGCGAGACCGGCCACGACTCCGATCCAGGAGCCGCGCGAATACGTGTAGACGAGGCAGAGCGTGAGGCAGAAGGCGGCTACCAGGAGCGCGGCGCGAAGCCCCTTGCCCGGCACCGCGAACGCGAGCGCGAGCGCGAGCGGGATCGTCGCGATCACGAATCCGCCGAGGCGGTTGGGCTGGCCGAGCGGGCCGAGCGCGCGGCCCGGGTAGCTCGATTCGGCGGGGACGAGATCGGGACGAAAGTGCTGCGCGATGCCGAGAGCCGCCACGGGGATCGCCGCCAGCACTTCCGCGACGGCGAGGCCGCGCAGCGCACGCGCGCCCCGGAGCAGCAGGGCCGCCGCGAGGAAGAGTCCAAGGATGGCGAGCGCGTTGAGCATGGCTTCGAGACTCTTGCCCCTCTGCACGGACATCGCGGCGGTCAACGCCGTCACGACGAGCAGCACCAACGCCGCCTGCGTCGACCGAACGGCTCTACCGCCTGCTGACAACACGCCCCGCGCCGCGAGCGACGATGCGGCGGCGAGCGTCCCGAGACCGAGAACGCGAAACGCGAACTGGGTCCACGGTGTACCTGGGTTGACGATCCATGGCGTGAAACCGAGCGCCGCGACGAGGGTACATAAGGCCAAGAGGGTCGAGCCGCCACCACCGACAACGGAATGCGCTTTCCGGTCGGACGACTCCATCCTCCCTCCAGTGCGAAAGTTGCCGGCCCTAAGTTGCCTCTGAGCGCGGATTTATTGCACAAAGCAGTATAGCAACAGGGGGAGGGCGAGTCAACTAAAAAAGCTTTATACCCATCAGGTTGTCGCGAATTCAGGCGTCACTGTCGCCTGTCTTTTCGCTCCCCGCCTCCCAGACCTCCCCCTCCACCTTCAAGACCTCGGCCCCGACGTGCCCGCGGACCGCGTACCAGCTTCCCAGGACGATCAGGGGAAGGAGCTGGCTCGCGTGGTAGAGGATGCCGTACGCGAGCCCCTCCGCGCCGCCGACCCCCATCAGGCCCAGGCCGACCACGCAGGCGCCCTCCATGACGCCGACGAAGCCGGGGGAGCTCGGGAGCATGATCCCCACGCTCACGACGAAGGTGAGGAGGAGCGGCGACCAGAGCGGAATTCTCGTCCCCAGACTGCTCGCGATCAGAAGGAAGCCGAACCCCTGGAGGATCCACAGGAGCACCGTCCCGGCCCCCGATCGGAGCAGGACCCGGGGGTGGGAGAGCGCCCGGAGCCCATCACGGAACGCGGGAATGGCGCCCACGAGGGCGCGTCGGGGGCGGCTCGGGAGCCAGCGGAATAGGAGGCTCGTCTCCTCCGCCCAGCTCCAACCGCCGAACCGGTGCATCGCCCAGAGCCCGGCCGGGATCGCCACGGCGATCAGCACGGTGATCGCGCCGCTCCACCGGAACCAGGGGGGGTAGGGGGCAAAGAGAAGCGACAGCGACCAGAAAATCCCCAGCATCGCCAGGTCGAGAACCCGTTCCACCGCGACAGAGCCGAGGACGGTCGCGGTCGGGATCCGTTCCGACCGGGCGAGGGCGTAGGCCCGCACGAACTCGCCGAGCCGGGCCGGAAGCGTGTTGATGGCCAGGAACCCGACCATCGTTGCGGAGAAGAGGCGCGCGGCGGTGGGACGGCGGCCGTACGGCGAGAGGATCTCGCCCCATCGCTGGGCGCGGACCGCGTAGCAGAGCACCGTCACGGCGAGGCTGGCGAGGAACCACCAGCCGTTCGCGGCCGCCAGGCGGCGGGCCGCGTCCGCGGCGTCGATGGAGCGGAGGAGGGCGATCACGGCCACGGCGCTCATGAGGAGGCCCAGCGCCGTCAGCCAGAGTCGCGACCGGCTCATCGGTCGAGGCGGGGGGCGCGCGCCAGATAGAGCGCCGCCAGGAGCGGAATCCAGACCTCGTGGGGGCCGACGAACGCGTGCCCCTTGCCGCCGGCGCGGAGGGGGCGCTCCAGCACGTTCTTCTCCGGCCGGTAGTGGCGGATCTGGTCGAACGACGCCGCCGTGAACCGGCCCGCCGCGTGGCCCAGGTTCCGCACGGTCGAGAGCGCCTTCAGGAACACCTCCGGCAGCACCACGGCCGACCCGAAGTTGAAGACGATGCCGTCCTCCAGGTCGCGGATCGCCGCGGCGAAGATCGTGAAGTCCCGATGCGTCGCGAGCCCGGTCTGGGCGCCGTCGAACGAGGGGTGCTGGTGGATCGTGTCGGTGCCGATCGCGACGTGGACCGTGAGCGGCACGTCGCGCGCCGCGGCCTGCGCCAGGACGCTGACGGAGGCATGGGGCGCGTCGGCATCGAGAAGGAACCGGCCGAGGGCCTCTCCCATGCCGAGCCCGTCCTTCGCCCCTTCGTTGACCGCCTGATTGAAGAGGACCGGCGTCTCCTCCACGAGGCCGAACTGGCCCGTCAGGAGCGTCTCCTCGACGGGCTCGGACGTGTTCCCGAAGAGCGCGATCTCGAAGTCGTGGATGGCCGCGGCGCCGTTCATCGCGAGGAGCGTGAACGCGCCGGCGTCGAGCAGCGCGAGGAGCGGCCGCTGGACCCCCGTCTTGATCACGTGTCCGCCCATCATCGCGACGGATGGACGGCCGGCGGCGCGCGCCAGGACCCACGCCTCGAGGAGCTCCCGCAGGGCGGCCCCCGTGAGGAGGTCCGGCAGGAACTGCTCGAACGCGCCGATCGCGGCGCCGGGATCGGGCGCCGGGGCGAACTGTTCGATCCGCACCTTGGTCGGCCGTTTGGAAACCGAGATGGTGCGGACCCGCTTCAGGTCGATCCGGTCGTGGCGGCTCATCGGCGCCGCGCGAACGCCAGGCGCATGTCGGTGAGGCTCACCGAGATCGATCCGATCGGCACCTTGCTCTTCACGAGCACCGGAATCCGCCGCTCGTCATCGCTCAGCCAGACCAGGATGCCCCCCTTCGATTTGAAGACGCCCTCCGACTTGAGCACGGGCTCCACCAGGACGCAGTCGAACTTCCCCGCCGGGACCTCGATCCGCTCGCGCTTGTGGACCACGACCTCCATGTCGTACGACTTCTTGTTGTCGTGCGTCGGGATCCGGAGCACGGCCCCGTCGGGGAGCGGCCTCGTGCGCACATAGTAGAACGCCGAGAGGACGTCGTGGACGTCGGCGGGCACGTCGAACGCCTCGCCGTCGTCGTAGATCGCCTTTCGGTGTTCCTGGTCGAACCGCACGTCCAGGTCCTTCTTGTAGCCCCCCTCGCGCAGATGCTTCACGAAGCGGCGCGTGACCAGCGACTCGGCGTCAATGTACGACTCCGCGCGGTCGCGCACCTTGTAGAATTTGGAGACGAACGAGTTGGATTCGGTCTTGGTGACGATCCGATAGGCGCGTCGGCCGTCCACCGTCGTCAGATTCTGCACCTGCATCAGGCTCGACCCGCCGTTCAGCCCGTTCCAGTCGATCGAGAACTGGAAGTACTCGCCGATCCGCCAGGGCACCTTCGCGAAACGCCGGCTCTCGTCCGGGTCGACCCACGGCCCGAAGCCGCCGTCCGTGGAGTCGGCGGCCAAGGCGATCGAATCGGAGGCGGAGGAAACGGCGTTCGCGGCGGCGGGCGGCGGCGGCTCGGCCACCGCGGGCCCGAGAGGCGCCGTCCCGGCGGCGAGCAGACAGAGCGCGGCGCCGGCCAGGAGCGCGCGCTCAAGCACGGCGAAGGTCCCGGGCGCTCAGCGCGAGCCCCACGAGCGTCCCGCCGAGCAGGGTGAGCCCGGAGCGGAGCCCGTGGAGGGGACGCGGCGCCCATGGCCCCGTGGCGCGGAAGAGCCCGGGGATCTGGTCGGGGGCGTAGAGCGCGACGCGCGGGAGCGCGAGCCGGCGAAGCTCCGGAGCCAGCGGACGCGGGCTCTCGACGGCGAAGCCGAGTCGGTAGCCGGCGCGCGCGGCGGCCCGGGCCACGCGCTCGTCGACCCGCCCCCACGGGTAGGCGATCGCGTCGACCGGGCGTCCGGTCAGGTCCTCGAGTCGCCGCCGCGAGCCGCCCAGCGAATCGTCGAGGGCGCGGTCGTCCAGTCGCGTCATCGACTCGTGCCTCATGCCGTGGGATCCCACCGTCACTCCTTCCGCCGCGAGGGCGCGCACCTCTTCCGCCGAGAGGTGCCGCTCGCGTTGCCCCACCCAGCCCAGATCCCAGCGATTCGTGGCGCCCAGGGTCCGTACCGATACGAACACGGCCCAGGGGATCCCGAGTTCCCGAAGAAGGGGCGCTAGATGGAGCAGATTGCTGGCGTAGCCGTCGTCCACGGTGAGCGTTACGGTCCGGGCGGGGGCCCCGTCGGGGCCGACCTCGTCGAGACCGGCGAAGCGGTACCCCACGCGTCTCGCCTCGAGCAGGATGCGCCTGACCCCGGGAACGCCGACCGCCATCGGGGCCAGGGCGCGGCGGCCGGGCGTGTGATGGAGCGCGAGGGTGAACGGCGCCTCGGTCATCGCCCGGTGTGCCCGAACCCCCCTTCGCCGCGGGCCGTGGGCGATAGCTCCTCGGAGAGCGTGAGACGGGCCCGCACGACCGGCGCGATCACGAGCTGCGCGACGCGATCGCCCCGGCGGACTCGGAACGGTTCGGATCCCCAGTTCACGAGGAGGACCGTGACCTCGCCGCGATAGTCGGCGTCGACGGTCCCGGGCGCGTTCGGGATCCCGATCGCGTGACGCCGCGCGAGGCCGCTCCGGCCGCGCACCTGTCCCTCGTATCCCGGGGGGATCTCCACCCGGATGCCGGTCGGGATCGCGGCCACGCACCCCGGCTCGATCACGACGTCGTCGTGGACGGCCGCCTGGAGATCCATGCCGGCCGCGTGCTCGGTCTGGTAGGCCGGCGCCTCGACCGCGTGCGGAAGGAGCGTGACGCGGAGCTCCAGGGAGGGAGCGCTCACGCCGTCACCGCCGCCAGGTCGGCCAGGCCGAAGGCGCCGTCCTCGGCGCTCGCGCCGAGCGCGACGAGGGAGAGCCGGTCGCGATCGAGCGTCTCGACCGCCATGCGACGCACGTCCTCGACGGTGATCGCGTCGATCGTCCGGACCAGCTCGTCCACGGGAATGAAGCGGCCCGAGTAGATCATGGAGCGCGCGATCCGGTGCATGCGGTTCGAAGTGCTCTCCAATCCGAGCAAGAGGCTCCCCTTGAGTTGGGCCTTGGCCGAGGCGAGCTCGTCCTCCGGAACGCCCTCCTCGCGAAACCGGTCGAACTCGGCGAGCGTGAGGCGGATCGCCTTCCGTCCCGAGGACGGCTGCACGCTCATCGCCGCGCAGAAGATACCCGCATCCTCGTACGAATCGGAATAGGTATAGACGGAATAGGCGAGCCCCTCCTGCTCCCGCACCCGCTGGAAGAGGCGCGAGGACATCCCGCCTCCGAGGAGGGTGGAGAGGAGCACGAGGGTGTACCGGTCGGGGTGCTCCTGGGGGAGCCCCGGCCCGCCGATGCAGAGGTACTGCTGGGCGAGGTCGCGGACGTGGTGGACCACCTCGCGACGCTGCGTCAGGGCGGGCCGCGCCGGGCCCGCCGCCGTACCGGAGGCGGGCGCCGCGGCGAAGTGGTGCGCCACCCGGTCCACGACGGCGTCCCAGTCGAAGCGTCCGGCGATCGCGACGACCAGGTTCGGAGCGCGGTAGTGGCGCGCGTGGTACGCGGCGATCTGCTCCGGGCCGAACGCGCCGACCGACGCCTCGCTGCCGAGGATCCGGTTGCCGAGCGGGTGCCCGTTCCAGACGACGTCGGCGAAGAGGTCGTGGACGCAGTCGTCGGGAGTGTCCTCGTAGTTGTGGATCTCCTCCGCGATGACCTGCTTCTCCTTCGTGACGTCCGCGGGGTCGATCCGGGGCGCGAGCGAGAGATCGGCGAGCACGTCGACCGCGAGGTCCAGGTGCTCCTCCAGGACGCGCGCGTAGAAGCAGGTCGCCTCGCGGCCCGTGAACGCGTCGAGGTGCCCGCCCACCGATTCGAGCGAGAGCGCGATCTCGTAGGCGTTCCGGCGCCGCGTCCCCTTGAAGACCATGTGCTCGAGGAAGTGCGACATGCCGCTCGACTCGGGCGTCTCGTGGCGCGCGCCGACCTTGACCCAGACGCCGACCGCGAGCGACCGGACCGAGTCGACCGGCTCGCCGATCAGCGTGAGGCCGGACGGCAGAACGGTCCGGTGGAAACGACCCGTCGCGCTCATCGCGCCCTCGCCGCCCGACCGGACGCCGGCCGCCGGAAACGGCGACGGAGGCCGAAGCCTCCGTCCCGTGAACCGATGCCCTCGACCGCGCGTCGCGTCAACGCCGCGACGGCTCCGGCCGGCGACCCCGGCTTCCGCCGCGATCCCCTCCCCGGCCTCCGCCGCGGCGGCCGTCGCCGCCCCGGTCGCCGCCCCGATCGCCGCCGCCGTCGTCCTCGCCCGGCACGTAGCCGGGGAGCGCCTGCTTGCGGCTCAGCTTGATCTTCCCTTCCCGGTCGATTCCGATGACCTTGACCAGGACGGTGTCCCCCTCGTTGATCACGTCCTCGACCCGCTCGACACGCTTCGGCTCGAGCTCGGAGATGTGCACGAGGCCGTCCTTGCCGGGCGAGATCTCGACGAACGCCCCGAACGGAACGACCCGCCGGACGGTGCCCTGGTAGACGCGGCCGATTTCCGGATCCTCGGTGATGCCGCGGATGATCTCCCGCGCGCGGTCGCCGTCGGCGCCGCTGAAGGCCGCGATCCGGACCTCTCCCGTGTCCTCGATGTCGATCTGCGTGCCGGTCTCGGCGCTGATCTTCTTGATCATCTTGCCGCCCGGTCCGATGACCTCGCGGATCTTGTCCGGGTCGATCATCATGATGTAGATGCGCGGCGCGTAGGGCGAGAGCTCCGGACGCGGCTCCCGGATCGCCGCTTCCATCTTGCCGAGCACGAAGAGGCGCGCCTTCTTGGCCTTGTCCAGCGCCTCGGCCATCAGGGCGTAGGAGACGCCCGAGATCTTGATGTCCATCTGGAGCGCGGTGATGCCGTCGCGCGTTCCCGTCACCTTGAAGTCCATGTCGCCGAGATGATCCTCGACGCCCTGGATGTCGGTCAGGATCGCGAACTGGTCGCCGTCCTGGACCAGGCCCATCGCCACGCCGGCGACGTGCGTCTTGATCGGCACGCCCGCGTCCATGAGCGCCAGGCTCCCGCCGCAGACCGTCGCCATCGACGACGAGCCGTTCGACTCGAGGATGTCCGAGACGATGCGGATGGTGTACGGGAAGTCCACGTCGCTCGGGATCAGGGGCTCGAGCGCGCGCTCGGCGAGCGCGCCGTGGCCGATCTCCCGGCGTCCGGGGCCGCGGAAGGGCCGGACCTCGCCCACGCTATAGGGAGGGAAGTTGTAGTGGAGCATGAAGCTTTTCCACGACTGGCCCTCCAGCTCCTCCACGCGCTGCTCGTCCACTTTCGTGCCCAAGGTGGCCACCACCAGCGCCTGCGTCTGGCCGCGCGTGAAGAGCGCCGAGCCGTGCGTGCGCGGTAGCGTTCCCACCTCGCAGTCGATCTGGCGGATGTCGTCGTAGCCGCGCCCGTCGGGACGCCGCTTTTCCTTCACGATCAGGTGCCTCACCTCCCGCTCCTCCAGCTCGGCGATCACGTGCTTCGCCAGCTTGGTCGAGCCGGGGTGGGAGGCCTCGAACTGCGCCACCGCTTCCGCCTGGACGGCGTCGAGCGCCGCCTGGCGGGCGTTCTTCTCCGGGGTCCGGTTGGCCTGCTTCACCTTCTCCCCGTACGCGGACGCGATCTGCTTCGCCACGTCCTCGTCGCGCTTCGGGAGCGGGAACTCGCGCTTCGGCTTGCCGACGCGCGCCCGGAGGTCGTGCTGCATCTTGTTGAGCTGACGGATCGCCTGGTGCGCGAACTCCAGGGCCTCGACGATCGTCTTCTCGGATACCTCGCGTGCCCCCGCCTCCACCATCACGATGCTCGAATCGGTGCCGGCGACCACGAGGTCGAGGTCCGACTCCTCGAGCTCCGCGAACGTCGGGTTCAGCGTGAGCTGCCCGCCGACCAGCCCCACCCGCACGGCCGATACCGGCTCCGGGAACGGCACGTCGGAGACCATCAGCGCCGCGGAGGCGCCGGTGACGCCGAGGATGTCGGAGTCGTTCTGCTGGTCCGAGGAGAGGACCGTGCACATGATCTGGATCTCGTTGCGGTAGGCGTCGGGGAAGAGCGGGCGTAGCGGCCGGTCGATCAGCCGGCTCGACAGGATCTCTTTCTCGGTCGGGCGTCCCTCCCGCTTGAAGAACCCGCCGGGGATGCGGCCGGCGGCGTAGGTCTTCTCCCGGTACTCGACGCTGAGCGGGAAAAAGTCCTTCTCGATGGGATCCTTGCTGGCGACGACCGCGTTCAGGATGACGGTCTCGCCGTACTGGACCCACGTGGAACCCGAGGCCTGCTTGGCGACCTTGCCGACTTCGATGCGGTAGGTGCGGCCGCCCAGCTCGAGGCTTACTGATTCGGGCATTCTCTTCTCCTTTGTTATTCCGTCTGACTCTTCACATATCGGCGCGCGAGGCGATCCGGCGAGCCATAGGGCCGGCGCCATGCGCAGAGGTGTCGTGGGGAGGATTGCGGGGGTCCCGCTCGCGCGGGGAGGAGCCTACTTGCGGAGGCCGAGCTCCTTGACCACTGCCCGGTAGCGCTCGATCTTGGTCGCCTTCAGGTAATCGAGCAGCCTTCTGCGTTGACCGACCATCCGGAGCAGGCCGCGGCGACTGTGATGGTCGCGCTTGTGGACCTTGAAATGCTCCGTGAGGTACTTGATTCGTTCCGTGAGGAGCGCGATCTGGACCTCGGCCGATCCGGAATCGGTATCGTGGATCTTGAACTGGCCGATTACTTCGCGCTTCCTGTCTGGCGTCAACGGCACCGGTGCCACCTCCTTGACTTTCCCTCTCTCTCTGGAGCGGGAATGTATCATAGGGCCCTGAAGTTGCAAGGCCCAATTCATGGGCGCCGTGAGGCGCTCTCCCGCCCCCTGGACGGCGTGTTCCAGTGCGCCCGAGCCCTCGCCAGGTCGTCGTTCATGGCCTCCACGAGGGCCCCCGGCGAGTCGAAGATCCTATCGGCCCGAAGGCGTCCGATCAGCAGGGTTTTCAACGTCTTGCCGCGGAGACTCCCCTGGAAGTCGAGCAGGTGGACCTCCACGCGGACGGGGCCCGGCCCGAACGTGGCGGCGCTTCCGACGTACGTCATCCCGTGCCAGGTCTTCCCCGACAATTCGTTTTCCGATAGATAGATGCCCGCGGCGGGTAACAGCTTCTGCGGATGGATCTCCAGATTGGCCGTGGGGTAGCCGAGTCCCGTTCCGCGACCGGCGCCGCCGCCGACGCGCCCCTCGAGGGCGTAGGGACGCCCCATGATGGCCTCCGCCTCCTCCACCTTCCCCTCTCCGATCTCGCGGCGGAGGAGGGTGCTCGAGAGCTTGTCGCCGTTCCCGACCAGGAAGGGCACCTCCCGCACGACGAAGCCCCGGCGGGCGCCGAGCGACTCGAGGTACCGCGCGTCCCCGACGCGATTCTTCCCCATCCGGAAGTCCGGGCCCAGGACGAGCGCCGCGAGCGGCGCCCCTGGCCCGAGGATCCGGTCGAGGAACTGCTCCGGCGTGAGCGCCTGGACCTCCCGGTCGAAGCGCACCACCTCGACCCGGTCGATCCCCATCGCGTGGAGGAGCGCCGCCCGCTCCTCGGGCGGCGTGATCCAGGGCCGGGGATCGCTTCCCCGCACCACGGTGTCCGGATGCGGATCGAACGTCGCGACCCAGGCGGACCCCTCGCGCTCGCGGGCGGCGGCGACGGTGGCGGCGATCACCGCCTGGTGGCCGCGGTGGAGCCCGTCGAAGACGCCGATCGTCAGCGCGATGGGGCGGGGCGCCGTCATGCCGCCGCCACGACGCGGAGGAGCGCCGCGCGCTCGCCGGCACGCTGCGACTCCCAGGGGCGGGCGACCGCGAGCAGCGGGCCGGCCGGGTCGAGAAGGGCGAGCGGCCATCCCGGCTCGCCCGGGGGGAGCGGCGTGGCGCCGTCCGGCGCCTCGATCCGCTCCTCGGTCAGGACCGGCGCCACCCCATGGCGGAGGCGCTCGGCCTCCCCCGGAAGGAGCTTCACGCGCGGAAGGAACGAGACGGCGCGCTCGGGGGGGATCGCGCGGGCGCGGAAGGCCGCGGCGTCGAGCCCCGTCTCCTTGTCCGGCGAGAGCGCGCTCTCGACCCGGAAGGCGCCGATCGACACGCGGCGGAGCGCGGTCAGATGGGCGCCGCAGCCGAGCGCTTCGCCGAGATCGTGCGCGAGGGCCCGCACGTAGGTGCCGCGGCTCACCGTCACGTCGAGGCCGATCTCGTCCTCGGGGAGCGCCTCGCCGGTCCGGAGGATCTCGTAGACGTGCACCGGACGGGGATCGCGATCCACCTCCTCGCCACGGCGCGCCGCCTTGTAGAGGCGCTCGCCCCGCACCTTGACGGCCGAGAAGAGCGGCGGGCGCTGATGGATCGGCCCGCGGAGCCGCTCGATCGCGGCGTCGATCGCGTCGGGACCGGGGATCACGCCGGCGGTGGACGTCGTCTTCCCGGTCCAGTCGTGCGTATCGGTGGCGACGCCGAGCTTGAGCCGCGCGAGATAGCGCTTCGGCAGGAGCGTGAGGCAGGCGAGGAGCGACGTCGCGCGGTCCTCTCCCACGAGGAGGAGGCCGCTCGCGAAGGGGTCGAGGGTCCCGGCGTGACCGACGCGCTGCGTGCCGAGGATCGTCCGAAGGCGGGCCACCGCGTCGTGCGAGGTCCAGCCCTCGGGCTTATCCACGAGATGGAGGAGGTCCGCCATTCACCGCCTGTTCCAGCGCCTCGAGGATCGACGCGCGCACCGTGGGGAGCGCGCCCGCGATGCGCGCGCCGGCCGCGTTCCGGTGCCCGCCTCCTCCGAACCGGCCCGCCACGCGGTTCACGTCGACGGTGCCGTCGGAGCGGAAGGAGACGCGCACCTCCCCTGGCGCCGTCTCCTGGATCAGGATGCCGACGCGGGCTCCGATGAGCGACTTCGCGTACTGGACGATGCCGTCGGCGTCCTCCGGGGTCGCGCGGGCCCGGTCGAACATCTCGCGCGAGATGGTGAGCGCGGCCACCTGGCCCCTGGCCCGCGATTCGAGCGAGGCGAGCGCCAGGCCGAGGACGCGGAGGCTGGCCTCCGACTTCCGGGCGTAGAGCGCCTCGGCGGTCGCGGCCGGATCGGCGCCGCGCTCGACCAGGCGCGCCGCGATCCGAAGCGCGCGGGGCGTGGTGTTGAGGTAGCGGAAGGCGCCGGTGTCCGACGCGATCCCGGCGTAGAGCGAGGACGCGATCTCGGGCGTGAGCGGGACCCCGATCGCGTCCAGGACGTCGTAGACCAGCTCGGCCGTGGCGCACGCGCCCAGGTTCACGAGGCGCGGGTCGCCGAAGCCGTCGTTTCCCGCGTGGTGATCGACGCAGGCGATCGGCGCCCCGGGCGGGACCAGCGCGGCGGCTCCCGGGCCGACGCGGTCGAGCGAGGAGCAGTCGAGGACGAAGACCGCGCCGAACGGACCCGTCGCCTGGGACGGCAGGCGGATGGTCTCGAAGCCGGGGAGGAACCGGAGATTCTCGGGCGCGGGGGTCTCGCTCACGATCGTCGCGCGCTTCCCGAGCGCGTGAAGCGCCCACGTGAGGCCGAGGCAGCTGCCCAGCGCGTCGCCGTCGGGATCGACGTGCGAGAGGACGAGGAAGTCGTCGTTCGCGTCGATGAACTCGCGGAAGCGGTCGAACGGCACGGCGCTCACGCTCCGGCGCCGTCGGGACCGCCGGCTTCGCCCGGACCGCCCGCGCCGCCCGTGCCGCCCTCGTCGTCGGGCGTCCCGGTGTCGTGGATCTCGCGCAGCAGCTCCTCGATCCTCGCCCCCGCCTCGAGCGTCCGGTCGATCTCGAAGCGGATCGTCGGCACGACGCGAAGGCCGAGGCGCGGCGCGAGGAGCGTTCGGAAGTAGGGAGCGGCGTGCTCCAGCGCCGCCACGACCGAACGCTCCTCCTCGGGGCGGAGCCGCCCGCTCACCCAGACCCGGGCCGCCGAGAGGTCGCGCGAGACGCGGGCCGCGGTGACCGTGAGCGCGCGCAGGCGGGGATCCTCCGTCTTCTGGGCGAGGATCTCCGCCAGCTCGACCACGATCCGGTCGGCGACGCGGCGGGTGCGGGGGCTTTCGGATCGGGCGGGCATCTTGGGAACCTCAGTTGAAGGTGATCTGGTACTCGAGCACGGCCAGGCGGTCCTCGCGCTCGACCACGGCCAGGATCTCGTGCAGCGCGCGGTCGAGGATTCCCGGCGCCTCCCCGACGACGGCGACGCCGATCGTCGCGCGCTGCCAGAGGTCCTGGTTCCCCACCTCCGAGATCGCCGCGTTGAAGCGCGAGCGGACCCGCTCCTTCACGCGATTCACGACCGACCGCTTCGCCTTGAGGGAATCCGCGGCGGGGAGGTGGAGCTCGAGCCGCAGGACGCCGACGACCATCTCAGGACAGCTTGCGCGCGAATTCCTCGAGCACGTACGCCTCGATGACGTCGAGCTCCTTCACGTCGTCGCGCGCCTCGAGGCCGATGCCGCACTCGTAGCCGCTCGCGACCTCGCGGACGTCGTCCTTGAAGCGCTTGAGCGACGCGATCTTTCCGTCCCAGACGGCCTGGCCGTCGCGGAGGAGCCGCGCACGGGCGTTCCGGGTGATCGTGCCGGAGAGCACCATGCAGCCAGCGATCGTCCCCGACTTGGTCGTGCGGAAGACCTTCCGCACCTCCGCCGATCCGACCACGCTCTCGCGGATCTCGGGGGCCAGGAGGCCCGACATGGCGTCCTTCACGTTCTCGACGGCCTCGTAGATGATGTCGTAGAGGCGGATGTCCACCTTCTCCTTCATGGCCAGCTCCGCCGCGCGCGGATCGGGCTTCACGTGGAATCCGATGATGACCGCGTCCGACGCGGCGGCGAGGAGCACGTCCGACTCGGTGATCTGGCCGACGCCGCGGTGGATCACGCGGAGCTTCACCTCCTCGGTCGAGAGCTTGGTCAGCGAGTCCTGGAGCGCCTCGACCGATCCGTCCACGTCGCCCTTCAGGACGACCGCGAGATCGCTCACCTTGCCCGACTTGATCTGGCTGTAGAGGTCGGTCAGCGTGACGTGCTTGTGGAGGCGGAACTCCTGCTCGCGGAGGAGCTGCGAGCGCTTGCCCGCCAGCTCGCGCGCCTCGCGCTCGTCCTCCATCGCCGCGAACGTGTCGCCCGCCTGGGGCGCCGCGCTCCACCCGAGCACCTCGGCCGGCGTGGAGGGGCCCGCGTCCTCGATCCGCTGGCCGCGCTCGTTCTGGAGGGCGCGCACCTTGCCGCTCGTCGCGCCGGCGACGAACGCGTCGCCCACCCGGAGCGTTCCCTTCTGCACCAGGATGGTGGCCACGATGCCGCGTCCCTGCTCGATCCGCGACTCGATGACGACGCCGCGCGCGTGCTTCGACGGGTCGGCCTTGAGCTCGAGGAGCTCCGCCTGGAGGAGGATCATCTCGAGCAGGCGGTCGACGCCGGTCCCCTTCTTCGCGGAGATCGGCACGGCGATCGTCTTGCCGCCCCACTCTTCGACGAGCAGGTTCTGCTGCGCCAGATCCTGGCGAACCAGCTCCACGTTCGCGTCGGGAAGGTCGATCTTGTTGATCGCGACGAGGATCGGGACCTGCGCCGCGCGGGCGTGGTCGATCGCCTCGATCGTCTGCGGCATGACGCGGTCGTCCGCCGCCACCACGAGCACGACGATGTCGGTGACCTGGGCGCCGCGCGCCCGCATCGCCGTGAAGGCCTCGTGGCCCGGCGTGTCGAGGAACGTGATCCGCTGCCCGTCGCCCAGCTTCACCTCGTAGGCGCCGATGTGCTGCGTGATCCCGCCGGCCTCGCCGGCGATCACGTTCGTCTTCCGGATGTAGTCGAGGAGCGAGGTCTTGCCGTGGTCGACGTGGCCCATGATCGTCACGACGGGCGCGCGCGGGAGGAGCTGCTCGACCTCGACCGCCTCGGTCTCCTCCTCCTCGCCCAGCTCGTCGACGATCTCGACCCCGAACCCGAACTCGTCGGCCACCGCCATGATCGAGTCCTTGTCGAGGCGGCGGTTGATGTTGGCCATGATCCCGAGGCGCATGCAGGCCGCGATCACCTCCTGCGGCTTCGCCTCGATCTGCGCCGCGAGCTCCGCCACCGAGATGAACTCGCTGACGCGGATCACGCGCGGCGCTTCCTCGACGCCGACGGCGGCCTCCTCCTCGCGGTCCCGGCGATGGTGGCGACGCTTCGAGCCCTCCATCTGGGCGAGCGTCCGGCGCACCGAGGCGCGGACCAGCTTCTCGTCCACCGCCCGCTTCTTCTTCTTGGGCCCCTTCCCGGGACGGACCGCGGCCCCGGCGGGCGCGGTGCGGCGCTGCGCCTCCGCCGCGGCCTTCTGGGCCTGGACGGCCTTCTCCTTCCGGCGGGCCTCCTCCTCCTTCACGACCTCCTTCTCGCGGTCGATCTTGAGCCGCACCTTCTCGACGACGTCGTCGCCGATCGAGCTCATGTGGCTCTTCACGTCGACCGACATGGATTTGAGGATCGAGACGAGCGCCTCGCTCGACATCCCCATCTCCTTGGCCGCTTCGTAGACCCGCTTCTTCACGCCTGGCATCGCCCCTCGATTCTCGCCCTCATGCCTCGGGCGCCGTCTCCTGGGATGAACGATCGTCTTCGGTCGATTCCGCCTCGGCCGCCTCGGCCGATTCGACCGGTACCGTCTCGGCGGCCGTCACGGGCGTCGGCGCCTCGCCGGCCTCCGCCTCGGCGCGCGCCGCCTCCTCCTTGGCCGCCTCGGCTTCCGACGCCGCGCGCGCGGCCTCGGCCTCGATCTCGCGGCCCCGGCGCTCGAGCATCTCGCGCGCGTCCTCGAGGAGCTTCTCGGCGGTCTTCTCGCCGACGCCCTGGATCGCGAGCAGCTCGGCCAGCGGGGTCTTCAGGAGATCCTGGACCGTCTCGATCCCCTCGCGGATCAGCTTCTCGCGCAGCTTCGGCCCGGCCGCTTCCAGCTCCTCGATGTCGATGCGGGCGCGCTTCTCGAACTCCTTCTGACGCTCGCGCTCGCTCTTCGAGATGAGGTCGATCTTCCACCCGGTCAGCTTGGCGGCGAGGCGCGCGTTCTGCCCGCCCTTGCCGATCGCCAGCGACAGCTGATCGTCCGCCACCGTGACCAGGATCTTGAGCTCGTTCTCGACCACCTGCGCCTCGATCACCTTGGCGGGGCTCAGGGAGCGCGTCACGAAGACGACCGGGTCGATGCTCCAGGGAACGATGTCGATCTTCTCGCCCCCCAGCTCCCGGACGATCGCCTGCACCCGCGACCCCTTGATGCCGACGCAGGCGCCCACGGCGTCGATCTTGTCGTCGTTCGACACCACCGAGACCTTGGCGCGCGAGCCAGGCTCGCGGGCGATTCCCTTGATCTCGATGATCTTCTCCGCCACCTCCGGCACCTCCGCCTCGAAGAGGCGGCGGAGGAACTCGGGATGCGTGCGCGAGAGGATGACCTGCGGCCCCCGCGCCAGCTTGTCGACCGCGATGATGTACGCCTTGATGTGGTCGCCCTGGTGGAAGCGGTCGCGCGCGATCTGCTCGCGCGGCGGCAGGATCGCCTCGGAGCGCTCGAGCTTCACATAGATGTTCCCGCGGTCGACCTGCTGCACGGTCCCGCGTACCATCTCACCCACGCGGTCGTGGTAGTCCTCGTAGATCCGCTCCCGCTCGGCCTCGCGCACGCGCTGCACCAGCACCTGCTTGGCCGCGGCGATCGCGTTCCGCCCGAGATCCTCGAGCGACAGCTCCTGCTTCAGCTCCTGCCCGACGCGGGCGTCGGGATCGAGGGTCAGCGCCTCGGCCATGTCGACCTCCCGCTCCAGGTCATCGGCGTCCTCCACCACGAGGCGCGTCAGCGACATCACGATCCGCCCGCTCTGCTCGTCGAACTTGACCTCGACGTTCGCCTCGGGGCCGAAGCGCTTCTTCCCGGCGGAAAGGAGCCCGGCGACGAGCGTCTCGATCAGGATGGCCTTGTCCACGCTCTTCTCGCGCGCGATCTGGGCCATCGCGTCCATCAGCTCGTAGTTCATGTTCTTCACCTGGGGCTCCCGAGCCACGATCACGTTCCCTTTCGATGGCGGTCCTTGCCGCGCATTCCTTCCCATGGGTCGGCGACCACGCGCGCCTTCCGGATCGCCGCGTGCGGCAGCGAAACGATCCCCGCTTCCGCGTCCTCCACCACGATCGAATCGGCGCCCGCCGCGCGCAGCTCGCCGCGGAACGTCCGGCGCCCTTCGATCGGATCGTGGAGCTTGACCTCGAGACGGCTCCCGACGTACCGGGCATAGTGCTCCGGCCGCCTCAGGGTCCGCTCGATCCCCGGCGATCCCACCTCGAGCACGTACGACCCGGGCATCACGTCCTCGGCTTCGAGGTACCGCCCGATCTTCTTGTTCCAGTAAGCGCAGTCGTCGAGGTTCACGCCCGACGGCCGGTCGACATCGACCCGAATCACCGTCCGGCCCGACTGCGAGGCGAGTTCCAGGTCCCAGAGGTCGAACGCCTCTTCTTCCAACAGGTTCCGGAGGCGGCGAGCGAGTTCTTCCCGCAGCTCTTGTCGGTCCATCGGCTCGTCCCCCGGGGATCCCCCTGACCCCGTCCAGGGCCGAAAAAGGAAGAGTGGACGCGAGTCCACTCGGACCCCCAAACCTACCGACCGTCTCCCACCCGGTCAAGGGGAGAGTTCAGTCGCCGAGGAAATCCGGGTCCGTTACGAGACTTAGGAGGACCAGGCCGACCGATTCGAGGGGCTCCGGGGAGACGCAGGAGAGGTCGTCCTTGAGGGTGTGCCACTCGGGGAAATCGAAGTCGATGATGTCGATGGCGGGGATGCCGGCGTTCAGGAAGGCGATGTGGTCGTCGTAGATCGTGTGCTTCACGCCCGACAGGAATCGCCGCTGCCCGAGGGAGCGGGCGCGATTCCATACCAGGGAGACGATGTTCGAGGCGCGATCCTCGGAGTTCCCCTCCCAGTAGAAGTAGGCGTCGCGGCCTCCCACCATGTCGATCACGATCGCGAAGAGGGGCGGCGGCTCCCCGGAGGTCGTCACGACGTATCGGTTGCTGCCGCGGAAGAAGCCGCTCGGATTCTGCTCGGTACCCAGGTCCTCGCCGTCGAAGAGCACGATGTCGACCCCGAGGGCCGGCGCGTGCCGCTTGAGCGTCGCCGCCACCTCGAGGAGCACGGCCACCCCCGAGCCGCCGTCGTTGGCGCCCGGGATCGGCCGGCCCCGCAGCGCCGGATCGGGATCGCGGTCGGCCCAGGGTCGCGTGTCCCAGTGCGCGGCCAGGACGACCCGCTGCTTCGCCTCCGGGCGGAACCGGGCCCTGGCGTTCATGAGCCGGACCGTCTTCTTCAACTCGGGAACGTAGTAGTCGAACGTGTCGGCCGTGGCGATCGGGGCGGCTTGGCGGAGCGTCGCGAGAAGGAAGGAGAAGCACGAGTCGTGCGCCGCGGTGCCGGGCGCGCGCGGGCCGAAGGCGACCTGGCGCCCGACCCACGCGAACGCCTGCTTCCCGTCGAAGGCGACGGCCGGCCGGGTCTTGGCGCAGGAGCCGAGGGCGAGCGCGGCCAAGAGAACGGGGAGCGCGTGCGGCAGGGCGCGGCGCCGACCGCCGGGAGCGCCGCGGGCCGCGCTAGAACCGGAAGGTCGCGTCGAACGCAATCGTGATTCCGCGGCGGGTGATCTTCAGGTTGTTGTCCGTCGATTGGCGGTAGCCGAGATTGAAGCCCCCGGAAATGGCCTGGCTGAAATTGTAGTTCGTCGAGCTCGTGACGTTCAACTGCTTGGTGTCCTGCTCCTTGATTTCGCGGCCGCCCGAGGTGACCAGCGTCTGCGTGTCCGCGCTCGTGCTGACCGTCGCGCCCAGGTTGAGATCGTTCGGCAGCCGGACGCGCTTCTTGCTCCACGGGAACTTGATCCCCTTCGCCGCCGGGAAGACCTTGTTCACCTGGACCGTCGAGGAGGTCGACCTGTGGGTCCGCTCGACGCCTGTCGGACGGTCGTCCGACGTGACGGCGTTCGTCAGGGAGCTGCTGGCCGTCGCGCGCACGCCGTTCCTGAACGACGCCTCCCAGCCGAGGAGCGGCGACAGCGAGGTCGTCCGGACGCGCTGGTCGACGAGCCCGCCCTTGGGCCCCTGCTCGTCCTTCTTGATCTGGAACGAGGAGTTGAGGCGGAGCGAGGACATGATCGGCGAGAGGCCGAGGAGGCGCTGGATGTCCGACCAGGCACCCTTCACGTCGGGCCAGGAGAGCGTGAGATTGCGGCGCGCCCCGTAGAACTGGTCCGAGTATTGGAGCTGATGGTCCGCCCGGATGTCGAAGTTCAGCGTCTGCATCGGCCGGAACGACGTGCTCGCCCGGGTCGAGTAGCGGCGCGACGTCTGGAACGTGGAGTTGGTGAGCCGGTTCAGGTCGCTCGCGAAGAGCTGCGTGAAGCCGGACTTGAAGGCCGTCCCCGGATTCCCGACGACGCGGCTCAGCGACGCGCCGCGCGTGAAATCGAAACCCGCCGAGACGTCCTGCAGCTTGGAGAGGGCGAACCGGAGCGGCACCAGGAGCGGGAAGACGACCGCGGAGTCGCGCGCCGCGCCGCCTCCGCGGCGCGCCAGCCGCGAGAGCGGGATCGTGATGTTGGTCCGGGCCGAACCCGAGTTCGAGATCGTCTTGGTGCCGTCCGGATCGGTCGTCAGAAGGCGCCGGTCGGGCGAGGCGTCCTCGATGTACCCGCCGTGGAGCTGGATGTTGGGCTGGAGGAGGGTCAGCCACCGCGGCGCGTACTGGACGTCCAGGGCCTGCTCGTGGCGGATCTCGGTCCCCTTGTTGAACCCGAAGAAGCCGTCCTGGTGGAGGAGCATGTCGCGCGTGGAGCGGAGGCTATACGAGGTGCGCACTCCGGTGAGCGGAATGTACGCGGCCCCGGCGTCCAGGAGGATGATCCGCTGCTTCACGTCGGACCGGAGGTCCTGAGCGTCCGACGTGTCGGTCAGGGTCCGGGAGTAGGACACGTTCCGGGACGAGACCCAGTTGGCCCCGACGTGGAACGTCTCCGGAAGGAAGTTGATCTTCATCTTCCTCCCGAGGTTGATTCCGCCTCCGCCGACCGGGAGGTTGTAGGAGACGTTCGAATTGAACGTCCAGTTCGAGTCGGCCGACTGGGGGGTGATCTGCCCCTGGCGGGCGTACGACATCGACGTCTGGATCGCGTCGAGCGTGTAGCGCGTGATCCCCTTTCTCGGGCCGGTGCGCGAATACGAGAGATCCACCGACTGGCGGTCGAGGCGCCGCGTCTCCACGTCGGACCGCGCGGGATCGAGCACCACGTCCGAGCCCGTGCGGAACTTGGGCACGTCGGTCGAGTGCTGCATCGAGAAGCGCACGGGGAGCTGGATGCCGCTCGTCGCCATGAAGCGGTCGACGTTCAGGGTGCTCGAGAAGCCGATCGCGGCGTGGTCGAGCCCCGATCCCTGGTTGGAGCCCTGCCCGACGCGGAAGTAGTCCTGGTCCTGTTTCTGGTACGAGACGTTCATGGCGAGGAGGTCGGCGAAGTTCGCCTGCACCGAGACGTTCGACGCGTACCCCTTGTCCTTCCGCACGTCCGAGAGCCTGAGCTCGTCGAACCAGACCTCCCCCTGCGGGGTCGCCGCCGGCGCCCCCGCCACCGTGAGCCCGAACGAGACGCGGGTGATCCGCGTGAAGCTCGGGTTGCCGACCACCGTGTAGATCTCCCCCGTGGCCGCGCCCGTGTCCCGGTCGACCACGACGTTCTGCCCGCGGCGCGTCTCCTTGAGCCCCGAGAGGAGCTCCATCGGAATGACCAGGTTCTGCCATCCGCTCCGGATCGGCGCGCTGTACTCGTAGTAGTTCACGGTGTCGGGGCCGAAGCGCGCGACGGCGCGCAGGTTCTGCGCCTCCACGCCGTCGTCGCCATGGACGTAGAAGCGGAGCTGGCGGTATTGCGCCCAGCCGAGACCGGTCCCCGGATCGGAGTAGGTCTTGAACGCGAAGACCGAGTCGCCGTCCGCGAGGTTCTTGTAGACGAGCGCGAGCGACTGCTCCCTCGCGTCGGCGGACGTCCCCGCGGCCTTCTGCACCTGGTACGGGGGGTGATAGATCCCCGCGTCGTCCTTGTTGTTCCGGTTCTGGACCGCGAACTCCACCCCGTGGGCCGTCAGGATCGAATCGTCGGCCGCCTGCTTCAGCCAGCGGCTTCCGACGAGCTCGATGCCGCCGATCTGGAGCTTCACGGGCCCGGTCATCCCGTCGACCCAGAGTCGGAGCGCCTGGATATTGTCCCAGGAAGGGAACCCGGCGCGCTGGAACGTGGAATCGACGGGGATGCGGAAGAGCCGCCAGCCGTTTCCGTCCTTGTTGTCCGTCACGACGGGGAAGTCGGCGTAGAGCTTGGGGACGTCGATCGCGACGAAGTGCGTGTCGGCGAGGTCGATCGTGGCCTCGAAGTAGTTGTTGGCCGTGTCGAGGAATTGGTTCCGGTTCAGGTCCTCCGTGTCCGGATGCGCGTTCGGGTCTCCGGTGGCGTTCTTCTCGGTGTTGTTGATCCCCGAGTAGTCGTTCGAGCCGGTCGTGTATCGGTAGTCGTCCCCGTTCGGGTCCGGGTTCGTGCTGGCGTCGTACCCCGGCTCCTGGGGGTCCGCGACCCCGTCGAGCCCGGTGTCCTCGTCGAAGCGGAGCTGGTTGTCGCCGTCCTTGTCCTCGGTGTCCAGTTTCCCGTTGGGCGGCGTGTTCTTGTCCCAGAACGCGTCCTCGCTCACGCGACCGACGTCGATGTGGAGTCGGGCGATCGTCAGCGCGTGGTCGGCATGGAAGTCGTTCAACCAGACCTCGACGAAGGGCGCCGAGGTGAAGTCGAGCCCCACGGTCGAGATCGGCTGCGTGATTCCAGCCCAGTTCGAGGGATCCATGGCTTGTCGATAGGGCGGGGCGAGCAGGTTCATCTCCAGGGCGAGATGCTCGTTCTTCCCGCCCTCGTCGTCGCGCAGCAGCGGGTTCAGATCGTGCTCCATCACCGAGCCCGGCTTGGGTTGATACCACTCGATCAGGGCATGGCTGGCGACGAGCGTGTCGTGGCCCACGGGAACGCTGGCGGGGACCCACGCCGTGCGCGCGAGCGACATCACGTGAGAGGGCATCGGAGGGGGGCTGGATGTGGCGGCCCGCGTGAGAGCCGAGGAATCGATGAGAAGCGCCGCCGCGAGAAGACACGTGGCGCGCCGTGCGAGGAACCGAGGTCTGCGGAACACGGTCCGACCCTCCTGGGGTTTGCGCCCGCTGACGCGGGTGCCAGTGGCGCCGCGCTCCGCGCGGCCGCGCCCGAAGCGCCGGCCGCGTCACAGCCCGGGATGGTCGCCCCTTCCCCCCGAGGCCCGAGGGGAGGTACCCCGGGCGCACGCACGGTGCTCCCGGGAATCCGGACGACTGCGATTACCGCATGATGTGGTCCACCCGGCCCGGGCCGCGGTGGTCCGACATCCCGACCCG
>DASVDZ010000025.1:0-14887 GCA_036380835.1 Candidatus Eiseniibacteriota bacterium | reverse complement strand
CAGCGTTTACGGCGGCGCGCGGCCGCGGGGCGTGCCCTCCCGCCCCCGGGCGCCGCGCGCCGCGACGCCCCTTCCGCGGCCGCCGGGGCGAGCCCGAGGTATCCGATCATCTTGTTCACGAGCTTGGCGGCGAAGAAGTCGGAGACGATCTGGCCGGGGATGGGACAGAGCTCGACCACGTCCATGCCGACCACCTGGCGGCGCTCGAAGACCGCGCGGAGGAGCGCGAGCCCTTCGTTCCAGGTGAGACCGCCGGGCTCCGGGGTCCCGACCCCGGGAACGAACGCGGGGTCGAAGGCGTCGAGATCGACCGTGACGTAGACCGGATTTCCGAGCTCGGCCAGGATCGCGTCGATCGGGAGCGCGCGCTCGCGGATCTCGCGGCCGAGGAAGACCGGCGCCTTCACGGCGTGGACGTAGTCGGCCTCCTCACGCGACACGCTCCGGATGCCGACGGCGACCGTCGGGATGCCGAGATCGCGGACGCGCCGCATGACGCAGGCGTGGCTCAGCTTCGTGCCTTGATACGAGTCGCGGAGATCGAGGTGCGCGTCGAGCTGGAGCACGGAGAGCCCCGGGAAGCGGCGCGCCAGCGCCCCGACCGGGGCCAGGGTGAGCGTGTGCTCGCCGCCGAGCGTCAAGGGGACGACCCCCTTCGCGGCCAGGTCGTCGGTGACGCCCTCGAGGCGGCGGAGGCCCGCCTCGAGGTCGGCGGGGTCGACGGCGATCTCCTCGAGGGTCGCGACGCCGATCGCGAACGGCTCCCGATCGAGCTCCTCGTCGTAGAACTCGACCTGACGCGACGCCTCGAGGATCGCCTTCGGACCGAAGCGCGTGCCCGGGAGATAGGAGGTCGTCTGGTCGAAGGGAGCGGGGACGATCGCGACGCGCGCGTTCGCGATCCGGGATTCCTCGGGGCTCAGCCCGAGGTAGAGCAGGGGCGCCGGCGCGCGGAGCCTCGATGGGGCGGGTCGTGGCACGGCTGGATCCTCGCGGACGGGGTCCGCGCGGCGCGGGGCCGCGCGGATCTCGGCTCAGGCTGGCGTCGGGGATGTGGAGCAGGGCGGGCGACGATCAGAAATCGTCTTCTTCTTCGTCCTCGTCCTCTTCGTCGTAGTCGTCGTCGTCGAACTCGTCGTCTTCGTCGAACTCGTCGTCGTCCTCGTCCAGCTCTTCGTCCTCGTCCTCGAGGTCCTCGTCCTCGAGATCGTCGTCGTGATCGTACGGATCGCGCTCCTCGTACGAGTCGGAGCGGCTGCGGGTCGAAAGCACGATCGGATCGAAGTTAGGGGACACCATCTGCCACATCATCGCGGACTCCTCGAACGCCTCGGTCGTGGACCTCGTGTGGGGAACTCGAAAAAAAACCGCGTCGGGAAGGTAAGGACCCCTCCGTGGGCCGTCAACGGAAATCGAAACAAAACCCTAAGCCTTTGCCCCTCGGCGCGTTCCGGCGGCCTCGCGGATCGTCGCCCGGAGCGCCCGCCGCGCGCGCGGCGCCGGCGCGCGCTTGAGCCGGCGGCAGGCGCCGAGCGTCTCGCGCATGCTCCGGCAAACGCGCGCGCAGCGCAGGCACGCCTCGACGTGCGTCTGGAGGCGCGCGCAGACCGCGGGCGTCAATTCTCCCTCCAAGAACCGCGAGAAGTAGCGCGCGGTTTCCGGACATCCGCGGGCGCGCGGCGCCGACGCCTCGCCCGGGGAAACGAAGGGGAGGAGAGCCCGGCGGAGCGCGAGGCGCCCGCGATGGAGCCGCGCCTTGACGGCGCTGACGTCGACGCCGAGCGCGGAGGCCGCTTCGCGGGCGGTGAGCCCCTCGACGTCGCGGAGCAGCACCGCTTCCCGCTGCACCGGGGGCAGCTCGGCGATCGCCCGCCGGACCGCGTCGGACAGCTCGAGCCGCTCGAGGCGCCGGTGCGGATCGAGGGCCGGATCGGCCGGCTCCCCGCCGTCGCCCCGCGAGAGGCGCGCGTCGAGGGACTCGAGCCGCTCCGGAGCGCCCGCCGGGCGCCGGCGCCGCCTCAGGCACGCGTTTCGCGCGGCCGCGTACGCGTACGTCGTGAGGGCGGCGTCGCCGCGGACGCCGGAGAGACTCCGGGAAAGGGCGAGGAGCACGTCCTGCGCCAGATCCTCCGCGTCGTGGGAGTCGCGGCAGAACCCGAGCCCGAATCGGTAGATCGGCTGGGAGAGGGCCGTGAGGAGGCTCTGGAGCGCCCGCTGGTCGCCGCGCTTCGCGAGGGCCAGGAGCCGCCGCTCTTCCGCGCGGCTCATCCGCCCCTTCCGCGCCGCCTCCGCCGAGGTCCGCCGGATGCGGGCCGCCATAGCCCTCAAATTATTGTTGTTCATATGCTTATGAGATCGAGCGTTTCCTTTCGGCTCCCCATGTATCCTACGGATCGAAATGACCCACTTCCCCAGGCGTTCTGATGCCGCGGCAGGCCGGTTCGGGATGATAGCAATTCTGGTGACCGGGGCGGCCGTCTGCCTCCCTTCCATCGCCGCAGCCGGGGCGCTCTGGGACCTCGACCGCGTGCTCGACGCGGCCCGCTCGCACGACCCGCGGGTCGAGGCGGCGCGGGCGGGCGGCGACGCCGAGCGGGCGCAGGGCTCGTCGTCGCGATTCTCCATCTCGCCCCGCATCAGCGTTCGCGGAGGCGCCGTCCGGAGCGACGATCCGGCGCTCCTCTTCAGCGAAAAGCTCTGGCAGGGGCGATTCGGGGCCTCCGACTTCGGCCTCGACGCGCTGAACGATCCGGCGGCGCGCACGTCGCTCGACTACGGCGTCACGCTGGAGCAGCCGCTCTGGAACGGCGGCGCGGAGTGGACCTCCTTCTCCGAGACGTCGCATCGCCACCGCGCGGCCGACGCGCGCGAGGCGGGCCGCGTCTCGAGCCGCCTCCTCGAGGCGGTCGAAGCGTACGGCGAGGCGGTCCGCGCCCGCGAGACGCTCGCCGCCGACTCGACCGCGCTCGACGCCGCGTTCGAGCAGCGCCGCGCCTCCGCCGATCTCTTCCGCCGCGGGCAGGTGCCCGAGCTGGATACGCTCCGCGCGTTCGCGCACTGGGCCGAGGCGGACGCCGCGTGGCGCACCGCCCGGAGCGGCTACGCCGTCGCCCTCCTGCGTCTGTCCCAGCGCGCCGGCGCCTCGATCGCCCCGGACAGCCTGGGCGGCCTTCCGCCCGACGAGGGGATCCCCGGCGACGGCGCGGGCGAGGGCGAATCGTTCGACGTGCGCGCGGCGCGGGAAGAGGAGTCGATTCAGAAGATCCGGGCGCGGCGGGCGGGATGGAGTCTCCTGCCGTCCTTGAACGGGCGCGCCGACGTCCGCTACTACCGCGACGCCGACCTGGGCGACTTCAAGCGCCGGTGGACCGCGGCGCTCGTCTTCGATCTGCCGCTCTGGGACGGCGCGCGCCGCTATCAGGACTGGCGCGCGGCGCGGGCGCGGGCGAGCGAGGCCGGCGCCGAGGCCGAGGCGGCACGACAGGACTGGGCGGCGAGCCTCGCCTCGGCGCGGAGCGAGGCGGCCCTGGCGCGCGAGCGCCGCGACGCCGCGGCGTCCGGCCGCGCGGCCGCCGAGGAGGCGCTCCGGCTCGCCTCCGGGCGCTATCGCGCGGGGCTCCTCCCGCTCGGCGATCTCCTGACCGTCGACGCCGAGGCGGCGCGGGCGAGGCTGAACGACGTGGCGGGGCGCGTGGGCGTGCTCCTCGCCGACTACCGATACCGACACGCCATGGGGAGCCTGCAATGAGACCATCGTTCCTGCTCGCCGCGTTCGCGGCGGGCCTCTTCGCCGCCGGATGCGGCGGCGGCCGCGACGCGGGCCGCGCCGGCGCCGGCAGGGGCGAAGCGCCGCTCGCGGTGACCGTGGTCAAGGCGGGCGCGGGGCGCGACGGCGGCGCGCTGATCCTTCCCGCGCGCGTCGAATCCTCGGAGGAGGTGGCGCTCAAGGCCCGGGCCATGGCCCGCGTCACGCGCTTCCCCGTGCCGGACGGCGCATCGTTCAAGGCCGGCGACCCGCTCGCGGTCTTCGACGCGCCCGAGGCGCGCGCCTCGCTCCTCGCCACCGAGTCGGCCCACGACGCGGCCCGGAGCCGCCGGGACCTGGCGGCGCGCCAGGAGGCGCGCCTCGAATCGCTCTATGCCGACCGCGTCGTCTCGCTCCACGAGCTGGAATCGGCGCAGGCCGAACGCCGGGCGGCGGACGCCGCGCTCGCGCAGGCGGAAGCCTCGCGCGCCGAATGGGAGGCCGCCCTGCGCACGCCCGCGCCGTTCGACGGCGTGGTGGTGCGCCATCACGTGGACGAGGGCGCGTTCCTCTCACCCGGCGACCCGCTCCTCGACATCCGCTCCTCGATCACGGCCCTCATCGTCACGGCCATCCCCGAGGGCGAGATCGACCGCCTCGGACCCAGCGGATCGTTCGAGTACCAGGTGGGCGACGGCCCCTGGCGCCCGGCGGCGCTCGTTCGCGTAGAGGGGATGATCGACCCCGCGACGCGATCGAAGAAGGCCCGGTTCCGCCCGGCCGCGCGGGGCGAACGGCTCGAGGCCGGCGCGTACGCGCACGTGCGGCTCGCCGCCGCGGCGGGCGTCCCCGAGCCGGGGGCGCCCGCGTCCGCAGGCGGCGCGGCGGAAGGCGGCCCGGTGACCGTACCCGGCCTCGCCGTCGTCCGGCGGGGCGCCCTGACCGGCGTCTACGTCGTGCGCGACGGCCGCGCCGCGCTTCGCTGGGTCCGTCTCGGCCGCGAGGTCGGCGACGACGTCGAGGTGCTCGCGGGACTCGACCTGGGCGAGTCGGTGATCGCGAATCCGGCGGGCGTCGAGGACGGCCGCGCCGTCGAGGCCCGTCCGTGACGTCCGACCGGCTTCGCGCGGGGCCGGCGGGACGGATCGCCGGCGCCTCGCTCCACTCGCGGCTCACGCCGCTCGCCGTCGTCGCGTCGATCCTCCTGGGGCTCCTCGGCCTCTTCACGCTGTCGCGCGAGGAGGAGCCGCAGATCCAGGTCCCGATGGTCGACGTGACGCTCGCGTGGGCCGGCGCCCCCGCGGGACAGGTGGAGCGCCAGCTCACGACGCCGGTCGAGCGACGGCTCTGGGAGATCCCGAAGCTCGAGTACCTCTACTCCACGTCTCGGGACGACGGCGCCCTCCTGATCGCCCGCTTCGAGGTCGGGTCGAGCCCCGACGCGGCCCTGGTCCGCGTCCGGACGCGCCTCGACGAAGCGGCGCCCCTCCTGCCCCCGGGCGCGCGGATCGTCTCGGTCTCGCCGCGCTCGATCGACGACGTGCCTGTGCTCGCGCTCACGCTCTGGAGCGCGACGCATCCCGAATGGGACCAGAGCGACCTGAGACGGGTCGGCTCCGAGCTGGCGGCGGAGCTGCGCCGGACGCCGGGGGTCTCGCGGATCCGCATCCTCGGCGGCGAGCCCCGCGAGTTCTCGGTGCGCCCCGATCCGGGCCGCATGGCGACCGCGGGGATCACGGTCGACGCCCTCTCGCGGACGCTCTCCCAGGCCGGCGTCTCCCTTCCCGCGGGATCGGCCGACCAGGGCGGCGCGCTCGTCTCGCTCCGCGCCGAGTCGCCCGTCGAGAACGTGGACGAGCTGCGCGCGCTCGCGATCTCCGGGCGCGACGGGCGCCTCGTCCGCCTGAGCGACGTGGCCACGGTGACCGACGGGCCGGGCGAGCGGACGCAGTACGTCTTCCACGGCGGCCGGGACGGCGGCAGCCGGCCCGCGGTGACGCTGGAGGTGGCGAAGCGCCCGGGCGTGAACGCGACGGCGCTCGTCCACGAGCTCCACCGGCGCGTCGCGGAGCTTCGGCCCGGGCTCTTGAGCCGCGACGTGACCGTCGAGACGACGCGCGACTACGGCGAGACGGCGAAGCACAAGTCGGACGACCTGATCTTCCATCTCTTCCTCGCCACGCTCTCCGTGGTCGCGCTGATCGCGCTCGCGCTGGGGCGCCGCGAGGCGCTCGTGGTCGCGATCGCGATCCCCGTCACGCTCGCGCTCACGCTCTTCGTCTACAAGTTCCTCGGCTACACGCTGAACCGCGTCACGCTCTTCGCGCTCATCTTCTCGATCGGCATCCTGGTGGACGACGCCATCGTGGTCGTGGAGAACGTCGCCCGCCACTTCCGCATGCGGGACGGCCGCGACACCGACACGCGCACGGTGGAAGCGGTGGACGAGGTCGGGAACCCCACCGTGCTCGCCACCGTGACGGTGATCGCCGCGATCCTCCCGCTCGCGTTCGTCGGCGGCCTGATGGGACCCTACATGAAGCCGATCCCGATCGGCGCGTCCCTGGCGATGCTCTTCTCGCTCGGGGTCGCGTTCGTCGTCACGCCGTGGGCGGCCCGGCGGCTCCTCGCCCACGACGGGGGGCAGGCGCACGCGCCCGAGGGCGGCCGGCTCGACCGCCTCTACCGGACGGTGATGGGCCGTCTCCTCTCGGAGGCGCGCTGGCGCGTCCGCTTCTTCGGGGGGATCGCGCTCCTCTTCGCCGGCGCCCTTTCGCTGGTCGCGTTCCGCGCGGTCACGGTGAAGATGCTCCCCTTCGACAACAAGAGCGAGTTCGAGGTGCTCCTCGACCTGCCGCCCGGCGCGCCGCTCGAGCGCACGCTCGCCGCCGCGCAGGCCGTGGCGGACCGCATCGTGCGGGAGCCCGAGGTGCGCGACTACCAGATCTACGCCGGCAACGCGGCGCCGGTCACCTTCAACGGGCTCGTCCGCCACTACGACTTCCGGAGCGACCCGCGCCTCGCCGACATCCAGGTGAACCTTGTGGGCGCCGAGGAGCGGAAGAGCCAGAGCCACGCGATCGCGCGGCGCGTCCGCCCCGAGCTAGAGCGGGTGGCCGCGGCGTACGGCGCGCGGCTCAAGGTGGTGGAGGTGCCGCCGGGGCCGCCGGTCCTCTCGACGCTCGTGGCCGAGGTCTACGGCCCCGACCTCGCGGGACAGCGACGCCTCGCGCACCTGGTCTGGGACGTGTTCCGGAAGACGCCGGGCGTCGTCGACTCCGACCTCCTGCTCACCGAGGGCCAGCCCGAGCTTCGCTTCGAGGTCGATCGCGACCGCGCCGCGCTGGCGGGGGTCGCCCCCGCCGACGTCGCGGGCGCGACCGCCGCGCTCTACGCGGGCCGCGCGGTCGGCACGGCGCGCGCCCCGGAGGAGGCCGAGGCGGTGCCGATCACCGTCCGCCTCGCGCCGGCGGACCGGGCCGACCGCTCGGCGCTCGCCGCGCTCCGCCTGGGGCCGGGCGCCGGGACGCCGCTCTCCGAGCTGGCCACGGCGGTGGCCGACACCGCCGCTCCGGAGATCTACCACAAGAACCTGCGCCGCGTGGTCTACGTGCTCGGCGACGTGGCGGGGCGCACCGAGAGCCCGGTCTACGCGATCGGGAACCTGAGGCCGCGGATCGACGCTCTGACCGCGCCCGACGGCGGCCGCGTCCATCAGATGAGCACGCGGCTCCCGGAATCCACCGAGTCCTATTCGCTCAAGTGGGACGGCGAATGGCAGATCACGTACGAGGTCTTCCGCGACATGGGGGCGGCGTTCGCGGTCGTGCTGCTCCTCATCTACATCATCACGGTCGGCTGGTTCCGCTCCTTCATCACGCCGCTCGTGATCATGCTCCCGATTCCGTTGAGCCTCGTGGGCATCCTTCCCGCGCACGCGTTGAGCGGCGCCTTCTTCACGGCGACGTCGATGATCGGGTTCATCGCGGGCGCGGGCATCACGGTGCGGAACTCGATCATCCTCGTCGACTTCATCGAGCTCCGCCGCGCGCAGGGGATCCCCCTTCGCGACGCCGTCGTGGACGCGGGGAGCGTGCGCTTCCGGCCGATGGTGCTGACCGCGGCGGCGGTCGCCGTCGGCGCGAGCGTCATCCTCTTCGATCCGATCTTCCAGGGCCTCGCGATCGCGCTGATCGGCGGCGAGGTCGCGGCGACGCTCCTCTCGCGGATCGCGGTGCCGGTGCTCTATTACCTGGCGCACCGCCGGAGCGAGGAGCGGCGAGGGACGGCCGGCGTGGCGAGCCTCGCGGCGTCGCCCGCGCGGCCGGGATCGGCGCCGGCGAATGCCGCGGCTCCCGCGGAGGTCACCGTATGAAGATGATCTGGATGGTCGCGGACGCCGCCCGTCTGGCGTCGATCCGCGTCGAGATGGAGGAGCTGGGAGCCAAGGGCTACAGCGTCCTTCCCGTGACCGAGGGGAGCGGCCGGACGGGGCATCACGCCGGCGACCGGATCCATCCCGGCGGTCTGGTGGCGTTCGTGATCGTGGACGAGGACGCGGCGGCGGAACGGCTCTTCACGGCGCTGGTCGAGCGCCGCGACCTGGCCGGCGACACGATCACGCGGTTGTTCCTGCTGCCCGTCGAGCGGCAGGCCTGAAAGGGAGGTGAATCATGACGGTCGATGAAGGGCTTCGGATGGTGGCGGGGACGTTCATCCTGCTCTCGGTCGCGCTCGCGGTCTGGGTGAACCCGTGGTTCCTCGCGTTCACGGCGTTCGTCGGGCTCAACCTGCTCCAGTCGGCGTTCTCGCGCTGGTGCCCGATGATGTGGTTCCTGAGGAAGCTGGGGTTCCGGCAGGCGTAGCGGGCGGGCGGCGGCGCGCCCACACCCCAGGCGGGCCGGCGGCGGCGCGGGCCTAGGACGCCGTTCCCTCGCCGAGCGCCTTTTCGTAGAGGTCGAAGCGGGCGACGACCTCCATGCCCGCCGACTCGTAGAGCTGCGTCGCGCCGGTTGGGTTCTCCGCGTCCACCCCGAGCGCGACGCGACGGAGCCCGAGCGCGGCGTACGACGTGAACGCGTCGAGAAGGAGCGCGCGCCCGATGCCTCGCCCGCGCCACTTCGGGCGGACGCCCAGCTCGCGGACCCACCCCCGGTCCTCGAAGCGGAACGGAAGCAGCGCCCCCGCCGCCTCGCCCCCGTCCCACGCCAGCGTGCAGAGCTCCGGGACGAACTCGGGGTGCTCGAGGCGCCGGGCCGTCCATTCGCGGTGAGAGGCCCGCGCGAACGCGTAGTGGTCCGCGAAGGCGTCCTGGAGCGCCTCCTCGAGCGCGCGGTCGTCCACGCCGGGCCGGTATCGCCGCGGCTCGATCCCCGCGGGCCACCGCGGCGCCGCGAACCCCCTCTCGAGATCGATCGCCATTCGGAAGAAGGTCCGCACCCGCCCGTACCCGCGCTCGACGAGGAACGCCGCGCGCGGCTCGTTCACCGTGTTGTTGAAGAGCCGGAGGACGACGCGCGCCGTCCGCGGGGCCGCCGCGCGATGCTCCTGCCCGCGCGCCTCGAGGAGCGCGAGAATCGGCTCGTCCAGCCCGCCGTCCTTGAGCTCGGGATGGACGTAGTAGTCGCCCTGGATCTCCACGTGCGGGTTCTTGTCCCACGTCCACGCGTACGCGGCCACGCGGCGGTCGGGCCCGATCACGAGCCACGCGTCCCGCTCGAGATCGAAGCGCGGCTGCGTCCAGTCGGCGGTCAGGTCCTCCACCGAGGAATCGGCCTCCCCCGTCTCCGCCACGTCGTGGGCGTTCATCAGCTCCACGACGGCCGCGCGGTCGTCCATGGTGGGACGGCGGAAGTAGTAGCCCGGGGGAAGCTCCCGGTGGAGGCCGCCCGCGGCCGCGCGCTTCGGCTCAGCCACCGGTCGCGGGCCCCAGGACCCGGATCCAGAGGAGGCTCACGGCGGAGGTCGCCGTGGCCACCGCGAGACCCACGTAGAAGGGGCGGAGCCCCGTGCGTCGCATGGCGTCGATCCGGGTCGAGAGGCCGACGCCGGCGAGCGCGACCAGGATGAGCACGCCCGCCGCGAATCGCGCGTCGGCGACCAGGTCGCGCCCGGCGGCGTGGGAGAGCGCGCGGAGGACTCCCGCGGATTGCAGCGCCGCGAGCGCGAGGAATCCGAGCACGAAGAGCGGGAGCGATTGCTTCACGCGGACCCAGAGGCCGCCCGGCGCTCCCGCCGCCCCCGCGACCCCTTCGCGTGCGCGCCCGTGGAGAACCCCCATCAGCACGATCACAGCGCCCATCAGCGCGTTCCGGGTCAGCTTGACCGCCGTGGCCACGCGCCCCGCCGCCTCGCTGAAGGCGAAGCCGGTCGCCACGACCTGGGACGTGTCGTTCACGGCCGATCCCGCCCACGTCCCGAAGGCGGGATCGCCGAAGTGGAAGAGGTGCCCGATCAAGGGATAGAGGAAGACCGCGAGCGTTCCGAAGAGCGTGTTGGTGGCGATCGCGAAGGAGACCTCGTCGTCGCGCGCGCCGATCACCGGGGCCGTCGCCACGATCGCCGAGTTCCCGCAGACCGCCGTGCCGACGCCGATCAGGGTCGCGAGCCGGGGCGGAACGCCCGCGAGCCGCCCGAGGAAATGGGCCGCCACGAGCGCGATCGTCATGAGCGCGGCGACGAGCAGGACCGCCCTCCCCCCGATCGCCGCCACCTGTTGCACCGAGAAGGTCGCGCCGAGGAGGATGATCGCCGCCCGGAGGACGCGGTGGAACGAGAAGCGGATCCCGGGCGCGAGGTTCGCCGGGAGGGCCATCGTGTTGCCCACCAGGAGGCCGAGCAACACGGCGATGACGACCTCGCCGATCGCGGCGGCAAGGCCTCCGGGGAGCTGCTGGTGGATCACGCGCGCGGCGAGCGCCACCATGACGGTGAGCGCGAGGCCGGGAAGCACGGCGTTCGAGGGGGAGGGGCGACGGGCCATCGTGTCATCTTGCCCTGGATCGGCCAACGCCTCAAGCCCGCCGGTAGGCCCCCCATAGGACGCCACCAGCCCGTCTCGAGCCTTGACGCGTCCCGGTGCGAGCGGCGACACTGGCGCCAGAATGAGCCAGGGCCATGTCATTCCAGAAATCACGGGCGAGGAGCTGGTCCGCGACATCGAAGCGGGCGTTCCGATCCGGGTCCTCGACGTCCGCGCTTCGGACGCGGTCCAGGCGGGACGGATCGACATCGTCCCGCCGGAGCGGTTCGTCCACATCCGGGGATCGCGGATCCTCGCGATGGGCGCGAAGGTCAAGGAAGCCCTCCCCTCCGACGGCCCGATCGCGGTGGTCTGCGGGCACGGAAACAGCAGCAAGCAGGTCGCGCTGATCCTGAACGGCCTCGGGTTCACGGCGTCGTCGCTGCGGGGCGGCATGGCCGCCTGGGCCCACACGGTCGTGCCGCGGCGTCTCGAGCCTCCGGCCGGCTTCGACGAGCTGGTGCAGTTCGACCGGGTGGCGAAGGGCGCGGTGGGGTACCTGGTCGCCGCGGGCGGCGAGGCGCTGCTCGTGGATCCCCCGCGGAAGGCGCAGCCCTATCTCGACTACGCGCGGACCGCGGGCTACCGCGTCGTCGCGGTGGCCGACACGCACGTGCACGCGGACTACCTGAGCGGGGCGCCCTCCGTGTCGCGGGCCCTCGGCGTTCCCTACTACCTCCACCCCGCCGACGCCGTCCTCCCCTACGACGGGACGGCGGCCAGGATCGAGTTCACGCCCGTGGAGGAAGGGAGCGAGATTCCGGTCGGCGGCGCGCGGGTCCGGGTCATGCACACTCCCGGCCACACCGAGGGGAGCGTGACCTACTTCGCGGGCGACGGCGTGGCGCTGACGGGCGACTTCGTCTTCGTCCGATCCATCGGCCGGCCCGATCTGGGGGGGAAGGCCGAGGAATGGACGCCCGTGCTCTGGAAGAGTCTCGAGCGCGCGCGGCGCGAGTGGCCGGCGTCGCTCCGGATCCATCCCGCGCACTACGCCAACGACGGGGAGCGCGAGTCGGATCGATCGATCGGGAGGACGTTCGGCGCGGTCCGGGCGGCGAACGAGCCGCTCGAGATCGCCGACGAGAAGGCGTTCACCGACTGGGTCATGACGCGGGTCGGCTCGAGCCCGGCCGCCTACCGGAAGATCAAGACCGTGAACCTCGGGCTCCTCGAGATCTTCGACGTCGAGGCCGAGGAGCTGGAGGGCGGCAGGAACGAGTGCGCGCTGACGTAGCGCGGTAAGGTCCGAGGGGGATCTCCCCCGGGCGGCTCCAAAGGGTGTACTCTCAGGGGTAGAGGGAAGCACCCACGCCGGACTTCCGAGGCCCAGCCTATGCTCTCGTTACGACTGGTCCGATTACTAGATACGCACGCCGCCCAACTCGGCGATGCCCTCTTCGCGACGATCCTCGAGTCCCAGGAATGCTCGGATATGCGCAAGGTATCGCGCGATCGTCTCGAGCTTCGCTCCCGCGAGATCTACCGCAACCTCGGCGATTGGCTGAAGAGCGGGACCGAGTGGGAGATCGCCGAGCGATACGTCGCCCTGGGACGGGAGCGCGCCTCGCAGGGCGTCGCGCTGAGCCACTTCATCTGGGCGATCGGCGCGACGAAGAAGACGCTCTTCGACTTCCTGGAGCGCGAGGGACTCGCGGACAATCCGATCGAGCTCCAAGCGTCGCTCGAGCTGCTGAAGCTCCTGGATCGGTTCTTCGACCGGGCGGTCTACCACGCGTCGGTCGGCTACGAGCGGTTCCACGCGCGTCCGCTGAGCTCCATCGACGCGGCGTAGCGCGGCTCGGGCCGCCTACGCCTTCGCGGCCGACTTCTCTCGGATCGCCTGCATCTCCTCGCGGTTCGGGCCGTAGAGCCCCGGAGGGCGGCCTCCCGCCTGCCGCGTGAGCAGCACGAGCTGGGCGCGGTGGTGGATCAGGTGGTGGAGCAGCACGTTCCAGAGCACGTCGCGGATCGTCATCGGCGACCCGTCGAAGAAGGTCACCTTCTCGTCGAGATGCGCCGCCTTGAGTGCACGGAGGCGCTCGAGCGCCAGCTCGTGGACGCGGCGGTAGCCCGGCGCGAGGAGGTCCACTTCCTTCGGGCGCTTCAACTCGGGCAGGTCGTCCGCGAGGTCGAAGCGCCGCTCGGCCACGCCGAAACTGATGCAGCCGTCGATCTCGCTCAGATGCCACGCCATCTCGCCGATCGAACGGCCCTTCGGGTCCGGGCGGAAGTCGTACTTGTCGCCGGGGATCGATTCCATGGCGCGGATCACGCCCTGCGATTCGTGCTCCCAGGTTCTCAGGAAGGTCTCGAGTTCATTCTGGTGGGCCATGACGAACCTCCGAGTCCGAGGTGGATGTGGAGCTTCAATCGTGCGCCTTCTCGAGGCCCAGGTCAACGGGGGGAAACGCTCATGAAGCGCTACGACGCCATCATCGTGGGCGCGCGCTGCGCCGGCTCTCCAACGGCGATGCTGCTCGCGCGAAAGGGGTATCAGGTCCTCGCCGTCGACAAGGCCTCGTTCCCGAGCGACACGATCTCGACGCACCTCGTGCACCCTCCCGGAGTGGCCGCCCTTCGCCGATGGGGGCTCCTCGACCGGCTCGTCGCGACCGGCTGCCCACCGATCGACACCTATCGATTCGACTTCGGCCCGTTCGCGATCTCCGGCGCCCCGGGCATCGAGGAGGCTCCGGCGGCGTACGGGCCTCGCCGCACCGTTCTGGACAAGCTGCTCGTGGACGCCGCTTCGGAGGCGGGGGCCGAAGTCCGCGAGGAGTTCACGGTGGAAGAGGTCCTGGTCGAGGACGGACGCGTGACCGGCATCCGAGGCCACGCCAAGAACGGATCCACGGTCACCGAGCGCGCCCGGGTCGTCGTGGGCGCGGACGGCCGGCACTCCGTCGTCGCGGACAAGGTGAAGCCCGAGGCGTACCACGAGCGCCCGCCGATCCTGGCCGGCTACTACTCCTACTGGAGCGGCCTCCCGATGGAGGGGCGCTTCGAGACGTACGCGCTCCCGCAGCGGGGGTTCGCCGCGTGGCCGACGAACGACGGGCTGACCCTCGTCGTCGGCGGATGGCCCATGGCCGAGTTCGAGGCGAACAAGAAGGACGTGGAAGGCAACTGGATGAAGATGATCGACATGGCGCCCACGTTCTCCGAGCGGTTGCGCGCCGGCAAGCGGGAAGAGAAATTCGTCGGCACGCCCGTCGCGAACTACTTCCGGAAGCCATACGGGCCGGGATGGGCGCTCGTCGGCGACGCCGGCTACAACCGCGACTACATCACGGCGATGGGGATCATGGACGCGTTCCTGGGCGCCGAGTCGTGCGCCGGGGCGCTGGACCGGTCGCTGTCCGGCGCGCGCCCCTTCGACGAGGCGATGGGCGAATACCAGCGGGCGCGCGACGAGCGGGTCTATCCGATCTTCGAGTTCACCTGCCAGCTCGCGACGCTCGAGCCGCCGCCGCCCCAGTTGCGCCAGGTGCTGGGCGCCGTGCACGGGAACCAGAAGGCGATGGACGGATTCGCGCGGGTCAACGCGGGAGTGACGTCGCCGGCCGAGTTCTTCTCGCCGGAGAACGTAGGCCGGATCTTCGAGGAGGCGGGGGCGCGCTAGCTTCCCGCGCCCGGCGGGATCCGGATCCCTCGCAGGAGCGCCGCGAGCGATTCCGGGAAGACCGTCTCCTGGGCGTGAGCGAGCTCGCCCACGGTCCACCAGCGAGGCTTGCTGATCCCCTCCTCGCGCTGGACCGCGAGGACGGCCTCGGAGAATTCCGGGATCGGGACTAGAAGGAGGAAGTACTTCTCTCGTTGCAGCACGGACCGGCCCGCGAAGGGGAATTCGGCCGTCCGCTCCCACAGGGGCACCAGGCCGACCGCATCGACGCCGAGCTCCTCCCGAGCCTCGCGGGCCGCGGCCTCCTCGAAGGACTCCCCTTCCTCGAGACCCCCACCCGGCGTGGCCCAGTAGCGCTCGCCGCTCGCGCGGGCGAACTGGAAGAGCAGCACCCGCCCCTCACGATCGACGGCGATGATTCGGGATGCTCGGCGGGTTTCCACGCCCATCACGGGAAAATACCGCGGATCCACGATGGAGAGCGGTCGTAGCGGGG
>DASVDZ010000024.1:0-24271 GCA_036380835.1 Candidatus Eiseniibacteriota bacterium | reverse complement strand
ATCCCGCACCGATATCTTCGGATTCTTCTGCGCCAACACCATCGTGATCGCCGCCGTCAACGTCGTCTTCCCGTGATCCACGTGACCGATCGTACCCACGTTCACGTGCGGCTTCGTCCGCTCGTACTTCTGCTTCGCCATGGAACCAAGCCCTCCCGGAATATCGCTAGCGTCCGAAAATCAGGAACACGACAGGCGAGGTCACTGCATTCTCTCGAAGTGACGCGACGACTCGGCCTAGCGCGATGCGGACAATGGAGCCCACGAGCGGAATCGAACCGCTGACCTTTTGCTTACCATGCAAATGCTCTACCGACTGAGCTACGTGGGCGGTGATGCGGCGCGCGAAAAGACCAGACGCATGAGAGGGCCAGCCTCTCTCGAAGAGCGCCAGCCCTGTCGGCGCCAACGTGCCAATTCAAGGCAGAAAACCCCGAGCGGCCTTCTCCCGACATCGAAAAGGTCGTCGGTCACTGCGAAACGAGAACGCTAAGGGAGCGCGAACGTGCAGTCAACAAGAAATTTGCGGCCAATCCTCGGGGGTGCGCCGGCCCCCGCGCGCGTAGGAATACCGCCCAAGGGGGGCCCCTCGTGACAAGAAACCGCCGCCTTCCACGGTGGTCCGGCCAAGATGGTGTTCAGATCTCGGCAAGTAATTTCAAATATTGCTCTTACCCGGTGTGGACAACGGTGGATTGAGATCGTCCTGGGGAAGACTGGAGCGGGAAACGGGATTCGAACCCGCGACCCTCAGCTTGGAAGGCTGACGCTCTAGCCACTGAGCTATTCCCGCTCCGTCCAATCGTTTACGAGACCGGCCACCGTCCGGGCCCCCGGCCGAAGCCGGCCAGGGTGTGGAGGGGGAAGGATTCGAACCTTCGAAGGCTAAGCCGGCAGATTTACAGTCTGCTCCCTTTGACCGCTCGGGAACCCCTCCGGCACGGACGTATTCGATGGGCTCGGTTTGGAGCTGGCGAAGGGACTCGAACCCCCAACCGCCTCATTACAAATGAGATGCTCTACCAATTGAGCTACGCCAGCGTGGGCCTGCGCGCGGCGGCTCCGTACGCTCGGCCGCGGCGGAGTGTACGGGGTGGCGCCGGTGATCGTCAACTGCGCGGCGCCTCGGGGAGAGACGCGGGTCTCACGAACGTGTGGGGACGTGCGGCTCGGAGCGAAGCGGCGAGAGAAGCGACGCGATGGGGATCTCGGCGCCGGTGCGGTCGCCGATCGGCGTGTCGATGACGCGCGTCAACGTGAAGTGGAATCGGCTTCCCTTGCCGACCTCGCTCTGCGCCCAGATGCGGCCGCGATGCGCCGCGATGATGCCCTTGCAGATGGCGAGTCCGAGCCCGGTCCCGCCCTGCTCGCGCGTCGCGGAATCCTCGACCTGGAAGAACTTCCCGAAGATCCGATCGAGGTCCTCGCCCGCGATCCCCTTCCCCTGGTCGCTCACGACGACTTCGTACTCGTGCTGGGTCGGGATCAGCTCGATCGAGACCTTGCCTCCGGGCTGCGAGAACTTGATCGCGTTGGAGATCAGGTTCTCGAGCACCTGCTGGATGCGGTTGGCGTCGGCGAAGACCATCGCCGGCTCGCTCGGCAGGCGCGCCTCCACCTCGATCCCCTGGCCCCCCGGAAGCTGGGGCACCCAGAAGAGGCACTTCTCGATCAGCTCGTTCAGGGAGGCGGGCGCGAACTGGACCGAGAGGACCCCGGCCTCGATCTTCGATACGTCGAGGATGTCCTTCACGAGACGGATCAACCGCTCCACCGATTCCTGGCAGAAGGCGATCAGCTGCCGCTGGTCGCTCGAGTACTCGAACTGGGTGCTCGAGACGAGGAGATCGAGCGACGACTTCATGACGGTGAGGGGCGTCCGCACCTCGTGGGACGCGATGGAGAGGAACTCGCTCTTCGACCGGTCGAGCTCGCGCACCTGCTCGAAGAGCCGGGCGTTCCCGACGGCCGCGGCCACCTGCGCCGCGAAGAGCGACCCCACCGAGACGGCATCGGGAAGGAACTCGTCCCGCTCGCCGATCGCGACCAGCACGCCGACCGTCTCGTCGCTCACGCGAAGCGGCGCGGTCAGCGCGTAGGCGCCGGGACAGGACGCGAGGCACTCGAGCCCGGCGGCGTTCAGCTCGGCGCGCGTCAGGAGCCGCGTCTCCCCCCCGAGCACGCGCTCGATCCGCTCGAGCGGCACCTCCCACGCGCCGTCGGGAGCCGCGCCGCCGCTTCGGGCCCAGATCCGGATCACCGTCTCGCGGCGCGTGGCGGCCCCGGCGACCACCTGGCGCCCGCCGCAGATCGCCTGGAGCCCGTGCGCCGCCACCCCCAGCATCGGCGGCAGCTCGAGCGTCGCGGCGGCCTCCGATCCCAGCTGGTGGAGATCGCGCAGCCGGGCTTCGCGCTCGTCGTTCCGGGCCTGCGACGCCTCGAGGCTCCGCGCCATCTGGTTGAACGCCTCGCCGAGCGCGCCGAGCTCGTTCCGCGACTTGATCTGGATGCGCGCGTGGAGATTTCCCTTCGCGATCTCCTCCACGCCCGCGAGGAGCGACTCGATCGGTCGCGTCACCCAGCGCGAGACCGAGTTGCCGGCCACGACGCTCACGGCGAGACCCATGAGGAAGATCCCGATCGTCACGTACCAGAGAAGGCGCGCCTCGGCGACCAGCTCGGCGGCGCTCAGCTCGATGACCACGAGGCCGACCGATTCGCCCCCCGGCGCCCGGATCGGCGAGATGGCGACGACCCGCGCGCGTTCGGGGCGCGTCAGGTCGAGGATCCGGCACGCGGTCCCGGTCATCGACTCGTGCAGGAGCTCCTCGGGAATTCCCGCCGGGGGCGGCGAGCCGATCGGCATGCGGCCGTTCCGGAGCTCGACCTCGTCGCGGATCGGCGCCGATCCGCCCATGTCCACCACGACGCCCCACGAACCGAGCCGCCCGACCGGGGCGAGCGTGAAGAGGTGGTAGATCGAGGGATTCGCGCGGCGGAGCGCGCTCAGGTTGGTGACGATGCCGCGAAACCCGGGCGTGTTCATGTCGGCCGGGGAGCGGATCAGCCGGTGGTCGTCCACGCTGATGAGGGAGGCGGCGGTCTCGGCCGCCGTCGTCGCGGTGCTCATCAGCTGGCGTCGAAGCGACGCCTGGCCGTTCTGATAGAGGAGGATGGTGGCGAGCACGAGGAACGCGCTCCCCACGGCGAGGAATAGGATTTGCAGCTCGCCTTTGAGCGAGCGCGGGCGTCCGATCGGAAGCATGCTTCGGCGCGTTGCCCCTTGAGCGTCTAGGACTTACGCCGAGCTCGGGTCCCCCCCTTGGAGTCTTCCAGGACGTAGCCCAGCGCCATGATCTCGTCTCTCAATTGATCGGCACGGGCCCACCGCTTCTGGAGACGTGCCTCATCTCGTTGCCGCACAAGCTCTTGGACGCCCTCCGGAGCCTCCTCCTCGGCGGCCGCGGCGCCCCAGAAGAGCCCGATCGTCGATCCCATCTCGCGGAGATGGCGCCCCGCGACCGGGAGCGCCGCCTTCTCGATCGTGGGCGCGTCCGCCGACTCGGCGACCCGGTTGATCGCCTTCGCCAGCTCGAACAGGTGGCCCTGCGCGCGCGCGGTGTTGAAGTCGTCGTCCATCGCCTCGGTGAAATGGCGCCGCAGCTCGGTCACCTCCACGAGGAGCCGCGCGTGCGCGATGTCCTTCACCTGGGCGCCCGCTCCCTCCGCCGCGCCCTCCGCCCGCTGGAGCGCCTCGCGCAGCCGGGCATAGGCGACGCCCGCCTCCGCGAGGCGCGTCTCGTTCCATTCGATCGGGCTCCGATAGTGCGTGGACTGGAGGTAGAACCGGATCACCTCGGGATCGACGCGCTTCGCCACGTCTTCGATCGAGAAGAAGTGGTGCGTCGACTTGGACATCTTCGCGCCTTCCAGGCTCACGAGGCCGTTCTCGACCCAGTAGCGCGCGAACGTGCGGCCCGTCGCCGCCTCGGACTGCGCGATCTCGTTCTCGTGGTGCGGGAAGAGGAGGTCCTGGCCGCCGCCGTGGAATTCGAACTCGGCTCCGAGGTATTTCATCGCCATCGCGGAGCACTCGATGTGCCAGCCGGGGCGGCCCGGTCCCCAGGGGCTCTCCCAGGAGGGCTCGCCCGGCTTGGCGCCCTTCCAGAGCGCGAAGTCGAGCGGGTCGCGCTTGGCCTCGCCGACCTCGATCCGGACTCCCGATCGGAGCTCGTCCACGTTCCGCCCCGACAGCTCGCCGTAGCGCGGCCACCGCCGCACGTCGTAGTAGACGTCGCCGTTCGCGGCGTAGGCGTAGCCCTTCTCGATCAGCGTGCCGATCAGGCGGAGGATCTCGGGGATGTGCTCCGTGGCGCGCGGATAGTGCGTCGCGGGCTTCAGGTTGAGCACGCGCGAATAGTGGAGGAACGCCTGGATGTTCCTCTCGGAGACGTCCTCGAACCGGACCCCCTCCTCCTCGGCGCGCGCGATGATCCGGTCGTCCACGTCGGTGAAGTTGTAGACGTACGTGACGACGAGCCCCTTCGACTCGAGGTAGCGGCGGATCGCGTCGCCCGCGACCGCCGAGCGCATGTGTCCGACGTGGGGCTTGTCCTGCACCGTCATGCCGCAGACGTACATCCCGGCATAGCCGGGCCGCACCGCCTCGAACGGGACCTTGGCGCGGCGGCGGGTGTCGTAGACGCGGATCGAAGCCGTCACGCGGCGCCTCCCGCCGCCGGCGCGTGGAGCGCGACGCCCGACTCGCGGAGTCGCGAGACGGCGCCCGAGCGGAGCGCGCGCGACACGGTGTAGCGGTTCTCCGGCGTCGTCCGCGCCTGGAGCATCATCGTGTACTGGCCGATCGCGACGTCGTCCATGCCGAGGAGGCGTGGCGCGTCCTTGAGGAGCGGCTTCATGGCCGGGTCCTCCGCGAACTCGCGCAGGAACGCCTCGAGCACCGAGGTCACGCGGACCGGATCCTCGGTGAGGCTGACCGGAATCCGGACCACCGGAGCCGACCACGATTTCGTCAGATTGGTGACCAGCTTGATCTCCCCGTTCGGGATGTAGTGGACGGAGCCGTCGCCGTCACGAAGCTCCGTGTGGCGGAGCGTGAGCGCCTCCACCGTTCCCGCGACGCCCGAGATGCGCACCGCGTCGCCGACCACGTACTGGTTGTCGTAGATGATGAAGAAGCCGCCGATCCAGTCGCGGATCAGGAACTGCGCCCCCAACCCCGCGGCCACGCCGAACCCGCCGGCGGCCGCGAGCGCGGGCGTGATGTCGAGCCCCAGCTCGCGGACGCCCATGAGGAGCGCCACCAGCACGACGGCGCTCCGGACCGCGCCGCGCAGCACCGTCCCGAGCGTGCGGGCCCGCTTCTCCCGCGTCGACGGCTCCCCGCGCCCGCTCTCCTTGATCGCGCGCTCCAGCCGGCCGACGAGCATCGCGGAGACGCGGAGCAGGATGATCGCGCCGAGGACGATCAGCCCGAGGCGGATCAGGAGCGTGGCCAGGTCGAACGCGGCGACGGCCTGCGGATTCCGAAGCGGGAGCGGCACGGTCGGGGCGGCCACGGTTCGCTACCGGGCGGCTCGGGCGGCCGGAACGGCCTCCACGATCGCGCGAACCAGATCGCGGTATCCGAGGCCCGCCGCGGCCGCCGCCTTCGGCACGAGGCTCGTCTCGGTCATCCCGGGCACGGTGTTCACCTCGAGGCAGTAGGGGGTGCCATCCGGCGCGAGGCGGAAATCGACGCGCGCGATCCCGCGGCAGCGCAGCACGCGGCACGCCTGGACGCCGAGCGCGAGGAGCCGCTCCGTCGTCGCGGCCGGGAGCGGGGCCGGCACCTCGTAGCGGCTCGCCCCGGAGGTGTACTTCCGCTCGTAGTCGTAGAAGCCCCCCTCCGGGGTGATCTCCACCACCGGGAACGCCCGGTCGTCGAGCACGCTCACCGTGACCTCACGCCCTTCGATGAACGATTCCACCACGACGATTCGGCTGTAACGCCGCGCCGTCTCGATGGCGGGCGAAAGCTCCGCGGGGCGCTTCACGACCGTGATGCCGACGCTCGACCCCTGGTCGTTCGGCTTGACGATCAGCGGATAGCCGCCGAGGCGGGCGATCTCGGCGTCCGGAACCGCGGGGCGCCACGGGACCGCCGGGTCGGCCGGAGCCTCGAGCTCGATCCAATCCGGCGTCGGAATGCCCGCGTCGCGGAAGATCCGTTTGGAGAGCGACTTGTCCATCGAGACCGCGGAGGCCATCACACCAGAGCCGGTGTAGGGGATGCGCGCGAGATCGAGGAGCGCCTGGAGCGTCCCGTCCTCGCCGTCGCCGCCGTGGAGGGCGATGAAGACGAGGTCGGCCGCGCGCGGGAGCGAGCGGACGTACGTCTCGAGGCCGCCGCCCGAGGCGGCGGCGAGCGCGGCGGTCGAGGCCCCGCCCGGCGCTGCGGCCGCCTTCCCTGATCCGAGCGCCATGGCGGTCTCGGGATTGGGGAGGATCTGCCCGGTTCCGGTGTCGAGCAGGTCGACGTCGTGCCCCAGCTCGATCAGCGCGCGGGCGATCCCCGCGCCGCTCCGGAGCGAGACCTCGCGTTCCGGGGTGTTCCCGCCCAGCACCACGACGATCTTCATCGGCTCTCCACCTCCACCAGCGCCACGGCCATCGCCGCGATCCCCTCCTCGCGCCCGACCAAGCCCAGCTTCTCGTTCGTCGTCGCCTTGACCGACACGCGCTCGGCGCCGATCGAGAGCGCGCGGCCGAGATGCTCGCGCATCGCGCCCACGTGCGGCGCCAAGCGCGGCGCCTCGGCGATCACGGTCGCGTCCACGTTCACGATCCGCGCGCCGCGCTCGCGCGCCAGGTCGCGGATCCGCTCGAGCAGGACGAGGCTCGAGATCCCCCGGAAGCGGGGATCGGTGTCGGGAAAGTGGGTCCCGAGGTCGCCCAGTCCGAGCGCGCCCAGGATGGCGTCGCCGACCGCGTGGGCCAGCGCGTCGCCGTCGGAATGGGAGGCGAGCCCTCGATCGTGCGCCAGGGAGACGCCGCCGAGCGTGAGCGGCACGCCGCGCTCGAGGCGATGGACGTCGTATCCGCTCCCGACGCGGTACTCCCGGTTCACTTCAGTCCCTCTCGCCGTATCCCTGGAGGAGGAGCGCGCGGGCGGTCACGAGGTCGGCCGGATCGGTGATCTTCACGTTGGACGCCTCGCCCGGCACGACGTGGACCGCGGTCCCCGACGCCTCGACGAGCGCGGCGTCATCCGTGGCGTCGCCTCGCGCGGCGCGCGCTTCGTGGGCGCGCGCGAGTATATCACGCGCGAAGACCTGGGGCGTCTGCGCCCCCTGGAGCCGGTCGCGCGGCACGGAGCGGACGACGCGACCGTCCGCCACCTCCTTCACCGTGTCGCGGATCGGGAGCGCGGGGATCGCCGCGCCGTGAGCGCGCGCCGCCCGGTAGACCCGCTCGATCAGCTCCACGGTGACGAGTGGCCGCGCCACGTCATGCACCGCCACGAAAGCGGCGTCGCGGCTCGACGCCTCGAGTCCCCGCCGGACCGACTCCTGGCGCGTGGCGCCGCCCGCCACCACGCGGATCCGCCCGGCGGACGGGGAGGCCGGCGCGCCCGGCCGCGCCGTCCCTTCGAGCGCGGCCGTCGCCCGGTCGAGGAGCGGCGCGGGGACGACGGCGACGATCTCGCCGACCGCGGGATGGCGGAGGAACGCGGCGGCCGAGCGCTCGAGGAGCGTCCGTCCGCCGAGGTCGAGGAGGAGCTTCGGTCCGCTTCCGCCCATGCGGCGCCCCTCGCCGGCGCCGACCAGGATGACCGAGAGATCCATGCCGCCCCCCGACCGCGCGCCGGCGATCAGCCGCCGAGCGACCGTTCGATCGCCTCGGCGAGGGTCGAAGCGGCGAGGAGCGTCATGCCGCCCACGTTCGCCTCGGGAGCCAGGGCGCGCTTCGGCACGACGGCCGAGTGGAACCCGAGGCGGCGCGCCTCGGCGAGCCGGCGCGGGAGCTGCGGCACCGGGCGGAGCTCGCCCCCGAGGCCGACCTCGCCGACGGCGAGGCGGTCGGGCGGGAGCGGCCGGTCGCGGAACGAGGAGGCGAGCGCGAGCGCGAGGCCGAGGTCGGCGGCCGGCTCGTCGAGCCGGATCCCGCCGGCGACGTTCACGAAGACGTCGGCGCCGGCGAGGGAGAGCGAGGCGCGCTTCTCGAGGACCGCGATCACCACCGAGAGCCGCCGGGGATCGACACCCTGCGAGACGCGCTGCGGGTTCGCGAAGTGGGTCGGCGCGACGAGCGCCTGCACCTCGACCAGGAGCGGCCGCGTCCCCTCGATCGCGGCGACGATCGCCGAGCCCGGCGCGGGCTCGCCGCGGTCGCGGAGGAGGCGCTCGGACGGGTTCTCCACCTCGACGAGCCCGTCGCCGCGCATCTCGAAGACGCCGATCTCGTGCGTCGAGCCGAAGCGGTTCTTCGCGGCGCTCAGGATGCGATAACCGTGATGGCTGTCCCCCTCCAGGTAGAGGACCGCGTCGACCATGTGTTCGAGCGTCCTCGGCCCCGCGACCGCGCCGTCCTTGGTCACGTGGCCGATCAGGAGGATCGGGAGCGAGCGCTCCTTCGCGAGGCGGAGGAGCCGAAGCCCGCACTCCCGGACTTGCGACACGCTCCCGGGCGCCGCGTCGAGCGCGCCGATCGAGAGGGTCTGGATGGAATCGATCACGACGAGCCCCGGCGTCAGCCGGTCGATCTCGGCCTCGATCGCGTCCAGATCCACCTCCGCGTGGATCCAGAGGTTCTCGCCGCGCCCCTTGAGCGCGATCCGCTCGGCGCGCATCTTCGCCTGGCGCGGCGACTCCTCGCCCGTCACGTAGAGGACCGAGCGCCCGGCGGCGCCGAGGGCGTCCGCCATCTCGAGCGCGAGCGTCGACTTCCCGATCCCCGGGTCGCCGCCGATCAGGACGAGCGAGCCGGGGACGAGGCCGCCGCCGAGCACGCGGTCCAGCTCGCCGATGCCGGTGCGCCAGCGGTCCTCGGCGGCCCCCTCGATCTCAGCGAAGCGGAGCGGCGCCGACGCCGCGGCCGGATGCCCGCCGGTTCCCGGGCGGCGGCCGGCGCCGCCCGGTCGGACTCCGGCGCCGGGACGCGCGCCGGACGACGGCGCCTCGACGGCGCTGTTCCACGCGCCGCAGTGCGGGCAGCGCCCGAACCACTTCGGGCTCTCGTTCCCGCACTCGGAGCAGAAGAACGAATCCTTGGGGGCGCGCGCGGCGCCGGGCTGCTTCTTCGCCATGGTCTAGAAGAGGCCGATCTTGAGGTAGCGCTTCGGGTTCTTCTTGATGTCCCGCACCAGGTCGTTGGTGTTCCGGAGCGTCTCGCGCATCTCGTGGTAGAGCGACGAATCCGCGATCGCCTTGCCGAGGGATCCCTGCTGCGAGTCGATCCGGTCCACGACGCGGTCGAGCGCGGTCGCGGTGACGGAGAGCTGGTCGGCCAGGCTCGAGAGCTTTCGCGACGCCTCGCCGAAGTCCTGGACCGACGTCGTGACCTGTCCCTTGTTCTCCGAGGCGATCGTCTTGAGATCGTGCGCGGCGGCGCGGAAGTCGGTGACGGCCTGGCGCAGGTCGTCCTGGTTCTGCGTCAGGGTCCGGTTGAGCGATTCCGACGCGCGCTCCATGTTCTTCGCGGCCTTCTCGATCGTCGCCGGGTCGAGGGAGTCGAGCATGAGATTCAGGCGCGAGGAGAGCTCGGTCGCCTCGGTCAGGAGCTCGCCCGCGCCGGAGATCACCTCGGGGACGCCGGACTGGAACCGCCCGGGGATCGGCTTTCGGCCGTCGTAGCGCCCCGGGGCCGCGCCGGGATCGAGCGCGAGGAACTTTTCGCCCATGAACCCGATGTTCGCCACGCGCAGGGTCGCGTCGGGGTGGAGGACCACGTCGCGGTCGACCTCGAATTCGACCCGCACGCCCTGGTCCTGGAGCAACACCTTGCTTACCGCTCCCTTCCGCACGCCGCGCACGGCGACCGGATCGCCGACCGAGAGGTTCCCGACCTCCTCGAACTGCGCGGTGAAGTAGATCTTCCGCTGCCCGAGGCGGTACTCCTTGATCCAGACGACGCCGAAGAGGAGGAGCGCCAGGGCCAGCACTCCGGTGATTCCGACCTGGATCGCGGCGCGTCGCGACGTGTTGTTCATCAGGTCCCCTTACGTCGGAAGGAGGGGGCCTTCGGAGCTCCCCTCGATGAACTGGCGCACGGCTGGATCGGTGGTGCCCTGGATCTCCTCGGGCGTCCCGAGCGCGTGGATGCGTCCTTCGTGGAGCATCGCGATCCGGTCGGCGATATGATAGGCGCTTCGCATGTCGTGCGTCACCGCGATCGACGTGATGCGGAGCCTTTCCTGGAGCCGGCGGATCAGCCGGTTGATCACGTCCGACGTGATCGGGTCGAGCCCGGTGGTCGGCTCGTCGTAGAGCATGATCTTGGGATTCATGACGAGCGCCCGGGCCAGCGCCGCGCGCTTCTTCATCCCGCCGCTCAGGCTCGACGGCCGCATCCCCTCGGTCCCCTCGAGCCCCACCAGCGCCAGCTTCTCGTGCACCACGATCTCGATCTGCGACGCGGGGAGGGGCGTGTGCTCGTGGAGCGCGAGCCCCACGTTCTCGGCGATCGTCATCGAATCGAACAAGGCCCCTCCCTGGAAGAGCATCCCCATCTCCTCGCGCAGCGAGAGGAGCTCCCGCTCCCCCAGCGACGAGACGTCGACGCCGTTCACCCGCACCACGCCCCGGTCGGGGCGCATCAGCCCGACCACGTGCTTGAGGAGCACCGACTTCCCGGTGCCGCTCCGCCCGATCACCACGAGCGACTCGCCGCGCGCCACGGAGAGGTCGACGCCGCGGAGCACGTCCGCGTGGCCGAGACGCTTCCAGACCCCCGCGAACTCGATCGCGGTCTCAGGCAAAGAGCACCCGGAAGAGGAACGACGCGAGCAGATAGTCCACGATCAGGATGAGGAGGCACGAAGCCACGACCGCGCGGGTGGTCGCGAGGCCAACTCCTTCCGCGCCTCCCTCGCTTCGAAGGCCGTAGTGGCACCCCATCGTCGCAATGATCCCTCCGAAGAAGAACGCCTTGATGAGCCCGGAGAAGACGTCCTGCGTCTTGAAGTAGAGCTTGAGCCCGCTGATGAACGTGTGCGACGTGACGTCGAGCGTCAGCGTCGAGACCAGGTACCCGCCCAGGATCGCCACCACGTCGGCGAACACGGTCAGCGCCGGGAGCATGAGGATCGCCGCCAGGAAGCGCGGGACGACCAGGAAGCGGACGGGGCTGATCCCCATCGTCTCCATGGCGTCGACCTGCTCCGTGACGCGCATGGTCCCCAGCTCGGCCGCGATCGACGCGCCGACCCGTCCGCCGACCACGAGCGCGGTCAGGACCGGCCCCAGCTCGATCACCACCGACTTCCCGATCACGGTGCCGAGATAGATCATCGGCACGTAATCGCGGAACTGATACGAAGCTTGCACCGCGGCCACCGCCCCCGTAAACAGTGCCACGATTACGGTTAGCGGCATCGAGCCGACCCCGATGTGGGCCATCTGCTGGATCAGGAGGCCGATCTTGCGCGAGCCGGCGGGGATCTCCCGGAGCACGCTCCCGAGGAGGATGAAGACCTCCCCGGCGTCCTGGAAGATGCCGAGGATGGTCCGCTGCGGCCAGGTGGCGACGCCGGTCTCGGCGGGGGTCTCGCTCACCGCGTGCTAGAGCCGGGGCTCCGGGACGTCGCGGAGCGACTCGAACCGGGTGCACTCGCTCAGGAACGCGAGGTCGATGCTCCCGGTGGGGCCGTTCCGCTGCTTCGCGATGATGATCTCCGCCTTCCCGTCCCGCTTGGCCGGGTCGCTCTCGTAGACCTCGGGACGGTAGACGAAGAGCACGACGTCCGCGTCCTGCTCGATCGCGCCCGACTCGCGGAGGTCGGAGAGCATCGGGCGCTTGCTCCCGCCGCGCGTCTCGACCGCGCGCGAGAGCTGCGAGAGGGCGAGGACGGGAACCTGGAGCTCCTTCGCGAGGGCCTTCAGGGACCGCGAGATCGCCGAGATCTCCTGCTGGCGGTTCTCGGCCGACTGGGGCCCGCGGATGAGCTGCAGGTAGTCGATCACGATCATCCCGAGCGGCACCTCGGAGACGAGGCGCCGCGCCTTCGCGCGGATCTCGAGGATGCCGATGGCGGCGGTGTCGTCGATGAAGATCGACGCCTCGTGGAGCTGCGCCGCGGCGTTCTGGAGCCGCTTGTACTCGTCGTTGCTCGCGTAGCCGCGCCGGATCTTGTGGATGTCGACCTTGGCGTGGGAGCACATGAGCCGCTGCACGAGCGACTCCTTCGACATCTCCAGGCTGAAGACGGCGACGGCCTGGCGGTCCTTCGCCTTGCCGCGCACCGCGACGTTCTCGGCGACGTTCATCGCGAACGACGTCTTCCCCATCGACGGGCGGCCCGCGATCACCACGAAGTCGGACTTCTGGAACCCGGCGGTCATCTCGTCCAGGTCGTAGAAGCCGGACGCCACGCCGGTCACGTGCACCTTGCGCTGGCGGTACTCCTCGATCGCCGAGTAGCCCTGGAGGACGAGCTGCCGCATCGGCTGGAAGCCCGTGCGGAGCCGCTCGTCGGAGATCGCGAAGATCTGCTGCTCCGCCCGGTCGAGGAGGTCGCTCGCGTCCTCGCGCTGATCGAACGCCTCGCCGACGATCTCGGATCCCACGTCGATCAGGCGCCTCAAGATCGCCTTCTCGTGCACGATCTTGCAGTAGTGTTCGACGTTCGACGCGGTCGCGACGTACTGGTCGAGGGTGGTGAGGTAGGAGACGCCCCCCACCGCCTCGAGCTCCCGGCGGCGCTTCAGCTCCTCGACGAGCGTGACCATGTCCACCGCCTCGCTCCGGTCGAAGAGGTCGAGGATCGCGCGCCAGAGCTTCCGGTGCGCGTCGCGGTAGAAGTCGCGCTCCTCGAGGTTCTGGATCGCGTTCGCGATCGCGTCGCGCGAGAGGAGCATGGCGCCCAGGACCGACCGCTCGGCGTCGAGGGCCTGGGGCGGGACGCGGCCGGGGGCCGCTCCGTTCTCGGAATCGGAAGCGAGGGGCCGGAGCGGCTCCCGCTCCTCGCGCGACCGGGCGGACTTCAAGCGGACGTCCTCTCGCGCACGAGGTCGCGCACGCGCTGGAGATCGACCCACGCCTCGTTCTTGAGCGACGGGTTCCGGAGGAGCGCGGCGGGGTGATAGGTCGGGATCAGCGGGACGCCCCGGTACTGGAACGTCTTGCCGCGCATCGAGGACATGGTCGCCTTCGTCTCGAGGAGCGCCTGGGCCGCGGAGAGGCCGAGCGCGCAGATCACGGCCGGGCGCACGATCGCCACCTGCTGCTCGAGGTAGGGGCGGCACCGCTCCACCTCGTCGGCGGCGGGAACGCGGTTATCGGGCGGGCGGCACTTGAGCACGTTGCAGATGTAGACCTCCTCGCGCTTCATCTCGATGGCCGCGATCATCTTGTTGAGGAGCTGCCCCGCGCGCCCGACGAACGGAACGCCCTGCGCGTCCTCGTCGCGGCCGGGGGCCTCGCCGACGAACATGAGGCGTGCCCTCGCGTCGCCGTCGGCGAACACGGTTCGGGTCCTCGTCTCGCAGAGCCCGCACTTCGTGCACGCGGCGACCAGAGCCCGGATGGCCTCCAGATCCTGGGGCAAATCGTCGCGCGGAGCGAGCGGTTTCGACGCGGGGATCGCCGACGGTGAGGACGGGGCGGACGGGGGCCGCGGCACGAGCGATTCGAAGCCCGGGAGCGCGAGGACCTCCGCGGCCGCGGCGGTCGCCGGAGGCGCGGCGAGCGGGGGCGCGCCGTTTCGCGAGGCGGGCGACGCCATGCGCCTCCGGCCCTTCGCGCGCTCTCGCTCGAGGAGGATCCGCGCTTCCATGGCGATCGCCGCCAGCTCTCCCCTCACCGCATCCGCCACCGCGTCCCCCTCTCAGCGACTCAGCGCCCGCGCCACCCGGGTCAGGATCTCGCGCGCCACCTCCCGCTTCGGGCGGAGGCCGAGCGCCGTCTTCTTCCCGGCGCGATCGACGAGCGTCACGTCGTTGTCGTCCGATCCGAACGCGGAGCCGCGCCGGAGCGGGTTGTTGATCGCGACCAGATCGAGCCCCTTCCGCTTCAGCTTCTCGCGCCCGCGGCGGATCTCGTCCTCGGTCTCGAGCGCGAACCCGACCAGGAGCTTCTTCGGGTACCGCGCGCGCACCTGCTTCAGGATGTCCTCCGTCGCCGCGAGGCGGAGCGTCAGGCCGCCCTCCTCCCGGGCGATCTTCCGGGCGCTCGTCCGGGCCGGCGCGTAGTCGCTCACGGCGGCGGCCATCACGAGGGCGTCCGCGTCCTTCATCTCGCGAAGCACCGCCTTCGCCATGGCCGCGGCGGTCCTCGCCTCGATCGGCGCGATCGCCGCGGGAAGGGGCGCGGTCGTCCGGGCCACGATCAGCCTCACGTCGGCCCCCATCCGTCGCGCCTCCTCGGCCAGGGCGAAACCCATCTTCCCGCTCGAGCGATTCGTGATCACCCGCACGGGATCGATCGCCTCCTCGGTGCCCCCCGCGGTGACGACGATCGTCCGGCCGTCGAGCGCGTGGTCCGCGTCCGAGGAGCGGCCCGCGCCGGGAGAGCGGTCCGCGTCGCGCCGCCGGCCAAGGCCCCCGATCGCGTCGCGGCAGGCCGCCACGATGGCGTCGATCGGGGCCATGCGGCCCATGCCCCACTCGCCGTCCGCCAGCTCGCCCTCCTCCGGCCCGACGAAGCGGACGCCCCGCGCCTCGAGGATCCGCGCGTTCTCCCGGACGGCCGCGTTCTGCCACATCGCGACGTTCATGGCGGGGGCCACGAGGACCGGGGAGCGCGTGGCGATCAGGGCGGTGGAGAGGAGGTCGTCGGCGAGCCCGTGGGCCAGCTTGCCGAGCGCGTTGGCGGTGGCCGGCGCCACGAGCACCAGGTCGGCCTCGCGGGCCATGCCGATGTGCGCCATGCCGAGCGGCGATCGCGCGGAGCCCTCGAACCAGGGGCCCGACGCGAGCGCCTCCGGCTCGAAGAGGCCGGTCAGGACCGGGCCGCGCGTCACCGAACGGAGCGCGTCGCGCGTCACGAATCGGCGCGCCACCTTCGTGAGCAGCACGGAGACGTGCGCGCCCTCCTTGGCGAGCGCCCGAACCAGCTCGGGCGCCTTGTAGGCCGCGACCCCGCCCGTGACGCCGAGCAGGATGCGCGCGCCGGCGAGAGCCGGCCGCCGCTCCGTCATGCGATCACTCCTCCGACGAAGGCGCCGCCGGCGATTCCTCCTGGACCGTCCCCTCGTCCTCCGGGGTGCCGTAGCGGTAGAGCACGTCGCCCTTGATCGCCTCCTCGAGCGCGACGTTCGTCACCTTGGCGCCCAGGTTGAGGCCGGTCTGGCGCGACAGCTCGTTCAGCCGTCGCGCCTCGCGCGCGGCCACGATGATCAGCTCGTACTTGTTGCCGACGTTGTTCGAGCGAAGCACGGGGTTCTCCACGAAGTTCCTCCTCCTCGGGATTCGTTCACGCGGGAGCGCCGGGGACGACCCCCGCACCCTCCATCACGCGTCGCGCCGTCTTGCACGTCTCGGCCCAGACGATGGCCACGACCTTGCGGGACGCGACTTCGAGGTCGTCGTTCACGACCGCGTAGTCGTACTCCCGCCACATCGGGATCTCCCGCTTCGCGTTCGCGAGGCGGAGCCGGATCCGTTCCTCGCTGTCGGTCGCGCGGTGCCGAAGCCGCGCCTCGAGCGCCTCCATCGACGGCGGGAGCACGAAGATGAAGACCCCGTCGCGATAGACCTCGCGGACCGCCCGCCCTCCCTGCACGTCGACGTCGAGGAGCACGTTCCGGCCGCTCGAGAGCGCGTCGTCGGTCTGCGAGCGGAGCGTCCCGTACCAGTCCCCGTGGACCTCGGCCCACTCCACGAACTCCCCGGCGTCGACGCGCCGGCGGAACTCCTCGCGGGTCAGGAAGAAGTACTCCCGCCCTTCCGTCTCGTGCGGCCGCCGGGGCCGCGTGGTGGCCGACACCGAATACGCGAACTCGGGCCCCTCCCGGAGGAGCGCCGCGACGAAAGAACTCTTGCCCGCGCCCGACGGGCCCGAGACCACGACGACGAAGCGCCGGTACTCCCAGGCGAGGCGCGGGTCGGCGTCACTCAACGTTCTGGACCTGCTCGCGGATCCGTTCCAGCTCTTCCTTGACCTCGACCACCTGCTCGACGATGGCGACGTCGTTCGACTTGGAGCCGATCGTATTGATCTCGCGGTTCATCTCCTGGAGCAGGAAGTTGAGCTTCCGGCCCGGCGCCGACTCCTCGTCGACGTACTTCAGGAAGTGATCGCAGTGCGCTTCGAGCCGCACGCACTCCTCGGTGCAGTCGAGGCGGTCGGAGAGGAGCGCGATCTCCTGGAGGAGCCGCTCCTCCGGAAGCTCCGACTCGCCGATCAGCGCGCGCACGCGCTCCTTCATCTTGTCGTGCGTCTCGCGGACCCGCTCCGGGGCGCGCCGCCTCACGGCGGCCACGCGGTCGCGCACCGATTCGACGCGCGCGGCCAGATCCCTCCGGAGCGCCGCCCCCTCCGTCTCCTTCGTCCGGATCAGCTCCTCGACCGCCTCCGAGACGACGCGCCGGAGCAGCTCCAGGTAGAACTCCGGCGAGCGGCCCGGCTCCTCCCAGCGGAACAGGTTCGGCAGCGAAGCGAAGGTCCCCATGTCGACGTCGCCGGCGAGCGCGTACTTCGCCTTGAGCGTGCGGAGGATCTCCATGTAGCGATCGGCCGCGCGCTCGTCCAGCGTGAGCACGCCGGTCGGCTCGGAACCCTCCTCCCCGTCGGCGCCCCAGGTCACGACCAGGCTCAGCTTGCCGCGCGACACCCGATCCTGGACGATCTTCCGCGCCTCCGCCTCGTACGTCGAGAAGACGCGCGGGAGGCGCGCGGAAACCTCACAGAATCTATGATTTACGGAACGGACCTCGGCGCCGAGACGGAGGCCTTCGGATACGACCTCCCCCCGGCCGTACCCGGTCATGCTTCGGACCATGGCTGGCTGAGAGCTTCTCCCTTGGGGGTGAGGCGCTACTTTAACCGTCGCGGCTCCGTGCCGTCAACGAGCGCGGGACGTCGTCGGCTCGCCGCGCGCCGGAGAATCGGGTTGACCCGGCCCCGAGGCAGTCCCTAACGTGCCGTGATGCCCCGAGCGGCGCAAGACAAGAAAAGCCAAGCGAATCCGGCCCCGGGCGGAGGCCCGGTCCGGCCGCGGGCGGGACTCGGCCGCTCGCTCCTCCTCGGGGCGCTCGTGGCCCTCGCCGCGGTCGTCCCGTACGCCCGGTCGCTCGACTTCGGCTTCGTCTGGGACGACCCGTTCCTGATCGGCCCCCACCTCGACGTGCGCGGGATCGGGGACGTCGTCCGGATCTGGAAGACCCCCTTCGACACGCTCCTCAAGGACGCGCGGCTCAACCGATCCTACTTCCGGCCCGTGACGCTCCTGAGCCTCGCCGCCGACCGGGCCTCGTCCCGCGAGAGCCCGCGCGGCTACCATCGGACGAACGTGGCGCTCTACGCCGCCGCCTGCGTCCTCCTCTGGCTCCTCGCTTGGGAGGTCTCCGGCCGGCCGGCGGCCGCGGCGGCGGGAGCCGTCCTTTTCGCGCTCCATCCGGCCCATCCGGAGAGCGTCTGCTTCATCGCCGGGCGGACCGACGTTCTCTCCGGGCTCTTCGTCTTCGCGGCTCTCTGGGCGTCCGCGCGATTCGGGCCGGCGATCCGATCCTCGTGGTGGAAGCTCCTCCCCGCCGCGCTCCTCCTCCTCCCGGGGCTCTTCTCGAAGGAGATCGCGCTCTTCGCGGCGCCGCTCCTCGTACTCGCGCTCTGGATCCGCGACCGCCGGATCGGCGGATGGGACCTCCTGCGCGCGGCGGCCCCGGTCGCCCTCGCGGCGGCCCTCTATCTCGGCTCGCGCCTCCTCGTCCTCGGATACCAGCCGCTCCCCCCGATCACGCCGGTCGAGGGCACGGTGCCGCAGATCCTGACGAGCGTCGCCGTGGCGGCGCGGTACGTCCCGCTCCTCCTCGTCCCCACGCGCCTCTCCGCGCGCCACGAGGTGGCCCCGTCGACGGGCATCGACCCGGTCTTCGTCGCGGGCCTCCTGACGCTGGCGGCGCTGGCCGCGGGAGCGTGGCTCGCGCTCCGGCGACGCTCCCCGTGGGCGCTCCCGGTCGGGCTCTACGCCGCGACGCTCCTCCCGATCTGCTACGTCCGGCTCCTCTCCGGAGCGATCCTCGCCGAGCGGTTCCTCTTCGTTCCGAGCGGCGCCCTGGCGCTCGCCGTGGCGCTCCTGCCCGGAGCGACGTGGCCCGGCCGGGGCGCGGCGCGCCGCGAGAAGAAGCGCGGCGCCGGCGCGGCGCCGGCGGAGCGGGACGCGCGCGCCGCGACGCCCGACGCGCCCCCCGCCTTCCTGGCCGCGTGCGGCATCGCCGCGATCTGGCTCGCGATCCTCCTCCTGCCGCGCGTCGCGATCTGGAAGGACGAGGGGACGCTCTTCCTCTCCATGCTGCGCGACTCTCCCGAGTCACCGACGGTCCACTCGATCCTCGGCGGCTACTACTACCGGCAGCGCGACCTCCCCCGTTCGGTCTACCACTATCGGCGCGCGATCGCGCTCGACCCGGGCCGGACGATCGATCTCCTCTTGAACCTCGGCGCCGCGGAGGACGAGATGGGCGCGGCCGACTCGGCGAAGGCCCACGTCCGCCGCCTGAACGCCCTCGAGCCGCGGTACGGGCCCGGCTGGTACGCGCTGGGGAATCTCTTCGCGCGCGGCGGCCAGCCCGACTCGGCGGTCGCCGCGTACGAGCGGGCGCTCCGCTTCATGCCCACGCTCGCGCAGGCTGAGAACAATCTCGGCGCCATGCTGGAGCGGATGGGCCGATTCGACGACGCGCTCCGTCGCTACCGGCACGCGCTCCACGTGCTCCCCGGATACCCTGACGCGCGGAACAACCTGACGCGCCTGTCGAAGGAGCGGGACGTCCCGCTCGACACGACGTGGACGGGACCGTGAGCGCCTTCTGGGACCGTTTGCGCGGGCGGCGCGTCAGCGGGATCGTCGCGCTCGGGCCGCGCTCCATGGCGCTCGGGCTGGAGGCGAAGCCCCGCGATTATCTCTGGATCCATCTGGAGCGGAAGGAGGCCCGGGTCGCGCTCGCTCCGGAGCTTCCGATCCCGCCCGACCCTCGGGGCTCGCCGTTCGGCGCGCTGGAGAGACCGATCCGCGGATCGGTCGTCGTGGCGGCGGAGGAGGGGGAGCGCGGCGCGGCGGCGCTCGGGCTCGCTCCCGAGCCCGGAGCGACTCCGACGTACGAGCTCGCGCTCGAGGCGTCGGGGACGAAGGCGAATCTCGTGCTTCGCGCCGTCGCGGAGGGAGCGGTGCTCTGGGCGCTCCATCGGGAGGAGGCGGGGGGAGCCACGGAGGCGGGGACCCCGCCGGGCCCGTTGCCGGGGTCGCCGGCGGGCCCGCCGCGGACGTTCCATCCGCCCCGGATCACGATCGCGGAGGACGAGCCCGCGCGCGAGGCGCTTGGCGAGGCGATCGGGCGCGATTTCCGGGCCGACTTCGACCGCCACGTGCACCACGCGCTCCACGCGGCGGAGCGGACCCTCACGCGTCGAGTCGAAGGGCTCCTCGCCGACCGGGAGCGGACGCGCGATCGCCTGCTCGATCGCCTCCGGGCGGAGGCGCTGCTCGCGCGCTACGCGGAGATTCCGAGGGGGGCGAGCCGCGTCGAACTCCCCAATCCATACGCGGACTCGCCGGGAGCCGTTCTCGAGATCGAGCTCGACCCGGCCCTTTCCCCCCAGGAGAACGCGGCCCGACTCTTCCGGCGCGCGAAGCGCGGCGAGCGTGGCGAGGAGATGATCGAAGAACGGCTCGCCCGATCCCGGAAGAGTCTGATGACGCTGAGCGAGTTGCGCCGCGTCCTCACGTCCCGCCCGCCGAAGGAAGCGCTCTCGGAGCTTTCGGGCTTCCTCGACGGCGCGGACCTTCCGTACCTAAGTGCACGGGGCGACCAGCGGAGGGACCGTCCGAATCGACGGCCCGCCGCGGCGCCCCGTGCGGGACGTCCCGGGCACCGATCTCCAGGGGCGCGCGAGTCGATCAGGCCAAGGACGTTTGTCTCATCCGATGGGTGGGAGATCTGGGTCGGCCGCAGCAACACCGAGAACGATCTCATCACCCACCGCTTGTCGAACCCCCACGATCTCTGGTTCCACGTCGTGGGGGTGCCGGGTTCCCATGTGATCCTTCGCCGCCCGTCGCGAAACGCGATACCCAAGCACCGGACGCTCGAGGAGGCCGCCTCCGTCGCGGCCTACTACAGCAAGGCGAGGAAGCTCACCCGGGTCCCCGTGATTTTCACAGAGCGCAAGTTCGTGTCGAAGCCGCGGCGCGGCAAACCGGGACAGGCGATCTGCACGCGCGAGCGCGAGCTCTTGGTCCGCCCCAAACTTCCCGAGGGCGGGTCCGGCGCGACCGATTCCGATGACTGAGCGAGGTGTCGAGCTAAGGTGCGGAGCAACGTGGAAGGGGGGGACCCGTCCCGGATCTGAGAGTTCTTGGGCCGCGGAGCGATGAGGCACCCAGATAGTGTCGTCCTAGCTAGGAGCCTTTATGTCCACGAGGACTCGAAGGGAAGAGGGTCTGCCCTGGCTGTGGCTACTTCCGAGAGCTCCCCATCCTCCGTGGCCCATCAGCTTCTGCGATCGGTGTCTCCCGGCGGCGTCGTCGCAGCCGGCTGACGCTCGTACCTAAAAGCATCCAACGTGCCGCCCCTGGTCCGGTCCGACCACTCGCCGAAGAAATTCCATAAACGATTGATATGGTGAACTTTACTTGACTTGAAACTCCGCGCCCTAGGGGATTCTCGCGGGGGCGTGACATGTATGGTGTGACATGAATGTCCCTGTTCGACAGTGGCGGACGAGGCCAAGTCACTCCACGTCAAGGAACTCCCCCGATGTCACAGACAAAGGGGAATTCGGGACCTGGATGTCACACTCTTCGACGCTCGGGGGTGGGGCTAGTAGATCTGCTTGAGGAGGCGGATCAGGTGCCGGCGCGTGATGCCCAGCTCCAGGGCGGCGCGGCTTCGATTGCCGCCGTTTCGGGAGAGCGCGGCCAGGATCTCCTCGCGCTTCAGGAGGTCCACCTTGCTCCTCAAGCCCCGGGTCGACTGCGCTTCGGACGCCGCCGGGGCGCCGCCCGGGTAGAGGAGCTTCACCAGCAGCGCGCGGTCCACCAGCTCCTGGCGGCCGGCGATCAGGAAGATCGACTCCACCTTGTGCTTGAGCTCACGGACGTTGCCCAGCCAGGGAAGCGCCGTCAGGTACTCGAGCGCGTCCTCGGACAGAACGACCTGGCGTCCTTCCCGCGCCGCCAGCTCTTCCAGGAACGAATGGATGAGGAGCGGGATGTCCTCGCGCCGTTCGCGGAGCGCCGGAAGCGTCAGGAGGACCTGGCCGAGGCGATAGTAGAGGTCGGCCCGGAACCAGCCTGCCTTGACCGCCGCGTCCAGATCCTTGTTCGTCGCCGAGATGATGCGGACGTTGAGCCGCCGCGAACGGACCTCCCCGAGCCGCCGGTAGGTGCCGTCGTCCAAGACCTGCAAGAGCTTCACCTGCGTTCGCTCGGAAAGCTCGCCGATCTCGTTCAGGAAGATGGTGCCGCCGTCGGCTTCCTCGAAGATGCCGCGCTTCGTGACCGCCGCGCCGGTGAAGGCGCCGCGCACGTAGCCGAAGAGCTCGCTCTCCACCAGATCGCCCGGGAGGCTCGTGCAGTTCACCTCGACGAAGGGGCGGCCCCGCTCGATCTCGAAGGAGCGGAACATGTACGCGAGGAGGTTCTTTCCGGCGCCGGTCTCGCCCTGGATCAACACGCGGGCCGGCGTCGAGAGAAGCTCGGACGCCTTGCGCACCACCTCGAGCGTCCGGGGGTTCTGCGTGATGACGCCGTAGGCGCGCGCGATGTCCTGCGCCTGGGAGGAGGCCGACGGGTGGTCGCGGCGCGAGGTTCGCGGCGCGACCAGCCAGGAGGGCGCGTTGAGCTCGCGCAGGACCGCTTCCGCCGCGCGGAGCGAGTCGTCCACGCCCAGCTGCTCGAAGAGGTACATCGCCTTGAAGGCGAGGTTCTGTCCCTCGCGCACCCGGTCGGGGTCGCCGGTCGCCGTCATGCGGCGCGCCTGATCGAGGTAGGCCCGCGCCAGCTCGAAGCGCTCGTGGATGCCGTCGAGGATCCGGATCGCCTCTCGCGCCTCGGCCGCCGCCTCGCTCGCGTGCCCCGCTTGCGTATGGATCGCGGCCAGGACGCGCCGCGCGGAGCCCTCCTCGAGCAGGTCCTTGATCCGGATCGACCGGTCACGCGCCTCTTCGGCCGCCCGAAGCGCGTTCGGGACGTCGCCCCGGAGCGCGAGGACCTCGGCCCGGCGGCGCTGCATCTCGTGCACCATGTCGCCCTCGGGCGCGACGTCGCGCGCCATCGCGAGCGCCTGATCGTAGATCGAGAGCGCCTCGTCCACCTCCCCCATCTCCTGCCGCAATTCGCCGCGGGTGAAGAGACAGAGGATCTGCTCGCGCGACGCGCCGAGCCGCGCCGTGATCTGCTCCGCGGCGTCCAGATGGGCCGCCGCGGCGGCGAAGTCGTGGCGGAACGTGGCGATCGTGGCGAGGCCGATCCGCATCCTCGCCACGCCGGTCTCGCGGCCGATCTGGACGTAGGACGTGAGCGCCCGATCGAAGTGCTCGCGCGCCTCGTCCCACTGCCCCGACTTGAGATAGACGATGCCGAGATTCGCGCAGGTGACGGCGATGTAGGCGAAGTTGCCGAGGCGCGTCGCCTGCTCCATGGAGCGGAGCAGGTGCCACGTCGCCTGGCGCCAATCGGAGAGATGGCGGTAGAGGATGCCGAGGTTGTTGTGGAGCCGGATCACACCCTCTTCGTCGTTCAGGTCCCACCGGAAGAGGTGGAGGGCGGCCTCGTAGTACTCCTTCGCGCGATCGAGATCGCCGAGACGGAAGTGGATCCGGCCGAAACAGTTGTACGAGTGGGCGAGCGGGGCGAGGAGGCCGCGCTCCTTGAAGTAGGCGTGCGCCCGCTCGCACGAGCGGAGCGCCTCGTCGTACTGGGAGAGATCGATCAGCGCGCGCGCCCCGTGGAGCGAGAGACGCGCCATCAATTCGGGCTGGTGGTCGGACGCGACGCGGGAGCGGGCGCGCGCCAGGTGCCGGAGGGCGCCGGGCGCGTCCCCCTTCTCGATCAGCGCCTGCGCGGCCTTCATCTCGAGGGTGGCGACGCGGGCCGGATCGAGTCCGAGGCGCTCCGCCGAGTCGATGCACTCCTCGAGGTTCTGGAGCGCCGGGAGGTAGCCGTCGGCCCGGAGGAAGATCTCGGCGAGCGCTTCGAGCGATTGGAGGTGGCGTTCGGGATCGTGCGTGAGGCGCGCGTTGGATACCGCCTCCTCACGCTCCCGAATCAGTTCCGCCGTGGTCTTGTCCACGTGTCGTCCCTGTTCTTCTCCGGGTGAGATCGCCCGGGGTGCTAGATGCGCAGCACGGATGCCAGGTAGACGCGATAGATCAGCAGCCAGCGTTCGACGTGGCTCAACCGCTTCGCCCCGATGTCGCGCGTGCCGAGCGGCGTCGCGTGATCGGACGTCCTCTCGATGCGCACGTCGATCGCCCTCGACTTCTGCGTCGGCGGCTGCGACGGCGGTTTGAGCGTTTCGTCCGGGGATCCCCCGGCCCACGCAAGGGTTGGTGCGAGCGCGCTCCCTGAGGTCCGGCTGAAACGGAGCGCGGGGAGCGAGGTCAGCGCGACGAGGAGCGCGACGGCGAGAGCGATCGTGGCGAATCGTCGGAGGAGGCCCATATCCGCATCACCTTCCACAGAGGACTTAGAGGGAGACCACACCCACCCGTGTGGCCTCGCTGCGGCGTCGGGCGCGGGAGGGACGGGCATCCGCTCCTCCCGCACGATGAAAAGGATATCAGAGCCGCCCGCGCGCCGGCAATGGCGGGAGGTCAGTTTTTTAGCTTCGGCCCCGGAATTCTCGAGTCTCCCTCCCTCCGGGTGATCCCCACGCGGTCGAGGTGCTCGAGGAGC
>DASVDZ010000023.1:0-6788 GCA_036380835.1 Candidatus Eiseniibacteriota bacterium | reverse complement strand
ACGAAGGATCAGCTCCGGGCGCTCTACGTCCACACGCAGTCGCTGCGCGCGCGGCAGGAAGCCGCCCACTCACGGAGCTGACATGATTCGAGGAATGCGTCCCCGCTCGGCCTGGCTCTCGCTTCTCGGAATCGCGGCCGGCCTCCTCATGGCCGGCACGGCGTCGGCGTGGCTCCTCCATCCCGCCACGCCCGTGGCGCTCGAGGTGCGCTCGCTCTGGTACAAGGCCGTGGCGGTGACCGCCTTCTTCTTCCTCGTCGCCGAGGGACTCCTCCTCATCGCGGTGATCCGCTTCCGGGCGCGCCCGGGGCGGCCGGCCGCGACCTTCCACGAGAACGTCCGCCTCGAGATCGTCTGGACCGCGATCCCCGCGCTCGCGATGCTCTTCCTGTCGGGCCCGACCTTCTCGACGCTCAAGTACCAGGAGACGGTCCCGCAGAGCGACCTGACCGTGGAGGTGATCGGCCACCAGTGGTTCTGGGAGTACCGCTATCCGAAGTACGGCGTGGTCTTCGCGAACGAGCCGCTCGTCATCCCGGCGGGGAGGATCGTGGCCGCCGACGTCACGTCGATCGACGTGATCCACAGCTGGTTCGTGCCGGACTTCGGCGTGAAGATGGACGCGAATCCCGGCCGCATCAATCACACGTGGTTCCAGGTGGCGAAGCCGGGGACCTACAAGGGGCAGTGCGCCGAGCTCTGCGGCGTCCTCCACGCGGAGATGTTCATCACCGTGAACGTGGTGCCCGAGGAAGAGTTCATGCGCTGGATCGAGCAGAAGAAGAAGGGAGCCTAGGACCATGGAAGCGGGCAGCCTGACGGGCGGCCTTCACGGGGCGCACGCTCCGGTCACGGCGGCGAAGCCGCGGACCGGCATCATGAAGTGGATCATGACCACCGATCACAAGCTGATCGGGGTCATGTACCTGTGGCTCGCCTTCACGTTTTTCGCGATCGGCGGCGTCTTCGCGATGATCATGCGGACCCAGCTGGCCACGGCGGGGCTCCACGTCCTACGCCCCGAGGTCTACAACCAGATCATGTCCCTCCACGGGACGTTCATGGTCTTCTTCTGGACGATCCCGGTCATGGCCGGAATCAGCAACTACGTCGTCCCGATCCAGGTCGGCGCCCGCGACATGGCCTTCCCGCGGCTCAACGCGATCTCGTTCTGGCTCCTGGTCCCGGCCGGGCTCTTCATGCTCACGAGCATGTTCCTGCACGGCGGCTCGGCGGCGGCCGGCTGGACCAGCTACCCGCCGCTCACCGACCGCCAGTACTCGCCCGGCCCCGGCGTCGACCTCTGGATCCTCGGCCTCCACCTGGCGGGGCTCTCCTCGATCCTGGGCGGCATCAACTTCGTGGTCACGATCCTGAACCTCCGCGCGCCGGGCATGACGATGTTCAAGATCCCGATGTTCTGCTGGGCGGTGCTGACGACCCAGGCGATCATCCTCTTCGCGACGCCGGTCCTCGCCGGCGCCCTGACCATGCTCCTCACCGACCGGATGTTCGGCACGTCGTTCTTCCATCCGGCGGCGGGCGGCGACCCGGTGCTCTACCAGCACCTCTTCTGGTTCTACTCCCATCCGGCCGTCTACATCATGGTCCTGCCGGGGATGGGGATGATCTCCCAGGTGCTCCCGGCGTTCTCGGGGAAGCGGCTCTTCGGCTACAAGGGGATGGCGCTCGCGACCGCGGGCATCGGCTTCGTCGGCTTCCTGGTGTGGGGACATCACATGTTCGCGACCGGGATCGACCAGCGGCTCCGCATGTTCTTCTCGATGGCCTCGATGGTCATCGCGGTTCCGACCGGCATCAAGATCTGGTCCTGGCTCGCCACCATCTGGGGCGGCTCGATCCGGTTCCGGACGCCGATGCTCTACGGCCTCGGCTTCATCTGCCTCTTCATCATCGGCGGCATCACGGGGGTCTGGCTCGCGCTCATCCCGTTCGACGTCCAGGTCCACGACACCTACTTCGTCGTCGCGCACCTCCACTACGTCCTCTTCGGCGGATCGATCATGGCGATCTTCGCCGGCCTCTACTACTGGTTCCCCAAGATCTCGGGCCGCATGTACAACGAGTTCTGGGGCAAGGTCCACTTCTGGCTCGTCTTCGTCGGGATGAACCTCACCTTCATGCCGATGCACCTGATGGGCATGCTCGGCATGCCGCGTCGCATCTACACGTACCAGCCCCAGTACTCGGGCCTGAATCACGTGTCGAGCGCGGGGGCGGCGGTCCTCCTGGTCGCCATGACGATCTTCTTCGTGAACATGCTGGTGAGCCTGAAGCGCGGCCCCAAGGCCGGGGCGGATCCCTGGGATCACGATGAGTTCAACAAGACCCTCGAATGGACGATCTCCTCGCCGCCTCCCGCCGAGAATTTCGCCCGCATTCCGGTCATCCGGTAGGAAGAGGGCGGCGCCGCCCGCGCACGAGCGGCCCCGCCCACCCTCATGAGCAACCCCAAGAGCCCGCTCCTCACGCTCCTTCAGGCGACCCTCGGCGGCGTCTTCGTCCTCGTCGTCTGGGGCGGCATCGTCCGGCTCTCCGGATCGGGCCTCGCCATTCCCGACTGGCCGCTCGCGGCGGGGAAGCTCCTGCCGAGGCCCCATCCCAACTTCCTGATCGAGTACACGCACCGGTTCCTCGCGATGATCGTCGGGTTCCTCACGCTCGGCGTGGCGGTGGCGGTCTTCCGGAGCCCGGTCTGGCGGCCCCGCCTCGCGGGGCTCACGGTGGCCGCGCTGATCACGCTGGCGCTCCAGGTCTTCCTCGGGGGACGCGTCGTGCTCGAGGAGCTGCCGGTCGACCGCGTCGTCGCGCACCTCGTGATCGCGTTCCTCTTCTTCGCGATCCTCCTCCGGATGGCGCTCCTCGTTCGGGACGCCGCGGCGGCGGAGTCCGGCGCGGCAACCGGCGGCCCGGCGGCCCGCGACCCGGCGGCCGGCGTGCCCGCGGCGCCGGCGCGGAGGCGGCCGGGCCTCGTGCTATGGACGCGCCTCGCGGCGGCCGCGGTGCTCGTCCAGGTGGCGCTCGGGGGATGGGTCTCCTCCTCCGGGGCGGCGCTCGCCTGTCCCGACTTCCCGACCTGCCAAGGGCAATGGTTTCCCAAGCTCGCCGGCCCCGTCGGCATCCAGTTCGCGCACCGCCTCGGCGCCTACGCGGTCGTGCTGATCGTGCTCGGCCTTCTCTTCCGCGCCGCGCCGGTGGCGCTCCCAGCGCGGACCCGGTGGCCGCTCCGGATCTCGGGTATACTCCTCGCCGTCCAGTTCACGCTCGGCGTCATGAACATCTGGCTCCGGATCCCGCTCCCGGTCAGCGCCGCCCACCTCGGCACGGCGCTGGCCCTCTTCGCGACGCTGAACGTGGCGGCCTACGAGGTTTCCCGTGCGTGATTACATCGAGCTGACCAAGCCGCGCATCGTGGCGCTGGTCCTCGTGACGGCCCTGGCCGGCCTGGTGGTGGAGGGGTCGCTCCTCGCCCAGCCGCTGAGGCTCCTGGCCGTGCTCTTCGCCATCACGCTCACCGCGGGCTCGGCCAACGCGTTCAACCAGTACTTCGAACGGGACCTGGACGCGCTCATGGCCCGCACACGCGTGAAGCGTCCCCTGCCGCTCCATCGGGTGCCCCCCGGCATGGCGCTCGCCTTCGCGGTCGCGATCGGCGCCGCCTCGGTGGTCCTCCTGTGGTTCCTTTCGACGGCCCTGGCGGCGCTCCTAGCACTCGGAACGATAGTGTTTTACGGATTTTTCTACACGTTGTGGTTGAAGCCTCGCACGGTCCACAACATCGTCATCGGCGGCGCGGCGGGGGCGATGGGACCCGTGATCGCGTGGGCCGCGGCGACGGGATCGCTCGGCCTCACGCCGCTCCTCATGTTCCTCGTGATCTTCCTCTGGACGCCGCCCCACTTCTGGGCGCTCGCGATCTGCGTCCAGGACGACTACCGGACCGTGAAGATCCCGATGCTTCCGATCGTGCGCGGGGAGGCGGAGACGTACCGCCAGATCGAGCTCTACACCCTGGGGCTGGTCCTTCTGACGCTCCTCATGCCGTTCGCCAAGGCGGGGGGGATCGTCCTCGGGCTCACCGCGCTCGTCCTGGGCGGCCTCTTCGTCGCGAAGGCGATGCGGGCGCGCCGCGTGGCCACCATCGCGGCCGCGCGCGACGTGTTCGCCTACTCGATCGTCTACCTCTTCGTCCTCTTCCTCGGGATCATCGCGGACGCGATCTGGCGGATCCCACTGGTGTCCTAGCCGTGAACGAGCGAAAGAAGATTCCGAACCGCGTCTTCGGGCTGATCCTCGTCGGGATCGTCACCGGGATGTTCGCCTTCGCGTACGCCAACGTCCCCCTCTTCAAGCTCTTCTGCCAGCGGTTCGGACTCGGGAACTCGGGGAAGGCGGCGCAGCGGGGATGGTCGGCCGATATCTCCTCGTCCACGCAGGACGTCCTCGACCGGGACATCCGAGTGAAGTTCTTCGGCGTATCGGCGAGCGGCCTGCCGGTCCGCTTCTCCCCGTCGGTGGACGCGGTGCACGTCCATCCGGGGAAACCGGTGCATCTGGAATACACCTTCACGAACCTGAGCGACGATTCGGTCTACTTCCGCGCGGTCCACTCGATCGCCCCGCAGGTGGCCGCGCGCGAGTTCCAGCTGATCCAGTGCTTCTGCTTCGAGGACCAGACCCTCGGGCCGCGCGAGACGAGGCGACTCCCGGTCTACTTCTCGCTGTCGCCGCGCACGCCGACGAACGTGAACGAGGTGCTCCTGTCGTACACGCTCTTCCCGCGCGACCCCGACCGGCCCCTGCCGGTCAACGCGGAGCAGGCGAATTGAATCCGACGGAGCGCGAGACCGGGGCGGCCGGCGCGGAGGGGGCCGACGCGGGGGCGATGGACGAGGGGAAGGGAAGGGCGGACGCGTCGCGGAGGAACCGCGCGGCGCTCCTCTGGATCACGATCGCGTGTCTGGCGCTGGCCGCGGCGGGATACGCGTTCGCGCACTGGATGATCCGCCAGCCGCCCCCGCCTCCCGGCAGGACCTCGCGCTCCTACTGATCTAGCGCGTCACGCCCGCGTAGATGTCCATGATGCCGCCGAGCAGCTTCAGGGCATCGGGCTTCTTCCGCTGGAACGAATTCCGGCCGATGATCGAACCGAAGCCGCCGCCGTCCCGAATGGCGCGCGCCTCGTTCCGGACGTCCTCGTCGTTCTCCTTCTTGGCGCCGCCCGAGAAGATGACGATGCGGCGCCCGTCGAACGCCGATTGGACGACGTGGCGCACGCGATCGGCGAGGGTGCCGATCGGGATCGCGTACTTCTCGTACGTCTTCCGCGCCTCCTCCTGCTCGACGGCGTCGGTCGGGAGCTTCACCTTGATGACGTGGGCGCCCAATTGCGCCGCGATCTGGGCGGCGTAGGCGACGACGTCGATCGCCGTCTCGCCGGCCTTGCTGAGCGAGGAGCCGCGCGGATACGACCAGACGACCACCGCGAGCCCCGCCTGCTTCGCCTCCTCCGCCAGCTCCCGCAGCTGCTCGACCATGAGCGACGACTGCGACGATCCCGGGTAGATCGTGTATCCGATCGCCGCGCAGCCCAGGCGCAGCGCCTCGTTCACGCTTCCCGTCAGCGAGGAGAGGGGATCCTTCTCGTCGTGGAGCACGTCGTGGTTGTTCAGCTTGAGGATCAGCGGGATCTCGCCCGCGAACTCGGCGGCCCCCGCCTCGAGGAATCCGAGCGGCGCCGCGTAGGCGCTGCATCCCGCCTCGATCGCGAGTTGGAAGTGATAGCGCGGGTCGTAGCCCGCGGGGTTCGGCGCGAACGAGCGGGCGGGCCCGTGCTCGAACCCCTGGTCGACGGGCAGGATCACCATCTTGCCGGTCCCGCCGAGGCGGCCGTGGTAGAGCATCCGAGCCAGATTCGACTTGGTGCCCGGATTGTCGGAAGAATACCAGGAGAGGATCTCGCGGACGCGGGCCGAAGAGCGGGTCCCCGTCGTCTCGGCCGCCTGGGGCGGCGATACCGTGCCAGGGTTCATGGGCGGATTATAGGTCCGGAGGAGGTCACCGCGCCAGCGTCGCGAAGCGGGCCGCCCCGAGGAGCGCCGCGCGGTCGTTTCGGATGACCCAGACGGGCACCCTCTCGAGGAGCGGCCGGTGCGGCTCCTTGGCCAGGAAGGCCTCCCGGAACGCGCCGCCGTGGAGGGCCGGCAGGATCCGCGGCGCGATGCCGCCTCCGAGGTAGACGCCCGCGAGGGCGAGGCCGCGGAGCGCCAGGTTGCCCGCCTCCGCGCCGTAGGCCGTGACGAAGAATTCGAGCGCCTGGACGCACGAGGGGCAGCGTCCCGCGAGCGCGTTCTCCGAGACGTGGCCCGGGAGGTCGGCGTCCGCGGCCTCCCGCTCGTGGACGGCCCACTTGTCGAGCGCCCGGTCCCGCTCATGGATCGCGCGCGCGACGTGGACGAGGCCGGGGCCCGAGAGGACCGACTCGCAGGAGACGCGCCCGAGCCGCGCGCGGATCGCGCGGAAGACCTCGATCTCGAGGTCGGTGCGGGGCGCGAAGTCGGCGTGGCCCCCCTCCGAGGGGACGGGCACGAGTTCGCCGCCGATCCGCACGAGGACCGTCTCCCCGAGCCCGGTTCCGGCGGCCACGATGGCCGCGTTCCCGTCGGGATCGGCCCGGCCCTCGAGGAGCGGCTCCAGGTCCTCGGGCGAAAGCGCGGCGATGCCGTAGCCGGTCGCCACGAGGTCGTTCATCACGTGGACGCGCGTCG
>DASVDZ010000022.1:0-18286 GCA_036380835.1 Candidatus Eiseniibacteriota bacterium | reverse complement strand
GGCGTCTCCCGGAGGACGTAGATCAGGGCGAGCGCGTGGACGCGGCCGCCGTCGGATGCCGTCAGGAAATCCGTCGCGCGGCCCTGGATGTCGCGGAGCTTGGGAAGGGTCCGACCGCAGGCGCACGGACGCGGGTCGAGGGTCGCGATGTCCCCGGTCCGGTATCGGACGAACGGGAAGTCGCTCGAGGCCATGTGGGTGACGACCAGCTCGCCGGTTTCGCCCGGAGGCAACGGCCGGCCCTCCGCGTCGACCACCTCGACGACGATGTCCTCGGCGGAGAGGTGCATCCCTCCGGCGGGGCATTCGTGCGCCACGAAGCCGCTGTCGCGGCCCCCGTAGCCGTTCGCCACGCGGCATCCGAAGACATCCTCGACGTCGCGGCGCTGATCGGGGAAGAGCTGCTCCGCGGTGACGAACGCGGCGCGGACTCCGATCCGGTCGCACGGCACGCCGCGCCTCCGCGCGTGGCGCGCGAGGAGGGCCACGGCGGAGGCGTATCCGAAGAGCATCGCCGGCCGCGTCCGCCTCACGATCGAGAGGAAGCGGTCCAGGTCGTCGTCGGACATGCGGAACGCCGACAGGAGCCGCGTCCTCAGAACGCCGTCCCGTAGCTCCCGCACGCGGTCCTGCCGCCCGACCTCGATCGGAGATCCCCAGATGGCGATCTCCCGGTCGCCGACGTCGAGGCCCCACCATCGCGTGGCCCGCCACTTCGCGGCCACGTCGTGGCTCACCCGCTCCGGCCCGACGAGGAACGTGAGCGGCTCGCCCGTCGACCCGCCGGTGCTCACCCGCGAGCACGGCCCGGCTCCCTCGGCGCGCAGGTCGTCGAACGACGCGCGGATCGTCTCCTTGCTCGTCAGCGGCAGACGGCGGAGGTCCTCGATCGATTGGAGCGCCTCCGGCCGGAACCCCGACTCGGCGAAGAGCCGGCGGTAGTAGGGAACCCGAGCGCCGATCCCGACGAGGAACGCGCGGAGACGGGCGAGCCGCGCCTCCTGGAGGCGCTCGGCGGGCCACCACTGCGATTCCTCGAGGCGATGGAGCCGCGCCGGGCTGTCGTGGCCCTTGAGGCGCTCGTGGAGCGGGAACGCGATCCGCGAGACGAAGGCCGTGTACGGGCGGAGCGGCGCGGTCCGCTTCGGCCCCCGCGCCCCCGCGCGCCGCGAGACGGACGCGTAGATCGCCTGCCATCCATCCCGGACCGCCGGCCAGGCATAGCGCGCGACCTCCGAGAGCCCGCTCTCGACCAGGCGCCGCGCCCGACCCGGGTCGTCGAGCACGGAGACCATCGCCGCCGCCATTCGCCGCGAATCTCCGGGCGGGACGAGGAGCGCGGTCCGCCCATCCTCGACGAGGAAGGGAACGCCGCCCACGCTCGTGCTCACGACGGGAACGCCGGACGCCATCGCCTCGAGCAGCGAGATCGGCATGTTGTCCGCCAGGCTCGGATTCAGGACGAGATCCGACTCGCGATAGAGCGCGGCCATCCGCTCGTTCTCGAGGGCGCCGGCGAAGGTGGTCGCGTCGGCGATGCCGAGTCGATCGGCGAGCGCCCTGAGGCGGGCCTCTTCCGGCCCCGCTCCCGCGACGACGAGACGCGCGGCGGGAATTCGATCGCGCGTGATCCGGAACGCCTCGAGGGCGGTCGCCACGTCGTAGACCGGCTCGAGGTTTCGAGGGACGAGGATCCGCGGGTCGCCCTTCGGCGTGCGGCGCGGCGCGAGCGCTTCCGCCCGCGGGAAGAAGCGCTCCCGATCGACGACGTTCGGCACGATCCGGGCGAGAATGCGGCGGCGGCCGAAGACCGCGGCGAGAAACGACGACGGCACGGCGAGCTCCGACACGAGGCCGAGCGTCGGACGGACCCAGACGTACTGGCGCGTGAGGAACTCGTCCGCCTGGCCGCCTCGGTAGTTGACCACGCAAGGGACCCCGCGGAGCGCGGCCGTCCAGACGGCGGGGGCGGCGAAGAGGTGCCAGGACCATCCGGAGCTAGCCATGACGTGCATCACGTCGACCCGGCCCGCGACGCGCCAGAGCGATCCAACGTAGGGAACGAGGCGGAACAGGGCGCGAATCCCGTGGATCCGTGATGCCCACACGGGGCGGATCGCCGCGTTGACGAAGACCGGCTCCACGACGACGCCCTCGGAGCGCCAGAGGCGCGTGAGGAGCGCCATCTGGTTGGCCATGCCTCCCCACGGCGGGGGCATCGGCCCCACGAGGCCGATGCGAAGCGGGCGTTCAGGAGGAGACATGGACCTGCCGGCCGAGCACCGCCTCGTAGACGCCCCGATAGACGCCCACGCTCCGGGCCCACGTCCGCTCCGATTCGACGAACCGACGCGCGGCGCCGCGCACGCGTTCCATCGCATCGGCCGAGCGGAGCGCCAGGTGTACCGCCTCGGCGAGCGACGCGCCGTCGTCCGCCTGGAAGAGGAGGCCCGTGACGCCGTCCTCGATCAGCTCCCGGTGCCCGCCGACGTCGGAGGCGACCACCAGGCGCCCCTGCGCCATCGCTTCGAGCGGCTTCAAGGGGGTGACCAGCTCCGTCGTGCGCGTCCGCCGCCGCGGGTAGACCAGGACGTCGATAAGATCGTAGTAGCGGCCCACGTCGCCGTGAGGAACCTGGCCCGCGAAGTGGACGACGTCCCCGAGCCCGTTCGCCACCACCATGGCGCGGAGCCGCTCGTCCTCGGGCCCGCCGCCGGCCAGGAGGACGCGCGCGTCCGGCACCAGCGCGCGGATCGCGGGGACCGCCTCGATCAGGAGGTCGAGTCCCTCGTAGCCGTAGAACGAGCCGATGAAGCCCACCACGCGGGTGCCGTCGAGGCCGAGCCGGGTCCTCAGCGCGGGATCAGGGGTCCCGCCGGGAACGAACAGGGCGGGATCGACGGCGTTCGGAACGACGGTGACGCGCTCCCGGGGGACGCCTCGGGCGACCAGCTCGCGGCGGAGTCCTTCGCAGATCGTCGTCACGGCGGCCGCGCGACGCACCGCGTAGGTCTCGACGGCGCGGGTCGCCCGGTACCGGAGGCTCCCCGGGCGGCTCGTCCCGTGGTCCACCGCCGCGTCCTCCCAGAGCGCGCGCACCTCGTAGACCACCGGAATCCCGAGGCGACGCCCGACCTGAAGCGCGGGGATCGCGTCGAGCACGGGGGAATGCGCGTGGAGGACGTCGGGGCGCCCCGATCGCGCGAGTGCCGTGAGACGTCGCTCGATCGCGCGCATCAGCGCGACTTCCGCGAGCCCGGGCGGGAACGCCGCGCCGCCGCGCGGCGGCGTCCGCTCGAAGCGGAGCCCGTCGCACACCTCGGACGAATCGGGAGAGGACCCCTGCTTCGGCCCGGTGAGCTGAATCGTCTCCCAGCCGAGGGCGCGCTGCCCGCGCAGGATGGAGGCGGTGCGAAACGCGTAGCCGCTGTGGAGCGGGAGGGAGTGGTCGAGGACGTGGAGGATCCTCACGTCGTCAGCCGGCAGCGGGCTCCGCCGCTCCCTCGGGAGCGCCGGCGATCGCCTGAACGCTCGACGCGAACATGAGGAGCGACCAGAGCGCCGCGCTGTGGTCGCCGACGCCCGACTGGTGCCGGTCGATGAGCGAGCGCGCGTAGTCCCGATCGACGATCCCCAAGTCGCCGAGCGGGCCCTCGAGGATTTCCTCGCGGACGCGCGAGCGGAGCGGGCCCCGGAACCAGGCCGCGAGCGGAATCGAGAAGCCCATCTTCGGCCGGTAGAGTAGATCGCGCGGCACGTGCGGCTCGAGCGCCCGCTTCAGGAAGAACTTGCCCTCCCGGCCGCGCAGCTTGAGCGACGTGGGGAGGTTGGAGAGCCACTCCACGAGCGTGTGATCGAGGAACGGCACGCGCACCTCCAGGGAGTGGGCCATGCTCGCGCGATCCACCTTGGTGAGGATGTCGCCGACGAGATAGGTCTTGAGATCGAGGTACTGGACGAGCGAGAGCGGATCGCGCGTCGGCGAGGCGGCGGCGTGACGCTCCAGCACCTCGACCGCGCGGTATCCGCCCAGCGTGGCGCGGAAGCCCGGCGTGAAGAGACGCGCGCGCTGGGCGTCCGAGAGGATCGAGACGCTGTGGAAGTACCCCTCCACCGAGTCGCGCGCGATCCCCTCGAGGGTCGACTTGGCGCGGAACGGCTTCGGCGCCCAATCGGCCTTCGGGTAGACCGCGCCGAGCGCGCCGAACACGGGCCGGCGGATGGCCCGCGGGAGGAGCGAGCGCATCCGCTCCTCGAGGAGGTGCCACCGGTACCGCCGGTAGCCCGCCACGTTCTCGTCCCCTCCGTCCCCCGAGAGGGCGACCGTGACGTACTTCCGCGCCAGCTCGCAGACGCGGTACGTCGGCATCGCGGAGGAGTCGGCGAACGGCTCGTCGTAGAACGAGGCCAGGCGGTCCACGAGGTCGAAGTCGTCCGACTCCACGCGCTCGATCATGTGGTGGACGTGGTAACGCTTCGCGAGCGCCTTCGCGTACTCCTCCTCGTTGAATTCCTGATCGGTGAACGCGATCGAGCAGGCGGTGACGGGCTCCGGCGAGAGGCCAGCCATCATCGCGACGACCGCGCTCGAGTCGACGCCGCCGGAGAGGAAGGCGCCGAGCGGGACCTCCGCGATGAGCCGGATGCGGACGCACTCCCGCAGGCGCTCGATCAACTCATGGCAGGCGTCGTCGAGCGACGGAGCCGGCCCCGTCGCGAACGGGACGTCCCAATACTGGCTCGGCGACGGCACCGGGGAGCCGCGCCGCGCGAGGAGCGTGTGCCCGGGCGGGAGCTTCCAGACGCCGTCGAGGATCGTCCGCGGCTCGGGGACGTATCCGTACGCGAAGTAGTCCTCGACCGCGCGCGGATCGAAGCGGCGGGGCGTGTCGGGGTGGGCCAGGATCGCCTTCAACTCGGACCCGAAGAGGAGCGTCCCCCCGGGGAGGACCGCGTAGTGGAGCGGCTTGATGCCGAGCCGGTCCCGCGCGAGGAAGAGGCTCTCCCGCGAGCGGTCCCAGAGGGCGAACGCGAACATGCCGCGGAACCGCCGCACGCAGGCCTCGCCCCATTCCTCCCACGCGTGCACGATGACCTCGGTGTCGCTGTGGGTGCGGAACCGGTGGCCGAGCGCCTTGAGCTCGACCGTCAGCTCCTGGAAGTTGTACATCTCGCCGTTGTAGATGAGGAGCACGTCGCCGCGCTCGTTGGTGATCGGCTGGTGCCCCTCCGCGATGTCGATGATGGAGAGGCGCCGGTGGGCGAAGCCGAGGCCGGGCTCCGCGTGCACGGTGGCCTCGTCCGGGCCGCGGTGTCGCTGAACGACGTTCATCCGGTCGAGCACGTCGCGATCGGGAGGGCGCCGATCGACGAGATCGAAGGTGCCGGCGATGCCGCACATGGTCGGAGCGCGCTCCCGTGAGCTGTGGGGGTCAGGACCCGCCGCCCGCGCGACCGCCGTGGGCCGCGCGAAGCGACGATTCGATCGATGGTAGCATGTCGCGCGCGAACTCACCCAGACGGCGTGTCGCAGCCGCCGCGTCGCCGTCGGGCGTGAAGATCGCCACCAGCGCGGCGTCGTCCCCCCGCCCGGCTAGGCGGAACGCCCCCTGGGCGATCTTCGCCCGCATCAGACTCGAGGTCCGCTCGCCGAGGATCCAGTACCAGTCCCGGATACGCACTCGCTCCAGGTCGCTGTAGGCGATCGTCTCCCGGATCTGGAACGGGACGGCCCCCGCCGGGGGATCGAGGCGGCGCGTCTCCCCGCGACGCCATGTCCGGTTCGTCGTGGCGACGAGCGCGTTCTGCGTGCTCAGGAGCTCCGCGCCCTCCCGCTGGCCCCGGTAGTAGAAGAGCCAGACGCCGACCACGTCGCCGCCGCGCCGGTAGGTGCCCGAGAAGGCGGCCGCCGGTCGGACGAAGTCGGGGCGCCAGGTCCCCGCGGCGAGGGGGTCGGGTTTCCAGTCTCCGGCGGGCGCCGGGGCGGTCACGGACGGGGGATCGGTCGGACCGAGCCGATCGAGCGCGCCCGAGCCGATCGGACCGAGGGCGCCCACCGCGAGCGCGAGCGCCGCCGCCGCCGCGAGGGCGAGCGGCCCAGACGGCGCGCCCGCCCCACCGCCCGGGCCGGGGCGCTCCATCTCGGGCGCGGGCGATTCGCGCCACCACGATCCGATCCAAAAGAGGGCGGCGATGCCGATCGTGAAAAGTACCCACCCATACAGGTAGTGATCGATCCCGACGGCGAGCTTCATGTCGCTCAAGTATCCGATCAGCACGATCAGGTAGGCCCGCACGCCGTTCGCGGGGATCGGCATCAGGATCGACGCCGCCACGAAGGCCGCCCGCCGGCGCGCGCTCCGGTACATCAGGTAGGCGTAGAGCGTCCCCACCATGACCGAGGCCATGAGGTAGCGGAATCCGCTGCAGGCCTCCGCGACCTGCCAGGTCGCGTTGGGCACCCGGAGGACGTTCCCCTCCATCGCCACCGGGACGCCGCTCCATCGAAGCGCCACCACCGCGAATCGGCCGGTGAAGTCCATGAGCGGCGGCACGAGGATCTCCCCCGCGGGCACCGCGAAGAAGAGGAACGCCACGGGGAAGAGAATGGCCCGCATCACGGCGGTGCCGAGGATCGCCCACGCGGCGGCGGCGAGCATCGCGACGAACGCCGCCTGACGCGCGACGAGGACCCCCGCGGCGTCGCCGACGAGCCACGCCGCGGTCAGGAGGAGCATCGCGCCGAGCGCCGCGCGGCTCGGACGCGGCGTGATCCGCGCGAGGACCGCGCGACGGCGCCAGATCAGGTAGGCGGTCGTCGGGGGCACGAAGAAGCAGTGCGCGAAGGTCTCGGAGCGCCACCAGATCCCGACGAGGGAAAGGGCGGTCCCCCGGAAGACGAGCACGAGGGCGAGGAGCGCCGCGGCCGTCGAGGCGCCGGCGACGCTCCACGCGCGCGACGGCGTCATCGCGCGCGGATGTCGGTGATCGCGGAGGGGGGCGCGGAGTCGGCGCCACCGCCTGGATTGGAGGAGGGGCCGCCCACCTTGAGGCCGTCCGACAGGGCCCAGCCTGGATTGGTGCCCGAGCCCGCGTAGGCTCCCCGGAACGTGAATCCGCCCTTCGCGGTCCCGTTGAAGTCGAGCGCGTAGTCGGTGTCGCTCGCGAAGGGCGAGAGGTCGAGGGCTGCGGCGGCGCAGAGGACGCACGTCGCGAGGGGATAGAAGTCCATCGCGCCGAGGGTCGACGACGGGTTCGCGACGTACGCGCCCGCGTTCGCGACCCCGTCGATGACGTTCGCGACCTTCGAGACGGCGCCGCAGGAGCCACAGAGGCTGATCGGCGTCGTCGCGAAGATCAGGTTGCCCACCACGGCGGCGCCCTCGCGCGGCGCGCTGACCATGTCGACGCCCCGGTTCCCGCCGTAGATCGTGTTGTTGTAGACGTTCGCGAGCTTCAGCACCGCGTCGTGGTCGGTCAGGTTGAGCGCCGACTGGTCGGAAGCCGCCCCGACGAAGAGGTTGTCGTGGATCGTCATTCGGCCGCTGCCCTGAAAGAGGGACTCTCTCGAGTTGTAGTAGAGGAAATTGCCGTAAATCTCGTACAGGTCGGACGATCCGGGACCGGAGTCGGGGAAGCCGTCGACGAGCAGATTCGGGCGGCTCCCGTCCGGGCTCGGGCGGTCGTCCTTCAAGAGGACGTTGTTGCGGATGATCGTCCGGCTGGGTCCGGTGGGCATTTCTGGCTGGGTCGTGTACGGCGTCTGGTACTTGACCTGGATGCAGTAGCCGACCGGGTGGCGAACGAGATTTCCCTCGATGATGCCGGCGACGAACGGGGCGCTGCCATCCGAGTTGCCGAAGTACATTCCGGTTCCCGCATCGAGGATCGTGTTCCCGCGGACGGTCCAGTTCCAGCAGGTGGTCTTCGTGGAGATCCCGACCGTCTGTTGGTCGGTGCCGAAGTTGTAGAGGGTGCAGTTCTCGATGAGGATGTGGTGCGAGCTCGCGCTCTTCGCGTTGATGGCGTCCACGTTGAGGCCGAGACCGTCCACGTGGAGGTTCCGGACCGCAAGATAGCTGGAGCCGTAGAACTGGACCGTGTTGCAGCACGACTCGGCCTGGATCACGGCGCCCGGGCCCGACGCCGGGCCCGTGATCGTGATCCACGCGCCCGGCGTGCCGTGGATGCTGTCGAGCGTCAGGCGCACGTAATTCCCGGGGGCGAGACGGAGGGTGTCCCCGGGGGCGAGCTGCGAGAGAAGCGTATGGTAGTTGGTGGGATCACCGTCGTAGACCGTGGCGGCGGACGCGCCGGGAAAGAGCACGGCGCCGCAAAGGGCGCCCCAGATCGCGCGGTAGAGCGTTCGGACCTTCATCGGCAGATTCACCAAGACTCACCTCGAGTGGAGTACGACGGGCAGCTTGATGCCAATTCCGTGCCAACTTCGGGACGAACGCCACTCGATCCTAGCATCGGCCGGCCGGCCGGGACAATCACCGGTTGCCCCAAGGTCCCTGCCAGCGTAAAATATGACGATGTTTACACCTACCCATTCGTGGCCGCCCTTTTCGGCGGCCGCGTGGCGCGCTTCCGGGCTGCGATGAGCGGGATCTACGGGCTGCTCAGTTTGCACGGCGAATCCGCCTCGCCGCCCGATCCCTCGGTCGTCAGGGCCCTCGCGGCCGGGACCTCTTTCACCGAACCGTGCGCCGTTCCCGATGCGTTCTCCGGGGCGGGAGTCCTCGTCGGGGCGGTCCCGGGCCCCCACCGCCTCGAATCGGTCGCGTCGACGGTCAGAAACGGGCAGACGCTGGCGCTCGCGTTTGCCGGAAGCCTCTATCCGCCGCCCGCATCGGGGGCCGGATCGCTCGCGCTGGGGCTCCTCGACCACTACGCCCGCGCCGGCGCGGGCTTCCTGAGGGAGCTTCGCGGCGACTTCTGTCTCGCGCTGTGGGATGGGGGCCGGGAGACGCTGATCGTGGCGACCGACCCCTTCCGGGTCCGCCCGGTCTTCTACGCCCGGGCCGGATCGACCCTCGCTTTCTCGTCGCGCCTGCGCGCGCTCGAGGCGCGGGAGCTCGGGTTCGCGTTCTCGCTGGAGCCGGCCGCGGTCGTCGAGCTCGTAGCCTCCTCCTACATCGCCTCGCCGCGGACCATCTACCGGGAGGCGCGAAAGCTCGCCCCGGGTCACTGCCTCGAAGCGACGCGAACCGACGTACGGGAGCGCGCGTACTGGAACCTCGACTTCCTCCATCCCGACCCGGCCCCCGAGCCCGCCCTCCGCGCGCGCACGCGCGAGTCGTTCGCCGGCGCCGTCGCCGCGCGGCTCCAGAGCGAAGGGGAGGACGTCCGCGTCGGCGCGTACCTGAGCGGAGGAATCGACAGCAGCACGGTCACCGGCGTCATGACCCAGGCGACGGGCCAGCCCGTTCCCACGTTCTCGATCGGATTCGGCGAAGCCCGGTTCAACGAGATCAACTACGCCCGAGTGGCGGCGCGCGCGTTCGGCTCCGATCACCGAGAGTACTTCGTGACGGCCGCGGACACGTTCGCGGCCATCCCGATCCTGATCGCCGCACTGGACGAACCGCTCGCCAACGCCTCGGCGATCCCTGCCTACTATTGCGCGCGCCTCGCCGCTTCGAACGGGGTCGAGGTGCTCTACGGCGGAGACGGCGGCGACGAGCTCTTCGGAGGGAACGAGCGGTACGCCGCGGACCGTGTCTTCGATCTCTACGGGCGGCTTCCCGGACCGCTCCGCCGCTGGGCCGTCGAGCCGGGCGTGGCGCTCCTCGCCCGAACCGGACTGCCGCTCCTTCGCAAGGCCCGGCGCTACATCGAGGGCGCCACCACCCCGTACCCGGAGCGGCTGAACACGCACGGCTTCTTCCGGCACGTGCCGATCCGATCCTTCTTCGACCCCGGCTTCCTCGAGACGCTCGGAGGGGATCCCGATCCGGACGAGCCCATCGCGCGCCACTGGCGCGAGGCGCCGGCGGAGACGGTGCTGGATCATTACCTGTACCTCGACCTGAAGCTCGCCGTCTCCGACAACGACCTCTTCAAGGTGACCCGAACGGCCGAGGCGGCGGGAGTCACCGTGCGCTACCCCTTCCTCGATCTCCCGTTCGTGGAGCTCGCGACCCGGGTCCCCGCGCGGATGAAGATGCGCGGGCGGGAGCTCCGGACCTTCTTCAAGGAAGCCTATGCCGACCTGTTGCCGGCGGAGATCCGAGCGAAGCAGAAGCACGGGTTCGGGCTCCCCATCGCCTCCTGGCTCCGGACGGACCCCGCGCTGAACGGGCTGATGCGCGATCTGGTCCTATCGCGCGAGAGCGGCCTCCGCGAGTACGTTCGCCCCGAGATGCTCGAAGATCTCGTGGCGCGACATGCCGCCGACATCACCTCGTTCTACGGAACGATCCTCTGGAACCTGGTGATGTTCGAGCTATGGCGCCGTCGGCCACGGTGAACGGAGCCGGGGGCCGCACGGCCCGCCTCGCGCGCACGCCGCTCCTCCGCGCCGCGATCGCCCTCGCCGACGGGGCATCGATCGGGAGGCGGGGCATCGCGCTGCGCCCGCGCGGTCACCGCCCCTATCAGGTGCTCGTCTATCACCGCGTGAACGACGAGGGCGGCTCGGTCTTCCCGGGCGTTCCGACGCGGCTCTTCGCGCGGCAGATGGAGATCCTGGCGCGCGGATGGGACGTCTATCCGCTCGAGGAGTTGGTCGGGCGCGCGATCGCCGGGGAGACGCCGCCGCGCGCGGCGGCCATCACCTTCGACGACGGCTACCGGGACAACTACGAGCACGCCTTCCCGATCCTGAGGCGGCTCGGTCTGCCCGCCACCATCTTCATCGCGACCGGTCCGGTGGAGCGGGGAACGCCGCTCTGGCACGATCGCGTCTTCGCGGCCTTCGAGGAGACGCGCGCCGCCTCGCTCGACGTGGACGGCAGGGCGATCGCGCTCGACCGGCCGGAAGGCCGCGACGCCGCGCTCCGCGCGTTTCTCGACTCGGTGCGCCGCGGGCCCGGCCAGGATCTGCCAACGCGCGTCGACGCGCTCGTCGGCGCGCTCCTCGACCGGGAGCCCGAGCCGCCCGCCTACCTCCGCTGGGACGACGTCGCGGCCATGGCGGCGGCCGGGATCGGATTCGGCGCGCACACGGTGACCCACCCGATCCTCACGCGCCTGCCCCTCGCTCGGGCGCTCGAGGAAGCGCGCGCGTCGCGGGCCGTCCTCGAGGCCCGCCTCGGCGGGCCGGTGCGTCTCTTCGCCTATCCGAACGGAACTCCCGACGACATGAACGACGCCTTGCGCGACGGGCTCCGCGAATCCGGGTTCCTGGCGGCGTTCACCACGGTGTGGGGCACCAACGACGCCTCCACCGATCCCTTCGCGCTCAGACGCGTCGGCTTCTGGGGCGAGAACCCGGACGCGGCCGCGATGCGGCTCGCCTGGTATCGGCTGACCACGTGAAAGGCGCCCCTTGGATCTGAAATCGAAGGCGATCCGCTCGACGGCGTGGTACGGCGGGACGCGCCTCGTGACCCAGGTGGTCTCGTGGGCGACGACGATCGTCGTCGCCCGCATCCTGGCGCCCGTGGACTACGGCCTCTACGCCATGGCGTTCGCCGTGATCACCTTCCTCGAGCTCTTCCAGGAGTTCGGGCTCGGCGTCGCGATCATCCAGCGGAAGACGCTCACCAACCGGCAGATCAACAGCATCTTCTGGCTCCTGATGGGCGTGAGCGCCGGGCTCGTCTCGGTGGCCGTCCTCGCGGCCCCGGCCGCGGCGAGGTTCTACCACGAGCCGCGACTGGTGCCCGTGATCCGCGCCCTCGGGTTCACGTTCCTCTTCAGCTCGCTCGGGACGGTGCCGCTGAGCCTTCTCACCAAGGAGATCGACTTCAAACGGCGCTCCTTCGCGGAGGGGGCAGGCGTGCTGGTCGCCGCGCTCGTCTCGATCGCCCTGGCGCACATGGGACTCGGATACTGGGCCCTCGTCGGAGGGCAGGTGACGCGGGTCGCCGTCCGGAACACCGGCATGATGGTCCTGGCGCGCTGGTGGCCGCGATTCGAATTCGAGTACGGTCCGATCCGGGACGCCGTGCGCTTCGGTCTCCACGTGGCCGGCTCCACGGTCATCAAGGAAGTCTCGCCGCTCGTGAACACGGCGATCCTGGGGCGATTCCTCGGTGGAGCCCCCGTGGGGCTCTTCTCCATGGCGATGACGCTCGGCCTGAACCCGCTTCACACCGTATCGACCGCGATCATCACGCAGATCGCGCTGCCGGTCTTCTCGAAGCTGCAGGACGATCTGGAGGGGCTTCGGAGCACGTTCCTCCGCCTCACCAAGTATCTGGCGGTCCTCACCTTCCCGATGCAGGCCGGCCTGGCCTTCGTGGCGCCCGACCTGGTCGAGGTATTCCTCTCGCCGCGATGGCGCCCGATCGTCGGCATCCTCCGCATCTTCTGTCTCGGCGGCATCTTCTACGTCCTCCCACTCCCCTCGACGCCGCTCCTCACGGCCCAAGGTCACGTGCGGAAGGTGTTCTACTATTCGGCGGCGTTCGGAGTCGGAATGGCGGTGGCGATGCTGGTCGGCGTCCGGTTCGGCCTGAGCGGCGTCGCCCTCGCCTGGGGGATCGCGTTCCCGCTCCTCCGCGCCTCGCTCCTCGTGCAGAGCATGATCGACGTGCGCCTCCCCGCATGGCGCTATCTGCGGACGGTGGGGCCCTCGCTCTCGGCGGCCGCCCTCATGATCGCCGCGCTGTTCCTCGCCAACGCACTGATCCACCCCGCGGCCGCGGGGGGACGACTGGCGCTCGACGTGGCCGTCGGAGCCGTCGTCTATTCCGGCGCCCTGGTCCTCTTCGACCGGGGTATCGTCGTCGAATTCCTCGACATCGCCCGGACGCTGTTTCAGCGAGGGAAGGTCGACAATGTCCCGGCCGCGCTCGAGGAGATCCGGTGATCGCGCAGGGCGGCCGGACTCCGGCCCCGCGACGCCGTCCGCTCGCGGCGGGGCTCGCGATCGACCGGATGATGGTCCGCCTCGCGCTTCGCGCCGAGCGCTCGATCGGGCGCGTCTCCTGGCGCCTCGGGCGCGGCTCGGCGGCGTCCGTGCGGGCGGCGCACGAGGCGCTCCGCCGCCTCGGAGGCGCCGCGTGGGAGGCGGCCGATCCGTCCTCGACGCGCGCCTTCCAGGAGGCGCCGCCGGCGGACCCGCCCTCGTTCCCCGGGTTCGATCCTCCCGGGGACTCGCCGCCCCCCCTCGCCGAGGCGCTGCGCCGCGGCGAGTACGCCTTCGGGGCGGGCCTCCGCGTTCCGCTCGCGTCGATCGTCTGGACGAGGCATCCGGAGGGGATGGATTCGCTGCGGGACCAGTTCCTCTTCTACAGCCTCTTCGCCGTCGAGGCGCTCCTTCGCGCGCACGAGCTGACGGGGCGGGACGAAGACCTCGAACGGGCGAAGGCCGTCGCGGCGGCGTGGCTCGACGCGTGCGGGAAGTCCGAGCGCTCCACGCTCGTCTGGGACGACCACATCACCGCGACGCGGGCGCTCACCCTGGCCCGGCTCTGGGAGCGCACGCGGCGCCGGGAGCCGCCCGCCGCTCCGTTCGCGCGCCGGCTCGTCGCCGCGCTGGCGCGGCACGCCGAGCGGCTCGCGATGCCCGAGTTCTACCGCGCCGAGCACAACCACGGCGTCACGCAGGCCTACGCGCTCCTCGCGTTGAGCGACGCGATGCGCCTCCATCCGCGCGCCGGCGGGTGGGACGCCACGGCGCGGCGGCGGCTCGAGCGGCAGATGGAAGAGAACGTTTCGCGTTCGGGCGTCCACCGCGAGCATTCGCCGTACTATCACTTCTACGTACTGCGCCAGTTCCTGGACGCCGCGCGCTTCACGAGATCGCGCGGCGCGGCCCTCTCGCCGGGCTACGAGGAGCGACTCCGCGCGATGGCCGAAGCCGGGGCCCACATGGTTCGCCCCGACGGCGGCCTGCCCGCCCTCGGCGACTCGGATCGGAACGCGCCCGTGCTCCTCCGCCTCGAGGATCTCGACGGCCCCCCGCTCGAGGGGGCGCCGGCGTTCCGTTACGCGCGAACGGAAGGGAAGGGAGGCGTCGCGCCCGCGCGCCGCGCGCTCCTCGATCCGGACGGCGGAGTCGCCTTCCTTCGGAGCGGCTGGGGCGAGAGGGAGCCGTGGCGGGACGAGCGCCACCTAGCCGTCCGTCTCGGGGTCTTCCCGACGACGCACATCCACCGGGACCTCCTCTCGTTCGAGTTCGCCGCGTACGGCGAGGATCTGATCGTCGATTCGGGGGGCCCGTACGCGTACGGCGACCCGCTCCGCGAGAGCTACTTCCTGAGAACGCGCGCCCACAACACGATCGAGGTGGACGGCGCGGACCAGCGGATCGCGGCGGCGCGCGTGCTCCGCGTCGCCGAGTGGCCCGGCGGCCACTTCATCGAAGCGGAACACGACGCGTCCGAAGGGGTGCGGCATCGTCGGGCGCTCGCGATGCTCCCGCATGGCCTCCTCCTCGTGCTCGACCGCCTCGACGCGGACCGGGAGCGCCGGTTCGATAGCGCGCTCCATCTGAGCCCGCGATTGACGGCCCGCGTCGAGGGAACGCGCCTCGTGGCGACGCGCGCCACACGAGGGCCGACGGCTCGGATCCTCTACGTGGGATCAGGCGCGGCCGCCCCGGCGCTTGTCCGGGGCTCCGACATGCCGCCGCAGGGTTGGGTCGCGACGGGAGATGGAACGCGCGAGGACGCCGCCGTGGCCGTCGTCTCCGCGGTCGGTTCGCGCGCGCGGCTCGCGACGCTCATCGCGGCGGAGCCGGCGGGGCGGCCACGGGACGACATCGAGGCGTCGCTGGAAGGGGACCCCTGGGAGACGGGAGGGGCGATCGTGCTCACCGAGGCGGGGCGACGGATCACGCTCCGCGTTCCGGCGGAGGGCGCTCCCGCGCTCGAGGTGATCCCGTGAGGCTCTCCTTCGAGACCCGCACGGACGGACCGCCCGACGGGTGGGAGGCGTTCCTCGAGTCTCGAGGCGGCTCGATCTTTCACAGCCCGGTCTGGGCCGCCTACCTGGAGGCTTCGCAGGGGCTCCATCCGATCTACGTCACGGGACGCGACGAGGCGGGAGGGACGGTGGGAGGCGCGCTCGCGTTCCTCAGCCACTCGCGGCGCCCCGTGCTCCGGGGAATCCTCCGCGATCTCCTGCTCGAATCGCATCCTTTTCCGCATGGCGCCGGGCCGGAGCTCGCGTCGGCTCTCGTCGCGGGAGTCGAACAGGTCGGCCGGGGGCTCGGCTGCGCCACGGTTCGAATCGGCTCCTACATGAGCGGGACCAGCGAATTCCTCCCTTCGAAGCACGGATACGCGGAGGAGGGGCGGGTGGAATTCACGGTCGACCTGACCCGGGACCGCGATACGATCTGGCGCGCGGTCGCCAAGGATCAGCGGGAGCGGATCCGGAAGCTCGGCCGCGAGGGGCTCCGCTGCGAGGAGGGGCACGACCCCGAGGACCTGCGCGAGCTTCGCGCCGCGCGCGAGGCGACGCGGGAGAAGCGGGCGTCCCAGGGCCTCGGCTACGACCTCGACGCCGACGACGCCTTCTACGAGCGCCTCCACGAGCATCTCGTGAGGCGCGGCGCCGCGCGGCTCTTCCTGGCGCGGTCGGAAGGGAAGACGGTCGCGGCCCTCTTCTTCGCGGCGTACCAAGGGCGCGCCTACTCGGTCTTCAGCGGCAGCTCCCCCGAGGGCTACCGCATGGGCGCGCAGAGCGCCCTCTATTGGCACGCCCTCGAATCGCTCCAGGACGCCGGGTTCCGCGAGCTGAACCGGGGCGGTGTCCCGGCCTCGGCGTCGGTCGAGGGGGATCCGCTCCACGGCATCTATCGGTTCAAGCTCAGGCTCGGCACCGAGCCGCGCCCCTGCCGCTCCGGCTTCAAGGTGTTGAGCCCGCTCCGGCACCGCGTCGCGTCGCTCCGGGGCCTCCTCCGCGCATGGCGATGAGCGCTCCGATCACGCCTCGGCCTCCGTGGGCCGCCGCGCTCCGTGACCTCTTCGCGCCCGCGCGCCCCGAGGGGACGCCTCGGGAACATCTGCGGGCGACGATGGACTGGCTTTGCCGGGCCCAGGAGGCGGGCGGGGGACGCGGCGTCTCTCGCAGCTACGCCCTTCGCATGATGCGCGCGCACGGCCGCCGCGGCTGGCTCGGCGCGTATCCCGAGACGACCGGATACATCATCCCGACGTTCTACGACTACGCCGCCTTCGCGCGAGACGCCTCGTTCGCCGAGCGCGCCGCGCACATGGCGGCCTGGGAGTCGGAACTCCAGATGGAGGGGGGCGCGGTGCAGGGAGGCACCGTCGATTTTCCCCCCACGCCGGCGATCTTCAACACGGGGCAGGTGCTCTTCGGCTGGGCGCGACACTTCCGGGAAACGGGCGATCCGGTCTCGCTCGTGTCCGCCCGGCGCGCGGCCGACTTTCTCGTGGCGTCGCAGGACAAGGACGGCGCGTGGCGCCTGCACGGATCACAGTTCGCGCGGGAAGGGGTCAACACGTACGACGCGCGGAGCGCGTGGGGCCTCCTCGAAGCGTGGCGCGTGACCGGTGAAGCACGCCACCGGGACGCGGCGGTCCGCAATCTCACGTACGTACTCACTCGCCAGCGCGCGAACGGATGGTTCGAGGACTGCTGTTTGAGCGACAACCGCCGCCCGCTCCTCCACACGCTGGCCTACACGATGGAGGGGCTCCTCGAGGCGGGAGTCCTGCTCGGCGAGGAGCGCTTCATCGAGGCCGCGCGACGGGCGGCCGACGGCATCCTGGCGGCGCAGACCCGGGACGGCCGGCTGCCGGGGCGGTTCGACGATTCCTGGAAGCCGGCGGCCCGCTTCGGATGTCTCACGGGAGACGCACAGACCGCGATCGTGGGATTCCGCCTCTTCGAGATCGGGGCGGGGCGCCGCTACCTCGACGCCGCGGTCCGGCTGAACGGATCGATCCGGAGGACCCAGGATCGGACCGCGAGCGATCCGGGTGTTCGCGGCGGCGTCCAGGGCTCGCGGCCGATCTGGGCCGAGTACGGGACGTACGAATACCTGAACTGGGCCGCGAAGTTCTTCGCGGACGCGCTCCTCCTCGAGCTTCGCCTCGCACCGGGAGCCGACCGATGAGCGGGTCACGGGAGGTCCCACGGCGATCGGGGCGGCTCGCGGGAGTCCGAGAGTCGCTCCGGTCCGCGCTCCGAGTCCAGCGCCGGCTCGTCTACGGCTTCGATCTCTCCGCGGACCCTCCACCCGCCGCGCCGGGCGCGCCCGTCTCCTTCTCGTGGGAGCCTCCCGGCGCGGACGGCGACGAGTGGTTTCACGGCGAGCGGGAGGGGCGCCGCGTCTACTCCATGCGCGTTTCGACCGACCAGGCGAGCATCCGGCGCCTCGTCGCGTGCGCGACGGTCGAGGCGCCCGCGGCGTTCCTCTACGACTGCGCCACCACGCCCGACTCGAGGGGAATGGGAATCTACCCGGCGGCGCTCGCCGCCGCGCTTCGGGACCTGAAGGCGCGGGGCGCCCGTGCCGCGTACATCCGCGTCCATCGCGCGAACGCGGCGTCGATCCGCGGGATCGAGAAGGCGGGATTCCGACTCCTGGGAGAGGTGGCGCACGTGACCGTGCTCGGCCGTTCCCTTCGGCCCTTCGCTTGGCGCCGCGCCCCGGGGGAGGGACGGTGAGGCCGGTCCTCCTGGTGGCCTACCACTACCCGCCCGAAGGGGGGAGCAGCGGCGTCCTCCGCGCGCTCAAGTTCAGCAAGTACCTGCCGGACTACGGCTGGGTGCCGCACGTGCTGACGCTGCGCCCCTCGTTCTACGAGGCGCGCGACGAACGGCTCTCGAGCGACATCCCGCCGGAGGCGGTGATCCACCGGACGATCGGATTCGACACCGCGCGACACCTCGCGATCCGAGGCCGGTACTGGGGCGCGCTGGCCGTCCCCGACCGGTTCGTCTCCTGGATCCCGTTCGCGACGGCGCGGGGGCTCCGGGTCATCGCCCGCGAGCGGATCGAGGCGATCTTCTCGACCAGCCCGCCGGCGACCGCGCACCTGATCGCCCTGACGCTCCATCGATGGACCGGCCGGCCGTGGATCGCCGACTTTCGCGATCCCTGGATCGAAGAGGGGATCCACCCGAAGCCGGGAACGTGGCGCGACCGCGTGGAGCGGAGCCTGGAGCGCCGGGTCGTCCACGGGGCGGATCG
>DASVDZ010000021.1:0-3680 GCA_036380835.1 Candidatus Eiseniibacteriota bacterium | reverse complement strand
ATCGCGGTACTGGTCTTCGTCACCCTCCTGGCGGTATTCCTCGCGTGGCTCGGCGGCGAAGCGCTGATCCTCCGCCCCGTTCGCTCGCTCGCCGCCGCGGCCGACCGCCTGCGCGGGGGCGACCTGCGCGCGCGCACGGGGCTCGAGCATGGATCGGGCGAGATCGGGCGCCTGGGCCTTGCGTTCGACGAGATGGCGGAGGCGCTCGAGACGCGCGACCGGGAGCGCCGGGAGGCCGAGGAGCGGATGCGCGAGGAGCGGGAGTTCTCCACGCGGCTCATCGAGAGCAGCATGGACGGCATCGTCGCCATCGACCACCAGTACCGCATCACGGTCTGGAACGCGGCGATGGAGCGGATCACGGGCCTCTCGCGGGACCAGGTCCTCGGCCGCTCCCCTCTCGAACTCTTCACCTTCTTCGAAGAGATCGGCGGCGAGTCGCGCCTCCAGGACGTGCTGGCCGGGAACACCGTCGTCGCGAAGGACCGCCCCTTCTTCATTCCCGAGACGGATCGGAAGGGCCACGCCGACAGCCACTATTCGCCGCTCCGCGACGAGGCCGGGGCCATCGTCGGCGCGCTCGCGATCATCCACGAGACGACCCAGCGGAAGAAGCTCGAGGAGCAGTTCCGCCAGGCGCAGAAGATGGAGTCGGTGGGCCGGCTCGCGGGCGGCGTCGCCCACGACTTCAACAATCTCCTGACCGCCATCCTGGGATACGCGGACCTCCTCCGCATGCGGCTCGGCCCCGACCACCCGGCGCAGCACGACGCGGAGGAGATCCGGCGCGCCGGCGAGCGCGCGGAGCAGCTCACGCGGCAGCTCCTGGCGTTCAGCCGGCACCAGACGTTCGCCGCCAAGGTCGTGGACCTGAACCACCTCATCGCGGAGACGGAGCGGATGCTCCGCCGAATGATCGGCGAGGACGTCCAGCTTTCCACGAGCCTGTCCGCGGGCCACACGACCGTCAGGGCCGATCCGGGGCAGATCCACCAGGTCATCATGAACCTCGTGGTCAACGCGCGAGACGCGATGCCCGACGGAGGCATGGTGACGATCGAGACCCAGGACGTCGTCCTCGGCGAGGACTTCGTGCGGGACCGCGTCGATCTCCGCCCCGGCGAGTACGTCCTCATGGCGATCACCGACACCGGGCACGGGATGGACGCGGAGACCCTGAGCCGGATCTTCGAGCCCTTCTTCACGACCAAGGACGTCGGCCGCGGGACGGGGCTCGGGCTCTCCACCGTCTACGGAATCGTGAAGCAGAGCGGCGGACACGTGGACGTCTACAGCGAGGTGGGCATCGGCACCACGTTCAAGATCTACCTGCCGCGGGTCGCCGAGTCGCCCACGGTGGAGGCGGCGAGCCCCGGCGGCGCGGTCCGGACCCGGGCCGGCACGGAGAGGGTGCTCCTCGTGGAGGACGAGGATCTGGTCCGCTCGGTGATCCGGGAGGCGCTGAGCCGGGCCGGCTACCAGGTCACGGAGGCCGCGAACGCGCGCGACGCGATCGACATCGCCTCGCGCGACGGCCGGCCGTTCGACCTCCTGATCACCGACGTCGTGATGCCCCAGACGACCGGGCCCGACCTGGCCGCCCGCCTCGTGGACCGCGATCCGAACCTCGACGTGCTCTTCATGTCCGGGTACATGGAGCGGGCGATCGTGCTCCACGGCGTCCTCAAGTCGAGCGCGACGTTCATCGCCAAGCCGTTCTCACCCGAGGATCTGCTGAAGAAGGTGCGTGAGGTCCTGGACCGGCGGACCGGGGCGCCCACGTGAGGGGGCGCGCGGTTTCCAACGCGGCGGCCGCGGCGCTCGTGGCGGCGGCCGTCCTGTGCTGCGTCGCGCCGGCCCCCGCCGGCGCCACGTACGTCCCGTACGAGCGCATCCCCACCGACAGCCCGGTCTACCGCGACCTCGAGCGCCTCGCCGAGACGTACGGCATGATGCCCCAGTTCCTCTCGACGCGCCCGCTCCGGAACCAGGAGGCCGCGAGCTTCCTCCTGTCGCTCCGGACCTCGTACAGGGGCGCCGCGTACGACCCCTCCTACCTGCGCGCGATCCGGGACCTCGATCCGTCCTGGGCGGACGCGACCAAGCCGGCGATCCTTCGCGTCGAGGACTACTCCGAGGCGTGGCTCAGCGTCTCGCCGTACGCGTCCTTCCGGTACGAGGACGACCCGCGGAACCGCCCCGACGTGAACCGCGACTACCGCGCGGGCGTCACGCTGACCGCCGCGCCCGACTCCTCCACGGTCTTCTTCGCCGACCTCTACGAGGGGACCGCGTCGCAGGGAGGACGCGGCACGCCCGACTTCGGCACCGGCGACGCCCTGATCGAGGGCGTGGACGTGAACTCGTGGGTGAACGAGGCGTACGTGGAGTTCCGCGCGTCCAAGGTGCGCGTGTTGGCGGGGCACACGTGGCTCCGCTGGGGGCCCGGCCGCGAGGGGACGCTCGCCCTTTCCGACGCCGCGCCCGCGCTCGACATGCTCCGCGCGGAGGCCGGGATGTTCGGGAAGTGGCGGCTCCAGTGGTTCGTGTCGTTGTTGGATCCCGGAGCGCAGACGTACCTGGCCGGGCACCGGCTCGAGTGGTCACCGTCCCTGCGGCTCACCGCGGGGGTCACCGAGCTGGCCCGGTTCGACGGCACGAGCCAGACGCCGCTCTACCTGATGCCGCTCGTCCCCTACTCGTTCTGGGAGAAGCGGCCCAAGGCAGGGGTGACCGGGGCCGTGCCGGGGGACTCCACGGGCGAGCTACTGGCGAAGAACAACGTGCTCTGGTCGGCCGACGTGTCGTGGATCGCCAAGCGCGGGCTTAGGCTCTGGGGCGAGTTCATGATGGACGACTATTCGTTCAGCAAGGACTACAAGCCCGACATGATCGGCTATCAGGGCGGCGTGGAGGCGCGGCGCCAGATCGGCCAGCACGGGGCCGTGGACGCGATGCGGTTCCGCATGCTCAACGGTTCGCTGGAATACACGCGGGTGAACAACTTCACGTATTCCGTCTGGCACCACCACGACTTCGCCTCCGACGGGTTCCCCATCGGGTTCGTGCTGGGGCCGGACGTCGCGTCGCTGGTGGGCGAGCTGGGGTGCGAGTGGAGCGACGCGTGGGAGTTCCGCGTCCGGGGGGAGTGGCGGAAGAAGGGCGAGGGCCGCCTGGGCGACTTCTACGACAAGCAAGCCGGCGGCAAGGTGGACGCCGCCGCGTTCGAGGGCGTCGTGGAGCGGGAGACGCGCGTGTCGGGGAGCGTGATCTACAACCCGGCGCGGTGGCTACGCCTCGAGGCGACCGTGGGGGCGAGCGAGATCAAGAATCGGGGGCATGTGGCGGGCGTGGGGACGGATTCCGAGACGCCGCTCGCGCTCTCGTGTAGCGTATCCTGGTGACGTGACCTCGATCCGAACCGCCGTCGTCGCTGTCGCTCTCGCCGCGTCCCTATCCGGCGTCCATGACTCCGTCGCGGATCCGGCTGCTCCCGTGGTCGTGGCGATTCGGGGCGGCGACTACGTCCGGCGCGAATTCCCTTCCACCGAAGCGGGGGTACAGCAAGGGCTCGACTTCGTCCGTGGACCGGGGGGCACGGTGCTCCTCGACTCATGCGAGATCGCCATCACGAAGTCGCTAGTCGTTTGGGACTCGACGACGGTCGAGGGTCAGGGGCG
>DASVDZ010000020.1:0-4683 GCA_036380835.1 Candidatus Eiseniibacteriota bacterium | reverse complement strand
TCGGCGGTCCGGCTCGCGAAGTAGTAGGTCGTTCCGGTCACGAGGCCGCTCACGGTCACCGCCTCGCGCGTCCCCGCCGTCTGTGGCGGAGCGAGCGTGCCCGCCGAGGTCGCCGAGCCCCACCACGACGCGGTATCCGCTCCGCTGATCGGCTGCGTGGAGTAGCGGAGCTCGTAGGTCGACGCCCGGCCGACGTTGCCGTCGTCACCGGGCGCCGTCCAATGGAGCGTGACCGAGTCGGCGCGCGCGGCGCCGGGCAGGATCAGGGCCGCGAGCGCGGCGATGCCCCAACCCGGGACGCCGCGAAGGCGCCGCATTCGGCTAGGAGTCATGGCGATCGAGGACCTCCGAGAAGTCCGCGGACGCGAGTCGGCCGCTCGTGGAATCGGCCGACTCGTCATAGGACAGGTCGCGCACCGGCGCCGGCGCCACGGTGTCGAGCGTCGTGCCGTTCACCACGTTCGAGAGAAGCGAAACGTTGCCCCGGTCGTCCGTGGTCTTGATCGCGACGTAGTACGTCTGGCTCCCGACGAGTCCCGCGATCGTGAACGACTGGGTCGTCCCCGCCGTCGCCGGCGTCGGCTCGCCGGTCGCCTGCGTGGCCGACGTCCAGTTCGAGCTGGTGATCGCGCTCGTGGAGTAACGGATGTCGTAGCTCGTCGCCGTGCCGGTCGTGCCGTCGTCTCCCGGGGCGGTCCAGCGAACCGAGATCGAGGTCCCGGTCGTGCCCGTGACCGTGAGATCCGCCACCGCCGCCGGCGCCGTGTTGTCGCCGCCCGTGGTCTTGGTCGCCACGTTCGAGTACCCCGACCAGTTGGGGACCTCGTCCGCCGCGCGGATCATGAAGTAGTAGGTGGTGAGGGGGATCAGCCCGCGGACCCGCATCGAGTCGGTGGCCCCGGAGGCGCCCGGCGCGGGCTCGCCCGTCACCTGGGTCGCGGCGTTCCACCAGCTCGTCGTGTCGGTTCCGGAGATGTTCACGGTCCGATAGCGGATGTCGTACGACGTCGCGCGACCGATGTTCCCGTCGTCCCCCGGCGCGGTCCAGAGCAGCACCACGGAGGAGTCCGCGGAGGTCTGCGCGTGCGCGGCCATCGGAGAGACGAGTCCCAGGAGCGCGACTCCCGCGAGGAAGATCGCGACGAGGACCCAGAGCGGAATCCTGTCGCGTCGGACGGGCGTGGGATCGAGTGACGACCGGTGCGTGGCCATGGATGCAGTCCTCCCCGTTTGGCGTGCGCCCGTGACGCGCGGCGTCGTCGATCCATGCCTCCTTGCGGCCCGGACGGAGCGGTCCGCGCGCGACGCAGCGCGCGTGAGCCGGCGCCTCGTGGCCATGCGCCCCGTCCCCTTGCCGCGACGGTTCGCGAGAAGCATGGATGAGCGTGGTGTCCCCCGAGGCTCCCCGAGATTGCAGGAACGGTGCCATCGCGCGCGGGCCGACGCGCGCAGATTGCGCTGTCGCAGCGACAAGCGGTTGCGGGAGCGGCGAGGAGGAACGCCCGATCGCGTGCAGGACGCATCGCAAGTTCTGCACGTGGGGGGACGCCCGGGTGCACGTTCCGGGACGCGAAGCGCTGCCGGGAGAGGCTCTGGCCGCTAGGGGAGGAGGACGATCCGCTCGCGGACGCGCGTGTCGCCCACGGTGCCGACGGCTTCGTAGTAGCCCGGGCCGACGCGGTGCCCCTCGCGGCTCGTCCGCGGCCAGTTGATGGTGTGGTTGCCCGGGCTCAGGGAACCGTCGACGATCGTCGCGATCCAGTGGCCGGACATGTCGAAGAGGCGGATCCGGGCGTCGAGGTCCCGGGTCGCCTCGATCCGGACGACGAACTGGACGTTCGCGCTCGAGGGATTCGGGTAGGCGTGGAGGCTCGCGGAAACGGGCGTCGCTCCCGGCGGCGCGGGCGTGCCCGGGAGGACCACGGACTCCGTGGACGTCGACGGGCCGTCGGCGCAGCCGCTGCCCCACGCGACGCGGTAGCTGTAGCTCGCGCCGGCCTGGACCGCGGTGTCGCGATACGACGTGGCGCTCGCGCCGAGCGTCGTGAGGAGCGAGAGCGAGCCGGACCCGCTTCCCCGGTAGACGTGGACCGACGTCGCCTTGGGATCGGATCCGGACCAGGAGAGGTCGACCCGCCCGGTGTCGGACGTCGCCGAGAACGAACCCGGCGCCGTCGTCGGGGCGTCGCAGAAGAGCGTCGCGGCGCTCGCGACGTTCGAGTACCCCGACCAGTTCCCCGCGTCGTCGACGGCGCGAAGAACGAAGTAGTAGGTCGTGCCCGGCGTCAGCCCGGTCACCCGGGTCGAATCGGTGCTGCCGGAGACCGAAGGGACCGGCAGGCTCCCCGACGGGACCTTCGTCGCGGCGTTCCACCACGACAGCGTGTCGGTCGACGGGGCCGACGTCCGGTACCGAAGGTCGTAGGCGCTGGCGCGTCCGGCGGTCGAGTCGTCGCCGGTGGCCGTCCACTCGAGCCCGATGGAGTTGTAGGCGTTGATCTGCGCGCGCGCGGCCGTCGGAAGGGCGAACCCCACGACGAGCAGGGCCGTGAACGCAACGAACGGATATATCCGGCCGTCAGATGAGCGGTTCAACGATGCCTCCTCAAGGGGGCCTCGACGATGCCTGGATACGAAGACGTACAGCCTAACGACGGTATGCCCCAGGGTCCGATGGCGCAACCGCGAACTTCGGGGCCGCCCCGACCCCGTCGGATGGATCGACCACTCGCCGCGGACTCTTTAGTGTCGACCCATTCGAGGCCGATCCGTACAGTGTTCGAGGGCATTTCGTGCAAATCGTCGACCGGCCGCCGCAATACGCGACCCGCGGCGGCCGGGTCGGGCTCGTGCCGGCGCTCGCTGGAGCGGACGACGGGAGGCGCCGCAGGGAAATCGATTCGTGCTTGTCGAACCGGCTCGCTCCTTGCACCATCATGGGCAATTGGTCCGGGCGGACCAGCTCCCACCCCGACACGACGCCTGAGCGGCCAGACGGGCGCGGGCCTTGCACCCCAGGACGCCATCGAAAGGAATGATCGCATCGTGACCTTCGCCCGAAATGCGACGCTGGCCCCCGCCCTCGCTGTGGCTCTGTTCGCGCTCGGCGCGGCCACGGAGGCGCGGTCGGGACCGATCGACACCTTGCAGCCCGGGCAGTGGTACGAAGTCCCGAATTCCCGAATGGACCAGGTCCTTCCGAGCCCGATCCCGCCTGGGTATTCCGGTCCCAAGGCCGTCATGGAGGCGTGGAGCGGGGGCGCCTACGACACGCGGCGTGACCGGCTCATCGTCTGGGGCGGCGGGCACGGCGACTACGGCGGGAACGAGATCTATACCTTCGACATGAACACGCTCCAGTGGTCGCGCGTCTGGGGACCCAGCGCGGGCATTCCCGACCCTGGGGCGACCTGTGTGGACACGTATTCGGACGGGAACCCCGTCTCGCGGCACACGTACGACGGCGTGGAGTACCTCCCGAGCCAGGACCGATTCTGGATCAACGGCGGGTCGCGCTACTGCGGGAGCGGCTCGGCAGGTCGCGACACGTGGGCGTTCGATTTCGCCGGGTCGCGTTGGGAACGGAAGGCCGATCTCCCGGTCTGCGACGGCTGCGCGTACCTGGAGGCGGTCAGCGGGTACGACCCGACCACGGGCCACGTGTTCCTGGCCGAGGCGGGCCAGAGGCTCGCGGAGTACGATCCCGCCGGCGATTCATGGACGTGGCGTGGCGACAACGCGGTGGGCTCCAGCAAGTCCGGCGTGTTCGATTGGAAGCGCCGGAAGTTCCTCGCCCTCGGCTCCGGCACCGTCTATATGTTCGACCTGAGCCAATCCGGAACCTCCACGCGCCAGACGCTCTCCACGACCGGCGACACGGGGATCCTGTCCGGCCGCTACCCCGGCCTCGTCTACGACCCCGTCAGCGACCGCATCGTGGCGTGGAACGGAGGAGCGGACGTCTACACCTTGAACCTGGACACGCTCGTGTGGACACGCCACGGGACGACGGGGAGCGTCGTCCCGACGGCCGCCCAGAGCGCGGGCACGTATGGTCGCTTCCAGTACGTCCCCTCCAAGAACGTGTTCGTGGCCGTGAACGCCATCGACGGGGACGTCTACATCTATCGGCTGTCGCCCGGCGGCGGAGCGCCGCCCGACTCGATTCCCCCGTCCCCTCCTGGAAGCGTCAGGGCGAGGTAGGAGTGAAATCATGCGCGTGAATTGCTCGGGATTCCTCGCCGCTCTGGCCCTCCTCGTGGCCCCGGCGGCTTCGGCGGCGACCCTGGATCTGCCGCTCAAGACCTGGGTGCTGCGCCCCCTTCCCGCCGACGGAGAGGGCGCCTGTCCCTCCGGACACTGCAAGCACATGCGCATCACGCCGAACCCCGTCAACGGGCGGCTCTACTTCTGCGGCGGTGATTACTCCATGAGCGACGGATTCCTCGAGTCCGGGCGCCAGAACATCTTCTCGTACTCGATCGCGGATTCGACGTGGCGGCAGGAGTTCCCCTATTGCGCGCCGCTCGGCCAGGTCCAGGCGAGCCATCCCGACGAGGTCGGCTGGGTCTACGACACACGCCGGAACATCTTCTGGATGATCCCCGGCTATATGGGGATCGCCGGCGACGCGGACGGGGGGCTGTGTCCGAATCCGCTCTCGTCCTTGATCCGCTGGGAGGT